>NZ_JBSHLZ010000004.1:0-293999 GCF_053644835.1 Microbacterium sp. NPDC055357 | reverse complement strand
CGACCCGATACGACAAGCACGCCATCGTCTACCGCGCCGCGGTCCTCATCCAAGCCGTCATCGCCTGGACCCGACAATTATCAGACACGCCCTAGGCGATGTCGCTTGGTTCCGCAGTCAGATCCCGGTTGGACGGTTCGCATCACGGCTGTAGCTGTTGCGTCCTTGTGTGCTTCACGAGCCGATTTGCAGTCCCAGCACGGTGCTGATGTTCCATGAGGGTGTTTCTTGCAGTTGGGGGAGCTTCCTCCTCCTTTTTGCTCCTCCTTCTCCTCTGAAGGACGGTGAGCGTCCTTCGTTGCGTACGCTGACCGTCCTGCGTTCGGCGCTGAGCGTCCTGCGTTCACAGGACGGTGAACGTCCGCCGTTGCCGTAACGGGAGACGTTGAGCGTCCTTCGTCACGGAGCGCCTTAAGCGGTGAACCGTCCCCGTCGAGAAGGTCGTAACGTGCGTTGCGCCCTGGCGCTGCGGAGTGCGTTCGGATGAGACCGGCACGGGTCAGCGATTCAGTTGCTCGTCCAACTGCGCGGTACCCGGCGTCATTGGCGGGCTTGCCCAGCGCGGCCGTAAGAGAGTTGCGGCCCGCGTAGAAGCTCGGGCAGGGAGCCGCATCCAGAGCGGTCACGGCCATGAACGCGTAGATGCGCATTGGTGCGTGACCGAGGCCACATTTCGACGCCGCCAGGTATGCGGCCTTGACCAGGCCGGCACCCATCAGCATCCGCCTTCACCAGCGAAAACATCCCAGATATGTGTACTATTGGGGGGAAGATTCCCAGCCGCCACAGCAGGATCTACGGGAGCCGCCTCAGGGCGGCTTTTCCCATTCAAGCGACCACCGCCAGAGGCTTGCCCCAAAGGGCGAGGCTCGATGCGGAGATGCGAATGAGTCGCGGCCCGTAGCGTCGTGCTTCGAGCTCTCCGCGGGCTATCGCGCGCCTGATTGTCTTGGTGCTGACCTGTTTGGCCTGCGCTGCTTGTTCAACAGTGAGGTCGACCGAGATATCGACAGTTTCCATAAGAAACGCCTTCCGATGGGCGTGTTTGAACACGCACCGGAAGGCGTCCGGAGAACTTAGGCCCCGCCAGAAGGGGGCAACACAACTATATCAGATCGCCCACAAGGGGACAAGGGGGGAACTACGGCGTGTCGCGCAGTGCCCTAACGAGTTGGGGCAACGCTTTGAGTTCGAGGATCGACTCTCCGCGCGCGCTCGAAAGCTCCGCGAGTCGTTCTATGTCGCTCCCCCTCAGCGGTACGACGATTCCGCATCCACAAGTAAGCACTTGCCGTATGTGGGGGTCCCCGGGTCGATCAACGGCGGCTACGGACCCACGCATTTGGGCGATCACCTCGACCCTCCCTCCGACTTCCGATACATCTTCCCGCCAGTACGCGTAGTGCGGGACCAGGGTGTGGTCATCGAGATAAGCGACGATCACTATCGGCGCCCCGTCAAAGCCCCTCCCCGCATGAGTGCACACGACGCGGACGAGGATCTGGTGCGCGAAAGCGCCCATGCGGGCATGGAAGTCTGCGTCGAGTGCAGCGATGTCTGTCACTATGTGTTCCCCTCCGGGCGCGGGGGCAGGGCCGTAGCCCTCGCCCCCTAACCGGTCTATCTGCTGATGCTCTTTTCGTGCTCGTGAAACAGGTTAGGGGGTCCCTGTGGACCCTGTGTCCTGTTCGCTAAACGTGCAGTTCGTGTGCGTGAAGTTCGTCCGTAGATGGTTGCCGCACTCGTGCCACTCATGACGCGCCCCGTCAATGACGCAATGGTCGTTGTCACCGGGCGTAGCTTCGCAGCCGGCGCACTTCTGAACCGTCGCCGGCCAGATCACGACGTGCTCCGGTCGATCGCGTCCGCCGCGTGCTCGACGTTCGTGGCGAGGGCCCTCAACTGCTGCGAGGTCATCTCGCCGAGCGGGTGCCCGTCGATCGCCACAGAGATGCCCCGAGACGTGCCGCGGCAGTAGCGGCCGTAGACGAGGGAGATCCCTATGTTGACGGGTCCGTAGTCGCCGTCGAGCCAGATCTCAGGGCTGGAGTCCTTCGTCGCCTCGACCGCCTCGAAGGTGTGCGCCCATTCCGGCAGTTCGCCGGTCGCAAGCGCTTCTCGGGTGTGGTCGAAGTCGATGAGGAACGTCAGATCGACCTTGAGTGCCGAGGCGCGCACGGCCACGGCGTCGACGGTGTCGCCCGGTTCGATCGCCCACGTCCAGTCCTCCGGGGGTGCAGCAGTTCTCTTCGCGGGGCGCGGGTTGACCTCGGTAGAATCGATAATGCTCATTAGGGGTTGCTTCCCTTCTGGGTCGCCCTCGCCGTGTTCGCGCACGGCGGGGGCGTCTTCGTCAGGTGTTGCGGATGCAACACCTCATGCAAGATCGGACATCCGCCTCGCAAGCTCTTCATCGCGACCAGCGGTGTGCTGGTAACGCATCGCAGCGGCCACCGTCGAGTGGCCTAGGCGAGTCTGCAATTCCTTCAACGTCGCACCCGCCAGAGCGGCCCGTGTAGCGCCGTAATGACGGAGCGCGTGCCACGGCATGTCCGGGCGTCCAGCGGCCTTCCTGGCGGGGTTCCAGTGCTTCCAGAACGCACTCTGCGCTAGATGTGAAACACCGTCCGTTGCGGGGAACAGTAGGGATTCGGGGAACCGGCCCGCGTGCGTCGTCAGATGCTCATCGACAACTGCCGTGACATGCGGGGGGAGCACGATGTTTCGCACGCCGGCCTCAGACTTCGTCGGGCCAACCCCGAAGCCTTGACCCGCAACATGCGTGACCGCGCGATCGACAGACACAACATAGACGTCCTCGAGCTTCGTGAGATCCCTGCGACGCAACTCAGTGAGCTCGCCGTACCGAACACCCGACCATGCCGCGATCACTACAGCCGCTTTGAATCGAGGAGTAATCGTGTTGACAATCTTCTGCAACTCGGCTGCGGTCGGCGGTTCAGTCTTCCGGCCGCTCGACGCAGATGCGGCGCCCTGGATGTCGCACGGGTTCGACTGCGCACGACCCCTCTTAACCGCCGTTGTCATGATCGACTTGAGCAGTTCGTAGGCTCGAGCCGCCTGAGTCTTCGTCCCGGAACGGATCAGATCCGAGAACCAGACGTCGACAGCCTCAGCCGTGATCGCGTTGAGGCGCATTTCGCCGAACAGTGCAAGCGGGCCTTTAACAAGTCGCCGGTACTCCGCGGCGGTGCGGGGCCGCAGGTGATCACCGTGGCGGTTCGTGCGGTTTGAGATCCACTGCTCCGCGTACTCAGCGAAGGTTTCACCCTTCGACTGCTTCGCGGACTGTGCGTCAGCGGCCGCACGAGCCTGCCACACGCCGTCCGCAATCTCGATGCGTCGGCGTGCCAACCATTCCCGTGCGTCGGTCTGAGCGGTGAAAGTCATGGGCGCCGCATACCGATTCCCATCCGGTCCGACGTAGGACGCCTGATAGCGCTTCGAGGGGAGCTGTCGGATAGCGCCGAAAGGCTCCCGCCGTTTGCGTGCCTTACCGCCCATCTCTTCCCTCCCCGTGCAATACCGTGCAATATCTCGTGGCTGCGTATGTCCACTTATGGTTTCCAGTGACCTTAACACTGGATCGAGCTGCACCGCAAGAACACGCGCCAAAGAGACCGAAACTCCAGTGAAACCGGGAGAGCGCCCCAGTAGTCCTGATACAGTTTCGATCCCAGTATCGCGCACCACGATAAAACCCCTGACTTATCAGGGGTTTTTCTGGTTGTTGCAACCTTGCCCGCTTTCGGCGCGGGAATAGTTCCACCTCCACCAGTGTATTCACATGCATACGCATTTTCGCTGAGACACATGGAGGTCGACATCATGACCAATCACGTTGACGGTCGCGTCATCATCATCACCGGGGCAGGGAGCGGCTTCGGCAAGCTCGTGGCCGGCATGACTGCAGAGCTCGGTGCACACGTCGTGGCATCCGACATCAATGAGGACAGCCTGAAGGAGGTCGTCGACGAGATTCGCGCCAAAGGCCAGAGCGCAGAGTACAAAGTCGCCGACGTGACCGACAAGGATCAGATGGATGCCGTCGCCGCGTTCGCCGTCGAGAAGTTCGGCCGCATCGATGTCATGCTCAACAACGCCGGCATCATGCCTCTCGCGTTCTGGTCCGACCACAAGGCTGCGTGGAGGGCCTGGGACAAGTCGATCGACATCAACATCAAGGGTGTCGTCAACGGCATCGCCGCCGTCTACGACCAGATGATCGAGCAGGGCCGCGGACAGGTCGTCAACATCTCCTCGATCTACGGCAACGCCGGTATGCCCGGATCAGGTGTGTACAGCGCGACCAAGGCAGCAGTGAAGATCATCTCCGACTCGCTGCGCATCGAAGCACACGGCAAGATCAAGGTCACGACGCTCAAGCCGACCGGCGTTCCCGGCACCAACCTCGCCAGCGCCGTCGTCAACGACACCGCGATCTCCGGGCTTGCGGGACAGAATGCGGCCGACTACTTCGAGAGCACCGAAAAGTTCATGAAGGGCGAGCTTCCTGCGGACAAGACTGACTCCGACAGCATCGAATACTGGGCCATCACTCCGGAAGAACTCGCCGAGAACGTCGTCTACGTCATCAACCAGCCGTGGGGCGTGAACATCAGCGACATCACCGTCCGCGCGAGCGGTGACGTGTTCATCCACTGACCCACCCCGCGTCCCGCGTCCGGCGCCCGACCGGTTAGGCTCTCACAGCGGCTGCGCCAACGGCCGCCGTCACGACACCGAGCCCGCCGGCCCCAAGCGGCGGCACAGGGGGTAGCCATTTTCCGGACCATCACGAAGCGGTCCGCCGCCGCCGCAGCGGTGGCACTCGGACTCGTCGCCGTCGCGGGCTGCTCAGGCGTCCCGGGAGGGCCGGACGACCAGTCGGTCGCGGATGCCTGCTCGCAGGCCTCCGCATCCGTCTCGGCCGCGCAATCCGATCTGTCCGATATCACCACCGATGTCACGGAGGGCAACTTCTCGGTCGTCGCCGCGCAGCTCGGCGCGCTGCATACGAACCTCGCCGAGACCGCCGAATCGCTCGGCAATGCCGATGTCAGGCGAACCCTGAATGCGCTCGCGAACAAAGTGGGCGACTTCGCCCGCATCTTCGACGGCGCCCCCGACGGAGACCTCACGGCGATCGCCGACAGGGTCACCGAGCTGCAGAGCGTCTCCCGGGATGTCGCGGCCGCCGGCCAGGCGATGAGCGATCTCTGCAACTGATCACAGCGGCTCATCTGCCGGGCTGCGCGGAATCACTTCGCGCAGCCCGGTAGCCTTTACGCACGCCCTCTTCTGGAGTTTCTGTGACTGACGCTGCCGCACCGTCCGACGTGGTCTATCCCGCCGACGGCTTCGCCCTGTTCCCCGACCGTTCCGTCGTCGCGCTTCGCGTCAACGGCGAGCTGAAAGACCTCGCCACTGTCGTGCACGACAGTGACGAGGTCGAGCCCGTCACGATCGACAGCCCCGACGGCCTCGCGATCCTGCGCCACTCGACGGCCCACGTGCTCGCACAAGCGGTGCAGCGCCTTCACCCGCAGGCGAACCTGGGCATCGGTCCGCCCATCACCGACGGGTTCTACTACGACTTCGGCGTCGACGAGCCGTTCACGCCCGAAGACGTCAAGGCGATCAGCAAAGAGATGCAGCGCATCGTGCGCGAGGGCCAGCGGTTCGTCCGCCGCGTCGTCACCGATGACGAAGCGCGCGCCGAACTCGCCGACGAACCGTTCAAACTCGAACTGATCGGCCTCAAGGGCAGTCCTTCGACCGGCTCCGGAGCCGGTGCGGTCGAGGGCGCCTCGGTCGAGGTCGGCGCGGGCGAACTGACGATCTACGACAACGTCACCCGCGACGGTGAGGTCGCATGGAAGGACCTCTGCCGCGGGCCGCACCTGCCGAGCACCCGCATGATCGGCAACGGCTGGGACCTCACCCGCATCGCGGCGGCGTACTGGCGGGGGAGCGAGAAGAACCCGCAGCTGCAGCGCATCTACGGCACCGCGTGGCCCACCAAGGACGAACTGCGCGCCTACCAGCACCGCCTCGAAGAGGCCGCCAAACGCGACCACCGCCGCCTCGGCAGGGAACTCGACCTGTTCTCGTTCCCGGATGAGATCGGATCGGGCCTGTCGGTGTGGCACCCGCGGGGTGGGATCGTGCGCGGCGAGATGGAGCAGCACGCTCGCCGCCGGCACATCGAGGGCGGTTACACCTACGTCTACACGCCGCACATCTCGAAGCAGGACCTGTTCCTGCAGTCCAACCACCTCGTCACCTACCGCGAGGGCATGTTCCCGCCCATCCACCTCGACGAGGAACGGGATGCCGCGGGCGAGATCACCAAAGCAGGGGTCGACTACTACCTGAAGCCGATGAACTGCCCCATGCACATCCTGATCTTCAAGGAGCGTGCGCGCAGCTACCGCGACCTGCCGATGCGGCTCGCCGAGAACGGCACCGTCTACCGCAACGAGCTCTCGGGAGCCCTGCACGGTCTCACGCGGGTGCGCGGCTTCACGCAGGACGACTCCCACCTCTTCGTGACGCCGGAGCAGCTGGAAGCCGAGACGACCCGCGTCCTCGAGTTCGTCATCACGATGCTGCGCGATTTCGGTCTCGACGACTTCGAGCTCGAACTGTCGATGCGCGACGACGAGAAGGAGAAGTGGATCGGCACCGACGAGTTCTGGGAGTACTCGACGAACGCCCTGCGCAACGTCGCCCTCGCCAGCGGCCTGAAGCTGACCGAGGTTCCCGGCGAAGCCGCCTTCTACGGCCCCAAGATCGACCTCAAGACGAAGGACGCCATCGGCCGCACCTGGCAGCTGTCGACCGTGCAGGTCGACCCGAACCTGCCCGAGCGCTTCGAGCTCGAGTACACCGACCGCGACGGTCAGAAGAAGCGTCCGATCATGATCCACCGTGCGCTCTTCGGATCGATCGAGCGCTTCTTCGCGATCCTGCTCGAGCACTACGCGGGAGCTTTCCCCGTGTGGCTCGCACCCGTGCAGGTGGTCGGCATCCCCGTCGCCGAGGATTACGCCGACTATCTCGAGGATGTCATCGCCGCGCTCGCCGTCGCGGGTGTGCGCGCGGAACTCGACCGCAGCGACGACCGCATGCAGAAGAAGATCCGCAACCACACCACGGGGAAGGTGCCGATCATGCTGATCGCGGGGGAGCAGGACCGCTCCGCCGGCACCGTGTCGTTCCGATTCCGCGACGGATCGCAGGAGAACGGCGTTCCCATCGCCGACGCCGTGCGGCGCATCCGCGACGCCGTCGACACGCACACGCTGGTCAACACGGCGGAAGATCTGGCGTGATCGACCCTTCGGCGAGCTCAGGGACCGGGGGCGACCCTTCGGCGAGCTCAGGGACCGGGGGCGAGCCCGGGACCGGGGGCGACCCTTCGGCGGGCTCAGGGGCCGCCGGGGCGGAGCCACGGGGCGCGGCGGAGGGCGTGGACGGACTCGCCGATGCCGCGGCGCTGCCGGGTACGCCGGACGGGTTCCAGCGGCTGTGGACGCCGCACCGCATGGCGTACATCAACGCCGGGCCCGAGCCGCTGCGCGAAGTGTGCCCCTTCTGCGCGGCACCCGACAAGACCGACGAAGACGGCCTGATCGTCGCGCGCGGCCGCACCGCCTACGTGCTGCTGAACCTCTTCCCGTACAACTCGGGGCACCTTCTCGTGTGTCCCTACCGTCACGTGTCGACCTACGACGAGGCGACGCCCGAAGAGGTCGCCGAGATCGGCGCGCTCACCCAGCGCGGCATGCGGGTGCTGCGCTCGGTCTCCCGCTGCGACGGCTTCAACCTCGGCATGAACCAGGGACACGTCGCGGGAGCCGGCGTCGAAGGCCACCTGCATCAGCACATCGTGCCGCGCTGGCGCTCCGATGCGAACTTCTTCCCCATCATCGCCCAGACCAAAGCCCTGCCGCAGCTGCTGGGCGACGTGCGGCGCACCGTCGCCGAGGCCTGGGACGCCTGAGCTCGCCGCGACGCGGAGTGCGCGGCATCCGCTGAGAACAGCCGTTCCTGCCGACGCAGGCCGATCCGTTGGCAGAAACCACCTGCTCCCGCCAGCTCACCTGACCGCCGGCACGGCAGCCGACGCGCCGCTCAGCGCACCTGGCGTGCCGCGAACTGCATGCGCGGGTGCGCGTAGAACTCCTGGGCTTCGACGAGCCGCAGTTCGCGGTCCTGCGCCTCGAGCGTGAGGGAGAGCAGGTCGAAGACGCTCGATGCTGTGCGCTCGAGCGCGAGGGCAGCGTTCTGTTCGCGCCGGTAGTGCGCAGTGAACAGAGCCGCCGTCACGTCACCGGATCCGTTCGCCTTCAGGGGGAGCAGCGGCGTCTGCACGATCCAGGCTCCCGAGTCGTCCGCGACGAGCATCTCGATCGTGTCGGGTTCGCGGTCGGGGCGCTCCACGCTCGTCACGAGCACGGTCGACGGCCCCATTGCGCGCGCAGCGTCGACGGCGTCGAGGGTCGACTCGATCGTGTCGGGCTCGGACTCGGTGAGGAACCCGAGCTCGAACTGGTTGGGCGTGATGATGTCGGCCACGGGAACGACCCGCTCGCGCAGCAGCACCGGGATGGCCGGTGCCACGAAGCATCCGGATTTCGCGTTGCCCATGACGGGGTCGCACGCGTATACGGCGGCGGGGTTGGCCGCCTTCACACGTGCGACGGCGTCGATGATGACGTCGGCGATGCCCTCGCTGCCCTGATATCCCGACAGGACGGCGTCGATCCCCGAGAACACGCCGCGCTCCTCGATGCCGGTGATGACATCGCGCACGTCGTCGGGCGAGATGAGCGGCCCGCGCCAGGCACCGTAGCCGGTGTGGTTCGAGAAGTTGACCGTGTAGACCGGCAGCACATCGACGCCGATGCGCTGCAAGGGGAACACGGCAGCCGAATTGCCGACGTGACCGTGGGCGACGGCGGATTGAATCGAGAGCACCTTCACGGGACGATCATGCCACCTCTCGCGCACCCGCTCCCACGCGCGCGGCCTCGATCGCCGCCGCGACATCTCGCGCGAGAGCGTCGGCGGACGTCTCGTCGAGATCATGGACCGTGAGGCGCAGCCGTCGCGACGGGCCCGTCGACGCGAGCGCGAACTCGTCGCCCGCGCGGGCGAGCCAGCCCCGACGCATGAGCTGCTCGACGACGGCTCGTGCGGCGACGGGCAGCTCGACCCACAGGTTGAGTCCGTCACCCGGTTCTGTCACGACGCCGTGCTCTGCCAGCCTCCGGGCGAAGTCGATGTTTCGCTCGGCGTAATGCACTCCGGCACGGTCGATCGCCGCACCGACGTCCGGGTCGCTCACGAGCGCATGCGTCAGGCGCTGCAGCAGGTGGCTCACCCATGTCGTGCCGGGTGTGAGACGCATCGCGAGGCGCTCGGCCGTCTCCGGGTCGGACGCCGTCACGGCCAGACACATATCGGGCCCGAGGAACTTCGACACCGAGCGGATGAGCGCCCACCGACGATGCTCCCCGCCGATGACCGAGTGATACCGCGACCGCGACAGCATCGAGAAGTGGTCGTCTTCGATCACGAGGACATACGGATGCCGCGCCAGCACGTCGCGCAGCTGGGCGGCGCGCTGCGCCGACAGACTCGCACCCGTCGGGTTCTGCGCCCGCGGGGTGCAGACGATGGCCCGCACACCGTCGTCGAGGGCCGCCCGGAGCCCGTCGACCGTCATGCCCTCATCGTCGACGGGGATCGGAACGGGGCGGTAGCCGCCCAGACGCACCGTGTGGATGCTCGTCAGGAAGCACGGATCCTCGAGCCCCACCGCGTCGTCGCGCGTGAGCGCCTGGGCGAGCAGCCGTTCCACGGCGTCGGCGGCGCCGCTCGTGATCGTGATGCGGATGTCGTCCTCGCGCACGAGGCCGTCACGCATCCAGCCGCGCGCCCACGTCTCGAGGCCGGGATCGACGACGGGCTCACCGTAGAGCACCGGGCGCCCGGTGACCCGCGCGAGCGCGGACGACACGTCGGGGATGAGGTCGGGGTCGGGGTTTCCCGTCGCGACATCGCGCAGCACACTGTCGGCGGCGAAGCCCTCCTGCGCAACGGGGGAGCCCCCCGCGACACGCGTGCCGGCACGGCCGCGCGTCACGATGGCCCCCGCCTGAGTGAGCTGGCGGTAGGCGGCGACAGCGGTGTTCCGGTTCACGCCGAGTCGTTCGGCGAGGGTGCGCACCGGGGGGAGCGGATCGCCCGGACGGAGGCTCCCTCGTTCGACGAGGGCGCGCACGCTCTCGGCGATCTCGGTCGCGGTGCCGCCGCTGATGGCGAGGTCCATGCCGCTCCTTCCGACGTCTCGATCCTACGAGGTGGATCATGCTACGTTTTGGCATAGGCCAATCAACGGATTGGCTGTGCCCATTCCAGGAGGACCAGATGTCGACCGCCGCCACCGGGACCAACCGCGTCAAGCGCGGACTCGCCGACATGCTCAAGGGCGGCGTCATCATGGACGTCGTCACCGTCGAGCAGGCTCGTATCGCCGAGGACGCCGGCGCCGTGGCCGTCATGGCCCTCGAGCGCGTGCCCGCCGACATCCGGGCGCAGGGCGGCGTCTCGCGCATGAGCGACCCCGACATGATCGACGGCATAAAGGCGGCCGTCTCGATCCCGGTCATGGCCAAGGCCCGCATCGGGCACTTCGTCGAAGCGCAGGTGCTGCAGCAGCTCGGCGTCGATTACATCGACGAGTCCGAAGTGCTCTCGCCCGCCGACTACGTCAACCACATCGACAAGTGGAGCTTCGACGTGCCGTTCGTGTGCGGTGCGACCAACCTGGGAGAGGCCCTCCGCCGCATCAACGAGGGTGCCGCGATGATCCGATCGAAGGGCGAGGCCGGAACCGGCGACGTGTCCGAGGCGACGAAGCACATCCGCACCATCTCCAGCGAGATCAACGTCCTGCGCTCCATGACGAAGGACGAGCTCTACGTCGCGGCGAAGGAGCTGCAGGCGCCCTACGACCTCGTGGCCGAGATCGCCGAGACGGGTCAGCTGCCCGTCGTGCTGTTCGTCGCCGGTGGTGTCGCAACCCCCGCGGATGCCGCCATGATGATGCAGCTCGGCGCGGACGGCGTCTTCGTGGGTTCGGGCATCTTCAAGAGCGGCAATCCCGCTGAGCGCGCCGCCGCGATCGTGAAGGCCACGACGTTCTTCGACGACGCGAAGGTCGTCGCGGACGTGTCGCGCGGCCTGGGCGAGGCCATGGTCGGCATCAACGTCACCGACCTGCCGGCCCCGCACCGCCTCGCCGAGCGGGGCTGGTGATCTCGATACGGCCGCTGCGCGACCTACTCGATCCACGGGGGCACGCGTGAGGGTCGGCGTCCTCGCGCTGCAGGGTGACGTGCGCGAGCACGTCAGCGTCCTGACGGAGCTCGGGGCCGACGTCGTGCGCGTGCGCCGGCCCGACGAGCTCGCCGCCGTTCGCGGGCTCGTGATCCCCGGCGGCGAGTCCAGCGTCATGGACAAGCTCGCCCGCGCGTTCGGGCTGCACGAGCCGCTGCGCGACGCGATCGCGAGCGGCATGCCCGTGTACGGCACGTGCGCGGGCCTCATCATGCTCGCCGACCGCATCACGGGTGCGATCGACGGTCAGCAGAGCCTCGGCGGTCTCGACATCACCGTGGCCCGCAACGCCTTCGGCAGTCAGGTCGACTCGTTCGAGACCGAACTCGATGTCGACGGATTCGCCGGGCCGCCCGTGCATGCGACGTTCATCCGCGCACCGCTCGTGACCGACGTGGGTGATCGCGTGCGCGTGCTCGCGTCGCTGCCCGATGGGGGAGTCGTCGCCGTCGAGCAGGGCGCATTGCTCGGCACCTCGTTCCACCCCGAGATGAACGGCGAGACGCGCTTGCACGCCCGCTTCCTCGAGCACGTGCGCGCGAGCTGACCTCACGCCCGGGTCGGCACCGCCTCGATGAGCCGTTCGATCGCCTCGAGCGTGCGGTCGATGTCGTCGTCGGTCGTCACCCACGACGACATCGAGCAGCGCAGCATCGCCCGCCCGTCCCATTCCGCGCCGGTGAGCGCCGCCGTGCCGTCGGTGAGGATCGCCGCGCCGAGCTGCCGCGTCGCGTCGTCGTGCTCGAGGCGGAACATCACCTGGGTGTATGACACCTCGTTGACGACTGTGACCCGCGGCATCCGTCGCAGCCCCGCCTCGAGACGCACGGCGTTGTGGTGCAGCCGCTCGACGAGCTCGGCGACGCCGCGACGGCCGAGACTGCGCAGCGCGGCCCACGCGGGCACGCCCCGGGCACGGCGCGACAGCTCGGGGTTGACGTCCCAAGGGTCGAGGCTCGTGTACATGAGGTAGTCGCCGCCCGTGCGGAACATCGCGATCGCGTCGGCGGGGTCGCGGATGATCGCCATGCCGCAGTCGTACGGCACATTGAGTGTCTTGTGCGCGTCGGTCGTCCAGGAGTCCGCGCCGTCGACGCCGTCGGTGAGCGATCGCAGGGCGGGAGAGGCGGCGGCCCACAGACCGAACGCGCCGTCGATGTGCACCCACGCCCCGTGGGCGCGGGCGAGCGGAACGAGCTGCGCGAACGGGTCGAACGCCCCCGTATGCACCTCGCCGGCCTGCAGGCACACGATCGTGGGGATGCCGCGCCCACTCGCCAGCGCCGCGGCGAGGCCGTCCGGCAGCATCCGCCCCTCGTGATCGGCGGGCACGACGACGAGCTCGTCGGCGCCGATGCCGCAGAATCGCGCAGCCCTGTCGACCGATCCGTGGCGCTGCGCTCCGACGACGAGCCGGACCGGCGGCGCACCCCGCAGGCCCTGGCGGGTCAGATCCCACCCGGCCCGGCGCAGCACGGCGTGCTGAGCGGTGGCGAGGCAGACGAAGTTCGACACCTGCGCTCCCGTGACGAAGCCGACGGCCGCGTCGGCCGGCAGCCCGAGGAGCTCGCATGTTCAGCGGCCCGCGATGCGTTCGAGCGCGACGGTCGCGGTCGTCATCGTGCTCGACCCGGCGTTCTGGTCCCACGCCGAGACGAGCCAGTCGGTCGCGAGGGCGGCGGGAAGGGTCCCACCGATCACGAAGCCGAAGAACCGGCCGCCCGGGATGGCGACGAGTCCGGGGTCGGCCCGCTCGGCGAGATCGGCGACGAGCTCGGCGGCATCCTGCCCCTCGTCCGCGAGCGGTCCGCCGAATACACCGAGCATGTCGTCGAGACTCGCGCGCGGCCACACGGGCCGCTCAGCGAGCGAGTCGAGGAATCGGGATGCCGCGTCATGAGCCGCCTCGAGGGCATGCGCCCGGTCGTCCATGCCTCGAGTGTCCTCCCCCTTCGGGCCGCGGGCAACGGGACCCGTAGAATCATCTGCATGTCCGGCCACTCCAAGTGGGCGACGACCAAGCACAAGAAAGCCGTCATCGACGCGCGTCGTGCCAAGTCGTTCGCCAAGCTCATCAAGAACATCGAGGTCGCCGCCAAACTCGGCGGCGCTGACCTCGCAGGCAACCCGACCCTGTACGACGCCGTGCAGAAGGCGAAGAAGACCTCCGTCCCCAACGACAACATCGACCGCGCCATCAAGCGCGGTGCGGGCATCGGCGGCGAGTCCATCGAGTACCTGTCGATCATGTACGAGGGCTACGGGCCCAACGGCGTCGCGCTCATGATCGAGTGTCTGACCGACAACAAGAACCGCGCCGCCGCCGAGGTGCGCACGGCGCTGAGCCGCAACGGCGGCAACCTGGCCGACCCCGGCAGCGTCGCCTACAACTTCACGCGCAAGGGCGTCATCGTGGTGTCCGGTGAAGGCACGTCCGAGGACGACGTCATGCTCGCCGTGCTCGAGGCGGGAGCCGAAGAGGTCGAGCCGCACCCGCAGGGGTTCGAGGTCGTGACCGAGCCGACCGACCTCGTGACCGTGCGCACGGCGCTGCAGGACGCGGGCATCGACTACGAGTCCGCCGACATCGAGTTCGTTCCGAACCTCAAGGTCGAGATCGACGCCGACACGGCGCGCAAGGTGTTCCGGCTGATCGACGCGCTCGAAGACAGCGACGACGTGCAGAACGTCTTCAGCAACTTCGATCTGAGCCCCGAGGTGCAAGCCGAGCTCGAATCCGACGACTGATCGGGCGGATGCCGCCGTTCGGGCGCGCCTGGGCGGTGCAGGTCGCGCGCTCGCTTAGCGTAGGGCCGTGACCTCTTCTTCCGCACGCGGCGTGCTGCGTGTGCTCGGGATCGACCCGGGCCTCACGCGGTGCGGCATCGGTGTCGTCGACGTCGCGCGCGACCGATCGGCGACGCTCGTGCACGTCGGGGTCGTGCGGTCCCAGCCGGGCGACCCGATCGAGACGCGGCTCGCGGCGATCGCCGCCGGCATCCGCGGCGTCGTCGATCGGCATTCCCCGGCGGTCATCGCGGTCGAGCGCGTCTTCGCGCAGCAGAACCTGCACACCGTGATGGGAACGGCCCAGGCGAGCGGCATCGCGCTGCTCGTGGCGGGGGAGCGGGGCCTTCCCGCCGCGACGCACACCCCGAGCGAAGTGAAGGCCGCCATCACCGGCTACGGCAGCGCCGACAAGCGCCAGGTGCAGACCATGGTGGCCCGCATCCTGCGGCTCGACGAGCTGCCCAAGCCCGCAGACGCCGCCGATGCCCTCGCGCTCGCCCTCTGTCACGCCTGGCGCGGAGGCCCTGCCTCGGCCCCGTCGGCACCGCTCACGCCCGCGCAGCGCGCCTGGGCCGATGCGGAGCGTCTCACGCGGCGGTAGCGTGTCGGTCGAACATAGCTCCGAATCCCCGCGTAGGCTCGCCTCATGATCTCCTCGCTCCGCGGCACAGCCGTGCACGTCGACACCGATGCCGTCGTCGTCGAGGTAGGCGGAGTCGGCCTCGCCGTCGCCGTGACGCCTCAGATCGCACGGAGCACGCCGGTCGGAGCCGAGATCACCCTGCACACGACGCTCATCGTCCGCGAAGACGCCCTGTCGCTCTTCGGGTTCGAGACCCGCGACGACCTGGCCGTCTTCGGACTGCTGCTGGGTGTCACCGGCGTCGGGCCGAAGTCCGCGCTCGGGGTGCTCTCGACGCTCACCGTCGCGCAGATCGCCGATGCCGTCGCCGCCGAAGACGACGCTCCGTTCCGGCGCGTGTCGGGCATCGGCCCGAAGACGGCGAAGCTCATGGTCGTGCAGCTGGCCGGCAAGATCGACGCGCTCGCCGCCACGACCCCGACGACGGATGCTGCGGCCACGGCCGGCATCCCCGCTCAGGTCGTGCAGGCCCTCGTCGGGCTGGGCTGGTCCGAGCGCATCGCGACCGAGTCGGTCACGACCGTCGCCGAGCGCGCGAACGACGCCGACCGTGCTTCGGTGCCGGCTCTGCTGAGACTCACGCTGTCCGCGCTCGGCCCGGCGCGGAAGGAGCCCGTCGGTGGATGAGCTGAGAGACGCCGGCGAACCGGTCGACGAGGGGGAGCTGGCGATCGAGGGCGCCCTGCGGCCGGCGTCGCTGGCCGAGTTCGTCGGCCAGCAGAAGGTGCGCGGTCAGCTGCAGCTGCTGCTCGATGCCGCCCGAATGCAGCAGCGGCCCGCCGATCACATCCTGCTCTCGGGACCCCCGGGACTGGGCAAGACGACGCTCGCCATGATCGTCGCGCACGAGAGTGCGCGACCCCTGCGCTTGTCGAGCGGGCCGGCCATCCAGCACGCGGGCGACCTCGCGGCGCTGCTGTCGAGCCTCACGCCCGGCGAAGTCCTCTTCATCGATGAGATCCACCGCATGGCGCGCTCGGCCGAAGAGATGCTGTACCTCGCGATGGAGGACTTCCGCATCGACATCATGGTCGGCAAAGGCGCCGGTGCCACGAGCATCCCCCTCGATCTCGCACCCTTCACGCTCGTCGGCGCGACGACCCGGTCGGGCCTCCTGCCCAATCCGCTGCGCGACCGGTTCGGTTTCACGGCCCACCTCGAGTTCTACGAGCCCCACGAACTCGAGCGTGTGCTCGAGAGGTCCGCTCCGATGCTCGGCATCGTCCTGCCCACCGGGCCACGCGCCGAGATCGCGCGCCGTTCGCGAGGCACCCCGCGCATCGCCAACCGCCTGCTGCGCCGGGTGCGCGACTACACGATCGTGCACGGCGACGGCGCCGCAGCCGACGCTGCGACCGTAGACGCGGCGCTCGAGCTCTACGATGTCGACGCCTTGGGACTGGACCGGCTCGATCGCGCGGTCCTCGACGCCGTCGTCCACCGGTTCGGAGGGGGTCCGGTCGGGCTGAGCACACTGGCGGTCGCCGTCGGCGAAGAACCCGACACGATCGAGTCCGTCGTCGAGCCGTATCTGGTGCGCATCGGCTTCATGGGGCGCACTCCGCGCGGGCGCATCGCGACTCCTGCCGCCTATCAACATCTCGGCGCACCGCGTGACTCCGCGGTCCTGGGATTCGATGGCCTATAATCGCTGAAGGCCTCTCGCCTATACCCTCCCTGCAAGGCATCGCCGCCGTGGCGCACGCCTGACCCGAAAGGCACCCCGCCCCATGGAATTCGGTCTCTTCTTCCAGCAGTACGGTCTCATCGTCCTGCTCATCCTGCTGCTCGTCTTCATGTTCTGGAGCTCGCGCCGCCGCATGCAGAAGCAGAAGACGGAGCAGGCTGAGAAGGCCCGCCAGACCGTCCCCGGCGCCGAGGTGCTGCTGCAAGGCGGCCTGTACGGCACCGTCGTCGAGTACGACGGTGAGAACCTCGACCAGCCCGCGATCGTGTCGATCGCCCCCGGCGTCGAGATCAAGGTGCACAGCCAGGCGATCCTGCGCGTCGTGAACCCCACCGAGGGCTTCGTCACCGAAGACGACTTCATCGAAGCTGAGGAGTCCGAGGCCGAGTACGACGCGGCCGTCACCGACGGAGACATCTCCTCGATCAGCGACGACCGCGCCCGTTGGGCCGGCGACGAGTCGCAGCCGGGCAGCGACGACAAAAAGCCCGAGGCCTGACCGGTCCTTCGCGGCCATCCCCCCGAGAGAAGCGAATCACCGTGGCGACATCCACCCCTGTCCGGCACGCCTGGCGCGCCCTCATCGCGCTTGTCGTGACGACGGCCGTCCTGTTCGGCATCAACGCGCTGGGCGTATACGTCTTCACCGACGAAGACGGCAACGGTCAGAGCTCCTGGAGCCCTGACCTGGCGCTCGACCTTCAAGGTGGCACGCAGATCGTCCTGCAGGCGCAGACGCCTGACGGCTCTGCGCCCAACGAAGAGCAGATGAACCAGGCGGTCACGATCATCCGCCAGCGCGTCGACGCGTCCGGCGTCGGCGAGGCCGAGGTCGGCACGCAGGCCGGCAACCAGATCGTCGTGCAGATCCCGGGCGAGGCCGACGACGAGACGCGTGCACGCATCGAGGCATCCGCCCAGCTTCAGCTGCGCGCCGTACTCGTCGCCGGCGCACCCGTCAACACGTTCGTCGGCGAAGACGGCCAATCGACGCCGTACCCGACCCCGGATCCGACGCTCGGCGCGACGCCGACGGTGGAGCCGACCGACGGCAGCGACCTGAACTGGATCACGCCCAAGCTCGAGGCCGAGTTCATGGCGTACGACTGCGCGAATCCGACCAACGACCCGGCCAACGCGCCCAAGGACGAGCCGCTCATCACGTGCGACCCGTCAGGCTCGGCGAAGTACCTGCTCGGCCCCGTCGAGCTCGACGGCTCGTCGATCTCGGATGCGACGTTCGGCCTGCAGCAGACCGACGGCCGCTGGGCCGTCAACCTCGTCTTCAACGGCGAGGGCACCAAGACCTTCGGTCAGATCAGCCAGCGCCTCTACGGTGCGCAGCCGCCTCTGGACCAGTTCGCGTTCGTGCTCGACGGCTACATCCTCTCGGCGCCGTCGATGAACGGCGTCATCATGGACGGCAAGCCCAGCATCACGGGCAGCTTCACGCAGGAGACGTCCAAGACGCTCGCCGACCAGCTCAAGTACGGTGCACTGCCGCTGAGCTTCGAGGTCGTCAGCTCGAACACGATCTCGGCGACGCTCGGTACGCAGCAGCTCGAGATCGGTCTCATCACGGGTCTCATCGGCCTCATCCTCGTGGCGCTGTACTCGCTCATCGTCTACCGGACGCTCGGCACCGTGATCATCGCATCCCTGCTGGTCATGGGTGTCCTGACGTACGTCATGCTCTGCATCCTGGCGTGGCGCATGGGCTTCCGTCTGTCGCTGGCCGGTGTCGCGGGTGTGATCGTCTCGATCGGCTTCACGGCGGACTCGTTCATCATCTACTTCGAACGAATACGAGATGAGCTGCGAGACGGCAAGTCGATCACGAGCGCCGTCGAGGACGGCTGGGCGCGCGCGAAGCGCACGATCTACATCTCGAAGTCGATCAACATCCTGGCCGCCGTCGTGCTGTACATCCTGGCGGATGCGACCGTGAAGGGCTTCGCGTTCACGCTGGGGCTCACGACGATCATCGACGTCTTCATTTTCATCCTCTTCACGCACCCCGTCATGCAGCTGCTGGCGCGCACGAAGTTCTTCGGTCAAGGGCACCCTCTCTCGGGCATGGATCCGAATGCACTCGGCGCGGTCTACCGCGGACGCGCGCAGTTCCGCGCGCCTGTTGCGGCAACGAGCACGACCCCCGCGGGAAGACGAGCCGTCAAGTCGCGAAGCGAGGCCGTGCGCCGCCAGACCATCGCAGAACGCAGACAAGCCGCAGAACTCGCCGCAGCCGACTCCTCGAAACCCGGCCCGAACGTCAAGGAAGCAGGCGACTGATGCGCACCATGAGCCAGCTCGGCAACGACCTCTACACCGGCAAGACGTCCTTCCCGTTCGTCGGGCGACGCAAGCTGTGGTTCATCATCGCGGCGGTCCTCGTGATCGGATCCGTGCTCGTGCCGTTCATCCGGCCCGTGCAGTTCTCGATCGAGTTCACGGGTGGATCGCAGTTCACCGTGTCGGGCCTGTCCAGCCCGGAACAGTCTCTGGCCACCGACGCGGTGCACTCGGTCGTACCCGGAGCGACGACCAAGGTCACCACGATCGGCGACACCGCGGTGCGCGTGCAGACCGACCAGATGACCGAGGCGGAGACGCGCGCGGTCACCGATGCTCTGGCCGACGAGTTCGGCGTGCCCGAGAGCGAAGTGACGGCGTCGTTCATCGGCCCCACATGGGGCGCCGATGTGACGCGGCAGTCCCTGTGGGGACTCGCGATCTTCCTCGCGCTGACCTTCATCATCCTCGCGCTGTACTTCCGCACGTGGAAGATGTCCGTCGCGGCGATCATCGGTGTCGTGGACGTGCTCGTCGTCACGGTCGGCATCTACGCCGCCTTCGGGTTCGAGATCTCGCCCGCCGCCGTCATCGGCTTCCTGACGATCCTCTCCTATGCGCTGTACGACACCGCCGTGGTGTTCGACAAGATCAAGGAGAATACGAACGAAGACGGGGAAGTGTCCGGTCGAACATTCGGCGAATCGGTCAACCTCGCCGTCAACCAGACCCTGGTGCGCTCGATCAACACGACGGTCGTCGCGATCCTGCCCACCGGTGCGATCCTGTTCATCGGCTCGCTGTGGCTCGGCGCTCAGACCCTCACCGACATCTCGCTGTCGATCTTCGTCGGAACCATCGTCGCGGCCTACTCGACGATCTTCGTCGCCTCGCCGCTGTACTCGTTCATGCGCGAAAAGGAGCCGGCGATCCAGGCGCGCGACGAGCGCGTCCTGGCGGCGCGCGAATTGGCGGGCGCTCCGGCCTGACCCTTCGGCCCGCTCCGCGGGCTTAGGATGGCAGGCTCGGGGGAGGGAGGTCTATCGCATGGCGGAGACACTCCCTCCTGCCCACCCGTCGTCGCTGCGCCGGCTCGTTCCGCGCATCTTCTCGCGGGCCGCGCGACGCGATGACGTCGAGAAGCTGCTGCGCACGGTGCGCACGCACCACCCCAAGGGCGACCTCTCGATCATCGAGCGGGCCTACGGCGTCGCCGCAGACGCGCACCGCGACCAGAAGCGCCAGAGCGGCGAGCCGTACATCACCCATCCGCTCGCCGTCGCGCAGATCCTCGCCGACATGGGACTCGGGCCCAAGGCGATCGCCGCCGCGCTGCTGCACGACACGGTCGAAGACACCGGCTATGCGCTGGACACCCTGAGCGCGGAGTTCGGCGACGAGGTCGCGATGCTCGTCGACGGCGTGACGAAGCTCGACAAGGTGAAGTACGGCGACAGCGCGCAGGCAGAGACGGTCCGCAAGATGATCGTCGCGATGTCCAAGGACATCAGGGTGCTGCTCATCAAGCTCGCCGACCGGCTGCACAACGCCCGCACGTGGGGCTTCGTTCCGACGCACAAGGCCGCCAAGAAGGCGACCGAGACGCTCGAGATCTACTCACCGCTCGCGCACCGCCTCGGCATCCAGACGATCAAGTCCGAGCTCGAAGACCTCTCCTTCGCCGTCCTGCACCCCAAGATCTTCGCCGAGATCGACAGCCTCGTGCGACAGCGCACGCCCCAGCGCGAGCAGTACGTGCAGAACGTGATCGACGCCGTCGACGCGGATCTACGGGACCTGCGCATCCGCGGCCGGGTCATGGGACGCCCCAAGCAGCTGTACTCGGTCTACCAGAAGATGATCGTCCGCGGTCGCGAGTTCGACGACATCTACGACCTCATCGGCATCCGCGTCCTGGTCGGCAGCGTGCGCGACTGCTACGCCGTCCTCGGCGCGATCCATGCGCGTTGGACTCCGCTGCCCGGCCGATTCAAGGACTACATCGCGACGCCGAAGTTCAACCTGTACCAATCGCTGCACACGACCGTGATCGGCCCCGGCGGACGAACGGTCGAGATCCAGATCCGCACCAACGAGATGCACCAGCAGGCCGAGTTCGGCGTCGCGGCGCATTGGAAGTACAAGGAGCGGATGAACGGCGGCAAGGCCGACGCGAAGTCGCTCGACACCGATATGGCCTGGCTCGCGCACATCTCGGATTGGCAGGCTGAGACCGCCGACCCGGGCGAGTTCCTGGACTCGCTGCGGTTCGAGATCGGCGCGAAGGAGGTCTACGTCTTCACGCCGAAGGGCCGCGTCATCGGACTGCCGGCCGGCGCCACACCCGTCGACTTCGCGTATGCCGTGCACACCGAGATCGGTCACCGCACGATGGGTGCGAAGGTGAACGGGCGTCTCGTGCCGCTGGAGACGACGCTGAAGAGCGGCGATGTCGTCGAGGCGTTCACATCGAAGAACCCCGACGCCGGCCCCAGCCAGGACTGGCTCGGGTTCGTCACGAGCACACGCGCGCGCAGCAAGATCCGCGGCTGGTTCACGAAGGAGCGGCGCGAAGAGGCGATCGAGCAGGGCAAGGAGTCGATCGCGCGCGCGATGCGGCGACAGAACCTGCCGCTGCAGCGCCTCATGAGCCAGGACTCCTTCACCGAAGTCGCCCAGCAGCTGCGCTACGAAGACGTCTCCGCACTGTATGCGGCCGTCGGCGAAGGCCACGTGTCGACGCAATCCGTGATCGAGAAGGTCACGGCGCTCATCAATGCCAACGACACAGCGACCGGTCCCATCGACCTGCCGCAGCTCGGACGCTCCCGCGCGCCGCGCGGGGGAGACTCCGGCATCCTCGTCCGCGGTGCGCCCGACATCCTGGTGAAGCTCGCGAAGTGCTGCACGCCCGTGCCGGGGGACGACATCATGGGCTTCGTCACGCGGGGGACGGGCGTGTCCGTGCACCGCACCGACTGCACGAACGTCGTCTCGCTCCAGCAGGACACCGAGCGCCTGATCGACGTCGAGTGGGCGCCGACGTCCAAGAGCGTCTTCCTCGTGCAGATCCAGGTCGAGGCGCTCGACCGCGCGGGTCTGCTCAGCGACGTCACGCGCGTCCTCAGCGAGCACCACGTCAACATCCTGTCGGCGACCGTGACCACCTCGAACAACCGCCTCGCCCTGAGCAAGTTCGTGTTCGAGATGGGCGACATCGTGCACCTCGATCGCGTGCTCAACGCCGTGCGCCGCATCGATGCGGTCTATGACGTCTATCGCGTCACATCGTCCTGACCGAGCACGCGCAACCGCTGGAGCCCGACCTTCTTGTGCGGCACCCCCGAGTGCTCCACGAGCCATGTCTCGGCATCTCGGACGATGTCGGGCCGTGCGACGGCGAGGGCGCGGGCAGCATCCGCATGATCTTCGTCATCGACCCGAACCAGATCGGCGAGCGTGCGCGTGAGCGTCGTCACCCACACGCCACCGAGCAGCTGCAGGTCGTCCTCGTCGATCGTCGTGTCGCGATAGACGAGCCGCACATCGAGGACGGCATGCAGCCGTCGCCGGATCGCGCGTTGCACGGTGTGCCGCCCCGGTGGGTCGAGCGTGACCCCGTGCACCCACGCCGCGCTCACGTGGGTCGCCGCGAGACTCTCGCCGAGGATGCCACGCAGCGAGCCCGCCCGCAGAGCCGCGGTCTCGACGGCGTCGGCCGGAACGAAGGCGTCACCGAGCTCCACGACATGCCCGTCGAGCCGCGCAGCGCACAGCTCGGCTTCGGACAGGCGTCCGCCGGGGAAGTACAGGAACGGCGTGCTCATGAGGGAAGTGTGCCCGAGCGGAGTCGTCCGCGAACGCAGATCGGCCCGGTTGTGGAGAACCGGGCCGATCTGAAGGCGGTGTGAACTCTAGCCGCCGAGCACCTTGAGCCATCCGCGACGCGCTTCGAGCGCTTCGCTCGCCTGCGCGATCGAACGCTTGTCGCCCGATGCCTTCGCGGCGTCGAGCTCCTGCTCGAGCTTCTCGATCGCGTCGGTGAGCTGGCGCGTCATGTCGTTCGCGCGCGCCTTTGTCTCGGGGTTGTTGCGCTTCCAATCGGTCTCTTCGCGGGTGCGCAGCGCCTGCTCGATCTTCCGCAGGTCGTCGTCGAGGCCACGCTCCGCGTCGCGGGGGAACACACGACCGATGTCGTCCCAGCGCCGCTGGATACCGGTGAGAGCCGCACGAGCCTTCGCGAGCTCCGGCTCGTCGGCGATGGTCTTGGCTTCGACGAGCAGTTCGCGCTTCGCCTCGATCTTCTCGCGGGATGCTTCGATGTCAGCGGCTTCGCGCTCGACGCGCGCCGAATAGAGCGCATCTCCGGCCGCCTTGAACCGCGCCCACAGCGCGTCGTCGGTCTTCTTGCCGGCGCGGCCGGCGCCCTTCCACTGGTCGAGCAGGTCGCGGTAGGCCGGAATGCCGTCCTCGCCCTTCGGCGCGAGGGCCTCGGCGCGTTCGACGAGCTTCGACTTGCGCTCGCGCACCTCTTTATGGGCGCCGTCCAGCTGGGCATAGAACTCGCGGCGGTGCTTGTCGACCGTCGAGCGCGCATCGCGGAAGCGCTTCCACAGCTGCTGCGCCGTCGACTTCGGCAGACGCGGGCCGTTCTGCTGCTGCGACTGCCACTGATCGAACAGGTCGGCCATGTCGGCGGAAGCCTGCTTCCACTGCACCGTCTTGGGGTCGCGGGCCGCGAGCGTCTCGGCCTGCTCGACGAGGGTCGTGCGTGCGCGCACGGCCTCATCGACCGCCTCGCGGGCAGCGGCGGCTTCGGTCGCGGATGCCGCCGAGAGAGCTTCGGTGAGCGCGCCGAGGCGCGCCTCGAGGCCGGCGAGATCGCCGACGGCGGCCGCGTCGGTGGTTCGGCTCAGCAGAGCACGGGCGGCCGAACGCAGGTCGGAGGCTGATGCGCCGCCACGACGGTGGCGCGCTTCGAGCAGCGACACCTCGCCGGCGAGGTCGGAGTACTTGCGCTCGAAGTACGCGAGTGCTTCGGCGGGCGTGCCGTCGGGGTACTGACCGACGACGCGCCATCCCGCGGCTTCTCGCACCGAGACGGTGCCGTCGTCGTCGACGCGCCCCCACGGCTCGCCGTCGGAGGCGGGCGTCGCGTCGTCTGCCTGCGACGACGAGGAGTCGGCAACGGGCTTGGGGCGGGCTGCCGCGGACGGTGGCGCCGGCACGGCGCGAGGGCGCGGCGTGGGCACGGGTGACGGGGCCGGCGTGGTGACCTCGGCCGCGGGCTCCGCGGTGGCGTCGGCGCCGGCGACCGGAGCGGTCTCGGCGACGGCGTCCGGCGCAGGAGCGGCCTCGGCGTCAGCGACCGGTGCGGCCTCGGCCTCGGCGACCGGTGCGGCATCCGCGTCCGGGGCAGGAGCGGCCTCGGGGTCGGAGGCAGGAGTGGCCTCGGCGTCAGCGACGGGAGTCGCCTCGACGTCGGGGGTCGGAGTCGCCTCGACGTCGGAGACCGGCGTGGTGTCGTCTTCGGGGGACGGGGGAGTGGGCTCTGCGTCGGCAGTCACGGGTTGCACCTCATCGCGGCCTCGCCGCCTGTGGGGGATGGACGCGTCAAGCCTAGTACGCGAGCTTCATCGCACGACGTCTCGACAGCGGTGTTCTCGGGTCAGGGAGTGGAGGTCGGCTCGGGCTCGGGGAGCTCGGTGTCGACGGGCTCGGGGACGGGGCTCTCGGAGTCCACGGGATCGGGCACGGAGCTCGGCAGAGCCGGCGGCGTCGTGATCGATGTCGGCTCGGGTTCGGGCACCGGCGTGCCCGGTCCGACGGTGAAGTAGAGCGTCTGAACGACGACGATCGCGACGATGACGAGTCCGCCGCCGATGCCGGCGATCAGATTGTCGCGTGTGCGGCGACGCGTCTGACCCTGGTGAAACGCCTGACGCGCCTGGTATACCCGCGACCGTTCGCGCGTCTCACGCGCACCACGGTCCTTTCCCACGCTGGACACGGGACCTCCTTTTCCGGGTGAGCCCCGGGCCGGGACGATCCTATTCAGAACGCAGGCTCGCGGCAAAGGCGGCTGCATCGAACGGGCCCGGTGTCGGCCGACGCGATTAGCCTGGACGGGTGACTGCACCCACTCCCACCGCGCTCTTCCAGGGGCAGACGCCCCTCGCGGTGCGGATGCGGCCGACCTCGCTCGATGAGGTCGCCGGTCAAGGGCATCTGCTCGCACCGGGGTCGCCCTTGGTCACACTCGCCGATTCCGAGGCCTCGACGCGCGCCGCGACCTCGGTGATCCTCTGGGGCCCGCCCGGAACGGGCAAGACCACTCTCGCCCAGGCGATCGCCCGTTCTTCGGGTCGGCGGTTCGTCGAGCTCTCGGCCGTGACGGCGGGGGTCAAGGACGTCCGCGAGGTCATGCAGGATGCGCTCACGCAGCGCGATCTCTACGGCCAATCGACGATCCTCTTCCTCGATGAGATCCATCGCTTCACGAAGGCCCAGCAGGACGCCCTGCTTCCGGGCGTCGAGAACGGCTGGGTCGTCCTGATCGCCGCGACGACCGAGAACCCGTCGTTCTCGGTGATCTCGCCGCTGCTGTCGCGGTCGCTTCTGTTGACGCTGCGCCCTCTCACCGACGACGACCTGAGGATGCTGCTGACCCGTGCGACGACCGACGCCCGAGGCCTCCACGACTCGATCGTGCTGCCCGACGAGGCGCGCGACGCCATCGTGCGACTCGCGTCGGGCGACGCGCGCCGCGCTCTCACGACGCTCGAGGCTGCGGCATCCCTCGCGATCGAGACGAATGCCGACGAGACGGCGCCGTCCGTCACGCCCGACCACATCGCGCAGGCCGTCGACCGCGCGCTGCTGCGCTACGACCGCCAGGGCGACGAGCACTACGACGTCATCAGCGCCTTCATCAAGTCGATCCGCGGCTCCGACGTCGACGCCGCGCTGCATTACCTCGCGCGCATGATCGAGGCGGGCGAAGACCCGCGCTTCATCGCCCGGCGCCTCATCATCTCGGCCGCCGAAGACATCGGCCTGGCCGACCCGCACGCACTGCCGCTCGCTGTCGCCGCCGCCGACGCCGTGCAGTTCATCGGGATGCCCGAGGGGCGCATCCCGCTCGCCGAGGCGACGGCGTACCTCGCGACGACAGCGAAGTCCAACGCGGCTTACCTCGCGATCGACAAGGCGATCGCCGATGTGCGTTCCGGAGGTTTCGGACGCGTCCCGACGCACCTGCGCGATGCGCACTATCCCGGCGCGAAGCGGCTCGGGCACGGCAAGGGCTACCGCTATCCCCATGACGCCGACATCGGGGTCGTGGCGCAGCAGTACCTGCCCGATGAGCTGCGCGGTCGCCGCTACTACGAGCCCAAGGCGCTCGGGACCGAACGCGACGTGCAGGCGCGTCTCGAGAAGATCCGCCGCATCCTCGACGGCGACTGACCCGCCTGAGCAGGCGGCACAGCCGCCGTGCATCCGCGGTCCCTGAGCAGGCGGCACAGCCGCCGTGTATCCCCGGTCCCTGAGCAGGCGGCACAGCCGCCGTGTATCCGCGGTCCCTGAGCAGGCGGCACAGCCGCCGTGTCGAAGGGCTGTTAGACTTGACCGGCTTGAAACCGAGTTTTCGGGCATCCCCACCCTCTTTACCGACCTTCCGGTGTGCCCCGACGTGCACACAGCCAGGGCGAGGAGCGGGAGATACGTCCGTGAGCCGTGAAAGACACGGCCACGTCTTCGGAAGGCAATCATGGCTTCGAAAGCCCAGGACCGCCGCAAGGTCCGCCTCTCGCGCGCTCTCGGCATCGCGCTGACCCCCAAGGCCGCCAAGTACCTCGAGAAGCGTCCGTACGCTCCGGGTGAGCACGGCCGCACCAAGCGCAAGCAGGACAGCGACTACGCCGTCCGCCTGCGTGAGAAGCAGCGTCTGCGCGAGCAGTACAACATCCGCGAGGCACAGCTGCGCATCCAGTTCGAAGAGGCTCGCCGCAAGGACGGCCTGACGGGTGAGAACCTCGTCGAGCAGCTCGAGATGCGTCTGGACGCGCTCGTCGTTCGTGCGGGCTTCGCCCGCACGATGGCCCAGGCCCGCCAGCTCGTCGTGCACCGCCACATCCTCGTCGACGGCCAGCTCGTCGACCGCCCGTCCTTCCGCGTGAAGCCGGGTCAGCTCATCCACGTCAAGCCGAAGAGCGAGGCGCTCGAGCCGTTCCAGGTCGCCGCCGCCGGTGGTCACGCCGAGGTTCTGCCTCCTGTCCCGCCGTACCTCCAGGTCGAGCTCGACAAGCTGCAGGCCCGTCTCGAGCGTCGCCCCAAGCGCGCTGAGGTTCCCGTCGTCTGCGACGTCCAGCTCGTCGTCGAGTACTACGCGGCGCGCTGACGTCAACGCGCGCTGACGTTCCGTCGTCAGTGCCGCAGGAAGGGCGTCGGGGAAACCCGGCGCCCTTCGTCGTTTCCGCCTACGATGGACCAAGCCGCGGCTCGCGGCATTCGCGAGGAAGTGGTGACATGAAGAACCTGCTGTGGTTTCTGCTCGGCATCGTGAGCGGCTTCGTCGCCGCGCACCTCGTCAACAAAGACCCCCGCGGCCACGAACTGCTCGCTGAGGTCGACACGCGCATCACGGAGTTCACCGAGCGCATGGGCGATGCCTACCGCGAGCAGGAGTCGCGCATGGCGGGACTCGTCGCCGACGCCGCATCGGCCGTCGCGGACTCCACCCGTTCGTCCTCCGACTGACCACCCACCACGATTCGTCGGCGGTCGCCCGGCCGCCGACGTGTCCGAGGAGCCATCACGCATGAAGACCGCCGAGATCGCCCAGCGCTTCCTCGACTATTTCGAGAAGCAGGACCACGTCATCGTGCCGTCCGCCTCTCTCGTCACCGACGACCCCGCCCTGCTGTTCACGGTCGCCGGAATGGTGCCGTTCATCCCGTACCTCTCCGGTGACGTGCCGGCTCCGTACAAGCGCGCCGCCGACGTGCAGAAGTGCCTGCGCACCCTCGACATCGAAGAGGTGGGGCACACGCCGCGACACGGCACGTTCTTCCAGATGCTCGGCAACTGGTCGTTCGGCGACTACTTCAAAGAGGGCGCCATCCGCTTCGCGTGGGAGCTTCTCACGACCCCCGACGCCGACGGCG
The DNA here is from genome assembly GCF_053644835.1 of Microbacterium sp. NPDC055357. Lineage (NCBI taxonomy): Bacteria > Bacillati > Actinomycetota > Actinomycetes > Micrococcales > Microbacteriaceae > Microbacterium > Microbacterium sp. NPDC055357. The sequence continues at coordinate 265,987 of NZ_JBSHLZ010000004.1, read as the reverse complement.
GTCTCGGATTCGATCCGAAGGACCTCTGGGTCACGGTCTACGAAGAAGACGACGAGGCACACGACCTCTGGCTGCGGCTGACCGACCTGCCCGAAGAGCGCATCCAGCGCCTCGGCAAGGACACGAACTACTGGTCGACGGGTCTGCCCGGTCCAGCGGGCCCCTGTTCCGAGATCTTCTTCGATCGCGGTCCCGCGTACGGGATCGACGGCGGACCCGCGACCGACGACGACCGCTACGTCGAGATCTGGAATCTCGTCTTCATGCAGTACGAGATCACCAACGTGCAGTCCAAGTACGTCTTCGACATCGTCGGCGAGCTGCCGAACAAGAACATCGACACCGGCATGGGGCTCGAACGCGTCGCGTTCATCAAGCAGGGCGTCGACAACATGTACGAGACCGACCAGGTGCGTCCCGTGCTCGACAAGGCCGTCGAACTGTCAGGGCGCGAGTACGGTGCCGTGCACGAAGACGACGTGCGGTTCCGTGTCGTCGCCGACCACGTGCGCTCCTCGCTCATGCTGCTCTCCGACGGCGTGACGCCCTCGAACGACGGCCGCGGATACATCCTGCGTCGTCTCATGCGCCGCGCCATCCGTTCCATGCGCCTGCTGGGCGTGGACGGACCGACGTTCCGCGACCTCTTCGCCGTCTCGCGTGACGCCATGAAGACGACCTATCCCGTCGTCGAGGCGGACTATCCGCGCATCGAGCAGTACGCGCTGGCCGAAGAGGCGACGTTCCTGCGCACCCTCGCCGCGGGCGAGGCGATCCTCGACGAGTCTCTCGTCGCGACGAAGGATGCCGGGGGCACGACGATCCCCGGTGCCGAGGCGTTCCTGCTGCACGACACGTACGGCTTCCCGATCGATCTGACGCTCGAGGTCGCCCAAGAGGCGGGCCTCACTGTCGACCGCGACGCGTTCGACGCGCTCATGCTCGAGCAGCGCACGCGTGCCAAGGCGGATGCGCGTTCGCGCAAACGCCAGCTCGCCGACACGAGCGTGTACCGCGATCTGCGCGCGCAGGGTGAGACGGTCTTCACGGGCTTCACCGATCTCGAGACCGAGTCGACCGTGCTCGGCATCCTCGTCGACGGCGTCTCGGTCGACCGCGCTCCGAGCGGGCGGATCGCCGAGGTCATCCTCGCCGAGACGGCGCTCTACGCCGAGTCGGGCGGTCAGGTCGCCGACAAGGGCATCATCGTCGGTCCCGGCTACGAGCTCGAGGTGCTCGACGTGCAGCGCCCGGTCGCAGGGCTGGTCAGCCACACCGTGCAGGTCACGACCGGTGAGGTGGGCGTCGGCCAGCCGGCGACGACCATCGTCGATGCGGCGAACCGCCGCTCGGCGCAGCAGGCGCACTCGGCGACGCACCTCATCCACGCCGCCCTGCGCGACACGCTCGGCTCGTCCGCGACGCAGTGGGGGTCGCTCAACCGCGCCGGCTACATGCGGTTCGACTTCTCGTGGGGCCAGGCGCTGTCTGACGCGACGAAGAGCGAGATCGAAGAGATCGCCAACAACGCCGTGCGCGACAACCTCGACGTCACGACGCGGGTGCTCCCGCTCGACGAGGCGAAGGCGCTCGGCGCGCAGGCGCTGTTCGGCGAGAAGTACGGCGATGTCGTGCGCATGGTCGACATCGGCGGCCCCTGGTCGCGTGAGCTCTGCGGCGGCACCCACGTCGGACGCAGTGCCGAGATCGGACTCATCAGCGTCGTGGGCGAATCCTCGGTGGGCGCGTCCAACCGCCGGGTCGAAGCCCTCGTGGGCCTCGACGCGTTCCGGTCCCTGGCCGCCGAGCGCGCGCTCGTCTCGCAGCTGACGACATCGCTCAAGACGCCCCGCGAGCAGCTTCCCGCGCGAATCGCCGAACTCACGGCGAGCCTCAAGTCCGCCGAGAAGAAGATCGCGGCGTACGAAGCCAAGGCCCTCGCCGAACGTGCCCCCGCGCTGGCGAACGACGCGGTCCGTGTCGGGGCGTACCGAGTCGTCGCGCACGCCGTCGGCACGGCGGCATCCGGTGATGACCTCCGCACCCTCGCCCTGCAGGTGCGCGACCGGCTCGGCTCAGAGCCCGCTGTCGTCGCGCTCGGCGCGACGGTGGGCGAGCGCCCCGTCGTCATCGTCGCGACGAACGACGCCGCGCGCACGGCCGGCGGCAAGGCGGGCGTGCTCGCCAAGCTCGCAGCCGGCGTCCTCGGCGGCGGCGGCGGCGGACGCGACGATGTCGCGCAGGGCGGCGGTGCGGATGCCGCGGCTCTGCCGGCGGCTCTGTCTGCCATCACGACGGCGCTCGAGGCCTGATGACCTTCCGTCGCGGAGTGCGACTCGGCGTCGACGTCGGCCGTGCCCGAGTGGGCGTCGCGCGGTGCGATCCGGACGGGCTGCTCGCAACGCCCGTCGAGACCGTGCCCCGCGACGATGCCGCCGTGGCGCGCATCGTCACCCTCGCGCAGGAGTACGACGCGGTCGAGGTGCTCGTCGGTCTGCCGCTCAACATGCGGGGCGAGGACACGCCCTCGACGACCGACGCGCGAGAGTTCGCGGCGGCCGTCGCGGCGGCCGCCGACCGGGCTGTGCGCCTCGTGGACGAACGCCTCTCGACGGTCTCGGCCCACGCCGCTCTGCGCGATTCCGGGCGTTCTCAGCGTTCTTCTCGTAACATTGTGGATCAGGTCGCGGCGGTCGTCCTTCTGCAGCAGGCTCTCGACGTTGAGAAGAGCACGGGACGCCCGGCCGGTACCCCCGTCGTCCAGGAGCCCGCCTGAATGCCCGATCCCACACCCGATGACCCCTTCGCGGACCTCTTCGGCAAACTTCCCGATCCCAATTCCCGCGTGCTCCGGGACGATGGCGCTGAGCGCCCCGCGCCCCCGGCGCCGGCGCCGGCAGATCCCGCGACGGGTGCGCCGCCGATGAGCCGCCGCGAAGCACGAGAGGCCGCGCTCCGCGCCGCCGCCGCGAAGGACCCCGGAGCTGCGCCTGACCCGGTCGAGCCTGGCACGGGCGAGTCCACGCCTGTCCGGACCACGCCCGCTTCCGACCGCCCTGCGCCCTCGCCGTCCGCGCCGACTCCCGCCGAGCCCACGCCGTCCGCGCCGACTCCGGCCGCACCCGCCCCGGCTCCCGCCGAGCCCACGCCTGCCGCCCCGGCTCCCGCCGAGCCCACGCCTGCCGCACCCGCTCCGTCGCTTCCCGCGCCGCGTGCCGCCGAGCAGCCCTCGCCCGTGCGTGCGACGGCTGGGCAGCCGAGCGACCCCGTCCCGGCGGCATCGGCCAGCGAGGTCCGCGCGCCCGCGTATGCGCGCGCGAGCGCGGCGTCGACGTCGGTGCTCGACGACGATCCGCCGACGCGCGCTCCGCGTTCGACGTCACCGGGGCTCGAGGACCTCTTCTCGGGCGAGAGCACGACCGACGACATCGGGACGCACCCGCGTCCGCGGGACAAGCGCCGCCGGCGCGTCGCGGGCTGGGTCGCCCTCGGGGTCATCGTCGCGATCCTCGGCGGGCTCTCGGCAGGTGGTTGGTACGTCTGGTCGACCTACGAGGACCGCATCCGCGCGTTCATGGGCTGGGAGGAGCCGAAGGACTACGAAGCAGGGCTCGCCAACGGCGAAGCGCTGCTCACGATCGTCTCGGGCGACACGGGCTACTCCATCTCACCGAAGCTGCACGAAGCCGGCATCACGAAGACGCCGGAGGCCTTCTACGACTACCTGATCGCCGAAGGGCTCAACCCTCCCTTCCAGCCGGGCGTGTTCCAGATGCAGCAGCAGATGACCTCGGCCGCGGCGCTCGAGGCGATCCTCGATCCCGCGAACAAGCTCGAGAACATGGCACAGCTGCGCGAAGGGCTCACGGTCGAGCAGTCGCTGCCGATCCTCGCCGACGTCATCGGGATCCCGCTCGAGGAGTTCCAGGCCGCCGTGGCCACCCCCGCCGACTACGGCGTGAGCGCATCGTCGCTGGAAGGCTGGCTCTTCCCCGCGACGTACCAGTTCGACCCCGGCGTGACGGCGACCGACGTCATCTCCACCCTCGTGGGCCGCACCGTACAGGCGCTCGACGGAGCAGGCGTCCCCGTCGACGACCGCCAGCGCGTGCTCACGGTCGCCTCGATCATCCAGCGCGAGGCCCGCTTCGAAGACGACATGCAGAAGGTCGCGACGGTCATCGACAACCGTATGGACCCGAACAATCAAGAGACGTTCGGCTACCTGCAGATGGACTCGACCGCGCAGTTCGGTTACGGCGAGATGCACTCCGGCTCGGCGAGCTCCAGCGCCGAAGCGCTCGCCGACGACAACCCCTGGAACACGTACACGCGCCAGGGGCTTCCGGCGGGGCCGATCTCGAACCCCGGCGACGCGGCGATCAACGCCGTCATGAACCCGGCACCCGGTGACTGGCTGTACTTCGTGACGGTGAACCTCGACACCGGTGAAACGGTGTTCACGTCGAACCTGAACGATCACAACCGCGCGGTCGAGCAGTGGATCTCGTGGTGCCGCGACAATCCCGATTCGGGATGCTGAACGCCCCTCGGCGCCTCGCGGTCTGGGGGGACCCGGTGTCTCAGAGCCGGTCCCCGCAGCTTCACGCGGCGGCGTACGCAGAGCTCGGCCGCGATTGGTCGTACGGGCGGCAGCAGGTCGACGCCGCGTCGTTCGACAGCACTCTGGCCGCGCTGGACTCGACGTGGCACGGACTGTCGGTCACCTACCCCCTCAAGGGGGCCGCGTTCGCAGCATCCGTCGTGCGCGATGCGCGCGCCGAAGCGACCGGAGCCGTGAACACGCTGCTGCTGACCTCGGACGGCCCGCACGGGTTCAACACCGACATCGGCGGTCTGGTCGGCGCGCTGCGCGAAGAAGGGATCTCCGCGGTCACGCACGGACGGATCGTGGGTGCGGGCGCCACCGCGACGTCTGCCCTCGTCGCCCTGGCCGAGCTCGGCGCGACCTCGGTCGATGTCGTCGCCCGGCGTCCGGACGCAGTGCAGCCGCTGGTCGGGCTCGGCGAGCGGCTCGCCGTGACCGTCAGGCCCGCGGCGTTCGATGCCCCCTCGCACGCGCACGCCGACGTCACGATCGCGACGCTGCCCGGCGAGGCCGTGCTCGACGCCGACGCCGCTGATCGCCTCGCCTCCGCCGGAGGGCTCCTGCTCGACGTCGTCTACGGCCACTGGCCGACCGATCTCGCAGCCGCCTGGGAGCGGGCGGGCACTCCGGCGATCTCGGGACTCGGGATGCTGCTGCACCAAGCTCTCCTGCAGGTGCGGATCTTCGTCGCGGGCGACCCGGAAACCCCTCTCGCGGGGGAGTCCGACGTGCTGGCCGCAATGCGCCGGGCGGTCGTGGGAGACTAGAGCAATGCTCCGCGTGCTCACGGCCGGCGAATCCCACGGTCCCGAACTCGTCGCCATCATGGAGGGCCTGCCCTCCGGCATCCCGGTTTCGCGTGCCGCGATCCAGGCCGATCTGGCCCGTCGCAAGCTCGGCTACGGCCGCGGCTCGCGCATGAAGTTCGAAGAGGACGAGCTCTCGATCTCGTCGGGTGTCGTGCACGGGCTCACGCTCGGCAGCCCCATCGCGCTGCGCATCGGGAACACCGAGTGGCCCAAGTGGAGCGAGGTCATGAGCGCCGAGCCGGTCGAACTGACCGACCGCTCACGCGGACGCGGCGCCACCCTGACCCGCCCGCGCCCCGGCCACGCCGACCTCGTCGGCATGCAGAAGTACGGCTTCGACGAGGCCCGGCCCATTCTCGAGCGCGCGAGCGCCCGCGAGACGGCGGCACGCGTCGCGCTCGGCGCGCTCGCCCGCGCGTTCCTGTCCGAGCTCGGCATCCGGCTCGTCTCGCACACGCTGTCGATCGGCCCCGTGCAGGCGCCGGCGGATGCGGCACTGCCGACCCCCGACGACCTCGAGGCGCTCGACGCCGATCCGCTGCGCTGCTTCCACGCTGCGACGAGCGCCGCGATGGTCGCCGAAGTCGACGCCGCACGCAAGGACGGCGACACGCTCGGCGGAATCGTCGAGGTGCTCGCATACGGGCTTCCGCCCGGGCTCGGCTCGCACGTGCACTGGGACCGCCGCCTCGATGCGAAGCTCGCCGAGGCGCTCATGTCGATCCAGGCGATCAAGGGCGTCGAGATCGGCGACGGCTTCGAGACGACGCGGCGCCGCGGCTCGGCCGCGCACGATGAGCTCTTCGTGACCGACGACGGCATCACCCGCTCGTCCGACAAGGCCGGCGGCACCGAGGGCGGGATGTCGACGGGCACCGTGCTGCGCGTACGCGCCGGCATGAAGCCCATCGCGACGGTTCCGCGTGCCTTGCGCACGGTCGACATCGCCTCGGGAGAGGCAGCGTCGGCGCACCACCAGCGCTCGGATGTCTGCGCCGTGCCGGCCGCGGGAGTCGTCGCCGAGGCGATGACCGCGATCGTGCTCGCCGGTGTCGTGCTCGAGAAGTTCGGCGGCGACAGCGTCGCCGAGACCAGGCGCAATCTCGAGGGGTACCTCGCGGCGCTTCCGACGACGCTGCGCACGACCGACGCGAGCGACGCCGGCCTCGCTCAGCATGACCTCGCGCTCTGACGCGATCGTCTTGATCGGCCCGATGGGCGCCGGCAAGACGAGCATCGGACGCAAGGTGGCCAAGGCGACGGGGCGCGCGTTCTTCGACAGCGACATCGCCGTCGTGCGCGACCACGGTCCGATCGAGCGGATCTTCGCCGAACACGGCGAGTCGCATTTCCGCGCTCTCGAGCGGGATGCGGTGCTCGAGGGACTCGCGACGGGGGGCGTCGTGTCACTCGGCGGGGGAGCGGTGCTGGACCCCGCGACGCACGACGCGGTCGCTGCGCACCGCGTCGTGCTGCTCACGGTCGCGCCCCACGTCGTGGCCGGGCGGGTCAAGGACTCGCAGCGGCCTCTCCTGCAGAACGGCGACGCGCTCGAGCGGTGGACGACGATCTACCGGGAACGTCGCCCCGTGTACGAACAACTCGCGGACGTCACCTTCGACACGTCGCACGGCCCGTTGCAGCAGGTCGTCGACGCCGTCGTCGAGTGGGTGCGCCGCACCGACGAGGAGACGCCATGACCGACACGACCCGCATCACCGTCACAGGCCAGCACGATTACGCGATCACCGTGGGGCGCGGCATCCTGCGCAGCCTCGGCGAGCAGCTGCCCGAAGCGGCGCGCAAGGTGCTCATCGTGCACCCGCCGACGCTCGCGGCGCAGGCCGAGGCACTGCGCGATTCGCTTCTCGGGGACCGCGAGGTGCTGCTCGCCGAGATCCCCGACGCCGAAGCCGGCAAGCGCATCGAGGTCGCCGCCTTCTGCTGGCAGGTCATGGGCAAGGCGGACTTCACGCGCACCGACGTCGTCGTGGGCTTCGGCGGAGGCGCCGTCACCGACCTCGCAGGCTTCGTCGCCGCCACGTGGCTGCGCGGCATCGAGGTCGTTCAGGTGCCGACCACGGTGCTCGGGATGGTCGACGCCGCGGTCGGCGGCAAGACCGGCGTCAACACCGCGGAGGGCAAGAACCTCGTCGGTGCGTTCTGGCCCCCGGCATCCGTCGTCTGCGATCTCGACCTGCTCGACTCGCTCTCGCGCAACGAGACCGTCGCGGGGTACGCCGAGGTCGTCAAGGCGGGGTTCATCTGGGCGCCCGAGATCCTCGACCTCATCGAAGCCGACCCCGACAAGGCCGTCGACCCGCACAGCGATGCGTTCCGCCGCGCGATCGAACTCGCAATCGACATGAAGGCCCGCGTCGTGAGCGAGGACTTCCGCGAGGCGGGACTGCGCGAGATCCTCAATTACGGGCACACGCTCGGCCACGCGATCGAGCATGCCGAGCGCTACCGGTGGCGGCACGGCGCCGCGATCTCGGTCGGCATGGTCTTCGCCGCCGAGCTGTCGCGTCTGGCGGGGCGGCTCTCCGATGACGCGGCGCAGCGGCACCGCAGCATCCTGGATCTTCTGGGGCTTCCGACGACCTACCGCGCGGGCGCATGGCCGCAGCTGAAGGCATCGATGCAGCGCGACAAGAAGAGCCGGGGCGGGATGCTGCGCTTCATCGTCCTCGACGAGATCGGGCGTCCGACGGTGCTGCAGGCGCCCGACGAATCGCTGCTGTTCGCCGCGTACCAGGAGGTCGCGGGCTGACCTCTTGCGCCGCGCTTCGCGGAGGCGAAGAGTGGCGACATGCAGAAGATCGTCCCCAACATCTGGTGCAATCGGACGGCCGCTGAGGCCGCGGAGTTCTACACGCGGATCTTTCCGAAGGCGACGAGCGAAGTGACGCTGCGCTATCCGGCGGAGGACCTGCCGGATTTCCAGAAGGACTTCGCCGGCGACGTCCTCACGATCGACGTCGTGATCGATGGCTATCACCTGTCACTCATCAATTCCGACGGCACCTTCCGCCCGAACGCCTCGCTGTCGTTCATGGTCAACTTCGATCCGCTCATGTTCCGCGGCGACGAAGCGGCTGCGCGTGGGGCGCTGGATGCCCTCTGGATCGAACTCTGCGTCGGCGGCCGCGTGCTCATGGAGCTGGGGGAGTACCCGTTCAGCGCGCGATACGGGTGGGTCGAAGACCGCTACGCAGTCACGTGGCAGCTCATGCTCACAGACCCCGAAGGCGATCCCCGGCCGTTCCTGATCCCGTCGCTGCTGTTCGGTGCGACGGCGCAGAACCGGGCGGCCGAAGCCGTCGAGGCGTACACCTCGATCTTCGGCGGACGGCTCGGGACGATCGTGCCGTACCCGGAGGAGACGGGCCCTGCTGCCGCGGGTGCCGTCATGTTCAGCGAGTTCCAGCTCGCGGGGGAGTGGTTCACCGCGATGGATTCCGGCGCGCCGCAGGATTCGTCGTTCACGCCGGGTGTCTCGCTCGAGGTCCGCTGCCGCGACCAGGCCGAGATCGACCGGCTGTGGGATGCCCTGAGCGCGGTACCCGAGGCCGAGGCGTGCGGCTGGCTCGTCGACCGGTTCGGTCTCAGCTGGCAGATCACGCCCGCCGACATGGGCGACCGGGCCCAGGAACCGGGCGTCTATCAGGGGATGCTCGACATGAAGAAGATCATCATCGCCGACCTGTGATCGTGTCGGCGGTCTGTGCGAGTGTGTGCGGCATGGCAACGCACACGCATTCGATTCCGCTCACGATCGACTACGTCGAGATCACCGTCACCGATATGCGCGCCGCGCGGGATTTCTACGGTGCCGCGTTCGGGTGGACCTTCACCGACTACGGCGATCAGTATTCGGGCATCCGGACTCCGGCCGAGGCCGAGGGCGACGAGGCCGGCGGGCTCCTGCTCGGCGATGAGGTGCAGCGCGGAGGGCCGCTCGTCCTGCTCTACAGCGACGATCTCGACGCGACGCGCGACGCCGTCGTCGCGGCGGGCGGCACGATCGTGCAGGAACCGTACGCCTTCCCCGGCGGGCGGCGCTTTCATTTCCTCGATCCGAGCGGCAACGAGCTCGGCGTGTGGGGTCCGGCCTGAGCGCGGGCGGCTACTCCAGCAGGTGGCGGAGGTAGCGTACGGGTGATCCGAGGTATGACTTCCCGTGCCCGATCCCATCTGGCACCACATCTTCGAGCCGGGCATCGCCCTCATCAAAACGCACCTGGATGTGTGGAATCTCGCCGGTCCGCTCGACTACCGAACCGTCAACGAGCAGCACTCCCGGGGGTTCGCCGCCGGCACCTGGATGAGGACGCCGGCCGGCGTCGCGCCGTCCCCTCAGCAGATCGTCACGGTCGGTGACCGGGCCTTCAGCGTCGTGTCGGCACGGGACGGCGAGTTGGTGGCGACGTTCGACCAGCTCTGCTCGGCAGCGACGTCGACGATCGAGCATCTGCACTGGTCACGGACATTTCGGCGGTGGACGATCACGGGGATACCTCCGCTCGCAGACGCCGATCCCGAAGCTCAGCAGCGCTTCATCAGCCTCATCGACGTGCTGGTCGATGCCGACGTCCCCGTGGCGTTTTCATCGCCCGTCGATCTGCCCGGCTTCCTCACGAACGCAGCCGCACGGCCCGACGCCTTTTCGTATGGCGAGCCGCCTCCACCTCCTCGTGGCGGACCGCTGAGGGCGCCGCAACCTCACCGCAACCGTTACCGTTTCGTTACCTCCGCAGACTCGAAAACAGTCCATTCGAGCCTGTCGATGTCGGAGGCCCTTCGTATCTTTGTTCTATGACCTCGAACCCCGCACTCACCGGCCGTCTGGTCGCAGCGGTCGCGCGCGTCGCCGAACGAGTGAGCACGGGTGCTGAAAGTGCGAGTGACGGCGAGGTCGATGTGACCCCGGGCGTGGCGGCGCTCGACGACGACGCACTGCTGGCGGTGCTCGCCGATGTGAGCGAAGCACGCAATGCGCTCGATCTGGTCAGCGCGTCCGCGGCCGCCGAGATCGCACGGCGGTCCTCACGCGAGCTCGGACACGCGGGGCTCGCGCAGCGCAAGGGGCACCGCAATGTCACGTCACTCGTGCAGAACATCACGGGGCAATCCCGCACCGATGTCGGGCGCACGCTGAAGACGGGTGAGGATCTCCTCGTCACGGTCGCCGACGTCACCAGCGATGACGAGCCGCGTCCCGACCGACCCAGCGCGCCGAGCGCACCGCGGTGGCGGATGCTACTGCGCGAGGCGCTGACGGGCGGAAAAATCGGACAAGCCCAGTTCCAGGCGATCCTGATCGGCATCGGCGAGCCGCCCGTCGAGCGATATCCCGAGCTGGATCCCGAGTTCTTGCCCGAAGCCTGGGCCAACTCCGTGGAGCTGCTGCTGCATGAGGCGGCGACGCTGCCCGTCGAAGAGCTGCGCGCGACGGCACGCATCGCCCGCGATCGGCTCGACCCCGTCGGTGTGACGCTTCGGTTCGAAGAACGGTTCGCCGCTCGGTCGTTCCGGATGTGGATCGACGAGCAGGGCAGGCATCACGCGAGGATCGCGTTCGATGACGAGGCGGCCGCGTGGGTGCAGTCGATGCTCCATGCCGCGCTGCGTCCACGACGAGGGCCGAGGTTCGTCGGCTCGGATGCCGCCGAGCGGGCGAAGGAGGCCACGGCAGACGAGCGCACGAACGAGCAGCTGCAGTACGACACCGTCGTGGCGGTGCTCCGCTCGGGAGCGAACGCCGACCCCCGACAGGCATTCGGCGACAGGCAGCCCGGCGTCCGGGTCGTCGTCGAGGCCAGCGCCATCGAGAGCCCGTCCGAGCGAGGCGGGATGCGTGTCGCCGGCGTCGGACACGTCGAGCACTCGGGGGCGGCGCTTCCCGGGGGAGTGATCGAGAAGCTCCTGTGCGACGCCGGCGCGATCGCGGTCACGATCGACCCCTTCGGCAGACCCCTCGATGTGGGCCGCGAAGAACGGCTCTTCACGAGAAAGCAGAGGATCGCGATCGCGATCCGAGACGGCGGGTGCATCTGGCCCGGATGCACGGCGCCGATCGACTGGTCGGAGTTCCATCACACCGACCATTGGTACGAAGACCACGGCAGAACCGATATCGATGACGGAGTACCACTCTGCCGAAACTGCCACCTGCGTCTGCACAATCAAGGGTGGCGGATCATCCGAAAACGCGACCAGCACACTCAGCTGGACACGTACTGGCTCCAGTCGCCGCCCGACCCCGTCACCGGCGCCATCGACGAACCCATCCGCCTCGAGTCGCGCTCGCCTCGACGCTTCCAGGCTGCATGAGACCGACTCGGATGCCGCCGACCGACCACCGTCTCGCCTTCGCTGCGCCGTCGCGGCCGGTGCCACGCGCGCCGTGCCGTGCCGTGTGCCGCGCCGTGCCGTGCCGTGCCGTGTGCCGTGCCGTGCCGTGTGTCGTGCGCCTCGTCACCGGCACACCCGACCACGCGAGAGTCCGAGCGACCGCCGGCCGATCAGCGCCCGGGAGCGCCGCGAGCGGCCGGTCGCGCATCCATCGATCGGTAGGGTGATCGCGTGACCGAACGTCGACTGCTGCTCGTGAACGGGCCCAATCTCAACCTGCTCGGCACACGCGAACCCGACGTCTACGGCACGAGTACGCTCGCCGACGTCGAGCGCATCACGACGGATGCCGCGGCCGTACGCGGCTTCGACGTGCGAGCCGTGCAGAGCAACCACGAAGGCGTCCTGCTCGACGCGATCCACGACGCCCGTGAGGACTGCGCCGGCATCGTGATCAACCCCGGCGGCCTCACGCACACCTCCATCGTGCTGCGGGATGCCCTGTCGGGAGTCGCGCTCCCCGTCGCCGAGGTCCACATCTCGAACGTGCTCGAGCGCGAGCCGTTCCGGCACCGCTCCTACGTCGCCGATGTCGCCGCCGTGCACGTGATCGGCGAAGGCGTGCAGGGCTACGCGAAAGCCGTCGAACTGCTGATCGACCTCATCACGGGACAGACCGACGGGTGACATCCGGCACGAAACCGACGCCGTAACGGGTGTGATCTCGCCGGCCACGCGGTAGACACGAGAAGCGAGCAGGTTCGACGACGGGGGAGTGCATGTACTACAGCAGCGGCAACTACGAAGCCTTCGCGCGTCCGCGCAAACCCGAGGGAGTCGACGACAAGACCGCCTGGTTCGTCGGCGCGGGCCTCGCATCGATGGCGGGCGCCGCGTTCATGATCCGCGACGGCCAGATGGACGGCTCCAAGATCACGATCCTCGAAGAGCTCGACCTGCCCGGCGGAGCACTCGACGGCATCAAGAAGCCGAAGAAGGGCTTCGTCATCCGCGGCGGGCGCGAGATGGAAGACCACATGGAGTGCCTGTGGGATCTCTTCCGGTCGGTCCCGTCCATCGAGATCGACGGCGCGAGCGTGCTCGACGAGTTCTACTGGCTCAACAAGGACGACCCGAACTTCTCGCTCTGCCGCGTCACCGAGAAGCAGGGGCAGGACGCCCACACCGACAAGCTCTTCACCCTCAGCAAGAAGGCGCAGAACGAGATCGTCAAGGTCATCATGGCCACGCGCGAGCAGATGGAGGGCAAGCGCATCACCGACGTCTTCGGCGAGGAGTTCCTACAGAGCAACTTCTGGCTGTACTGGCGCACGATGTTCGCGTTCGAGGAGTGGCATTCCGCCCTCGAGATGAAGCTCTACCTGCACCGCTTCATCCACCACATCGGCGGCCTGCCCGACCTCTCCGCCCTCAAGTTCACGAAATACAACCAGTACGAATCGCTCGTCCTGCCGCTCTACCGCTGGCTGCTCGATCAGGGCGTCACGTTCCGGTTCTCGACGACCGTCACCGACATCGACTTCGACATCACGGGCGACCGGAAGGTGGCGACCCGCATCCACTGGACCGATGCCGACGGCGACGGCGGCATCGACCTCGGTGAGAACGACCTGGTGCTCACGACGATCGGCTCGCTGACCGAGAACTCCGATGAGGGCGACCACCACACCCCCGCCACGCTCGACACCGGTCCTGCCCCCGCGTGGGACCTGTGGCGTCGGATCGCCGCGAAGGACCCGTCCTTCGGCCACCCCGACGTCTTCGCGGGCGACATCGCCGAGACGAAGTGGGAATCGGCGACCATCACGACGCTCGACGAGCGCATCCCCGCCTACATCGAGAAGATCGCCCAGCGCGACCCGTTCAGCGGCAGAGTCGTGACGGGCGGCATCGTGACGGCAAAGGACTCCTCGTGGCTGCTGAGCTGGACGGTCAACCGGCAGCCGCACTTCAAGAACCAGTCGCCCGATGAGATCGTCGTCTGGTTCTACGCCCTGTTCGCCGACGTGCCCGGTGACTACGTCACCAAGCCGATGCAGGAGTGCACGGGCGAGGAGATCACCCGGGAGTGGCTCTATCACCTGGGTGTGCCCACCGACGACATCCCCGAACTGGCAGCGACCGGCGCGAGCGCCGTGCCCGTCATGATGCCGTACGTCGACGCGTTCTTCATGCCGCGCCGAGCGGGCGATCGCCCCGACGTCGTGCCCGAGGGCGCCGTCAACTTCGCCTTCATCGGGCAGTTCGCCGAGACCACGCGAGACACGATCTTCACGACCGAGTACTCCGTGCGCACCGGAATGGAATCCGCCTACCAGCTGCTCGGCGTCGAGCGGGGAGTGCCCGAGGTCTTCAACTCGACCTACGACATCCGCTGGCTGATGAAGGCGACGACGCGACTCGCCGACGGCGAAGCCGTGCACATTCCAGGACCGAACTTCGTCGAAGGACGCATCCTCGACAAACTCGACACGTCGCAGCTGGGCGAGCTGCTGACCGACTTCGGCCTGGTCGCCCCGCACGGCGACACGCAGCCGCGGCCTCGTCTGGACGACGCCGTGGAGTGAACGGGATGCCGCTTCCCGGCATCCCGTAGACTCGAGCGTCGGCTTCCCACACGATCGGACTGAATCACCTCATGGCATCGACCGCAGACATCAAGAACGGCATCGTCCTGAACATCGACGGCCAGCTCTGGAGCGTCGTCGAGTTCCAGCACGTCAAGCCGGGCAAGGGCGGCGCGTTCGTGCGGACGAAGATGAAGAACGTCGTCACCGGAAAGACGATCGACAAGACCTACAACGCCGGCACCAAGATCGACATCGAGAACGTCGACCGCCGCGACTTCACCTACCTGTACAACGACGGCGAAGGCTTCGTCTTCATGGATGCCACCGACTACGACCAGCTGACCGTTCAGGCTGCGACCGTCGGAGACGCCAAGAACTTCCTGCTCGAGAACCAGCAGGTCACGATCGCGCTCAACAACGGCAACCCGCTGTACATCGACCTGCCGGCATCCGTCGTTCTCGAAGTCACCTACACCGAACCGGGCCTGCAGGGCGACCGCTCATCGGCGGGCACGAAGCCCGCGACCGTCGAGACCGGCTACGAGGTGCAGGTGCCGCTGTTCCTCGAGACAGGCACGAAGATCAAGGTCGACACGCGCACCGGCGAGTACCTCGGTCGCGAGAAGTAAGGCGTGAGCGCTCGTTCCAAAGCGCGCAAACGCGCGCTCGACATCCTTTTCCAGTCCGATGTCCGCGGTGACGAACTGCGGACCGTCCTCGCCGCGGAAGCGAAGCGCGCCGCAAGCGAACCCGCACGCGAAGCGTCGTGGCTGTATGCCCGCGACATCATCGACGGCGTGATCGACAATCGCGACGCGATCGACGAGCAGATCACGACCTTCGCGAAGGACTGGAGTCTCGCCCGCATGCCCGCCGTCGACCGCGCCGTACTGCGCATCGGCGTGTGGGAGCTCCTCTACAACGATGACGTGCCGCCCGCTGTCGCAATCGACGAGGCGGTCGAACTCGCGAAGGAATTCTCGACCGACGAATCGGGATCGTTCGTGCACGGCGTTCTCGGCCGGATCGCCCGCGCCACCTGATCCCACGTGACCCCTCCGTTCATCGACGCCGTCCACATCCGGAGGCTCGCCGGGCCGGGCGCGTACGAACGGGGAGTCGCCTACTTCGCCGACGGCGCCGTGCAGCGCGTGACGTGGGACGCCGTCGGATCCCTCATCGAATCCGTCGTCGCCGGAAGCGGCGCGCAGCACTACCGCTGCCGCATCCGCGTCGATGCGGATCGGCCACATGCGCCCATCGTCGCGACGACGTGCTCGTGCCCCATGCAGATCGACTGCAAGCACACGGTCGCCACGATCCTCGCGAGCAACCGCTCGGCCGAGGTCGCATCGCGCAGCGAGTCGTCGTGGCGCACCGTCCTGGCGTCCGCCCCGCCCGCGAGCCCCCGCCCCGCGACACCGCTCGCGCTCGGCGTCGAGCTGCGCCAGCGCGTCCGTCGCGGCGCATCCTCGTGGGCGCCGGCCCGCGTCGCGACCGCGACCGCGCGAGGTCTGCACCACAGTGCGGCCGATGTGCTCGTGGGTCTGCGTCCGCTCGAGCGCAGCCCGCGAACGCGCGCCTGGATCAAGGGGACGGTGTCGTGGGACACGCTGCGCCGTCCGATCAGCGCGCACGACCCCGCACAGGCCCGCTGGTTCGCGGAGCTGCACAGCATCGGCCGCGACGTGCGGTCCTTCGGTGCGTTCTCGGACGTCTCGGAGTGGCTCACGCTCGACGACATCGAGTCGAGCCTGCTCTGGGCGCACCTCGCCTCGGGTGTCGAGCACGGCATCCCGCTCGTGCCGACCAAGACCGGTCAGAGCGTCGACCTCGCCCAGACCGCTTCCGTCGTCGTGCGCGCCGAGCGCGTCTCCGGTGCGCTCGAGATCCGGCCGCGGGTCACGATCGACGAGACCGAGGCGGATGCCGCGACCCTTCGGCCGGTCGGACGCTCGGGCCTGTACCGGTTCACGGTGCACGGCGATCGCATCGCACTCACCCTCGCCGCCCTCCCGCTGCCCGATCCGGTGCCCGCGCTCCTCGCCGCGCGGTCGGCGGTGTCGATCCCGGCGCACGAGGCGGACGAGTTCGTGAGCGAGCACCTGGGCAGGATCGCACGTCGCGTCGCCGTCGAGGCGCCCGGCATCCCGATCCCTGCGGCGGTGCGACCGACCCTCGAGGTCGCCGTGCGCTTCGCGCCGTCGGACCGCCTGGACTACGACCTGACGTGGCGGTACGGCCGCGACACGACACTGCCGTGGGATCCCGACACGAGCGAGGAGCGAGACCCGGTCGCCGAGAGCAGCATCCGCGCGCGCGTCGAACAGCTCTGGCAGGACGCGTCTCCCGTCGAGTTCGCACCGTCCGCGTCGCTGGCGGGCGTCGTCGCGGCGGAGTTCTCGTCGAGGCTGCTGCCGCTGCTCGAGGCGGCGGACGACGTCGATGTCGTGATCTCCGGCGAGCGCCCGCGCTACCGCGAACTGTCCGGCGATCCGCGGATCGAGATCACGACCGTGGAGACGACGGAGACCGACTGGTTCGACCTCGGCATCGTCGTGACGATCGACGGGCGACGCATCCCGTTCGGCACCCTGTTCACCGCGATGTCGCGCGGCCGCAAGAAGCTGCTGCTGAGCGACGGTGCGTACTTCTCGCTGTCGCATCCGGCGCTGGACCGTCTGCGCGAGCTGATCGACGAAGCGGGCACGCTCGACGAATGGCAGACGGGGCCGCGGATCAGCCGCTACCAGACGGATCTGTGGTCGGAGTTCGAAGACCTCGCCGACGAGACCGTTCCCGCCACGAGCTGGCGCGCCGCGGCCGAGGGCCTGCGCGACGCCGACGGCGTGCCGTCGGCCGCCCTGCCGCGCGGGCTGAACGCCGAGCTGCGCCCATATCAGCGCGCCGGCTACGACTGGCTCGCGTTCCTGTGGCAGCACCGGCTGGGCGGCATCCTCGCCGATGACATGGGGCTCGGCAAGACGCTGCAGATGCTGGCACTGCTGGCTCACGCGCGCGAATCCGGTGAGACGCGCCCGTTCCTCGTCGTCGCACCGACCTCGGTGCTGTCGACGTGGCGTGACGAAGCGGCTCGGTTCACCCCCGGCCTGCGCGTGCACATCGTCAGCGCGCGGGGGACCGAGGTGGCCGATGCCGCATCCGAGGCCGACGTCATCGTGACCTCGTACACCCTGCTGCGACTCGACGCCGCCGCCTTCACGAGTGTCGATTGGGCGGGAGTCGTGCTCGACGAGGCGCAGTTCGTGAAGAACAGCCAGACGAAGACGCACCGCGTCGCGAAAGAGCTGCGCGCCGACGTCACGTTCGCGATCACGGGCACACCTCTGGAGAACAGCCTCACCGAGCTGTGGGCGCTCCTGTCTCTGACCGCACCCGGCCTTTTCGCCTCGGCGCGCCGATTCCGCGACGAGTACATCGCGCCGATCGAGAAGGGCAAGGTCCCCGACACGCAGGAGGGCGGCCAGTACCGCGCCCGCCGCCTCGCACGGCTGCGACGGCGCATCCGACCCCTCGTGCTGCGCCGCACGAAGGACCTCGTGGCCCCGGAGCTTCCGCCCAAGCAGGAGCAGGAGCTGCGGATCGAGCTCAATGCGGCGCACCGGGCCCTGTACGACACCGTGCTGCAGCGCGAACGGCAGAAGGTGCTCGGACTGCTCGACGACCTCGATCGCAACCGGTTCATCGTGTTCCGCTCGCTCACACTGCTGCGCATGCTGAGCCTGGCTCCCGGGCTCGTCGATCCGGCGCACGCGCACGTCGCGCCGAGCAAGCTCACGGCATTGTTCGAACGCCTCGACGAAGCGGTGGCCGAAGGTCATCGCATCCTGGTCTTCAGTCAGTTCACGTCGTTCCTGCGCCTCGTGGCGCAGCGGCTCGAAGAGCGCGGCATCCGCTTCGCGTATCTCGACGGGTCGACGCGCGATCGAGACGCCGCCGTCGCGGAGTTCCGCCAGGGTGGCGCTGCGGTGTTCCTGATCAGCCTCAAGGCGGGCGGGTTCGGGCTGACACTCACCGAGGCAGACGATGTCTTCCTGCTCGATCCGTGGTGGAACCCTGCCGCCGAAGCGCAGGCGGTCGACCGCGCGCACCGGATCGGGCAGGAGCGCAAGGTCATGGTCTACCGCCTCATCGCCAACGGCACGATCGAAGAGAAGGTCATGGCCTTGCAGCAACGCAAAGCGCGCCTGTTCCGCTCCGTCATGGACGACGACGCCCTGTTCGGCCAGACGCTCGATGCCGACGACATCCGAGCCCTCTTCGACGCGTGAGCCGGTCGGCCCTCGCCTAGACTCGAGGGGTCACACGGGAGGGAATTCATGCGCATCACGGGCCTCGGACACGCCGGAATGTATATCGAGACGGCGGGTGGCAGCATCCTCTGCGATCCGGTCATCGGCCCGAGCTTCTTCGGCTCATGGTTCCCGTTCCCCGACAACCGCGCACTCGACTGGGAGCGCTTCGGCGCCGCGGACTTCCTCTACATCTCGCACCGGCACCGCGACCACTTCGACCCCGCCCTGCTCGAGCGCTACGTGCCGAAGGACATCAGGGTGCTTCTGCCGGAGTACCCGACCGATGACCTCGAGGTCGATCTGAAGAAGCTCGGCTACGACAACATCGTCTACACGCAGGCGGGTGTGCCGCTCGAGTTCGGCGACCTGAAGATCATGGTGACACCCCTGCGCGCCCCGAGCGATGGACCCATCGGCGACTCGTCGCTCTCGGTCGACGACGGCACGGCCAGCATCCTCAATCAGAACGACTCGCACCCCCTCGATCTCGACACGCTGCTGACGTTCTCGAAGCCCGACGCGTACTTCACGCAGGTGTCCGGCGCGATCTGGTGGCCCATGGTCTACGACCTGCCGCAGGATGCCAAGCAGAACTTCGCGAAGCTCAAGCGCGACGCGCAGAACAAGCGCGCGATGTACTACATCGAGAAGGTCGACGCGGCACACGTGTTCCCGATGGCCGGACCGCCCATGTTCTTGCGCGAAGAGCTGTTCCGCTACAACGGCTACGGCACAGAAGACGACTCGATCTTCACCGATCAGCGTCAGTTCCTCGCGCACATGCGCGAGTTGCGGCCCGAGCAGAAGGGCTATGAGTTCGTGCCCGGCACGCAGGTCGACCTGAACCACGGCGAGCTCGTCGTGACGCAGACGCTCTACACGGCTGCCGAGATCGACCGGATCTTCGATGACAAGTGGGCCTACCTCGCCGAACAGCGCGATACGCGTCAGAGCGAAGTCGCGGCCGAAGAGGCGACGCGCGCGGCCGTACTTCCCCCCGCCGAGATGCTCGCCGCGATCAAGGAGTGGTGGGAGCCGCTGCTGCGCCGCGCGCGCACGATCCGCAACGGTGTCGGCGGCAACGTGCGCTTCCGCATCGGTGAACTCGACATGGTGGTGGACTTCCCGAAGGCGAAGGTGCGCGAGTACGACGGCGAAGACTGCGTCTACTGGTACACGATTCCCGCCGACCTCGTCTCGACCAACATCGCCGACCACGAGATCGACTGGTCGAACTCGATCTTCCTCTCGATGCAGTTCGAGGTCGGTCGCAGCGGCAAGTTCAACGAGTTCCTCACCACGTTCCTGAAGTGTCTTTCTCGCGACCGCATCGAGTACGTCGAGAACTGGTACGCCGAGCAGAGCGATCAGACCGAGGATGCGCAGCTCGGCGACTGGATCGTGCAGCGCCGCTGCCCGCATCTGCGCGCCGACCTCACCAAGACCGGCAAGATCGAGGACGGCGTCCTCACGTGCTCGCTGCACGACTGGAAATGGGACCTCGCCACCGGCAAGTGCCTCACGACGCAGGGCCACCCGATACGTGCTCACGAAGCCGAGGGCGCGCTCGCCGCAGGCTGACGACGGGATGCCACTCGCACGAGGCGTCCCGAGACCGGGGCCACAACGATGAGACCGAGCCACGAAAGCCGTGCCGCATCGGCACTCACAACGAGCGCGACAGGCACGGACGCCAGGAAGTAGAGCGGCACGACAAGTGCGTCGAGCAACTGGATCCGATTCAGCCGCGATGGGATCGGGTTTCGCTCGAGACCGCGCGAACGCGCCACCTGGAACATCGCCACCTGCGCAAGCGCGACGGCAGCGACGTTGACGGCGTAGATCGCGGTGGGCAGCGGCAGATCCGTCGTCGCCGCATCGCTGATGCCCTCGGTTGTGAACGGCAGCAGGATGACCAGGCCCGCCGTCGCGAGGTTGACGGCCGTCGTCGGCCCGTCGAGTCCGGACAGACGCCGCACGAGCGTGACATTCACCCGCCAGAACACGACGATCACGACGAAGCTGATCACGAAACCGAGCAGCTGGTCGACGACGTCATCGGTGAAAAGTGTGCGCAGGCTCTGCCAGGCCTCGGGCGCCGGCGCATCGACGTTCGCGACGAGCAGCGTCGCAGCGAACCCGTAGATCGCGTCATAGAACGACAGCCCCCGGTCGAACTCGCTCTCGCCGCGTTCAGCGACGCCCGGACGATCCTGCGCATCGGTGCCCATGACCCCAGCGTGCCAGAGCCCTGTCATCCCGCTAGACTGGCGCGAGTACCCAGCAACCTTTAACACCGTCCTGTGAGGCGGAGAAGGGAGCGGCGGATGAGCACGCGAATCGTGCTGCCTCGTGTCGTCCTGCACAGCGCCGACATCGCCCGCGCTCTGACTCGGATCTCGCACGAGATCCTCGAGTCCAACAAGGGTCCCGAAGACCTCGTCGTCCTCGGCATCCCGACCCGCGGCGTCACGCTCGCCAACCGGATCGGCGGTCTGCTGTCGGAGTTCAGCGGCACGCCGATCCCGATCGGCGCACTCGATGTCACGATGTACCGCGACGACCTGCACCGCAACCCGACGCGCGCCCCCCAGCCGACGCAGATCCCGGCGGGCGGCATCGACGGCAAGGTCGTCGTGCTCGTGGACGACGTGCTGTTCTCGGGCCGCAGCATCCGCGCCGCGCTCGATGCGCTGCAGGACATCGGCCGCCCGTCCGCCGTGCGCCTGGCCACCCTCATCGACCGCGGCCATCGCGAGCTGCCCATCCGCCCGGACTTCGTCGGCAAGAACCTGCCGAGCGCGCGCGACGAGCGCGTCAACGTGCGCCTGGCCGAGACCGACGGCGTCGAAGAGGTGACGATCGAATCATGAGGCACCTCCTCGACACCAAGACCCTCTCGCGGGAGAGTGCGCTGCGCATCCTGGACGTCGCCGAAGACATGTCGGACACGCAGCTCCGCGAAGTCAAGAAGCTGCCGACCCTGCGGGGCAAGACGGTCGTCAACCTCTTCTTCGAAGACTCCACCCGCACCCGCATCTCGTTCGAAGCCGCTGCGAAGCGACTGTCGGCCGATGTCATCAACTTCGCGGCGAAGGGCTCCAGCGTCTCGAAGGGCGAGTCCCTGCAGGACACCGCGCAGACTCTGCAGGCCATGGGCGCGGACGCCGTCGTCATCCGGCACGGGGCCTCGGGCGCGCCGCGGACGCTCGCGACGAGCGGATGGATCACCGCGGGGGTCGTCAATGCCGGCGACGGCACCCACGAGCACCCGACGCAGGCGCTCCTCGATGCGTTCACGATCCGCAAGCGTCACTTCGGCGACGACAGCCGGGGACGCGATCTCGAAGGACTGTCGGTCACGATCGTCGGCGATGTGCTGCACTCGCGCGTCGCGCGGTCGAACGTGTGGCTGCTCGACACCCTCGGCGCCGATGTGACCCTCGTCGCCCCGCCGACACTCGTGCCGCAGGATTCCTCGCAGTGGCCGGCGACGATCCTCTACGACCTCGACGAGGCGATCGCCGCGGCTCCCGACGCGCTCATGATGCTGCGCATCCAGCTGGAGCGGATGAACGCCGCCTATTTTCCGACTGAACGGGAGTATTCACGCCGCTGGGGTCTGGACGCCCGACGGTTGACGGCGCTTCCGGCCGGTAGCATTGTCCTGCACCCCGGACCCATGAACCGGGGGCTGGAGATCTCCGCCGAAGCCGCCGACTCGCCGCGCTCGACGGTGCTCGAGCAGGTCACAAACGGCGTATCGGTCCGCATGGCCGCGCTCTACCTGCTGCTGGCGGGCGAGCGACCCGAACGAGAGCAGAACACGCGATGACTGAGACGTTCCTCATCCGGGGGGCCCGACTCGAAGGCGGGGCCGCCGCCGACATCCTCGTCGAGGATGGCCTTCTCACACAGGTGGGCTCGGACGTCTCGCGCGCCGGGGCCACCGTCGTCGACGCCGACGGCCTCATCGCGCTGCCGGGCCTGGTCGACCTGCACACGCACTTGCGCGAGCCCGGGTACGAAGCCTCCGAGACGATCCTCACCGGGTCGCGCGCCGCCGCGGCCGGCGGCTTCACGGCTGTCTTCGCGATGCCCAACACCTCACCCGTCGCCGACACCGCCGGAGTCGTCGAGCAGGAGCTCGCCCTCGGCGAGGCGGCCGGGTTCGTGACGGTGCAGCCCATCGGGGCGGTCACCGTCGGGCAGAAGGGCGAGCGCCTCGCCGAGCTGGGGGCGATGGCCGACTCCCGCGCTCAGGTGCGCGTCTTCAGCGACGACGGCTTCTGCGTGTGGGATCCGCTGATCATGCGCCGCGCCCTCGAATACGTCAAGGCGTTCGACGGTGTCATCGCGCAGCACGCGCAGGACCCCCGGCTGACCGAGGGCGCTCAGATGAACGAGGGCGTCGTCTCGGCCGAACTGGGCCTGGCCGGCTGGCCCGCCGTCGCCGAGGAGTCGATCATCGCGCGCGACGTGCTCCTGGCCGAGCACGTCGGCTCGCGGCTGCACGTGTGCCACCTGTCGACAGCCGGCTCGGTCGACATCATCCGGTGGGCCAAGAAGCGCGGCATCGACGTGACGGCCGAAGTGACGCCGCACCACCTGCTGCTGACCGACGAACTCGTCCGCGACTACGACGCCCGGTTCAAGGTGAACCCCCCGCTGCGGCGCGAAGAAGACGTCCGCGCCGTGCGCGAAGGACTCGCCGACGGCACGATCGACATCGTCGCGACCGACCACGCACCCCACCCCGCCGAAGCGAAGGCGTGCGAGTGGCAGGCCGCGGCGAACGGCATGGTCGGGCTCGAGAGCGCGCTGCGGGTCGTGCAGCAGACGATGATCGACACGGGGATGCTGGTGTGGAGCGACGTCGCGCGCATCATGTCGCGCGAACCGGCGCGCATCGGCCGGCTCGCGGGCCACGGGACTCCGCTGGCCCCCGGGCACGCGGCATCCCTCACGCTCATCGATCCCGCGCCGATCCGCACCTTCTCGAAGGATGACCTGCGCGGACGCAGCGTCAACTCCCCGTACCTCGGGCGCGAGCTGCCCGGTGAGGTGCGCTGGACGCTGTATCGCGGCACGCCGACCGTCGTCGACGGTGTCGTGCTCGACCGGCCGGGGGAGCGCGCATGACCCGTGAGGGCGCCGTCGCCGTCATGATCGGCGTGGCGGTGTTGATCCTCGCTCTCGCGGCCTTCGCGTGGTGGCGACGCACGCGCCGCGATTCCGGGCTGTCCGCCCCCGTGGCCGAAGCCCCCGCCGGCGCCGAGACGATGAGCGAGTTCCGCTCGCTGTACGTCGCGACGACGAAGCACGGCGAGCCGCTGGAGCGCCTCGCGATCCGCGGTCTGGCGTTCCGCTCGCGCGTCGATGTCACGGTGACGAGCGCCGGCATCGCCCTCGACCTGACCGGCAAGCCCCGCGTGTTCGTGCGCGCCGACCGCATCGATCTCGTGGCGCAGGCCACGGTGACGATCGACCGCGTCGTCGAGCGCGACGGACTCGTCCGCCTCACCTGGCGCCTCGATGACGGCACGGTCGTCGACTCCTACCTCCGACCTCAGGATGCCTCGGCCAGAGCCCTCACCGATGCGATCTCGAGCATCCTCACCCCGACCCAGACGGGAACCGACGCATGACCTTCTTCTCCACCGAACCCGCAGTGCTCGTCCTGGAGGACGGCACGCGCTACGTCGGCCGCGCCTACGGTGCGGTCGGCACGACCCTCGGCGAAGTCGTCTTCGCCACCGGCATGACCGGATACCAGGAGACCCTCACCGACCCGTCGTACGCCGGTCAGATCGTGCTGCAGACCGCGCCGCACATCGGCAACACGGGCGTCAACGCGGAAGACGTCGAGTCGCACCGCATCTGGGTGTCCGGCTACATCGTCCGCGACCCCTCGCGTGTCGTGTCGAACTGGCGCGCCGACGGCTCGCTCGATGACGCCCTCGTCCGCGAAGGCGTCGTCGGGATCAGCGGCGTCGACACGCGCGCCGTGACACGGCACATCCGCGGAGCGGGCAGCATGCGCGGCGGCATCTTCTCGGGGGATGCCGCATCCCTCGAGCCCGACGAGCATCTCCGGCTCATCCGCGAAGCCCCGCGCATGGCCGGGCGCAACCTGTCGGCCGATGTCTCGATCGACGCCGTTCGCGTCGTCGAGGCGACGGGAGAGCGGATCGGCAATCTCGCCGTGCTCGACCTCGGCGTCAAGCAGGCGACGATCCACAACCTCGTCTCGCGCGGCTTCGACGTGCATATCCTTCCGCACGACGTGTCGATCGACGACATCCGCGCCGTCGACCCCGTCGCCGTCTTCTACTCCAACGGGCCGGGCGACCCCGCGGCATCCGACGCGCACGTCGACCTGCTGCGCTCGATCCTCGACGACCGCCTGCCCTTCTTCGGGATCTGCTTCGGCAATCAGCTGCTCGGGCGGGCGCTGGGTCTGGGCACGTACAAGCTGCCGTTCGGCCACCGCGGCATCAACCAGCCCGTGAAGGACAAACTGACCGGGCGCGTGGAGATCACCTCCCACAACCACGGCTTCGCCGTCGACGCTCCCGTCGAGGGCGAGTTCGACAGCCCCCACGGGTACGGCCGCATCGAGGTCAGTCACGTCGGACTCAACGACAACGTCGTCGAGGGACTGCGCGCCCTCGACATCCCGGCCTTCTCGGTGCAGTACCACCCCGAGGCCGCTGCCGGCCCGCACGACGCGAACTACCTGTTCGACCGCTTCCGTGACCTCGTCGTCGCGACCCTTCGACAAGCTCAGGGACCGCGGGAGCAGGAGCAAGGTCAGGGACCGCAGGAGCAGGGGCAAGGTCAGGGACCGCAGGCGCAAGGCCGGGGACCGCAGGAGCAGACTCAGGGATCGAAGGAGAACAATGCCTAAGCGCGACGACATCACGAGCGTCCTCGTCATCGGCTCCGGGCCGATCGTCATCGGGCAGGCGTGCGAGTTCGACTACTCGGGCACGCAGGCCTGTCGCGTGCTGCGCGAAGAGGGAGTGCGGGTCATCCTCGTCAACTCCAACCCCGCGACGATCATGACCGACCCGGACTTCGCCGACGCGACCTACATCGAGCCGATCACGTGGCAGGTCATCGAGACGATCATCGCGAAGGAGCGCCCCGACGCGATCCTTCCGACCCTCGGAGGTCAGACGGCGCTCAACGCGGCGATCGAGCTGCACAACCACGGCATCCTCGAGAAGTACGACATCGAGCTCATCGGCGCGAACTTCGAGGCGATCAACAAGGGCGAGGATCGCCAGATCTTCAAGCAGCTCGTGATCGACGCGGGCGCGGATGTCGCGGCATCGGTCATCTGCCATTCGATGGACGATCTGATCGCCGGCGCCGAGAAGCTCGGCTACCCGCTCGTCGTGCGTCCGTCGTTCACGATGGGCGGCCTGGGATCGGGCTTCGCCTATGACGAAGAGGACCTCCGCCGCATCGGCGGCGCGGGCCTGCACGACTCGCCCACCAACGAGGTGCTCCTGGAGGAGTCGATCCTCGGGTGGAAGGAGTACGAGCTCGAGCTCATGCGCGACACGTCCGACAACACCGTCGTGGTGTGCTCGATCGAGAACGTCGACCCCGTCGGGGTGCACACGGGCGACTCGATCACTGTCGCCCCCGCGCTCACGCTGACCGACCGCGAGTTCCAGAAGCTGCGCGACATCGGCATCGACATCATCCGCGCCGTGGGCGTGGACACCGGCGGCTGCAACATCCAGTTCGCCATCGACCCGCAGACCGGGCGGATCATCGTCATCGAGATGAACCCGCGCGTCTCGCGCTCGTCGGCGCTGGCATCGAAGGCGACGGGCTTTCCGATCGCGAAGATCGCCGCGAAGCTCGCGATCGGCTACCGGCTCGACGAGATCCCCAACGACATCACGAAGGTGACGCCGTCGAGCTTCGAACCGACTCTCGACTACGTCGTGGTGAAGGTGCCGCGGTTCAACTTCGAGAAGTTCCCCGCCGCCGACACGACCTTGACGACCACCATGAAGTCCGTCGGCGAGGCGATGGCGATCGGGCGCAACTACGCCACGGCGCTGCAGAAGGCGCTGCGCTCGCTCGAGAAGCGCGGATCGAGCTTCCACTGGGGCGACGAAGAGCGTTCCGTCGATGAGCTGCTCGAGATCTCGAAGACGCCGACGGACGGTCGGATCGTCGTGCTGCAGCAGGCGCTGCGCAAGGGCGCGACGATCGAGCAGGCCTTCGAGGCGACGAAGATCGACCCGTGGTTCCTGGATCAGATGGTGCTCATCAACGAGGTCGCCGAGTTCGTTCGGCAGGCCCCCGAGCTCGACGTCGCCACGCTGCGTCTGGCGAAGGAGCACGGATTCAGCGATGCCCAGCTCGCGCAGCTGCGCGGCGGGTCCGAAGCCGAGATCCGCGGCATCCGGCACGCGCTGGATGTGCGTCCGGTCTACAAGACGGTCGACACGTGCGCGGGGGAGTTCCCCGCGCTCACGCCCTATCACTACTCGAGCTATGAGGTCGAGACCGAAGTCACGCCGTCTGACCGGCAGAAGGTCGTCATCATCGGCTCGGGCCCCAACCGCATCGGCCAGGGCGTCGAATTCGACTACTCGTGCGTGCATGCGTCCTTCGCCCTCTCCGGCGCGGGATACGAGACCGTCATGGTCAACTGCAACCCCGAGACCGTGTCGACCGACTACGACACGTCCGACCGGCTCTACTTCGAGCCGCTGACGCTCGAGGACGTGCTCGAGGTGCTGCACGCCGAGGCGCAGTCGGGTGAGATCCTCGGCGTCATCTGCCAGCTCGGCGGCCAGACGCCGCTCGGACTGGCGAAGGGCATCGAGGAAGCCGGCTACACGATCCTCGGCACGAGCCCCACCGCGATCGACCTCGCCGAAGAGCGCGAGCTGTTCTCGCGCCTCCTCGACGACGCGGGACTTCTCGCGCCGCGCAGCGGCACGGCGATCGACGCCGACGGCGCCGTGCGCATCGCGGAGGAGATCGGGTACCCCGTGCTCGTACGCCCGAGCTTCGTGCTCGGCGGACGCGGCATGGAGATCGTCTACGACACCGCCGCCCTGCGGGAGTACTTCGTCCGCACGGCTGGCGAGGTCATCGTCGAGGCGGGCAAGCCCCTCCTCGTCGACCGCTTCCTCGACGACGCGATCGAGATCGACGTCGACGCGCTCTACGACGGCACCGAGCTGTACATCGGCGGCGTCATGGAGCACCTCGAAGAGGCCGGCATCCACTCCGGCGACTCATCGTGCACGCTGCCGCCCATCTCGCTCGGTCGCACCGACGTCGACCGCGTGCGTGAGGCGACGCTCGCGATCGCTCAGGGCGTGGGCGTGCGCGGGCTGCTCAACGTGCAGTTCGCGATCTCGGCGGGCGTGCTCTACGTCATCGAGGCCAACCCGCGTGCGAGCCGCACCGTGCCCTTCGTCTCGAAAGCGCTCGGCATCCCGCTGGCCAAGGCCGCCTCGCGCGTCATGGCGGGCACCTCGATCGCCGATCTCAAGGCGGAGGGCCTGCTGCCCGAAGCCGACGGATCGCGCATCCCGCTGGACGCTCCGGTCTCGGTGAAGGAGGCCGTGCTGCCGTTCAAGCGCTTCCGCACGAAGGACGGCAAGACGGTCGACTCCGTGCTGGGGCCGGAGATGCGCTCGACGGGCGAGGTCATGGGCATCGATCGCGATTTCCCGACGGCGTTCGCGAAGTCGCAGGCCGCGGCATACGGCGGCATGCCGCTCGAGGGCACCGTCTTCATCTCGGTCGCCGACAGCGACAAGCGCGCGGTCATCCTGCCCGCGCACCGGCTGCAGGAGCTCGGCTACACACTCGTCGCGACCGAGGGAACCGCCGAGATCCTCGCCCGCAACGGCATCGCCGTGACGGTCGTCGCGAAGTACAGCGAGACGCACGACGGTGGAGAGACCAACATCGTCGACCTCATCAACGACGGCACCATCGACATCATCGTCAACACGCCCTCGGGCGGAACGGCCCGCGCCGACGGGTACGAGATCCGCGCGGCGGCGGTCGCCGGAGACAAGGCGCTCTTCACGACGATGGCCGTTCTCGGCGCAGCCGTGAGCGGGATGTCGACGCTGCGCAAGGGTTTCGACGTGAAGAGCCTGCAGGAGTACGCCGCGGACCGGGCAGCGCGCACGTGACATCCTTCGGCGCGCGGCTTCGCGCAGCGCTCGACGCGTACGGACCGCTGTGCGTCGGCATCGACCCCCACGAGCACCTGCTCGCCGAATGGGGGATGGATGCCGGCGCGCGCGGCCTGCGTGACTTCGGGCTGCGTGTCGTCGAGGCCGCGGCAGGACGCGTCGGCGTCGTGAAGCCCCAGGTCGCCTTCTTCGAGCGCTGGGGATCGGCGGGGTTCGCCGCTCTCGAAGACGTGCTGGCCGCCGCGCGCGCGGCGGGGCTGATCGTGATCGCCGACGCCAAGCGCGGCGACATCGGCTCGACGATGGCCGGCTACGCCGCCGCGTGGCTCACGCCGGGTGCTCCGCTGGAAGCGGATGCTGTCACGGTGAGCCCGTATCTCGGACCCGAGTCGCTGCGCGAGACGCTCGCGACGGCGGTCCGTGCGGGCAAGGGCGTCTTCGTTCTCGCCGCGACGAGCAACCCCGAAGCGGCGGCGCTGCAGACCGCACGCACGGTCGACGTCGCGTCGGCCGACGACCAGACCGTCGCAGCGCGCGTCGCACGCGACATCGCGTGGGTCAACGGATCGGCGGCGTTCGCCGGCGACCTCGGACCGGCCGGTCTCGTCATCGGGGCGACCGTCGACCGGCTCGAGTTCGGATTGACCGACGACGCGCTCACCGCATGCCCCATCCTCGCTCCGGGCTTCGGTGCACAGGGTGCGCAGCCGGCCGAGCTGACGTCGCTCTTCGGGGCGGTCGCGCGCAACGTCGTCGCGTCCGAGAGCCGCAGCATCCTCTCGGCGGGTCCCGATGTTCTGACGGCGCGCATCACAGAGCGCGCGGCGTTGTACCGTAGTGGTTCCGATGGCTGATTCACGTACCCCTCCCGAGGTCGACCGCGTCGCGGCATCCCGCCGCGCGGTCGCTGCGCGCCGCGAACGCGCCGCTCTCAAGCACGACGTCACGATGCGCGTCATCACCCCGCAAGAGCTGCTGCGCCGCGCGCTCGCGAAGCCCGAGACACCGGCGGGCGCGATGCGCGTGACCGAGTTCCTCACGTGCATCCCGGCGATCGGCGAGGGCAAGCGGGACCGCATCCTCGCCGAGCTCGGCATCTCGCCCGTCAAGCGTCTCGGCGGGCTCGGCGCGCGTCAGCGCGCTGTCCTGCTGCGCTTCCTCGACGAGAGGCGGCCCGAGCGCGCCCCCCGCGCCGGCCGCAGCCGGCTGCTCGTGCTCGCGGGTCCCACGGCGGTCGGCAAGGGAACCGTCGCGGCGCACATCAAGGAGCACCACCCCGAGATCATGCTCTCGGTCTCGGCGACGACGCGCGCACCGCGGCCCGGCGAGATCGAGGGCGAGCACTACTTCTTCGTCGACGACGCCGAATTCGATCGCATGATCGCCGCGGGCGACCTGCTCGAGCACGCGACCGTGCACAACCGGCACCGCTACGGCACGCCGCGTGCACCGATCGACGCGGCACTGGCCGAAGGCCGGACGGTGCTGCTCGAGATCGATCTGCAGGGCGCGCGCCAGGTGCGCGCCGCCGAGCCCGCGGCGACCCTCGTGTTCCTGTTGCCGCCGAGCTGGGACGAACTGGTCGACAGGCTCGTCGGTCGCGGCACGGAGGGTCCCGAGGAGCGCGCCAGGCGACTCAAGACCGCCCGTGTCGAACTGGCCTCGCAGGACGAGTTCGATTACCGCGTCGTGAACGACGACGTCGCGCGTGCCGCCCGCGAAGTCGCGGCACTCGCCCGGGTCTGACCGCGCTCGACGGATCGCCTGTCCGGGGGGAACGCCTGTTCCGGATGCCCCTTCGTTGCAGAACATTACGCTCGGCTTCGTTCCGGGGGCCGCCTCAGAAACGATGAGTGCATGTCCAGCACTCTGCTCGCGCCTCCCGCAGCGTCCGCCCCGGCGGTGGACCGCGCTCCGGCCGTCCGTCTCGAGGGTGTGGGGCGAGCCTTCGCAGGACGCGGCGGGCAGCGCACCGTACTGCGCGACGTCGATCTCGAACTCGTCGACGGCGAGATCCTCGCGATCGTCGGTCCCTCCGGCTGCGGCAAGTCGACGCTGCTGCGCCTCATCGGCGCCCTCGACGCGCCGACCGCGGGCGGGGTCGACGTCGGCGGCACGACCGCCGTCGCCTTCCAGGAGCCGCGACTGCTGCCGTGGCGCACCCTCGCGCAGAACGTCGCACTCGGCCTGCCGCGCGGCATCGACAAGCGCGCCGGACGCGACCGCGTCGCCGAGCTGCTGACCCTCGTCGGCCTCGAGCACGCGGCGCACCAGCGCCCGCGCGAGGTCTCCGGCGGCATGGCGCAGCGCGCGTCGCTCGCCCGCGCTCTGGCCCGGGGGCCCGAAGTGCTGCTGCTGGATGAGCCGTTCGGCGCTCTGGACGCGCTGACCCGCCTGCGCATGCAGGACCTGCTTCTCGACGTGCACGCCGCCGTGCCCACGACCGTCGTGCTCGTGACCCACGACGTCGAAGAAGCCCTGTATCTCGCCGACCGCGTGCTGCTGCTGCGCGCCGTCGACCCGAGTGCCGACGCCCGCGACGCTTCGATCGCCCGCACGATCACGGTCCCCGGACTTCGACCGCGAGACCGCTCCGAGCGAGCACTGACCGACCTGCGCGCCGAGCTGCTCGAGGGCCTCGGCGTCGACACGCACCACACCCGCACTCAGGAGACCCGATGAACCGTCCGCTGCGCCGCATCCTTCCCGTCCTCGCCGTCACCGGCGTCATCATGCTCGGTGCGGCGGGATGCGTCGCCGGTGAGAACGCCTCGGCGGCACCCGCGCCGGCGGGGGAGGGCGAGTGGTCGACCGACACGCTCACGATCGACTTCGCGACATATAACCCCCTGAGTCTCGTCATCAGGGAGCAGGGGCTCATCGAAGAGGCGCTCGGCGATTCGGTCGCCGTCGAGTGGGTGCAGTCCGCCGGCTCGAACAAGGCGAACGAACTGCTGCGCGCCGGGTCGATCGACGTCGGCTCGACGGCGGGCTCCGCCGCGCTCCTCGCGAAGGCGAACGGTTCGCCGATCCAGGTCATCGACATCTACTCGCAGCCGGAGTGGGCAGCGATCGTCGTGCCGGAAGGCAGCGACATCACGTCGGTCGCCGACCTGAAGGGGCAGTCCGTCGCCGCGACGATCGGCACCGACCCGTACTTCTTCCTGCTGCAGGCGCTCGAGACCGAGGGTCTCACGGTCGAGGACGTCGAGGTGCAGAACCTGCAGCACGCCGACGGCTGGGCCGCTCTCGATGCGGGATCGGTCGCCGCGTGGTCGGGCCTGGATCCGATCATGGCGGCCGCCGAAGTCGATGCGGGGGCGCAGCTGGTCTACCGCAACGTCGACTTCAACACCTACGGGTTCCTCAACGCGACCGAGGACTTCATCACGAACCACCCCGACCTCGCGCAGGTCGTCGTGAACGCCTACGAAGAGGCGCGCGTGTGGGCACTGGCCAATCCTGACGAGACGGCGGCTCTGCTCGCCGAGGTCGCCGGCATCGACCTCGCCGTCGCCGAGACGGTCATCCAGGAGCGCTCGAACCTCGACGTGAGCGGCATCCCGGGCGCTGCCCAGCTCGCGGTCCTCGAGAAGATCGCGCCCGTGCTGGTGGACTCCGACGCCGTCCAGGGCGGCGAGCAGGCCGTCTCCGACGCCCTCGCGACGATCATCAACGCGACATTCGCCGAACAAGCAGTGAACGCGCGATGACCACGCTCACCGCGGCGGACACCGACACGGGCACGCCCACGGCGCGCTCGCTGTGGGATCGCCGCGCCGTGCGCATCGCGGGTGGCTTCGTCGTTCCGATCGCCCTGCTGGCGCTGTGGCAGGCGGTCACCGTGACGGGCATCCTTCCGCCGCACCGGCTGCCGGCGCCCGCGACGGTCTTCCAGGCCGCCGTCGAGATGCTCGACAGCGGCGTGCTCTGGCTGCACATCGCCATCTCGGTGCAGCGCGTGCTGATCGGCTTCGCGATCGGGTCCGTCGTCGGGCTCGTCGCGGCGGCGTTCGTCGGCCTCACGCGGGCGGGCGACGTGCTGCTGAGTCCGACGCTCGCCGCCTTCCGCGCGATCCCCTCGCTCGCCCTCGTTCCGCTGCTGCTGCTGTGGATGGGGATCGGCGAAGACTCCAAGGTCGCCCTCATCGCGATCGGCGCGTTCTTCCCCATCTTCACGACCGTCGGCTCGGCCCTGCGCCACGTCGACCCGCACCTGGTCGAGATGGGTCGCTCGTTCGGTCTGCGCGGGTGGGACCTGCTGCGCCTCGTGCAGCTGCCCGCCGTCGTGCCCTCGATCATCTCCGGGCTGCGACTGGCGATGGCACAGGCATGGCTCTTCCTCGTCGCCGCGGAGCTGATCGCCGCGTCGATGGGCCTGGGGTTCCTGCTGACCGAATCGCAGAGCACGGGCCGCGTCGACCGCATCCTGCTCGCGATCGTGCTGCTGGCGCTGCTGGGCACCCTCACCAACGGCATCCTCAGCGTCGTCCAGAAGCACCTGCTGAAGAAATGGGCGTGAGATGACCGCCGAGACCCGCCTGGTCGAACGGCGCACCTATCCGCCCGACGACGCGTTCCGCGCGCAGGCCAACGTGGGCGACGAGGCCTACGCCCGCGCCGCCGCCGACCCCACCGCCTTCTGGGAGGATGCCGCGCGCCGGCTGACGTGGCAGCAGCCGTGGCACACGGCCCTCGAGTGGGAGCCACCGGTGACCCGCGCCGACGGCACCCTCTCGGTCCCCGCCGCCCGCTGGTTCGCCGGCGGGCGGCTCAACGTCGCCTACAACTGCGTCGACCGGCACGTCGAGGCCGGTCGCGGCGAGCGCGTCGCCCTGCATTTCGAAGGCGAGCCGGGCGACCGCACGAGCGTCACGTACGCCGATCTGCAGCGACGGGTCTCCCGCGCGGCCAACGCACTGCGGGACCTGGGCATCGAGCCGAGGGACCGGGTCGTGGTGTATCTGCCCGTCCTGATCGAGACCGTCGTGATCGCTCTCGCGTGCGCGCGCATCGGCGCCGTGCATTCGCTCGTCTTCGGCGGTTTCTCGTCAGAGGCCGTGCGCTTCCGCCTGCAGGACACCCGCGCGGCGCTCCTGGTCACATCCGACGGCCAGTTCCGCCGCGGATCCGCCGTCGAGGTGAAGTCCGCCGCCGACGCGGCCGCCGACGGTCTCGACCACGTGCGGCACGTCCTCACGGTT
This sequence comes from Microbacterium sp. NPDC055357, assembly GCF_053644835.1. NCBI lineage: Bacteria > Bacillati > Actinomycetota > Actinomycetes > Micrococcales > Microbacteriaceae > Microbacterium > Microbacterium sp. NPDC055357. Next base: position 231,908 of record NZ_JBSHLZ010000004.1, on the reverse strand, counting down.
CGCCGCACGGGGCAGGACGTGCCGTGGACGGCGGGCCGCGACGTGTGGTGGCACGATGTCGTCGACACCGCGAGCGACCGCCACGACGCGGTGGCGTTCGAGGCGGAGCATCCGCTGTTCATCATCTACACCTCCGGTACGACGGGGCGACCCAAGGGCCTCGTGCACACGTCGGGCGGATATCTCGCGCACGCGAGCTGGGCCCACTGGGCGCACTTCGACGCCAAGCCCGACGACGTGCACTGGTGCACCGCGGATCTCGCATGGGTCACGGCGCACACCTACGAGCTGTACGGGCCGCTGTCGAACGGTCTGACGCAGGTCATCTACGAGGGCACACCGGATGCACCGCACCGCGAGCGGCATCTCGAGATCATCCAGCGCTACGGGGTCACGGTCTACTACACCGCGCCCACGCTCATCCGCACCTTCATGACGTGGTTCGGCGATGACCTGCCGGCGGGGCACGACCTGTCGTCGCTGCGCCTGCTCGGCACGGTCGGCGAAGCGATCAACCCCGAGGCCTGGGTGTGGTTCCGGCGCACGTTCGGCCGTGACGAGGTGCCCGTCGTAGACACGTGGTGGCAATCCGAGACGGGTGCCGCGATGATCGCCCCGCTGCCCGGCGCGACGACGCTCAAGCCGGGATCGGCGACGGTGCCGCTGCCGGGGATCGACGCGGCCGTCGTCGATGACGCGGGAGAACCGGTGACGCCGGGCGCGTCGGGCACGCTCGTCGTGCGACGGCCGTGGCCCGGTATGGCGCGCACCGTGTGGGGCGATCCCGAGCGGTATCGCGACTCGTACTGGGCGCGCTTCGCGGGACACGGCGCGCACGGCGGCTACTACGTCGCCGGTGACGGCGCGACGGTCGACGACGACGGGCACGTCTGGATCCTCGGTCGCCTCGACGACGTCGTGAACGTGTCGGGACACCGTCTGTCGACGATCGAGATCGAGTCCGCCCTCGTCGCGCAGCGCGCGGTCGGCGAAGCGGGCGCGACGGCCGTCGACGATCCCGTCACCGGTCACGCCGTGGCCGCCTTCGTCGTGCCGTCCGGCAGCGGCGGTCTCGACGCCGCAGAGCTGCGCGACGGCGTCGCACGGCGGATCGGACCGGTCGCGAAGCCACGCCACGTCTACGTCGTCGCCGAACTGCCCAAGACGCGCTCGGGCAAGATCCTGCGCCGCCTCCTCGCCCAGCTGTGGCAGGCTGAGCGGGACCGCCGGGCCGGTCGCGCCCCCGCCTCCCTCGGCGACACCACCTCGCTGCAGAACCCCTGGACCGTCGAGCAGATCGCCGACGTGCTCGCCGATGCGTGACCGCCGTCGCGCCCGCACACCGAGAGAAGACATGACCGACGACCACCGCTTCGGCTTCCGCACGCGCGCCCTGCACGCCGGCGGCACCCCGGATGCCACGACCGGCGCGCGCGCCGTGCCGATCTACCAGACCACGTCGTTCGTGTTCGACGATGCGACGGATGCAGCGAACCTGTTCGCGCTGCAGAAGTACGGCAACATCTACTCCCGCATCGGCAACCCCACCGTCGCCGCTCTCGAAGAGCGGCTCGCTTCGCTGGAAGGGGGCATCGGCGCCGTCGCGACGGCATCGGGCATGAGCGCGGAGTTCATCACCTTCGCCGCCCTCGTCGGCGCGGGCGACCACGTCGTCGCCTCGGCGCAGCTGTACGGCGGCACCGTGACGCAGCTCGACGTCACGCTGCGCCGCTTCGGGGTCGAGACGACCTTCGTCGCCTCCGACGACCCCGCCGACTTCGCCGCCGCGATCCGGCCGGAGACGAAGGTGCTGTACGTCGAGATCATCGGCAACCCGTCGGGGGAGATCGCCGACATCACCGGTCTCGCCGAGGTCGCCCACGCGGCATCCATCCCGCTCGTCGTCGACGCGACGCTCGCGACGCCGTATCTGGCGCGCCCGCTCGAGCACGGGGCGGACATCGTCATCCACTCGGTCACCAAGTTCCTGGGCGGTCACGGCACGACGCTCGGCGGCGTCGTGATCGAGAAGGGCACGTTCGACTGGGGCAACGGCAAGTTCCCGCAGATGACCGAGCCCGTGCCGTCCTACGGCGGCATCCGATGGTGGGACAACTTCGGCGAGTACGGCTTCCTCACGAAGCTGCGCACCGAGCAGCTGCGCGACATCGGCCCCGCCCTCAGTCCGCAGTCGGCGTTCCTGCTGCTGCAGGGCGTCGAGACGCTGCCGCAGCGCATGGACGCGCACCTCGCGAACGCCCGCGTCGTGGCGGAGTGGCTCGATTCCGACCCGCGCGTCGAATACGTCACGTGGGCGGGGCTTCCCGATCATCCTCATCACGATCGAGCGCGCGCGTATCTGCCGCTGGGGCCGGGCTCGGTGTTCGCCTTCGGGGTGAAGCCCACGGGCGAGTTCCCGACGGACGAGGAGCGCCTGAGCGCCGCCCGCCGCACCGGCGAGCGCGTCATCGAGGCGCTGCAGCTCGCGTCGCACCTGGCCAATATCGGCGATGCCCGCACCCTGGTCATCCATCCGGCGTCCACGACCCACCAGCAGCTCGCACCCGCGCAGCTGGCCGACGCGGGCGTTCCCGCCGACCTCATCCGCATCTCGGTCGGCCTCGAGGACGCCGAAGACATCGTCTGGGACCTCGATCAGGCCCTCACCCGAGCGACAGGACTGCCGCGATGAGCTTCGGATCCGATCAGGCCTGCGCACTGCCTGCCCCCGCCTGCGCGCTGCCCGGCGCGCTCGCCGAGACGACCCCGACCGAGGCGACGGCCCCGCGCACGTGGCGGGCCCCGTCCGCGCCGGAGCGTTATGCGCTGCTGCGCGAGGCCCGCTCGATCGCGATCGTCGGGGCATCGGACAACCGCGCGCGGGCGAGCTACTTCGTCGCGTCGTACCTGCTGGGCGGCTCCGACCTCGACGTGTACTTCGTCAATCCGCGCGCGACGGAGATCCTCGGCCGGCCCGTCTACGCCTCGCTCGCCGACCTGCCCGTCGCGCCCGACATCGTCGACGTGTTCCGCAGGCACGACGACCTGCCGGACGTCGCACGCGAAGCGGTCGCCGTCGGCGCGAAGACGCTGTGGCTGCAGCTGGGGTCGTGGAACGAAGAGGCCGCCGCGATCGCCGGTGAGGCCGGCCTCAGCGTCGTGATGGACCGCTGCGTCAAGATCGAGCACGCGCGCTTCCATGGCGGACTGCGTCTGGCGGGCTTCGACACGGGCGTCATCTCGTCGAAACGCCAGGTGACGGCGCGCTGACCCGCACGTCGGATAGAATGGACGGATGCGTCCGCGCTCGGCGCGCGCCTTCAGACATCCACCGCTGACATCCACCCGCTTCGAAAGGATTCCGCCATGGCCGGAACGAAGAACCAGGGGATCATCGATCCCCCCATCGATTCCCTGCTCGGCAAGGTCGACTCGAAGTACCAGCTCGTGATCTACGCATCCAAGCGCGCGCGTCAGATCAACGACTACTACTCCGACCTGCACGAGGGCAACCTGTTCGACAACGTGGGGCCGCTCGTCGACTCCAACGTCGAGGACAAGCCGCTCACGATCGCCCTGCACGAGATCCACGAGGACAAGCTCCGCCTGCGCCACGAAGAGTAAATCGCTCTTGCGCCGTCTGTGTGACGGCCCGATGCCCCCGATGATGCGATGTCCGCACCCGGGGGCATACTGGTTTCCGCCCCGCCCCGATCTGGAGGATCGATGACCGAGTTGCGCCTGTTCACGTCCGAGTCCGTGACCGAGGGCCACCCCGACAAGATCTGCGACCAGATCTCCGACAGCATCCTCGACGCGATCCTCACCGACGATCCGCACGGCCGTGTCGCCGTCGAGACGCTCGTCACGACGGGTCTCGTGCACGTCGCGGGCGAAGTGTCCACGTCGGCGTACGTCGAGATCCCGGCGATCGTGCGCGACGTCGTCAACCGCATCGGCTACACCTCGAGCGAGACGGGCTTCGACGGAGATTCGTGCGGCGTCAGCGTGTCGATCGGCGCGCAGTCCTCCGACATCGCGGCCGGCGTCGACAAGGCGTTCGAACGGCGCGAGGGCGGGTCGGAAGACCCGCATGACCTGCAGGGCGCGGGCGACCAGGGCATCATGTTCGGCTACGCGACGAACGAGACGCCCGAGTTCATGCCCATGGCGGCGTGGACGGCGCACCGCATGGCCGAGCGCCTCGCCGAAGTGCGGCGTTCGGGCGAGCTGCCGTTCCTGCGCCCCGACGGCAAGACCCAGGTCACGCTCGGCTACGAGGGCAGCACCCCGCGCACGGTGCAGTCGGTCGTCCTGTCGACGCAGCACAATCCCGACATCTCGCAGAAGGCGCTGCGCGCCGCCGTGCGGGCCGAGGTCATCGATCCCGTGCTCGAGGCGACGGGGCTCGACATCTCCGACGTCAAGTTCTACATCAACCCCGCGGGCCCGTTCGTGATCGGCGGTCCGAAGGGCGACGCGGGTCTCACGGGCCGCAAGATCATCATCGACACCTACGGGGGAGCATCACGCCACGGCGGCGGCGCCTTCAGCGGCAAGGACCCGTCCAAGGTCGACCGCTCGGCGGCCTACGCCATGCGCTGGGTCGCCAAGAACGCCGTCGCGGCAGGCCTGGCCGAGCGTCTCGAGGTGCAGATCGCCTACGCGATCGGCAAGGCCAAGCCCGTCGGACTCTATGTCGAGTCGTTCGGCACCGCTCAGGTGTCGGATGAGACCATCACCCGGGCCATCCTCGACGTGTTCGACCTGCGCCCGCGGGCGATCGTCGAGCAGCTCGACCTGCTGCGTCCGATCTACGCGCAGACCGCCTCCTACGGGCACTTCGGGCGCGAACTGCCCGATTTCACGTGGGAGCGCACCGACCGCGTCGACGATCTCCGGCGCGCCGCCGGGCTCTGACGTGACGCGGCGCATCGCGCGGGTGCTGCTGGATTCGCCGCTGCCGCAGCTGGACAGGCTCTTCGACTACGAGATCCCGCGCGAGCTCACCGCTGACGCCGTCGCCGGTGTGCGCGTGCGGGTGCCGCTGCGCACGGCCGGTCGCCTGGTCGACGGCTACCTCGTCGAGGTGACGGAATCCGACGACGCCGAGCGCCCGCTCTCCGAACTCGACGCCGTCGTGTCCGGTGTTCCGGTGCTGCCGACGCGGCTCTATGAGCTCGCCCGCCGCGCCGCCGACCGCGCGGCGGGATCGGCGAGCGACATCCTGCGTCTGGCGATCCCCAAGCGCATGGTGCGCGCCGAGAAGGCGTGGCTCGCCGGCGAGCACCCCGCGCCGCCCGAGGCCACCGCCGGCGGGCTCCCGGCGCTGGAGGCCTACCCCGGACTCGCCGACGCGCTCGATGCGGGGGAGCGCCTCGCCCTCGACGCGCCGCCGCACCCCGCCCAGCTCGCGGACGGCACGACCGTGGGGTCGTGGGCCGTGCTGCTGGCATCCACCGCGGCGCACACGCTCGCGACCGGTCGCAGCGCCGTGCTCGTCGTGCCCGACCACCGCGATCAGGACCAGCTCGCCGCCGCCCTCGCCGACCTCGTCGCACCCGACGCCGTCGTCGCCGTCGACGCGCGGCAATCCTCGCCCGCGAGGTATGCGGCGTTCCTGCGCACGCTGACCGAAGTCCCGTGCATCGTGCTCGGCAATCGCTCGGCCGTCTACGCCCCCGTGCACGACATCGGCCTCATCGCGATCTGGGACGACGGAGACCCGCTGCTCGGCGAGCCGCTCAGTCCCGGCGTCAGCGCGCGCGACGCGGCCCTGGTCCGCCAAGAGCTCGATGGTCCCGGGCTCCTGTTCGCGGGCCACACCCGCACGACCGACGTCGAGCGGCTCGTGTCACTGGGCTGGGTGCGCGAGATCGCACCCGCCCGCAAGAGCAGTCCGCGCGTCGTGCTCAGTGCGACGCGCGAGGGCGAGTCGCGCGGTGCGCGCGTTCCCTCGTCGGCCTTCGCCGCGGCACGCGAGGCGCTCGAGGACGGACCCGTGCTCGTTCAGGTCGCCCGCCCCGGCTATGCGCCCGTGCTCGTGTGCGCGGGGTGTCGCCACGCCGCGCGGTGCGCGCACTGCGGCGGACCCCTGCACGCGAAGTCCCACGGCGCCGTTCCCGTGTGCGGCTGGTGCGGTCGTCGGGCGCAGGCGTGGACATGCCCCGACTGCGCCGGCACGACCGTGCGGATGGTCTCGTCGGGCAGCGAGCGCACGGCCGACGAACTGGGTCGTGCGTTCCCCGGCGTGCGCGTCATCGTCGCCGACGGGGAGCACCCCGTGCTGCGCGTCGACGCGCGCCCCGCCCTCGTCATCGCGACGCGCGGGGCCGAGCCGATCGCCGACGGCGGATACCGCTCGGTCATCCTGCTCGACGGCGATCGCATGCTGCAGGCCGAGGCCCTGCGGATCGGCGAGTCGTGCCTGCGCTGGTGGTCCAACGCCGCCGCGCTCGCTGTGCCGAAGGCGCCGGTTCACCTCGTCGGCGTCGCCGGACCCGTCGCACGGGCCCTCGCGACGTGGTCCCAACCGGCGTACGCGCGCGCCGAGCTCGCCGACCGGGCAGCGTTGCGGATGCCGCCGACCGTCCGCGTCGCGGCGCTCGAGGGCCCCCGGGCGGCCGTCGAGACGGCCATCTCGTCGGTGCGGGCCGCCGTGCCGACGCTCGACGAGACGTCGGTGCTCGGCCCCGTCCCGCGTGACGAGGGCGTGCGGGCTCTCGTGCGCTTCGACTACAGCAGCGGCGCGCGCGTCACCGAGGCCCTGCGCGCGGCCGTCGTCGCGAACGCCCTGAACGCCCGCAAGGCCGCGAAGGGACGCAACCCCGCTGCCCGCAATACACTCAGAGTTCGGGTCGACGTGCCCGATCTCGATCTGTGAGGAGACCATGCGCCTCGTCTTCGCCGGCACGCCCGCACCCGCCGTGCCGTCCCTGCGCGCCCTCGCGGCATCCGATCACGACATCGCCCTCGTCGTCAGCCGCACCGACGCGCCGCTCGGACGCAAGCGCACGCTCACCCCGTCGCCCGTCACGGCGGTCGCCGAAGAGCTCGCTCTCGACGTCCTGCGCACCGACCGGCTCGACGATGCGGCGACCGAGCGGATCGCGGCGCTCGAGCCCGACCTCGGCGTCATCGTCGCCTACGGCGGCCTCGTGCGCGAGCCGCTGCTGTCGACGCCCCGGTACGGGTGGATCAATCTGCACTTCTCCCTCCTGCCGCGCTGGCGCGGCGCCGCGCCCGTGCAGCGCGCCCTCATCGCGGGCGACGATCGCACGGGGGCGAGCGTGTTCCAGCTCGTCGCCGCGCTCGACGCGGGCGATGTCTTCGCCGAGCGGATGCACCCCATCGGCCCCGACGCGACGGCGGGGTCGCTCCTCGACGAGCTCGCGCATGACGGCGCCGACCTGCTGCGTGACGTCGTCGACGCGATCGAGGCCGGAACCGCCGTCGCGACGCGGCAGACCGGCGATTCCACCTACGCGCCGAAGCTCACCGACGACGACGGCAGAATCCGCTGGGATGAGACGCGCGACGCCGTCGTGAACCGCATCCGCGGCGTGACCCCCGAGCCCGGCGCGCACACGACGATCGGCGGTGCACGACTGAAGATCCTCGCCGCCGCCCCCGCGCCCGACGACGCGCCCGAGCTCGCTCCCGGCGTCTTCGGCGCGCACGGCAAGGACGTCGTCGTGGGCACGGGCTCGCAGCCCGTCCGCCTCGAGACGATCCAGCCGGCGGGCAAGGGCGCGATGCGCGCGGCCGACTGGTGGCGGGGGCTGCGCGGCGAGCAGCCGGTGGCCGGCTCATGAGTCGCGTGCAGAGCGCGCGACGCGTCGCCTTCGAGACCATCCGCGCCGTCCACGAATCCGACGCCTACGCCAACCTGCTCCTGCCGAAATCGATCGATCGCGCCGGACTGTCGACCGCCGACGCGGGGCTCGCGACCGAATTGACCTACGGCACGCTGCGCCGCGAGGGCACCTACGATGCCGTCATCGCGCTGGCCGCCGACCGGCCCGTGCACGAGATCGACCCCACTGTCCTCGACGCCCTGCGGCTCGGGGTGCACCAGCTGCTGTCGACCCGCGTCGCCTCGCACGCAGCCGTCAACGAATCGGTCGAGCTCGCACGCGGCGCGGCGGGACGCGGTGCCGCGGGATTCACCAACGCCGTCCTGCGTCGCGTGTCCCGCGACACGCCGGGCGACTGGATGATGCGGGTCGCCGATTCCGCGCGGTCCGACGACGAACGCCTGGGCCTGCTGTTCTCGCACCCCGTCTGGGTCGTGCGCGCCCTGCGCCGCGCTCTGGCGGCAGAAGGGCGCGCCGCCGAGCTCGAGGCGCTGCTGACGGCCGACAACGTCTCGCCCCGCGTCACGATGACGGCCCTGCCCGGTCTCGCCGAGGTTCCCGACGACGCGCGTCGCACACCGTACTCGCCGTACGGTTTCCGGCTGCCCGGCGGCGATCCCGAGGGCATGATCCGCGCGGCCGAGGGCCGCATCCGCGTGCAGGACGAAGGGTCTCAGCTCGCGGCCCTCGCGCTGACCCACGCGTCCCCGATAGCGCCGGGGGAGCGGTGGCTCGACCTCTGCGCGGGCCCGGGCGGCAAGACGGCGCTGCTGGCGGCCGAGGCGCTCGCGCACGGCGCACGGCTCGAGGCCAACGAGATCGCGCCCGCGCGGGCGGGTCTGGTCCGTCAGGCCGTCGCCGGTGTCCCCCTCGAGGTGCCGGTGTCGGAGCAGGACGGCCGCGTCCGCGCCGCCGAGACCCCCGACACGTATGACCGCATCCTCGTCGACGCGCCCTGCACGGGCCTCGGCGCGCTGCGTCGGCGCCCGGAAGCGCGGTGGCGCAAGGCGCCGTCCGACGTGCCGGATCTGTCCGAGCTGCAGCGCGGACTCCTCTCCGCCGCGGTCGGAGCCCTCGCTCCCGGGGGAGTCGTCGCGTACGTGACATGCTCGCCGCATCTCGCCGAGACGGCCGGCGTCGTCGGCGAGGTCAGACGCGAGTGGGGCGACGCCGTCGAAGAGATCTCGGCGCGTGACGCTGTGACCGCGGCATCCGTCGGAGATCCTGGCCTGCTCCCGCAGGCCGACGGAAGCCTGCGCGCGCAACTGTGGCCCCATCGGCACAACACCGACGCGATGTCGATCTCGCTGCTGCGACGGGTCTGACCATAATGGAGCCGTGCCCGACATCCGTGTGAACCCCAGCATCCTCGCCGCCGACTTCGTCAACATGCAGTCCGAGCTGGCGCGCATCCACGCGGCCGACTTCGTGCACGTCGACGTCATGGACAACCACTTCGTGCCGAATCTGACGTTCGGTCCGCAGATGGTCGAACGCATCCAGGCGACGAGCCCCGTGCCGCTGGACGTGCACCTCATGATCACCGACCCCGAACGATGGGCTCCGGAATACGCCGAGCTCGGCGCCGCGTCGGTCACGTTCCATCTCGAGGCCGCCGCTGATCCGGTCGCGCTCGCACGACGCCTGCGCGACATCGGCGCGCGAGCGGGTGTCGCCGTCAAGCCCGCGACCCCCGTCGGGGGGCTCTTCGACCTGCTCGACGAGTTCGACCAGATCCTCGTCATGACCGTCGAGCCGGGCTTCGGCGGCCAGTCGTTCATGCCCGAGACGATGCCCAAACTGCGCAGCCTCGCCGACGAAGCGCACCGCCGTGGATCGAACGTGTGGCTGCAGGTCGACGGCGGCATCGGCGACGCGACGATCGCGCAGGCCGCCGAAGCGGGGGCCGACACGTTCGTCGCCGGATCCGCCGTGTTCGGCGCGTCGGATCCGGATGCCGCGATCGCGGGCCTGCGTGCGGCCGCGGCGGCGGCGACCCACCGCCACTGACCGGTACCCTGGCATAGTGAAGACGTTCGACGCCCTGTTCGCTGAGCTCGAGGCGAAGGCCGCCGAGCGACCCGAGGGATCGGGCACGGTCGCTCAGCTCGACGCGGGTGTGCACGCGATCGGCAAGAAGATCGTCGAAGAGGCCGCCGAAGTGTGGATGGCCGCCGAGTACGAATCGGCCGACGCCGCCGCCGAGGAGATCTCGCAGCTGCTCTACCACCTGCAGGTGCTCATGCTCGCGAAGGGACTGACGCTCGAGGACGTCTACCGACATCTGTGAGCCTGCGCCCATCCGTCATCTGCGACATGAGAAAGCTCCTCTGAAATGCTGCGAATCGCCGTGCCGAACAAGGGCTCGCTCGCCGAGACCGCGACCGAGATGCTCAACGAGGCCGGGTACACCGGCCGCCGCGACCCGAAAGACCTGCACGTCATCGACCCCGCGAACGAGGTCGAGTTCTTCTATCTGCGCCCCAAGGACATCGCGACCTACGTCGGCTCGGGCGCCCTCGATGTCGGCGTCACGGGTCGCGACCTGCTGCTCGATGCCCGCATGCCGGGCGCTCTCGAGGTCGAAGCCCTCGGCTTCGGAGGCTCCACCTTCCGTTTCGCCGGCCCGCCCGGACGCTACTCGAGCGTGCAGGAGCTCGAAGGCGCGCGCGTCGCGACGGCCTACCCCGGCCTCGTCGACGGATTCCTCGACGAGCACGGCATCGCCGTGGACCTCGTGCCGCTGGACGGCGCGGTCGAGTCCGCCGTCGCGCTGGGCGTCGCCGACGCCGTCGCCGACGTCGTCTCGACCGGCACGACGCTGCGTCAAGCCGGACTGGAGATCTTCGGGCCCGTCATCCTCGAGTCCGAGGCGGTCCTCATCACCTCGCCCGTCGAGGCGTCCGGCACGCAGACCCTGCTGCGACGTCTGCGCGGCGTCATGGTCGCCCGCCGTTTCGTCATGGTCGACTACGACCTGCCGGCCCACCTCGTCGATGAGGCCGTCAAGGTCGCCGGCGGTGTCGAGTCGCCCACGATCTCACCGCTGCGCGACCCCGAGTGGGTCGCCGTGCGCGTCATGGTCGCGCGACACGGCGTCAACCAGGTGATGGATGCTCTGTATGCGATCGGCGCGCGGGCGATCCTCGTGACCGCGATCCACAACGCGAGGCTGTGATGAGCGTCGTCTGCCGCGTCATCCCGTGCCTCGACGTGGCCGCGGGACGCGTCGTGAAGGGCGTCAACTTCCAGAACCTGCGCGACATGGGCGATCCCGTCGAGCTCGCGCGCGAGTACTACCGTCAGGGCGCTGACGAGTTGACGTTCCTCGACGTCACGGCGACGATCGACGAGCGCGCGACGACCTACGACGTCGTCCGCCGGACGGCCGAAGAGGTGTTCATCCCGCTCACGGTCGGCGGGGGAGTGCGGCAGGCCGACGACGTCGCACGGCTCCTCGCCGTCGGCGCCGACAAGATCGGCGTCAACTCCGCCGCGATCGCCCGCCCCGACCTCGTCGGCGAGATCGCCGACCGGTTCGGCGCGCAGGTGCTCGTGCTCTCGCTCGACGTCGCACGCGCGACCGGTGAACTGGCCGATCTCGTGCCCTCCGGCTTCGTCGTGACGACGCACGGCGGCCGCACCGCGACGACGCTGGACGCGCTCGCGTGGGCGCGCGAGGCGATCGAGCGCGGCGCGGGGGAGCTGCTGGTCAACTCGATCGACGCCGACGGCACGCGCGAAGGATTCGATCTCGAACTGGTCGGGCTCATGCGCGAAGTGTCGAGCGTGCCCATCATCGCCTCGGGCGGTGCGGGCCGTGCGGCCGACTTCGCTCCCGCCGTCGCTGCGGGTGCCGACGCCGTGCTGGCGGCATCCGTCTTCCACTCCGGCCAGCTCACGGTCGGCGAGGTGAAGGCCGCCATGACGGCCGAGGGCATTCCGGTGCGCGAAGTGGCCGCAGACGACGTGCTGAGCGAGCGGAGCGAGTCGAAGTGACCGACGAGCGCGACCCCCGGCTGGACCGTGTCACCTTCACCGACGACGGCCTCGTCGCCGCGATCGTGCAGCAGTGGGACACGCGCGAGGTGCTCATGCTCGGCTGGATGGATGCCGAGGCCCTGCGGCGCACCCTCACCGAGGGCCGGGTCACGTTCTGGTCCCGCTCGCGCCGCGAATACTGGCGCAAGGGCGACACGTCGGGCCACATCCAGCTCGTCAAGGGCGCGCGCCTGGACTGCGACGGCGACGCGATCCTGCTCACCGTCGAGCAGGTCGGCGCGGCCTGCCACACGGGCACGCGCACGTGCTTCGACGCCGACGACCTGACGCCTGTCGTCGCGGACGGTCTGCCGGAATGATCCGCCGCGCGCGCCTCATCGCGATCCTCCTGACGCTCCTGCCCGGAGCGATCGGAGTCATCGCCGCCACCCAGACCTGGCTCACCGTCGTGCTCGCCGACGGCGCGCACCACACCCTGCCGGTACCGGGTGCGTCGGCGATCCCCGTTCTCGCCCCGCTCAGCCTCGCCGTCCTCGCGCTCGGCGGCGCGCTGTCGGTCGTCGGCCTCGTGCTGCGGTACATCTTCGGCGCGCTGACGCTCGTGCTCGCCGGCGTCCTCACGATACTGACCGGCGCCGTCGTGACGGGCCCGCAGACGTCGCACGTCGCCGCGACCGTGACCGAGGCGACCGGCATCACGGGCGAGAAGGCGGTGGCCGGCCTCGTCGAGACGGTCGAGATCTCGGTGTGGCCGGCTGTGACGCTCGTCTGCTGGATCGTGCTGCTCATCGCCGGAGCCTTCACGATCGCGACGGCGCACCGCTGGAAGGGCGCTGGGCGCCGCTACACGACGGCCGACACTCCCGGGCGCACGACATCGGCGAGCACGGGCTCGCGGCCGCACGACGCGATCGACGACTGGGATGACCTCTCGCGTGGCGAGGATCCGACGACCTGACCGATAGACTGACCACGACCGCGCCTACTTCAGAGGAGATCCATGAGCACCAACATCGGCGACCCCGGCCACGGACACTCGCCCGCCGCCTGGACGGCCGTCGTGATCATGCTCGTGGCTGTCGCGCTCGGCGTCGTCTTCTACTGGCTGGACATGGCCCCGCTCGTGTGGGCGTCGGGCGTTCTGCTGGTCATCGGTCTCATCGTCGGATGGGTCATGGCCAAGGCGGGCTGGGGCGTCAAGGGCCCCAAGTACCAGCCGAAAGCCCACTGACGTGCTGGCCGACCTCACGGCCGGCGCGGTTCAGGACGCAGAGGATCGCGCCGTCGCGCGTCCTCTCTCGGTCGTCGAGATAGACGCCCTCGCCCAGCCGCCCGCCCGTGATGCCCTCGCCGCGCTCGCACCGGCCGACCGCGTCAAGATCATCGCCGAGGTCAAGCGGGCCAGCCCCTCGCGCGGTGACCTCGCGACGATCCCCGACCCCGCCCTGCAGGCTCTGCGCTACCAGGAGGGCGGTGCATCCGCCGTCTCGGTGCTGACCGAAGGCCGCCGCTTCAAAGGGAGCCTCGCCGACCTCGAGGCCGTCAAGGCAGCCGTGCAGGTGCCCGTGCTGCGCAAGGACTTCATCGCCACCGAGTACCAGGTGCTCGAAGCGCGCGCGTCGGGCGCCGACCTCGTCCTGCTCATCGTCGCCGCTCTCGCGCAGCCCGTTCTCACGCGCCTGCACGCCCTCGTGCTCGAGCTCGGCATGACGCCGCTCGTCGAGACCCACAGCGCGAGCGAGGTCGACACGGCCGCCGATCTCGGCGCACGCCTCATCGGCGTCAACGCACGGGACCTGTCGACCTTCGACCTGGACCGCGACCTCTTCGGCCGTCTCGTCGACCGGATCCCGACCGACGCCGTCCGGATCGCCGAATCGGCCGTTCTGTCTCCCGCCGACGTGACGCATTACCGCTCCGCGGGTGCCGACGTCGTCCTCGTGGGCGAGGCCCTCGTGACGAACGATCCCGTGGCGACGCTGCGGGCCTTCGTCGAGGCCGGATCATGAGCCTGCGGGCGGCATCCGGGCCGTTCTTCGGCGACTTCGGCGGTCGCTTCATGCCGGAGTCGCTCATCGCGGCCATCGACGAGCTCACCGCAGAATACGAATCCGCGAAGGCCGATCCGGCGTTCCAGGCCGAGTTCGTCCGCCTCCTGCACACGTACGCCGGTCGTCCCTCGGCACTGACCGAGGTTCCCCGCTTCGCCGAGCACGCCGGGGGAGCCCGGGTCTTCCTCAAGCGCGAAGACCTCAACCACACCGGCTCGCACAAGATCAACAACGTGCTCGGCCAGGCTCTCCTGACCAAGCGCCTCGGCAAGACCCGCGTCATCGCCGAGACCGGCGCGGGACAGCACGGCGTCGCGACCGCGACGGCGGCGGCCCTGTTCGGCTTCGACTGCACGATCTACATGGGCGAGGTCGACACCGAGCGCCAGGCGCTCAATGTCGCGCGCATGCGGCTGCTCGGCGCCGAGGTGATCCCCGTCACGACCGGGTCGCGCACCCTCAAGGACGCCATCAACGACGCGTACCGCGACTGGGTCGCCACGGTCGAGAACACGAACTACGTCTTCGGCACGGCCGCGGGCCCGCACCCGTTCCCCGCCATGGTGCGCGACTTCCAGAAGGTCATCTCCGAAGAGGCGCGCCAGCAGCTCCTCGATGAGACCGGCCGGCTCCCCGACGCAGTCCTCGCGTGCGTCGGCGGCGGCTCCAACGCGATCGGCATGTTCGACGCGTTCCTCGACGACGACGACGTACGGCTGTACGGGGTCGAAGCGGCCGGCGACGGCGTCGACACCGACCGGCACGCGGCATCCATCGAGCGCGGGCGCCCCGGCGTGCTGCACGGGGCGAAGACCTACGTGCTGCAGGACGAGGACGGCCAGACGGTCGAGTCGCACTCCATCTCGGCGGGTCTGGACTACCCGGGCGTCGGCCCCGAGCACGCGTGGCTCGCCGACATCGGCCGCGCGCAGTACATCCCCGCGACCGATGACGAGGCGATGCAAGCGCTGCGGCTGCTGTCGCGCACCGAGGGCATCATCCCCGCGATCGAGTCGGCGCACGCCCTGGCCGGTGCCCTGCGCATCGGACGCGAGCTCGGTCCCGACGCGATCCTCGCCGTCAACCTGTCCGGTCGCGGCGACAAGGACATGGACACCGCCGCGCGCTACTTCGAGCTGTACGACGAGGAGTCGCCCGTCGACGCAGCTGTGCCCGATGAATCGGCCAAGGGCGACGGGGTGAAGCTGTGACCGCGTCACGGGTCGCCGCGGCGATCGACAAGGCGCACGCACAGGGCCGCGGAGCCTTCATCGGCTATCTGCCGCTCGGTTTTCCCGATCTGCAGACGAGCATCGAGGCCGCCGTCACGCTCGCCGAGAACGGCGCCGACGTCATCGAACTCGGTCCTCCCTACTCCGACCCCGTCATGGACGGCACCGTCATCCAGGAGGCGACCCAGACGGCTCTGGCCGCCGGGTTCCGCCTGCGCGACACGTTCACCGCCATCCGCGAGATCACGGCGCGCGTCGATGTGCCCGTGCTCGTCATGACGTACTGGAACCCCGTCATGCAGTACGGCGTGGACCGCTACGCCGACGATCTCGCCGCCGCGGGCGGCGCGGGACTCATCACCCCGGACATCACGCCCGAGGCGGCGTCCGAGTGGATCGCCGCGAGCGAGCGCACGGGGCTGGACCGCATCTTCCTCGCCGCGCCCACCTCGACCGACGAGCGCCTCGACCTCATCATCGAGAAGTCCACGGGCTTCATCTACACGGTGTCGACGATGGGCATCACGGGGGAGCGCGCGCAACTGGATGCCGCGGCTCGAACACTCGTCGAGCGTCTCCGGGCCCGCGGGGCCGGTCACGCGTGCGTCGGGATCGGCATCTCGACGGCCGATCAGGTTGCCGGCGTCGTCGAGTACGCCGACGGCGCGATCGTCGGAACCGCCCTCGTGCGTGCCCTGCGCGATCGCGGACTCGAGGGTCTCGCGACCGAGACACGCGCGCTCACGGCCGGCACGGTCACGAACACCGTCTCCGACAACTAAACTCGCACTCATGCTTTCCTCCGCCGCGGGCGTCGTCGCCAGCATCCCGAGCCCCGACATCAGCTCGTTCTCGATCGGTCCGCTGACGATCCACATCTACGCCCTGTGCATCATCACGGGCATCATCGTCGCGGTGTTCATGACGAACCACCGACTCACCAAGCGCGGCGCCGAGCCCTGGGTCGTGATCGACATCAGCCTCCTCGCCGTCCCGCTGGCGATCATCGTCGCGCGGTTCTACCACGTCTTCACCCACGCGAGCTTCTACTTCGCCGACGGACGCGAGTGGTGGAACCCGTTCGTGAAGGACGCCATCTGGAACGTGTGGGACGGCGGCATCGCCATCTACGGCGCCCTCATCGGCGGGGCGATCGGAGCCTGGCTCGGCTGCCGTTGGACGGGCATCCGCTTCTGGACGTTCGCCGACGCCCTCGCGCCGGGTCTTCTGCTCGCGCAGGCGATCGGGCGGTTCGGCAACTGGTTCAACCAGGAGCTCTTCGGCACTCCGACCGATCTGCCGTGGGGCCTCGAGATCGACTACCCGAACCCCGCGTGGCCCATCGGGCTGCCCGAGGACACACTGTTCCACCCGACCTTCCTCTACGAAGTCATCTGGAACGTGCTCGGCGTGATCGTGCTGCTGTGGGCGGGTCGCAAGCTGCGTCTGCAATGGGGCCGCCTGTTCGCGCTCTATCTCATCTGGTACAGCGCGGGCCGCATCGTGTGGGAGTCGATCCGCATCGACCCGAGCGACGTCATCTTCGGTCTGCGCACGAACGTGTGGGCAGCGATCGTGGGCGTCGTCGTGGGCCTCGTCATCCTGTTCGTGCAGGCTCGGCGCCACACCGCCGACGAACCCTCCCCGTACCGACCGGGGCGCGAGTGGAAGCGCGACGGGGCTGTACAATCGCAGACACCCGACTACGTCGACGTCAGCGAACCGCCGACCGACACGGTCGAAGAGACCACCGCCACAAGCACAGTCGCCACGAAGTAGCATCCCGCGCACTTCGTCCACCGGGCCGACGACGTCCCCCTCTCCACTCAGTGAGGACGGTTCCTATGGGCGTGAGCCCGTTTTCTGGCGAGCCGAGCGGATTTCCCCCCGCTCAGGGCATGTACAACCCCGCCTTCGAGAAGGATGCGTGCGGTCTCGCGATGGTCGCGACGCTGCGCGGCACCCCCGGCCACGACATCGTCGACCACGCGCTGACGGCGCTGCGCAATCTCGAGCACCGCGGCGCGATCGGCTCTGACGCCGGCACGGGCGACGGAGCAGGCATCCTGACGCAGATCCCCGACGCGTTCCTGCGCGCCGTCGTCGACTTCGACCTGCCGCCGGTCGGCGAGTACGCCGTCGGCATGGCCTTCCTGCCGCGCGATGACGCCGAGCGCGCCGCCGTCAAGGACGGGATCGCACGCATCGCCGCCGACGAGGATCTCGTCGTGCTGGGATGGCGGCACGTGCCCACGCGCGAAGAGCACCTCGGCAAGCTCGCACTCGCCGCGCGCCCCGACTTCGAGCAGCTGTTCCTGTCCCGCCCCGCCATCGGCGGCGCTCCGGCCATGTCCGGCCTGTCGCTCGACCGTCTGGTCTTCCGTCTTCGCAAACGCGCCCAACATGAGTTGGGCGCGTATTTTGTTTCCCTGTCGTGCCGCACACTCGGCTACAAGGGCATGGTCACGACGCTGCAGCTCGAGCCGTTCTTCCCCGATCTGTCCGACGAGAGGTTCGCGTGCGAACTGGCCGTCGTGCACTCGCGCTACTCGACCAACACGTTCCCGTCCTGGCCGCTCGCGCAGCCGCTGCGCATGCTCGCGCACAACGGCGAGATCAACACCGTGCGCGGCAACCGCAACTGGATGCGCGCGCGTCAGTCGCAGCTGGAATCGGAGCTGCTGGGCGACATGGCGCCGCTGCTTCCCATCTGCACGCCCGGTGCGAGCGACTCGGCCTCGTTCGACGAAGTGCTCGAGCTCCTCACTCTGACGGGTCGCAGCCTGCCGCACGCCGTCATGATGATGATGCCCGAGGCGTACGAGAAGCAGGCCGACCTGGCCCCCGATCTGCGCGCCTTCTACGACTACCACGCGCTGCAGATGGAGCCGTGGGACGGCCCCGCGGCCCTCATCTTCACCGACGGCACGCTCGTGGGTGCGACGCTCGATCGCAACGGCCTGCGCCCCGGCCGCTGGACGGAGACGACCGACGGCCTCGTCGTGATCGGCAGCGAGACCGGCGTGCTCGAGTTCGAGCCCGAGCGCATCAAGCGCCGCGGCCGCCTGCGGCCGGGCCGCATGTTCATCGTCGACACGGCCGAGGGCCGCATCATCGAAGACGACGAGATCAAGACGCGTCTCGCCCGGCTCGAACCGTGGGAGCTGTGGCTTCGGCAGCGTCTGCAGCTCGAGGAGCTGCCCGATCGCGAGCACATCGTGCACCCGATCGCCTCGATCACGCGTCGTCAGCGCACCTTCGGATACACCGAAGAAGAAGTGCGGGTGCTGCTGACCCCCATGGGGCAGACCGGCGCCGAGCCGCTCGGTGCGATGGGCAGCGACACGCCGGTCGCCGTGCTCAGCGAACGCCCGCGCCTGCTCTTCGACTACTTCACGCAGCAGTTCGCCCAGGTCACCAATCCGCCGCTCGACTCGATCCGCGAAGAGATCGTCACGAGCCTGCGCGCGGGGATCGGTCCCGAGCGCAACCTCCTCGCGTGGGGCCCCGACCACACGCGGCAGATCACCCTCGATTTCCCCGTGCTCGACAACGACGAGCTCGCGAAGATCCAGAACATCCACCGCACGATGCCCGGCCGTCGCGCTGTGACGCTGCGGGGGCTGTATCACTTCGACGCCGGTCCGGGCGTGCTCAAGGAGCGTCTCGATGCCCTGTGCACAGAGGCGGATGCCGCGATCGCCGAGGGCGCCGAGTTCCTCATCCTGTCCGACCGCGACTCGAACAAGGACCTCGTGCCGATCCCGTCGCTGCTCATGCTGTCGGCGGTCCACCACCACCTCATCCGCACCGAGACGCGGATGAAGGTGGGACTCGTCGTCGAGGCGGGCGATGTGCGCGAAGTGCATCACGTCGCGACGCTGCTGGGCTACGGTGCATCCGCCGTCAACCCGTATCTCGCGATGGAGACCGTCGAGCATCTCGTGCGGACGGGCTTCATCACCGGGATCTCGCCCGAGCAGGCCGTGCGCAACGTGATCTACGCGCTCGGCAAGGGCGTGCTGAAGATCATGTCGAAGATGGGCATCTCGACCGTCGCGTCGTATTCCGGAGCGCAGGCGTTCGAAGCCGTCGGTCTCGGGCAGGAGCTCATCGACGCGTACTTCACGGGCACCGAGAGCAAGCTCGGCGGCATCGGGATCGATGAGATCGCGGCCGAGAACCAGGCGCGTCATGATTTCGCCTACCCCGAGGATGCCGCGGCTCGAGCGCACGAGCGGCTCTGGACCGGCGGCGAGTACCAGTGGCGCCGCGACGGGTCGCCGCACCTGTTCGATCCGGACACGGTCTTCCGGCTGCAGCACTCGACGCGCACGCGACGGTACGACATCTTCCGCGAATACACGAAGCTCGTCGATGACCAGGCGCACGAACTGAAGACGCTGCGCGGGCTGTTCCGTCTCAAGACCGGGGAGCGCCCGCCCGTGCCGCTGGACGAGGTGGAGTCGGTGGCATCCATCGTCGCGCGCTTCTCGACGGGAGCCATGAGCTACGGCTCGATCTCGCAGGAGGCCCACGAGACCCTCGCGATCGCGATGAACAGCATCGGCGGCAAATCGAACACGGGGGAGGGTGGCGAGGACGTCGATCGCCTTCTGGATCCCGCGCGCCGCAGCGCGATCAAGCAGGTCGCTTCGGGGCGCTTCGGCGTCACGAGCCTCTACCTGACCGAGGCGGACGACATCCAGATCAAGCTCGCGCAGGGCGCCAAGCCCGGCGAGGGCGGACAGCTGCCGCCGACGAAGGTGTATCCGTGGGTCGCGCGCACACGCCACGCGACGGCCGGCGTGGGGCTCATCTCACCGCCGCCGCACCACGACATCTACTCGATCGAAGACCTCAAGCAGCTCATCTTCGACGTCAAGCGCGCCAACCCGACGGCGCGCGTGCACGTCAAGCTCGTGAGCCAGTCCGGCATCGGCGCGGTCGCAGCCGGCACGGCGAAGGCCCTCGCGGATGTCATCCTCGTCTCGGGGCACGACGGCGGCACGGGTGCGAGTCCGCTGAACTCCCTCAAGCACGCCGGCACTCCGTGGGAGCTGGGTCTGGCCGAGACGCAGCAGACGCTCATGCTCAACGGCATGCGCGACCGCGTCGTCGTGCAGGTCGACGGTCAGCTCAAGACGGGTCGCGACGTCGTCATCGGAGCCCTGCTGGGCGCGGAGGAGTTCGGCTTCGCCACGGCGCCGCTCGTCGTGTCGGGGTGCGTCATGATGCGCGTCTGCCACCTCGACACGTGTCCGGTCGGCGTCGCGACGCAGAACCCGACGCTGCGCGCGCGCTTCACGGGCAAGCCGGAGTTCGTCGTGAACTTCATGGAGTTCATCGCCGAAGAGGTGCGGGAGCTGCTCGCCGAGCTCGGCGTGCGCTCGCTCGACGAGATCGTCGGCCGCACCGAGCTGCTCGATGTCGACGATGCCGTGCGGCACTGGAAGACGGAGGGATTGGATCTGGCGCCGGTCCTGGCAGGTCCGGTGTTCGCCGAGGACGAGCCGCGACGGCATGCGCGCGATCAGGAGCATGGGCTCGACGCGCACTTCGATGTGCCGCTCATCGAACGCGCGCAGCAGGTCATCGCCGACGGCGGGCACATCGTGCTCGACCTTCCGATCCGCAACACCGAGCGCGCCGTCGGGACGCTTCTGGGCCATCACGTGACCCGCGCGCACGGTGAGCACGGTCTGCGCACGGGATCGATCGAGATCAATCTGACGGGTTCGGCCGGTCAGTCCCTGGGGGCGTTCCTGCCCGCCGGGATCACGCTGCGGCTCGAGGGCGACTCGAACGACTATGTCGGCAAAGGCCTCTCCGGCGGACAGATCATCGTGCGGCCTCCCCGGGCGGCCACGTTCGAGGCGGCGCAGAACGTCATCGCCGGCAATGTGATCGGCTACGGGGCGACGCAGGGCACGATGTTCCTCAGCGGCGTCGTGGGGGAGCGGTTCTTCGTGCGCAACTCGGGCGCGACCGCCGTCGTGGAGGGCGTGGGTGATCACGCGCTGGAATACATGACGGGCGGCCTCGCCGTCATCCTCGGCACGACCGGACGAAATCTGGGCGCCGGGATGTCGGGAGGAACCGCATACGTGCACCGGCTCGATCCGGCCCTGGTCAACCGCGAGGCGCTCGCGAACGGCGAGCTCGAACTCGGCCCGCTCGGCTCGGGTGACGCGGCGATGCTTCGCGACCTGCTCGAACAGCACGTCGCGCAGACGGGCTCGGTGCGCGCGGCATCCCTGCTCGAGGACTTCGAGACCGAGGTCCGCAACTTCGTCCGCGTCCTGCCGCGGGACTACGCCGCTGTCCTGGATGCGCGACGGGTCGCCGTCGCCGAGGGACTCGATCCCGACGGCGACATCGTATGGAACCGCATCCTGGAGGTGACGGGTGGCTGACCCGAAGGGCTTTCTGAAGATCACGGAGCGGGAGCTGCCGGCACGCCGCCCCGTTCCCGTTCGGATCATGGACTGGAAAGAGGTCTATGAGCCCGGCGACAGCGCCGTCCTGCGCCGTCAAGCGGGCCGGTGCATGGACTGCGGAGTGCCGTTCTGCCACCGCGGATGCCCCCTGGGCAACCTCATCCCGGAGTGGAACGACCTCACGTGGCGTGGCGAAGGCCGGGCGGCGAGCGAGCGGCTGCACGCGACCAACAACTTCCCCGAGTTCACGGGGCGGCTGTGCCCGGCCCCGTGCGAGAGCTCGTGCGTGCTGGGGATCAACCAGCCCGCCGTGACGATCAAGCAGATCGAGGTGTCGATCGCCGACGAGGCGTTCGGCAAGGGATGGATCGAACCCGAGCCGCCGGGACGGCTCACGGGCAGGACCGTGGCCGTCGTCGGCTCGGGACCTGCCGGGCTCGCCGCTGCCCAGCAGCTGACGCGCGCGGGTCACACCGTCGCGGTCTTCGAACGCGACGACCGCATCGGCGGGCTGCTGCGGTACGGCATCCCCGACTTCAAGATGGAGAAGAAGCACCTCGAGGCGCGCCTGCGTCAGATGCAGGACGAGGGCACGCGCTTCCGCGCCGGCGTCGAGATCGGCGTGGACCTGTCGTGGGACGACCTGCGGACGCGTTACGACGCCGTCGTCGTCGCGACGGGCGCGACGGTCGCACGTGAGCTGCCCCTTCCGGGGCGCGAGCTCGACGGCGTGCACGTCGCGATGGAGTACCTCGTGGAGTCCAACCGCGCGGGCGCGGGCGATGTCGTGCCGAACCAGATCACGGCTGCGGGAAAGCACGTCGTCGTGATCGGCGGCGGTGACACGGGAGCGGACTGCATCGGCACGGCGCACCGCCAGGGCGCCCTCAGCGTCACGAACCTGGCGATCGGCCGGCGCCCGCCAGGGGAGCGGCCCGGTCATCAGCCGTGGCCCACGGCTCCGGTCCTGTTCGAGGTGCAGTCGGCGCACGAGGAGGGCGGTGAGCGCTCGTACCTCGCCTCGACCGTCGAGTTCGTCGGCAACGGCGCGGGCGAGGTCCGCGCGCTGCGTGTCGCCGAGACCGAGTTCATCGACGGGCGTCGCGTGCCCAAAGCCGGCACGGAGCGGGAGATCCCCGCCGACCTCGTGCTCATCGCGATGGGGTTCACCGGTCCCGAACGTGCGCTCCTCGAGGATCAGCTCGGCACGCGCTTCACCGAACGCGGCATCCCCTCTCGCGACTCCGACTTCCAGACGAGCGCCCCCGGGGTGTTCGTCGCGGGAGATGCCGGCCGCGGGCAGTCGCTCATCGTGTGGGCGATCGCCGAGGGACGCTCGGTCGCCGCGGCGGTGGATGCGTTCCTGATGGGCGGCACGCAGCTGTCGGCGCCCGTGCGACCCGACGATGTCGCCATCGGCCTGCCGCCCGCGTAGGCTGGCGGAAGCTTCCCCCCACTTCGCACACCACGGAAGAAAGCACGGATGAGACGCGCAAAAATCGTCGCCACCCTGGGTCCCGCAACTTCGTCGTATGAGATGGTCCGCGCGATCATCGATGCCGGCGTCGACGTCGCTCGGCTGAACCTGAGCCACGGCGACTACTCGATCCACGAGAGCAACTTCGCCAACGTGCGGAAGGCCGCCGAAGACGCCCAGCGCGCCGTCGCGATCCTCGTCGACCTGCAGGGGCCCAAGATCCGGCTCGGCAAGTTCGAGAACGGGCCGCACGAGCTCGCCGTCGGCGACATCTTCAAGATCACCACCGAGGACATCCTCGGCACGAAGGAGATCGTGTCGACGACGTTCAAGGGGCTGCCCCAAGACGTCGCGCCGGGGGACTTCCTGCTGATCGACGACGGCAAGGTGCGCGTCGAAGTGATCGAGACCGACGGCACGGTCGTCACGACCAAAGTCATCGTCGCCGGTCCCGTCTCGAACAACAAGGGCATCAACCTGCCCGGCGTCGCGGTCAACGTGCCGGCGCTGTCGGAGAAGGACGAAGCCGATCTGCGCTGGGGCCTGCAGGCCGGAGCGGACTTCATCGCCTTGTCGTTCGTACGCTCGGCGAAAGACGTGCAGCGCGTGCACGTCATCATGGCCGAAGAAGGACGCCACGTTCCCGTCATCGCGAAGATCGAGAAGCCGCAGGCGGTCGAGAACCTCGAGGAGATCATCGACGCGTTCGACGGCATCATGGTCGCCCGCGGCGACCTCGGCGTCGAGCTTCCGCTCGAGGCCGTGCCGATCGTGCAGAAGCGCGCCGTCGAGCTGTGCCGTCGCATGGCCAAGCCGGTCATCGTCGCGACGCAGATGCTCGAGTCGATGATCGACAACCCCGTTCCCACGCGCGCCGAGACGAGTGACGTCGCCAACGCCGTGCTCGACGGCGCCGACGCCGTCATGCTGTCGGGCGAGACGAGCGTCGGACGCTATCCCGTCGTCGTCGTCGAGACGATGGCCCGCATCATCGCGTCCACCGAGGAGCACGGCCTGGAGCGCATCCAGCCGTTCACGACGAAGCCCCGCACGCAGGGCGGGGCGATCACGCTCGCCGCGCTCGAGGTCGCCGACTTCGTCGAGGCGAAGTACCTCTGCATCTTCACCGAGTCCGGCGACACGGCGCGGCGCATGTCACGTCTTCGCCCCGGCATCCCGATGCTCGGATTCACGCCCGAACCCGGCATCCGCCGCCGCATGGCGATCACGTGGGGCGTTCAGTCCACGCTCGTCGAGCATGTGCCGCACACCGACCGGATGTTCATCCAGGTCGACGACTACCTGCTCGCCAACGACCTCGCCGCCGTCGGCGACAAGGTCGTTGTGATCTCGGGATCGCCTCCCGGGATCATCGGGTCGACGAACGACATCCGCATCCACAAGGTGGGCGACGCCGTGCACGGCAAGGCACCCATCTACCGCGAGTAGCGGCAGGCGAACGACGAAGGCGGTCACCCGGGGGGGGTGACCGCCTTCGTCGTCGGTCGCGTCGAGACGCGCACGCGCGACCTACATGAGCTTGGTGGACTGCAGCATGCCTTCCATCTTCTCGTTGAGGCCGATCAACGGCTTGCGCAGCACGAGTCCCAGCAGGAGCATCGGGACCATGAACGCGAGCAGCCAGCCCAGCGAGATCCACAAGTCCGCCTGGTAGATCCCCGCCAACGCGGCCCGGAACGCATCGATGGCGTGCGTGGCGGGCAGGAACGGGCTGACGTTCTGGAACCACTCGGGCAGCAGCGACAGCGGATACGCACCGCCCGCGCCGGCCACCTGGATGACGAGCAGGAACACCGCGAGCGCCTTGCCGGCGTCGCTGAACGATACGACCAGCGTGTAGATGAGGAACGTGAACACGAGCGAGGTCGTCCACCCCACGAGCATGAACAGGAACGGATGCACCGGATCGAGCCCGACGAGCAGGATGTTGCCGAGGAACACCAACGTGCTCTGCGCCAGACCCAGCAGCGCGAAGATCGCGTAGCGTCCGAGGAACTGCTGGTGGAGCTTGAGCTGCGGCCCACCTTCGGACGCACGCGTGGGCGGAGCCACACGCAGCGTCACCGCCATGAGCAGAGCCCCCACCCACAGCGACAGGACGGTATAGAGGGGCGCCATCCCCGCACCGAAGCTCACCACGGGGTAGACCGCGATCCGGTCCAGGCCGATGGGCTGTGCGATCGCCCGGGCGAGAACCGAGGGGTTCGTGCCGATGATCTTGCCGATCATGCTGAAGTCGCCCGAGTCGATGGCACTGGACAGCGCATCCTGCACGCGGTCCACCGAGTCGGCGGCCGTGGCCAGCGCGTCCGCGAGCGCCCGGTTGTCCTGCGCGGCGGTCACGAGGAGAGATGCCGCTCCCTCCGCCACACGCGTGACCTCGGACACGTCCCCGCCGATGGCGTCCAACCCGGCACCGACGACGGCGAGTTCTGCCCCCATCTGGTCGAAAGTGGGCTTCAGGTCGTTCGCGTACACGCTGTTCGCGCTGTCCAGTGCCGACTGTGCCGCGGCGATCCGGCTGTCGAACTGACCGCGGAACCGCTGGGCGTCGGCGTTGCCCGATGCGATTCCGTCAGCGGTCTCCTGCAGGCGCGCTTGGAGTGCCTGCTCCTGCGCGATCGCGGCGTCGAGGCTGTCGATGATCGCCGCGAACGCCGGTGCGTCCTCTTCGGGAATGTTCGGCTGGACATCGTCGACGAGCCGTTCCCGCAACGCCTCCTGCTTGCTGATGAGGTCGGCGAGCTGAGCGGACATCTCGTCGATCATGGCGATGGTCGCACCGGCATCCGCATCCACTGCCGAGAAGATCCTGTCGACCTGGCCTTCGAAGCGGCCGAGCTGCGCACTGCTGGCCTCGAACGCCGTCGTCAGTGCCTGCGTGGCCTGCGCGATCGCGCCGCCCGCCTCCTGCGCCGCTGCGAGGCCTTCCTTCACCTTGCCCGTCGCCGCCGAGAACTCGGATTCGACCGTACCCAGCAGGCTCGTCGTGCTCTCCACGAGCGGCACGCTCGACTCGAGCAGAGCGGTGAACATGCTCGCCGTCCCGGACGCGGCGCGCAGCTGCACGCCGACCTGACCGACGTGCGCCTCGATGCGGGCGAACGCGGCCTGCGATTCCGAGTCGCTCAATGACTTCGACAGCGACGAGACCAGGCTGAGCGCGATGTTGCTGAGCTCCTGGGTGAACTCCGCGTTGATCTTCGCGGAGAGGTCATCGGCCCCCTCGCTCGTGATGAGAGGCGCGAGCGGATTCGATTTGTCGTTCGTGTAGTAGTCGATCTGCGTGCGCTGAGACCCCGCGGTGTAGAACGTCAGCATGCGTTCGCTGAAGTCCTTCGGCAGCACCATCGCGGCATAGTATTCGCCGGATGTGGTGCCGGCGATGGCATCCTCTTCCGACGTGATGATCCAATCGAGCTGGTCGTTCGCGCGCAGGGCCGACTCGACGATGCTGCCGATGTTGACGTGCATCGGGATGAGCGCACTGGTGTACCCCTCGTCGACGCTCGCGACGGCGACCTTCAGGTTCTTCGTGTTGTCGAACGGCTCCCAGCTGCCGATGACGTTGAACCAGGTGAACGCAGACGGGATCACGATCAGGCCGCACAGCACGATCACCGACATCACGTTGCTGGTGGCGCGGCGCAGATCGGCGCGGAACAGCTCCCAGATGCCGCTCACTTGCGCGCCTCCACTTCGGCGAGTTCTCGACGTATCTCCGCGTCAGGCATCTCACTCACCTCGGTCGAGAGCCGCAGGCTGTAGCGGATGTACTCGAGCGTGATGAGGGCCGCGAACACGATCACGAGCCAGAGGATCCACAGACCCACGAACTCGGTCTTGTCGTCCGGGAAGATCATGGCCAGACCGGCGAGGAAGAAGATGCCGAACAAGCCGATCGCGATGATCGCGGTGCGCACCTTCCGATAGGAGCGCGCGAAGGGGAGTGCGCGTTTGGCCAGCCGCTGCGTGTACCTCTCACGGTTCGCCAGCGCACGCAGCAGGTGGTTCAGGCGGAAGCCGGGGCCCGAGGGTGCGCCGGCCTCCGATGTGAACAGCTCCGTCGCGCCGACCTGCTGTGTGAACAGTCGTGTGAGGTTGGACACGCCTCGACGCAGCACGAGCCCCAGGAAGAACGCCAGGGCGACGAAGAGCAGCAGCGTTCCCATGTAGCGCCAGTACGCGAGCCCCGCGAAGCCGCTGATCACCTCGCGCATGGCGTCGATGCCGTAGGTGAACGGGAAGAAGGGGTACAGCGACTGGAAGAACTCCGGCATGAGCTGGATGGGATAGATCCCCGAAGCCCCGGGAATCTGCATGATCACCAGGATCACGACCAGGCCCTTGCCGATGTAGCCGAACGTGACCGAGAGGGCATAGATGATGCTCAGATAGCTCAGTCCGATCAGGATCGGCGTGATGACGAAGACGAACGGGTTGACGTGCTGCACGCCGATGATGAGGTTGCCGATGCTGAGCGTGATGGCCTGCATCACGGCGATCGAGGCGAACAGCATCCAGCGACCGAGGTAGCCCTGCCGCTCCGTCAGACCGGGCACCTCTTCGTCGTCGACCTCGAGCTTGAGGATGACGACCAGCACGAACGCGCCGATCCACAGTGAGAGGTTGATGAACAGGGCAGCCATCAGCGACCCGTAGGTCTTGGTCGGGAAGATGGTGTGCTGATCCACGACCACCGGCGTCGACATGAACTGCGCGATCTGCTCGGGATCCAGCGAGGTGAGGGTCTGCAGCTCCTGCCACGCGGCCGCACCGCCCACGGCGCGCAGGTCCGTCACGGCGGCACCCATGTCCCCTTCGAGCGTGGCCAGGTCCGCGTCGAGGCTCGCGAGCGCTGCCGAGGTCTGAGCGAGCTGGTCGTCGAGGCCCGACAGCAGGCCGGACGCTTCTCCCAGGAGCGTGCGCTGCGCGTCGACACCCGCCGAGAGGGAGTCCGTCGCGGCCGTCACCCTGCCGATCGCGGCGATGGCCGCTGCCGCGCCCTGCGCGACCTCGGCGGATCCGATGACGTGGCCGGTCGTGGCTTCACCGGCGAGGCGCAGAAGATCGGACTGCGCCTTGTCGGAAAGAGCACGGACGTCGCTCAGTGAGCCTTGGACGCCGCCGAGCGCACCGTCGATGTCCGAGAGAGTGACGACGCCCCTCTGCAGCCCTTCGCGGGTTGACTGGAGCCCCGTCTGCAGCTCCCCGACGTGGTCACGGGTCTGCGCGACGATCTGCGCAGCCGCTTCCAGATCGTCGATGATCTTGGCCTCGGCATCCAGCAGGTCCTGCTCGGCGACCCCGCCGCCGGTCTTGATCGCCGTCGCGACGGCGCTGGCGACCTGCTTGGTGAAGGCGTCCGTCATCTGCGTCTGGACGGTCGTGGCGCCCGTGTCGGTGATCTCGGGTGCGACCCCGTTCAGCTTCTCATTGACGTAGTAGAGCAGCTTGGGCTGGGTGAAGTCGCCCGTGGTGAGGCTGAGCAGGTCTGCCGTGAATGTCGCCGGCACGACGAAGGCGGCATAGCTCTCACCGCTCTTGATCGATGCCATGGCCTCGTCCTCGGACAGGAAGTGCCAACCCAGATCGTCGTTGTCTTTGAGCTGCGCCACCAACTGGTCGCCGACATTCAGGTCGCCGGTGAGCGAGGTCGAACCGCCCTCGTCGAGATTGACGACGGCGATGCTGAGGTTCTTCGTGTTGTCGAAGGGATCCCAGAACGCGACGATGTTGAACCACGCGTAGAGGCACGGCGTGATGAGCGCTCCGCCGATGATGACCCACGCCAGGGGCACCCGCCCGAAACGCTTGAGATCGCGAAGGAAAACACGCCACACGTTGCGCATACTTCGGTCGCCTCCCGTGAATACCCAACTGTTCGCACTCAGTCGCAAAGGCTGAGGATCGGCGCACGAAATCGGCTCTCTGTCCGCCGCGCCCACCATATCCATTGGGTCGATTCGATCAGGCCCGTGTTTCGGGCTCGAACGCCGGTCCCGACGCAGATTCCGCGCAAACACTGGGATCGAAGCCGGGTTAGCCCGGGGTGACGCCCGGGGTGAACTTTCCCCGGCGGCCCGTGGTCGACCCGTTCGTCCGCGGATGCGGACCGACGCCGTCGACGTCTTCACCGACCTCGCGAAGACGAGTGAAGTACCGGTGGTGGGAGTCGAACCCACACGCCCTCGCGGGCAACCGATTTTGAGTCGGTCGCGTCTGCCATTCCGCCACACCGGCGCACGCGCGATCTGCCGGCGCGCTGCCGCGAACGACGATACCGTAGGATTCAATGGTGACTGAGCTCGACCAGCCCGTTGGGGCACCCGCATCCGCACCTCGTCGTGTCGTCGTGGCAGAGGATGAATCGCTCATCCGCCTCGACATCGTCGAGATCCTCCGCGACAACGGCTTCGACGTCGTCGGCGAGGCGGGCGACGGCGAGACCGCCGTTCAGCTCGCCACCGAGCTGCGCCCGGATCTGGTGATCATGGATGTGAAGATGCCGCAGCTCGACGGCATCTCGGCCGCCGAGAAGCTCAGCAAGAACCACATCGCGCCCGTCGTGCTCCTGACGGCCTTCAGCCAGAAGGAGCTCGTCGAGCGCGCGAGCGAGGCCGGCGCCCTCGCGTACGTCGTGAAGCCGTTCACGCCGAACGACCTGCTGCCGGCCATCGAGATCGCCCTCGCCCGCTACGAGCAGATCATCACGCTCGAAGCCGAGGTCGCCGACATGGTCGAGCGCTTCGAGACCCGCAAGCTCGTCGACCGGGCGAAGGGCCTGCTCAACGAGAAGATGGGTCTGTCCGAGCCCGAGGCCTTCCGCTGGATCCAGAAAGCCTCGATGGATCGCCGCCTCACGATGCAGGACGTCGCGAAGGCCATCATCGAGCAGCTCGCGCCCAAGAAGGACTGACGCCGCATTCTGCCTGACGTCGCGGCGCGCGTCGAGCCGTCGCATCCGCTCGCGGAAGTCGGCAGAGTCGACGGATGGATACCGCGCTGTTCACCGGATTCGCCGCCGGCTACGTGCTGCTGCTCGCCTGGGGCATCGCCCTCGGGGTGCGGCACGGCTGGCTGACACCGGCGAACCTGCCGCTTCTCGTCCTGGGCGGCCTCGTCTACGACAACACCGTGATCGCCGCCGGGGCCGCGATCGGCGAGGGCGCGCTTCTCGAGGGGCTCAGCGCCGGACGGTTCTGGGTGCACGCGTTCGTGACGCCCCTGCTCGTCGTCTGGTCATGGCACGCCGTACGGCGCGCCGGTCAGCCGTGGGCGAGCACGCGCATCGCGGCTGTCGTGGCGGTCGTCATCACCGCGGCGCTGATCGTGTTCGAGATCGTCACGGTGCTCGCGGGTCTGACCCTGGAACCCGGAACCGAGTACGGGGTGCTCAGCTATTCCGACGCGGATGCCGCCGGCCCGCCGATCATGGTGCTCTTCGTCGCCGCGGCGCTCATCCTGGCGGGGTTCTTCGTCTGGCGCCGTCAAGGCTGGATCTGGCTCCTGGTCGGCGCCGTCATCATGACGGTGGGAAGCGCCGTCCCGATCCCGCTCGACAGCGGGGCCGTCACGAACGCGTTCGAACTCGCGCTGCTCGTCTCGATCCTCGCGACGAAGGCCCGCCAGGACCGGTTCGAGGCGAAGCAGAAGCGGGATGCCGCGGCTCAGGCCTGAGGTCGCTCGGTGATCATGTTGGTGATGCGCACGGTCGAGCATCGCCGGCCCTGATCGTCGGTGACGACGATCTCATGGACGGTCATCGACCGGCCGAGGTGGATCGGCGTGCACACGCCCGTGACGACTCCGCTCGTCGCCGCGCGCGTGTGGGTCGCGTTGACATCGATGCCCAGGGCGAGACGGCCGGGGCCGGCGTGCAGATTCGCCGCCATCGAGCCGAGCGATTCGCCGAGAACGACATAGGCGCCGCCGTGCATGAGCCCGACGGGTTGCGTGTTGCCCTCGACCGGCATCGTGGCGACGCAACGCTGCACCGAGAACTCGGTGAACTCCATGCCCATCTTCTCGGCGAGGGCGCCGCCCCCGTGTGCGGTGAGCCACTCGTGCGCGTCGACAGCGGCGGGGGTTGAGACGGGCTCTGGCATGGGTCTCGCTTTCGGACGCTGTCGCACCTCGCGTCTACGCTGGGAGGGTGACGGACTCCGCAAAGCCTACTCTTCTCGTCGTCGACGGCCATTCGCTCGCGTACCGGGCGTTCTTCGCTCTTCCGGTCGACAACTTCACGACGAAGGACGGCCAGCACACCAACGGGATCTACGGGTTCCTGGCGATGCTGGTCAACCTCATCAAGGCCGAGAAGCCGACGCACCTCGCGGTCGCGTTCGACACGTCGCGCCAATCGTTCCGCACCCGCGAGTACGCGGAGTACAAGGCGAACCGGTCCGAGAGCCCGGCCGAGTTCAAGGGCCAGATCCCCCTGCTGCAGGACTGCCTCGCGGCGATGCGCATCCCCGTGCTCTTCCAGGAAGACATCGAGGCCGACGACATTCTCGCGACGCTCGCGACGCAGGGCGCTGAAGCGGGCTTCTCGGTGCTCGTGTGCTCGGGCGACCGCGACACGATCCAGCTCGTCACCGACGACGTCACGCTGCTCTATCCCAACGTGCAGGGCGTCTCGCAGCTCAAGCGCTACGACCGTGACGCCGTCATCGAGCGCTACGGCGTGCCTCCCGAGCAGTACCCCGACGTCGCGGCCCTCGTCGGTGAGACGAGCGACAACCTGCCCGGCGTACCCAAGGTGGGCGAGAAGACGGCGGTGAAGTGGCTCACGCAGTTCGGCTCGCTCGATGCGCTGCTCGACGGAGCCGACACGATCAAGGGGGTCGTCGGCGGCAACCTGCGCGACAACATCGACGCCGTGCGCCGCAATCGCGCGCTCAACCGGCTGCTGCGCGACGTCGAGCTCCCCGTCCGCCCCGCTGATCTCGAAGTGCAGCCGATCGACGCCCAGGCCGTGCGTGACATCTTCGCGAGGCTCGAGTTCCGCACGCTCCTGCCGCGCGTCTTCGAGGCAGCGGGTGAGCAGGCCACGGCATCCGCAACGACCCCGGCACCCGAGATGCCGCCCGTGCGCGAGCTGTCCGCTGCAGACCTGGCGGCGTGGCTGGCAGACAAAGAAGGCGCCGTCGGTGTGACCGTCACGACCGAGGGCGGGCTGCCGCATCGCATCGGGCTCGCGCGCGCCGACGAGGTCGTCGAGGTGTGGTGGTCTCCCGACGTCGCCGCGGCGGTCGCGCCGTGGCTGGCCGATGCCGACGACGCCGTCTACGCCGACGCGAAGCCGCAGGTCAAGGCGCTGCGCCGCGCGGGTCTTGCCGTCGGCAATCTCGCCTTCGACGTCATCCTCGCCGGATGGCTGCTGCGCCCGAGCTTTCCCGACAAGAAGCTCGCCGATCTCGTCGACCGCTACCTCGGCGAGAAGCTTCCCGAGGCCGACCCCACCCAGCTCGTCCCCGAGACCGAGGGGGCCACGCCCGGGCAGCTGTCGTGGTTCATCCTGCGTGTCGCCGAGGCGCTGCGGGCCGAGCTTCCCGCGCCGGTCACCCGCGTGCTCGACGAGATCGAATTGCCGACGCTGCTGACCCTCGCCGACATGGAACTCGCCGGCGTCGCCGTGTCGCACGACAACCTCTCCTCGTTCTCCGCCGAACTGGCCGCACGCGCCGACGCGATCGCGCAGGAGGCGTATGCGACGATCGGCCGCGAAGTGAACCTCGGTTCACCCAAGCAGCTGCAGGAGGTGCTCTTCGAAGAGCTGCAGCTGCCGAAGACCCGCAAGACGAAGACCGGCTATTCGACGGATGCCGCTGTGCTGGCCGATCTGCAGGAGAGCAATCCGCACCCCTTCCTCGGTCAACTGCTGCAGCACCGCGAAGCGACGAAGCTGCGACAGATCATCGAATCGCTCGACGCCGCCATCGGCGACGACGGGCGGATCCGCACGACGTATCTGCAGACCGGCAGCCAGACGGGGCGTCTGTCGAGCACCGACCCTAACCTGCAGAACATTCCGATCCGCACCGAAGAGAGCCGGCGCATCCGTTCGGCGTTCCAGGTCGGCACCGGCTACGACACCCTGCTGACGGCGGACTACTCGCAGATCGAGATGCGCATCATGGCGCACCTGTCCGAAGATCCCGGGCTCATCGAGGCGTTCAATTCGGGGGAGGACCTGCACCGCTTCGTCGGCGCACGCGTCTTCTCGGTCGACCCCGCCGACGTGACACCTCAGATGCGCACGAAGGTCAAGGCCATGTCGTACGGCCTCGTCTACGGTCTGTCGGCGTTCGGCCTGTCGAAGCAGCTGAGGATCGATCAGTCCGAGGCGAAGCAGCTCATGATGGAGTACTTCGCCCGCTTCGGCGCCGTGCGCGACTATCTGCGCTCGTCGGTCGAGCAGGCGCGCATCGACGGCTACACCGAGACGATCTTCGGCCGCCGTCGACCGTTCCCCGACCTGGCGAGCCCCAACCGGGTGCTGCGCGAGAACGCCGAACGCGCCGCGCTCAATGCACCGATTCAGGGCAGCGCCGCCGACATCATGAAGGTCGCACTGTTCCGCATCCACGAAGAGTTCCATGCCGAGGGTCTGACCTCGCGCGTGCTGCTGCAGATCCACGACGAGCTCGTCGTCGAGGTCGCCCCGGGGGAGTGGGATGCCGCTGAACGCGTCGTCCGCGAGCGTATGGGGGATGCTGCGCAGCTGTCCGTGCCCCTCGATGTGCAGATCGGCCGGGGCGGGGACTGGAACGAGGCCGGCCACTAGCACGACCGCTCGCTCAACGACAGATCTGCCCTTCATTGCGAGCGTCATTGCGGAGGGCATCCACCTCTTGCTCCTCCCGTCGAAACCATCACGAGGGCTGCGCACGGGACGCGCCCATCGTTCACCCTGTTCGCAGCAGTTCCCATTTTGATCTTGCTCGCCAATTGTGGAGGTCGCTAGCCTCAACCGCATCGCCCAGTCAGCTACGCCGAAAGGAAATCTGATGCGAAAACTCATTCTCGCGGGGGTTGGCATGGCACTTGGAGGATTCGTCATTGGCACTCTGGCCGTGAGTGCGGTGACCGAGCCCACAGTGGATCACGTGCCAAAGCCCCATAGAACCTCGGCGTCGCAACCGATCGACCGCACATATGACGCTCCCACGCCTGCCGTGAGCGTAATCCCAGGAGCGATCGGCACCAACGAAGGTGGACAATCGTATGGGCAGTGGGGCGAGGCTGAGGGACTCGTTCTTGTTGAAGCGATCGCAACCAACGGACAGATCGGGTACGTCTACACAGCTGACCTCGCTGCACCTCGGATGGACGAGGAACTAACCCCCGAGGAGGCCGCAAAACTGCAGCCAACGACCCGCATGATCCCCGTCTATTTGACAGATGGCGTCACGCAAGTAGGCGAGTTCAAGGTCGGTGGCGCGATCGTGGGCGAGGGAGAATCCGATGAGAAGTGACCGCACCATGAATGATCGTGCCAGACGACGAGTGGGCGTCGGGCTTGGAGTGACTCCGCTTGCCGGACTGATAGTCGGGTTGGGAAGTGGCGCCGCCCACGCCATTACATACTCCAGTTGGCAAACGTTCGGTAGCCCCACTTCGTATCAGGCAAGGGCCTACACCACTAACACAGGAAGCACAGCATACGGGGGAGTGCACGTCAAGCGTACGACGGGCGCATCGTCCCCGACAGGACAACTGGGTGCGGATGCCGGGCTGGTGCGAGGGACAGCGCTGTGCTCCTTCACCAACGCTGTCTACAACGGGTCACCCGTCATTTTGCATATTGTGACGGTTAGTGGGAACTGCGGCGCTGGCAACTACCGCACGTCGGGGACGGGACTCGACTATCAAGCTTCGGGCTCATACTCGCTCAAGGCTGTTCCCTGGACTCCTTACCAGACGGTTCCGTAGAATAGGCGTCCAGCGTGCCGACTGGCGGAGTCGGGCAATACCCTGGCGCCAAAGACCAAGGATTGCGCCCGCACTAGGCTCGATGCCATGACCGACACTGCACGCACCCCCACCCCGATCGACGAGATCGCCGACGCGTGGGTGGACGCCTATGCCGAGCTCGACCCGTCGGTCGCGACCTACATCGGCCGGTTCGAACACAACGGCCGACTCGCCGACTTCTCACCCGCCGGCCACGAGGCCCGTGTCGAGGCGACGCGGGCAACGCTCGCGGAACTGCGCCGCACCGAGCCGTCCGACGAGATCGACGCCGTCACGAAAGAAGACCTCGCGCGCGAGCTCGAACTCGACCTCGAGCTGCACGAGGCGCGGCAGCACCTGCGCGACGTCAACGTCATCGCCTCGCCCGTGCAGGACATCCGCTCGACGTTCGACCTCATGCCGACCGAGACGACCGAGGACTGGGCGACGATCGCGACGCGGCTCGGCGCCGTGCCCGCCGCGATCGACGGGTACATCGAGACGCTGCGCACCGGCATCGCCGACGGGGTCGTGCCCGCGCGTCGCCAGGTCGTCGAGTGCGTGACCCAGATCGCGCGCTACACGGCCGACAACGGGTTCTTCGCGGAGTTCGCCGCCGAGGCGGCCCCGGCGGACGGGCAGCTTCCCGCGTCGCTCGCGCGCGAGATCGCCGACGGGGCGGGCGCCGCGCGCGTCGCCTACGATGCCCTCGCCCACTTCTTCTCGACCGAGCTCGCGCCGGCCGCGACCGAGAAGGACGCCGTGGGTCGCGAGCTCTACGCCCTCAACTCGCGTCGGTTCCTCGGGGCGACGATCGATCTCGACGAGACCTACGAGTGGGGGATCCAAGAGCTCGCCCGCATGGTGGCCGAGCAGACCGCGATCGCGAACGAGATCGCCCCCGGTGCATCCGTCGAAGAGGCCGTCGCCCTGCTCGAGCAGGACCCGTCGCGCAAGCTCTACGGCACCGAGGCGCTGCAGACCTGGATGCAACAGACGAGCGACCGCGCCGTCGACGAGCTCGGGCGCACGCATTTCGACATCGCCGAGCCGATCCGCCGTCTCGAGTGCATGATCGCACCGACGAAGGAAGGCGGGATCTACTACACGGGTCCGACCGATGACTTCTCGCGCCCCGGCCGCATGTGGTGGTCGGTGCCCGAGGGCGTCACCGAGTTCGACACGTGGCGCGAGCTGACGACGGTCTATCACGAGGGCGTTCCCGGCCACCACCTGCAGATCGCGCAGGCGGTCTACAACCGTGCGCAGCTCAACTCGTGGCGCCGCCTGCTCGCGGGCACGAGCGGCCACGCCGAGGGCTGGGCACTGTACGCCGAGCGCCTCATGCAGGAGCTCGGCTATCTCGACGACCCCGCCGACCGGCTCGGCATGCTCGACGGCCAGCGCATGCGCGCCGCCCGCGTCGTGCTCGACATCGGCGTGCACCTCGAGAAGCCGCGGCTCGACGGGCAGGGCACATGGGACCACGACTACGCGCTCGACTTCATGCGCAGCAACGTCAACATGCCCGACGAGTTCGTGCAGTTCGAGGTCAACCGCTATCTGGGCTGGCCCGGGCAGGCACCGTCGTACAAGGTCGGTCAGCGCATCTGGGAGCAGCTGCGCGACGACGTGCGCACCCGCCAAGGCGACGCGTTCGACATCAAGGCGTTCCACAAGCGCGCCCTCGACGTCGGCGGTGTGGGGCTGGACACGCTGCGTTCGGCGCTCAGTCGCTGACCATGCCGGACGGATCGTCTCGCAGCAGCCGGATGACCTCGTCGTCGCTCGTCTGGGTGAAGTCGTCGTAGAACGGTCCGACAGCCCAGAACTCGCTCTCGCGATGCGGGCAGACGAACTCGTCGGCGGCAGCATCCGGTCGCCACGTGCGCGGCGCCACGGGAACCGCCACGACGACGTGCGCCGCGCCGCGGGCCTTCGCCGACCGGCAGGCGGCGTTCATCGTCGCTCCCGTCGCGACGCCGTCGTCGACGATGAGCACGGTGCGGTCGGTGAGGTCGAGCGGCGCCGCCCCGAACGCCCGGCTCCGTCGATCGAGCTCGATCCGCTCGCGCGCTTCGACGCTCGCGAGCTGCTCGTCACTCACGTTTCCGTCCCGCAGGACGTCGTCGTGGACGATGCGAACGCCCTCGGCGATCGCGCCGACGGCGTATTCCTCGCGGTCGGGAGCACCGAGCTTGCGCACGACCGCGACATCGAGGGGGAGCTGGAGTCGCCGCGCGACGACAGCGGCCACGACGACGCCGCCACGCGGGATGCCGAGCACGACCGCATCCGTCCGCGCCCACGTGGCGAGCGCGTCGCTCAGCTGCTCGCCGGCATCGACCCGATCCGCGAAGATGGCCACGCGCCCACTCTACGCCGCGGGAATGCGCCGGCAAGGGGATCGGTTTGCATTCATGTGAATGAAGGAGTGCACGCATGACCACGGATATCCAGTTCGGACTCGACACGTTCGGCGACATCACGACGGATGAGACCGGCGCGCCCGTGTCGGACGCGGAGACGATCCGGCAGGTCGTCGCCCAGGCGGTCCGCGCCGACGAGGTCGGGCTGTCGTTCTTCGGCGTGGGGGAGCACCACCGTCCTGAGTTCGCCGTATCGAGTCCCGAGATCGTGCTCGCGGCGGCAGCATCCGTCACGTCCTCGATCCATCTCGGAACCGCGGTGACGGTGCTCTCGAGCGACGATCCCGTGCGCGTGTACGAGCGGTTCGCGACGCTCGACGCCGTCTCGAACGGACGCGCCGAGGTCATCCTCGGTCGCGGATCGTTCATCGAGTCGTTCCCGCTGTTCGGCTACGACCTGAGCGATTACGAGGTGCTCTTCGACGAGAAGCTCGACCTCTTCTCGCAGCTCATGACCGAGAAGCCGGTGACCTGGAACGGCACGACCCGCGCGGCGCTGCAGGACGCAGACGTCTACCCCAAGACCGAGAACGGCCTCAAGGCATGGGTCGGGGTGGGCGGATCGCCCGAGTCCGTCGTCCGCACGGCGCGATACGGCTACGGGCTCATGCTCGCCATCATCGGCGGACCGGCGGGACGCTTCCGCCCGTTCGTCGACCTGTACCACCGCTCGCTCGCATCGTTCGGCCGCGAGACGCTGCCGATCGGCGTGCACTCGCCGGGACACGTCGCCGAAACCGACCAGCAGGCGTGGGACGAGGCCTACCCGGGCTTCGAATCCCTCAACAACACCATCGGGCGCGAGCGCGGGTGGCCCGCCTACAACCGACTGCGATTCCAGCACGACGTCGGATCGGAGGGCGCCGTCTACGCCGGCTCACCCGAGACGGTGGCGCGGAAGATCGCCGACACGGTGCGCACGCTCGGCGTGCAGCGCTTCGACATGAAGTTCTCGACGGGAACGCTGTCGCACGAGAAGATGATGCGCTCGATCGAGCTGTACGGATCGAAAGTCGTCCCGCTCGTGCGCGACATGCTGTCGTGAGGCGTGCGCGGCATCCGTAGCATGACGATATGACCGATGCCGCCACGATCCCCGAGCGTCTCGACGCACTGCCGTTCACGAAGCGTCACCTGCGCGTGCTCACCGGGTCGGGGCTCGGCTGGGCGCTGGATGCGATGGACGTCGGCCTCATCTCGTTCGTCATCGCGGCGCTGGCCGCGCAGTGGTCGCTGCAGCCGGGCGAGACGGCGTGGATCGCGTCGGTGGGTTTCATCGGCATGGCGATCGGGGCGAGTGTCGGCGGCCTGCTCGCCGATCGATTCGGGCGCCGCCAGGTCTTCGCCGCGACGCTGCTCGTCTACGGCCTCGCGACGGGGGCGAGCGCACTCGTCGGGGGTCTGGCCGCGCTGCTCGTGCTGCGATTCCTCGTCGGACTCGGACTCGGCGCGGAGCTGCCCGTCGCATCGACCTACGTGAGCGAGTTCGCCCCGGCGCGCATGCGCGGGCGGCTCATCGTGATCCTCGAGGCGTTCTGGGCCGTGGGGTGGACTGCGGCGGCGCTCATCGGCTTCCTCGTGATCCCCGGCTCGGATGACGGCTGGCGCTGGGCGTTCGCGCTGGGCGCCATCCCCGCGGCCTACGCCATCATCGTGCGGTGGGGGCTCCCCGAGTCGGCGCGGTGGCTCAACCGGCGCGGAAAGCACGCGCGTGCGGACGAGATCGTGCGCTCCTTCGAGCGCTCCGCCGGCGTCGCCTCACCGACCGTCACCCTCAGCGTCGTGGACGCCCCGGTCGCGACCTCGCTCTCGTCGCGTGTCGGGGCGCTCTGGGCGCGGGAGTTCCGCGTGCGGACCCTCAGCCTGTGGGTCGTGTGGTTCTGCGTGAACTTCTCGTACTACGGCGCCTTCATCTGGATTCCGTCGATCCTCGTCGCACAGGGCTACGACCTCGTGCGCTCGTTCGGGTTCACCCTCATCATCACGCTCGCGCAGCTGCCCGGCTATGCCGTGGCCGCGTGGCTCATCGAGGTGTGGGGTCGCCGAGCGACCCTGTCGGTGTTCCTCGTGGGCTCGGCCACCGCGGCGGTCTTCTTCGGCACGGCGACGACCGAGGGTGCCGTGATCGCGGCGGGCATGGCGCTGTCGTTCTTCAACCTCGGCGCGTGGGGAGCGCTCTACGCCGTGACACCCGAGATGTACCCGACGTCGCTGCGCGCGACCGGATCGGGATGGGCCGCCGGCGTCGGGCGCATCGCGTCGATCATCGCGCCGCTGAGCGTGCCGCCGCTGCTCCTCGCGGGCGGGGCGCCGCTGCTCTTCGTGCTGTTCGCGGTCTTCTTCATCGTGGCGGCCGCCGCCGCGTGGGGTCTCGTCGATCGGCGCGGACGCGCACTCGATGACCGGTGAGCGGCCGTACGCTGGTGCGGTGACCTCCGTTCGCTACGTCGCCATCGGCGACTCGTTCACCGAAGGCGTGGGCGACGACCTTCCCGACGGTCGTGTTCGGGGCTGGGCCGACCTCGCAGCTCAAGGGTGGGCGGATGCCGCGGGCCGACCGATCTCCTACGCCAATCTCGCGATCCGGGGCAAGCTCGTGTGGCCCATCGTCGACGAGCAGCTCGAACCCGCACTCGCCCTGAAGCCGACGCACCTGTCGTTCAACGGCGGAGGCAACGACATGCTGCGCCCGCGCACGAGCATGGCGCACGTGCTGTCGGCCTTCGACAGGGTCATCCGCCGGTGCGACGAGGAGGGCGTGCGGCTGATCCTGCTGTCGGGCGCGAACCCGTCCGGACAGCTGCCGCTGCGGCGGGTCATCCAGCGGCGCGGTGATGTGCTGTCGGCCGCTGTCGTCGCGCACATCGCCGATCGACCCGACATCGTCCGGGCCCTCAACTGGCCCGACCTCGAGCTGTCCACGGCGCCGTACTGGTCGGAGGACCGGCTGCACATGAATTCGCGCGGGCACCACCGGGTCGCCGCGCGCGTGCTCACGGCGCTCGGCTTCGAGCCGCCCCAGGAGTGGTGGTCGCTGCCCACCGCCGCGGCGACGG
Source organism: Microbacterium sp. NPDC055357 (assembly GCF_053644835.1). NCBI lineage: Bacteria > Bacillati > Actinomycetota > Actinomycetes > Micrococcales > Microbacteriaceae > Microbacterium > Microbacterium sp. NPDC055357. The sequence goes on along the minus strand of NZ_JBSHLZ010000004.1, from coordinate 191,386 downwards.
GGGCACGCGGCGCGGCCTATTATCGCGAGCACGTCGGCCCGTGGCTGCGGCGCCGCCTCTCGGGCACCTCGTCGGGCGACGGCCGCGAGCCGAAGTTCGGCGCCTGGACCGAGGTCGCCCCGTCGCCGGGCTGAGGGTCATCGAGGTTCCTCCGTGGGGCGCACCCGCCGCACGGAGTAGGTGAGTTCGGCGAACGCACCGGCCTGACGGACGGCGACGAGCTCGAGCACGTCGGCGCCCAGGGCACGCGGCAGCAGCGGCTTGCCCGACCGCAGCGTCGCAGGAGCGACCGAGAGCCGGACCTCATCGAGCAACCCGGCGTCGGCGAACTGCCCCGCGAGGTCGCCGCCCCCGACGATCCAGACGTCGCGGTCGCCCGCCGACTCGACGATCGCCGGCCAGGATTCCCGCACATCGCCGGACGCGAAGCGCACATCAGCCCCGGGAATCGACGGCAGATCGCGAGTCGTGAACACCCAAGTCGGTCTCGTGCCGTAATACGCGGGCCACTTCTCGGGGTGCGCGACGAGATCTTCGTGCTGCACGACCCACTCGTAGGTCGATGACCCCTGCACGAGCACGCCGATGCCGTCGAGGAACCGCTGGAAATCGGCATCGCCGCCCTCGCCGCCGGGCGCCGCGAAGAGCCAGTCGAGCGAGTCGTCGTCGGTGGCGATGAAGCCGTTGAGCGTGGTCGCGGTGGAGAAGATGGCGCGCGTCATGGCGGACACGTTAGCGCCCGCCGCCGACACGAGACCGCGCCCTAATCGACCGGCGGACGGCCTGTCAAGCGGTTGGCGTGACGTGCGGCATCCCGGACGATCGGTCGAGAACGGAACACGTCACGCGTTCCGGGAGGGAGAATCATGAGCATCGGTGCCGGAGTACTGCTGTTCGTCGTCGGCGCGATCCTCGCGTTCGCCGTCAACGTCGAGGTGGAGTGGGTGAATCTCGACCTCATCGGCTACATCCTGATGGGAGCGGGCGCGCTCGTGTTCATCATCGGGCTGATTCTGCTGGCCCGTCGCCGGCAGACCGACTCCGTGACCCGCACCTCGGTCGATCCCACGGTGGGCGAGCAGGTCACGCGTCGGACGACGCGGGCCGACGACGACGTGATCTGACCCGCCGGTTCATCCGGCGTCGGAGAAGACGACGACACGGTCGCCGTCGAGGACGAACTGCAGGGCGCTGCCCTCGGGAAACCGCTCCCGCAGTTCGTCGGGCAGGCCCGCATCGACCGGGAACTGCAGCGTCGCGGGAAAGGCGCCCGTGCCGCAGCCCGAGAACATGCCGCCCTGCGGGTACTCGGCGCCCGTCTCGATGTCCTCGGTGAACACCACCAGCAGGCATTCCTGCTCGACGCCGCCGGCGAAGTACCCGCCCCTGGGGCGCAGCGGTGTCAGGCCGTAGAAGTCGTCGTAGCCGGCTGAGCCCGTACCGGCGACCCCGACGAACTCGGGCCAGTCGAAATCGTCGATCGCGTGCAGCGTCGCGACCTGTCGCACGCTGCCGCCGCCGAGGGCCGAGATGCCGGAGACCCCGACCGTCGCCGCGACGCCCACCAGCAGCGCGACGACGACGGAGGCGATCCACAGCGCGAGCGTGCGCCGGGGGAGTGACGGCCGCGGAGGGATGTCGTCGCCGGGTGCGGACGGCAGGGAGCTCTCCGCAGCAGCCGGTACGACCTCGACGACGGGCGCGTCTTCTCGCGAGGGATCCGTCGTGTCGACGTGCTCGTCCGTATCGGTCCGCCGCTGCGTCGGTCGAGCGAGGCGCTCGAGCTCTTCGAGCCGGTGCTGCGCCGAGGGGTCGACATCGATGTCGGCCTCACGCCCGTAGGCGCGGGCACGCAGCATCCGCAACTCTTCTCGGGTCGTCTCGTCCATCGCAAGCATCGTCGCACACTGTCGCAGTGCCGCCGCCGCCAGGCACGGTACCGCTCTCCACCGACGGTCAGTCCGTGGGCGGACGACGCAGCTTCTTGACGTCGGTGCGGCGCTTCTTCTGCGCCAGGCGCCGCTCCTTCGAGCCTCGCGTCGGCTTCGTCGTGCGTCGCGCACGCGTGGGCGGGCGAACCGCGTCGGCCACGAGCTCTGCCAGCCTCGTGCGCGCGGCATCCCGATTGCGCAGCTGCGCGCGATACTCGGATGCGACGACTGTGACCACGCCGTTGACGAGCCGCCCGCTCAGCCGGTCGAGCAGCCGCTCGCGCTGGAGCGGCGAGAGAACGGCTGAGCCGGCGACGTCCCAGACGAGTTCGACCCGGGAGTCGGCGGTGTTGACACCCTGCCCGCCGGGACCGGACGATCGGGAGAAGCGCCACGACAGCTCGGACTCGGGAATCGTGATCCTCGAGTCGACCCGAAGACCGGGGCGGTGAGCGGCGGGCATGGATCCATCATCCCCCTGCCGCGTGGGCACGGTGCCGAACGCCAGAGGGAGGGGCGCGCGGGTGCGCACCCCTCCCTTCGGTGTCGGCGTCAGCGCGTGCTGTACGCCGGGTGCCAGGTCGAATCGGTCTCGGTGACGGCGCGGCCGTTGACCACGCCCGAGACAGAGACGTCGATCGAGTGAGCCGGCACCTGCACGAGGCGCGTGTTCACCGAGACAGCCGCCGTGTTGCCTGGCGCGACCTTCGCGAACGACTTGCCGCCGAAGGCTGTCGTCACGACGACGTCGACCGGAACGTCCGCGTCGTTGGTCACGGCGATGGACACATAGCCCTTGCCGGCGAGAGTGCGCGGGGTGACCTCGACCGTCACGGGAAGCTGCGCCGGCGCGACGGCTGCGCGCCACGGACCCCACTGACCGCTGCCGTTCTTGGCTCTGACGAACACGGACCGATCGTCGGCGTTGTCGGCGGTGAGGGGGATGCTGCCGGCGAAGCCCACCGTGTGCCCCGTGCCGTCGAGCGTGAGCGGCGCGGTCTCACCGATCGACGCACGGTCGGCGGCGAGCGCCGCCTCGACGGCGACGATGTCGGTGACGGCCGGGCGGCGCTCGGCCGACCGCGGCTCGGCGCCGTAACGGTCATCGCTGGCGACACCGGTGATCGTGATATCGCCGTTCTCGGCGCGATCAGCCGCGACGTGGTCGATCACCCCGCCCAGGCTCGCGGTGTAGGGCTGGTAGGCGGCTTCGGCCGCATAGCGGATGCCGGGAGCGACCTTGTTCCAGAACTCGTCGACGCGGGTGTAGGACGGGAAGAATCCGCCCGTGCGCGACGTGCCGATCTCGTAGGTGTACGCGGGCACACCGAGCTGCGAGTAGATCCAGTCGATGTCGTTGCCCGAGTTGTTGTAGAGGATCTCACCCGCCTTGCCCGTGGCGAACCCGTTGGCGTACGACTGGCGGAACGCGTTCGCCTTAATCGGTTCGAGGTTCGGAACGGCATCGGTGGCCGAGTAGGCGTACGGGTAGATGACGTAGTCGGAGTACGAATGCAGGTTGACGTACGTGCCGGTGCGCGTATCCGGCGCCGCCTGCGTGTTCTCTGCCGTGAACGAGCCGAACAGGTCGGTAAGCAGGCCCGAGAGTGCTTGGATTTCGGGCTCGGAGTGCGGTGCGACACCCGTGTAGGTGCCCGCGTTGGGGTTCGAGCTCGTCGAGGCCTCGGCCCAGTGGAAGCCCCAGTTGCGGTTCAGGTCGACACCCGGCTGCTGGCTGCTCCAGCTGTCGCTGGTCGGCGCGAACAGCGTGTCGTTGACGTTCTTGCGCTGCCACGCTTTCGACGTGTTCGGGGGAGTGGCGTCACCGTTGGCATTGACCGGAGAGGTCGCGAGCGCCGTTTCGACGAGCTCGGCACCGTCGGGGTTGTTCTGGAAGTTGATCCAGACCTCGGTGCTGTCCAGCAGTGCCGTGACCTGCGGGTCGGAGCCGTAGCCGTCGAGCAGCTCGGTCGCGTAGCGCCACGCGAGCTCACTCGTGATGACCTCGCGCGCGTGCGCCTGGGCGACGAGCACGAAGCGCGGACGACCTTCCTGCCCGTCCGTCGGCGCGGGCTGGTCGGCGACGTCGGCCGTGAGGCGCACGGCGAGCAGGTCGTTGCCGCCGCGGTCCTGGGTCTTCAGCCACGAGTCTCCGAAGTCGACGAGTTCGGCCACCTCGGGGTAGGCCTCGACGATGTCGTGCGCGAACTCGGTGTACGCATCGACCGTGCGGTATCCGCCGAAGTACGTTTCGTACTCCGTGCCGGAGAGACGCTCGGGAACCGGGTAGTTCGTCGCGGCGACAGCGGAGCGGGCCGCGCGGAAGACGGCTGCAGTGTCGCCGCCGATCGTTGCGGCGTACGGCGCTACGGCGACCGGCGTGACGCCGCGGTCCGCGAGCAGTGCCTCGGTGCTCGCGTCGCCGAGCACGATGAGGCCGTGCGCGTCGGATCCGATGACGTCCAGGTCACCCGCAGCCGCGCTGTCGTCGCCGTCGAGCGTGAAGAGTCGGACGTCGTCGTCCTCGGCGGAGAATGCCGCGCCGGGCGCGATCAGAATGCCGCCGACGGCGAGTGCGGCCGTGGCCGCGAGCGCGGTGACACGGGTGGAGTGGCGTGACATGGGGGAGTCCTTTTCTCGAGTCGCTGCTCAGGGGGAGGAGCGCCCTCGTCACGCTAGGGAGCGCGGCGAAGTCGGCTCAAGGCGCTCGTAACACGGCGATACGCGACGTCTCCGAACGTCATCTTTCGTACGTGGGCGGAGCGGCTGTGCAATTCGGCGAGCAGCGGCAGAGGCTTCGCCGTGATCGGATGCTGCGCACGCGGCCTTTATCGCGCAGCATCCGCATCGTAGTCTCCTCGCATGCGCACGCTCAGGTACTCCATAAACGTCACGCTCGACGGCTGCGTCGACCATCGGGAGGGGGTTCCCGATCCGGAAAGCCACCGCTACGCGACGGACATCATCGCACGTGCCGACGCCCTGATCCTCGGTCGCGTGACCTATCAGATGATGGAGGGTGCCTGGCGGGCCCCGATATCGGACGACATGCCTGAATGGACCCACCCGTTCGCGGAGACGATCGGTGCCGCAGAGAAGTTCGTCGTGTCCTCGTCTCTGACCTCAGTCGACTGGAATGCGCAGCTTCTTCGCGGCGATCTGCGACGGGAAGTACAGCGGCTGAAGGAGATGCCCGGCGAGAGCCTCTACACGGGTGGAGTGACGCTTCCGACGGCATTGGCGGGGTGGGGCCTCATCGACGAGTACGAGTTCATCGTGCTGCCGCGGATCGCGGGACACGGTCCGCGATTGTTCGACGGGCTGCCCGCACCGCTGGATCTCGCGCTCGTGGGTCGCGTGGAGTTCGACTCGGGAGCCGTCGCGCTCACCTACGTCCCGAATCGATGAACGAAAATGACGACCGACGTCATGCGACCATGATGATCGTCCACACGGGGGAGAGGCGGCCGATCAGCCCTTCGCGACGGTGATGCTGGTCGGCGTCGGGTTCGCGAAGAGGTCGAGCACGGGGCAGTGCGCGTCAACGACGTTCTTCAGTTCGTCGTAGCGCTCCTGCGTCTCGGGACCGTCGATGCGGATGTTCAGGCGCACATCGCTGAACCCGGCGCGCACGGTCTCGTCGATGCCGAACAGCCGACGCGCATCGAGGTCGCCCTCGGCGTCGACGCGGATGTCATCGACCTGGATGCCGAGCGCCTGCGCATAGAGGCGGTAGACGACGATCTGGCACGAGATCAGCGCACCGAGGGCGTACTCGACGGGGCTGGCCGCGACGTCGTCGCCAGCCAGCGCTGCGGGCTCGTCGACGACGAACTCATGCTTGCCCGCGCGGATGACGCTCGCAACCGAGCCGGATCCTTCTCCGCTGACACGGTAAGTGAGGCGGGCACTGTTCGCGTCGGCAGCGATGCGTCCGTTCCAGGAGGCGCTGGCGGCGGTGAGTCGTGCGGCACGGTCATCGGCGGTGGTCTGAGCGGCGGAGGTGTCGAGAAGAGTCATATCGGTCACGTTAGGTCTGACCACCGTGAGGAAGCGCGCGATCGGTAACACGAGGTCACAACCGCAGGCTACTCGCGGACGGACCATTGGACGATGAGAACCCGCAGCGCGAGTTGCGTGGGAGAGCGCACGCAACGGAAGACGTCATCCGCGTACTGACATAATGTGCATTATCGGCTACATCGCGGAAGCGACATCGGTGCGCGAGAAGTCCTGACCCTTGTAGAGCAAAGGGACGCCGAGATGCCGTGACAACGCGTACGAGAAGCAGTCGCCGAAGGTGAGGCCGGCTTCGTGTCGCCCTTTACCGAAACGACGCCACGCGGCTGATGCCAGCGCAGCCTGAGTGTCGTCGACGGCGATGATAGCCACCAGGCCAGGAAGAAATCCTCGCCTGCGTCGACGCGTCACCGAGTGGGACGCGATTGCAGCCCCGGCTCCTGGCACCCCTACCCTCGAATCATGCTCGACTCGCTGACGGGATTCGTCGTGGTCGGCGTCGCGATCCTGGTCGGCTGGATCCTGGGACGCATCGATCTGCTCGGCGAGCACGCGCGGCCGGTACTCGCGCGCCTGACGTTCTTCGTCCTGTCACCGTTCCTGCTCTTCGTCGTGCTCGCACAGGCCGACGTCGCGATGCTCTTCTCCGCACTGCTGCCCGTCTCGGCCATCGCCGCCCTCGCGGTCATGGCGGTCTACGTCGTGATCGCGCGCCTGACCTGGCGCCGCTCCGTCGGGGAAACCCTCATCGGAGCGCTGAGCGCGGGCCAGGTGAACTCGAACAACATCGGCATCCCGCTCTCGCTGTACCTGCTGGGCAGCGCCGCGTTCCCCGCGCCGGTCATCCTGCTGCAGCTGCTCATCTTCACGCCGATCTCGCTCACGATCCTCGACGCCGTCAGTTCGGGGCGCGCGTCGCTGTGGCGCACGCTCGGGCGCACGGCCGTCAATCCCATCGTGCTGGGCTCGGTGCTGGGCACGCTCGTCTCGGTGAGCGGACTCGAGCTGCCTCCGATCGTGATGGAGCCCGCGATCCTCGTCGCCAACGCCTGCGTGCCGGTGCTGCTCATCAGCTACGGCATCTCGCTGTACGGCCAGCGCGTGCTCGGCGCGTCGGGTCGACGCCGCGACATCGTGCTCGCGACGGCCCTCAAGCTCGTCGTCATGCCCGTCGTCGCCTGGGCGGTGGGCAAGTTCGTCTTCGGCATGCCGGACTTCGACGTGCTCGTCGTCGTCGTTCTGGCCGCTCTTCCGACCGCCCAGAACGTCTTCAACTACTCGCAGCGCTACAACGTCGGCGAGACCATCTCACGCGACACGATCTTCCTCACAACGGTCGGATGCGTGCCCGTCATCCTCCTCGCGACATTCCTCCTCGCGTGACGCGAACGGATGCCACGACACGCCCTGCGTCGCACCGCATCAAACCTTGAAGTCAGGGTCTAGACTTCAGGCGCCCCTATTCCAGGAATCTCCCAGGAAGGACACTCCCATGTCCACGGAAACCCCTGTCGCGAAGTCGGCCGTCAACGGTATTCGCACCGCGCTCGGCCTCGGCGGCCTCCTCGCCGTGATCGCCGGCGTCCTCATCCTCGTCTGGCCCGGTTGGACGGCGTTCGTCGTCGTCGCGATCATCGCCATCTACGCGATCGCCGCGGGCCTCGTCTACGCGGGTCTCGGCATCTTCTCCAAGACGAAGGGCGGATGGTCGCGTGTCGGCCACATCCTGCTCGGCGTGCTGTACATCATCGCCGGCATCGTGGCGCTGCTGAATCTCGCGACCGCCACGGCCTGGTTCGCGTTGTTCCTCGGCCTGTTCGTCGGTATCGCCTGGATCATCGAGGGCGTCATCTCGCTCACGACCCTCGCCGACGCCGCATCGAAGGCGTGGACGATCTTCTTCGCGATCCTCAGCATCATCGCGGGCATCGTCCTGCTGTTCTCGCCGCTGTGGGGCTCGATGGTGCTCTGGCTGCTGCTGGGCATCTCGTTCGTGGTGCTGGGAATCGTGCAGGTCATCCGCGCCTTCACCTTCAAGAGCATCGCCTGACACGGCTTCTCGTGTGAACGGTCCTCGGCGCGCACGCCGGGGACCGTTCGCATTCACCGAGCCGGCAGCATCCGCTCCCACCAGCCGAGCACGGCGCCGAACCGCTCGACCCGATGCCGCGGACGACCCGAACGCGTCAGGTCGTGGTTCTCCCCCGGGAAGATGAGCATTTCGGCCGGTGTCCCCTGCCGTTTGAGCGCGGAGTAGTACCGCGTCGCCTGCTCGAGAGGGCACCGGTAGTCAAGTTCGGCGTGCATGACGAGCGTCGGCGTGCGCACGTCGCCCACGGCGGCGAGCGGACTCTGCCGGGCGATGTCCACGGGATCGACGCCGACGTACTCGTCTCCGAAGAACGACCCGATGTCGCTCGTCCCCTGGAATGACGTCGGGTCCAGGAAGCCCCGCTCGACGATGGCGCCCGCGAACCGGTGGTCGTGCGCGATGATCCAGGCGGTCAGATAGCCGCCGTACGATCCGCCCATGATGCCGACGCGCGACGCGTCGAGCCGCGAATCGGCCGCCAGTGCGCCCTCGAAGAAGTCGATGACGTCCTGGTGGTCGACAGTGCCCATCGCGCCCCGGATGCTGCGCCCGTGCGCCCGCCCGTATCCCGCCGAGCCGCGCGGGTTGCTGTACACGACGGCGTAGCCCGCGTCGACGAGCACCTGGGTCTCGTCGAACAGATGCATGCCGTACGCGGCATATGGCCCACCGTGGATCTGCAGGATGACGGGGAACGGCCCCTCCCCCTCGGGCGTCGCGACCCAGCCGTGCACGGGCGTGCCGTCGCGACCCTCGACCGTGAGCTCACGCGGCAGCACGATCCCGGATGCCGCGACCGCGGCGCCGAACGCCGTCAGAGGGCGCGCTGGACCATCACCGAGCACGAAGAGCTCGCCGAACGATTGGGGCGTCGCGACAGCCGCGACGATCCGCCCCGCGCCCGCCGCGTGGCCCGCGACGGCGACGTCGCCGCCGAGCATCTCGGATACGTCGCCCGATCGCGTCACGCGAAGCAGCCGCACGCGTCCACGCCTGCGATCCTGCACGAGCAGATCATCGCCGTCGAAGCCGATGTGGCTGCCGACTTCACCGAGGTCGATCGTCTCGGGATCGGTGAGTCGCCGCGGTTCGCGCGCACCGAGCATCCACAGTGCGACCCCCGGAGCGACGAAGTCGACGCCCGACTCCCCCGCGTCCGACGCCAGCACGAACACGGTGCCGTCGGGAGCCACGGCGAGATCGTTGACCGACAGGCCCGTGTCGGGCCTGAGCACATCGCGCGTCGCTTCGCCGGGCGTGAGCGCGACGATGCGCGAGCGCAGATCGCGGCGATCATGCTCGATCTCGTCGACGACCGCGAGGACGCTCTCTCCGCGGAAGACGATCCCGCTGTGAGAGGCCGCGCCCTCGGTCAGCTGCGCGGGCTCCCCGGGGATCATCCGGCGGACCGCAGGCTCTGCGCCGTCGGGCAGCACCGTGGGCGCCGGCTCGTAGAACGGCTCGCTGTCGACCAGGGGCGCCGCGACGATGAAGACGTGCGCCGGCCGATCGGCGAGATAGCCGAGGCCGTTCGCGTGCCAGCGCACGCCCGTGATCCGCCGCGGACTCTCGGCCGCGGCATCCAGCCCCTCGACGGTGCCGTAGCGACCCGGTTCCGGCACGCGCGCCGTGAAGGCCAGTCGCGCGCCGTCGGGCGACCACGCGAACTCCGAGACGCCGAGCGGTGCGTCCGTCGCCTGCACCGGTTCTCCGCCACCTGCCGCGACGACGAAGATCTGCGGCCGGTCATTCTCGTCACCGCGCAGGAACGCGATCCGGGTGTCGTCGGGCGCGAGCGCGGGCGCCGTGTCGGCGACGCCGCGCGTGAGGCGGCGCGGGGTGCCCTGCGGCAGGTCGACCCGCCACAGCTGACCGACGTCGCGATTCGCCTCGATGTCAGGGCGCGAGGTCGCGAAGACCGCGAACGACCCGTCGCGGGCGATGTCGGGCCGACCGACCGCGATGAGCTTGTCGATGTCGGTGGCCCGCATGCTCACTCCTTCGCGAACGAGTCGGTGTCGCCGATGAGCCGCGTGTGGTCATCGGGAAGAGGATCGACCGCCGCCCGGGCGATCTCGGCGGCGAACTCGGACACGTTGTAGAGACGCCCGGCCGACTCGCGACGTGACGAGATCGCGCCCGGGTTGGCCCGCTCGAGCAGCGTCGCGGTGATCGTGCCCTCGATCATGTCGCCCGACACGACGACGAATCCGATGCCCTTCGCCTCGAGTTCGGGGATCCGCGCGCGCAGGGCGTCCTCGCCCGCGCGCTTGGACAGCGCGACCGGCTCGTACTCGGGCATCGTCGGCGTCGTGCGGATGAAGTGCGCCTGGTGGCTCGTGACGAAGACGACGCGCGAGCCTTCGCCGAGCAGCGGCAGCGCGGCATCCAGCACTCGCACCTGCGCGTCACGATTGAGCTGCAGTGCGTAGTCCTCTGCCATGCCCGCCTCCATGCCGCCCGAGGCGTTGAGCACGAGGATGTCGAGGCCTCCGAAGGTGCGCTGCACGGCGGCGAACATCTCGTTCACCGAATCCGTGTCGGTCAGATCCGCACCGACGACGAGAACCTCGACGCCGAGCTCGCGCAGCTGCGTCGCGAGCTTCTCGGCGCGCGGAGCCTTGTTGCGGAAGTTGATGACGACGTTCGCGCCCGCCTCGGCGAGATAGCGCACGGTGTCGGCGCCGATGCCGCGGGAAGAACCCGTCACGAGCGCGGTCTTGCCGCTCAAGGAGCCGGCTTCGAGGATCTGGGACATGGTGCTGCTCCTGGACGGGATGGGGCTGTGGGCGTCGCTCGAAAGGACGTGTCGACCCTATCAACCGGCCCTCGCACGGCCTCGGGTTGATAGTGTTCCCTCATGCGACCGAGGGGGTGGCGATGCTGCCGGATCTGACGCAGTACCTGTGGATCGCCTGGCTCGTGCTCGCGCTGCTGTTCGTGGTCATCGAGGTGCTCACGCTCGAGTTCACGTTCCTCATGCTCGCGGCCGGAACCCTCATCGGGGGGCTCGGCGTCAACCTGCTCGGCGGGCCCTGGTGGCTGCAGATCGCCCTCGCGGCGGCGCTGTCCGCGCTGCTGCTCTTCACGATCAGGCCGCTGCTGCTCAGACTCCTCCATCGCGGCGCCGATCCGGCGCGCACGAACGTCGACGCCCTGTACGGAATGGGCGCACGCGTCGTCGCACCCTTCGTCGACGGCTTCGGCTCGGTACGACTGGACAACGGCGAGACCTGGACCGCGAAGCTCCCCGACGACGCGTCGGCCCCCCTGGCCGTCGGCTCGCGGGCGGTCGTGCTCGCCGTCCTCGGCGCGACCGTCGAGGTCGGCCCTGCGGCATCCCCCTCCCCTATCGAAAGGAACCCCGATGGTTGACCCCGGAGCGTTCATCGGGCAGATCTTCGTGATCGTCCTGCTCGTCGTCCTGGTGATCTTCGTGATCGTGGTGGTCTTCCGCTCGATCCGCATCGTGCCGCAGGCCTACGCGGGCGTCGTCGAACGCCTCGGTCGGTATCAGCGCACCCTGCAGCCGGGCCTCAACCTGCTCGTCCCGTTCGTGGATCGGCTCCGCCCGCTCGTCGACATGCGCGAGCAGGTCGTGTCGTTCCCGCCGCAGCCGGTCATCACCGAGGACAACCTCGTCGTCTCGATCGACACCGTCGTGTACTTCCAGGTGAACGATGCGCGCGCGGCGACCTACGAGATCGCCAACTACCTGAGCGCCGTCGAACAGCTCACGACGACCACGCTGCGCAACGTCGTCGGCGGGTTGAACCTCGAAGAGGCCCTCACGAGCCGCGACAACATCAACGGGCAGCTGCGCGTCGTCCTCGACGAGGCGACCGGCAAATGGGGCCTGCGCGTCAACCGCGTCGAGCTCAAGGCGATCGACCCGCCGCACTCGATCCAGGACTCGATGGAGAAGCAGATGCGCGCCGAGCGCGAGCGTCGCGCCACGATCCTCACGGCCGAAGGATCGAAGCAGTCGCAGATCCTCGAGGCCGAAGGTCGGCGTCAGGCCGAGATCCTCAGCGCCGAGGGCGACAAGCAGGCCGCTGTCCTGCGCGCCCAGGGTGAGGCCGAAGCCATCGAGATGGTCTTCGACGCGATCCACGCCGGCGCGCCCGACGAGAAGCTCCTGGCCTACCAGTACCTCCAGACGCTGCCCAAGATCGCCGAGAGCTCGTCGAGCAAGCTCTGGATCATCCCCAGCGAGCTCACCGAGGCGCTCAAGGGCATCGGCAACGCCTTCGGCGGACGAGCGGATGCTGCGACACCGCGGCCGCGCACGACCCGGTCGACGACGTCGAGCGCGAGCGATGCGGCATCGGCCGCCGTCGCCGCCGCACGCGAGGCCGCCTCGGCGGCCGACGACATCGCCTCGGAAGCCCGATCCCCCGAGATGCCCACCCGCCGGCCGGCGGACGAGTGACGTGACGGCGAGCCGGCACCCGTTCTTCGCCGGTGTGCGGCCCCGCGTGCTGGCGCATCGCGGGCTCTTGACGCCCGAGAGCGCCGCCCTGGGTGTCGCCGAGAACTCCTTCGCTGCCGTCGCCGCCGCCCATGCGGCCGGCGTCGACATCGTCGAATCGGACTGCCACGTCACTCGCGACGGCGTCGTCGTGCTGTTCCACGACGACGACCTGCTTCGGGTGACGGGCGACCCGCGCAAGATCGCGGACGTCACATCGATCGAGCTCGAGACGATCATGTCCGAGCGCGGCGGACTCGTCACGCTCGCGCAGGCGCTGGACGCCTTCCCCACCGTCAGGTTCAACCTCGATGTCAAGGCCGAAGCCGCCGCCGAACCGATGGGCGCGGCGATAGCCCCGCATGCCGACCGTGTGCTCGTGGCGAGCTTCTCAGACGCCCGTCGCCGGCGCGTGCTCGCCGCGATCGCCGCTGCCGGAGGCGACACCACGCCGGCGACCTCTGCCGGCCGCGAGACGATCACACGGGTCGTGGCAGGGGTGCGCCTGCGCGCGCGCGCCGTCGTCTCGCGCAGCCTGCGCGGCATCGACGCCCTGCAGGTGCCGGAGCAGCACGGGCGCGTGCGCATCGTGACGCCCCGCTTCATCGAGGCCGCGCACCGGCTCGGTGTGGAGGTGCACGTATGGACCGTGAACGACCCCGACGCGATGATCCGCCTGGTCGATCTGGGCGTCGATGGCATCGTCACCGACCGCGCCGACATCGCTCTGGACGTCCTCGCCTGAGCGTCTCTGAGGCACCCGCTGAGCATCCACTGTGAAAGGCTCCCCGAAGGCCTCCGTTCGGATGATCCACCCAGGTCAGGACGTTAGACCTGATATCCGTCGAGAGGACCACACACAATGGCAGATCGCAGCCTGCGCGGCATTCGCCTCGGCGCCCAGAGCCTACAGAGCGAAGAGGGCGTCGTCTTTCATGAGCGCGCACAGCACGCCTACGCGTGCTCGTCGTGCGAGCGTGACACCGTCATGACCTTCGCGGTCGACGCCGAAGTGCCGGATGCCTGGGAATGCCGCCACTGCGGCGCCGAGGCTCTCCGTCGAATCGGCGACACGACCGCCACGGTCGACCGTTCGGGAGAGAAGGTTCCCCGTTCGCACTGGGACATGCTCCTCGAACGACGCACCATCCCCGAACTCGAGGAGCTCCTCGAAGAGCGTCTCGCCTTCATCCGCGCCCGTCGTGGTGCGAGTGAGACGAAGATCAGCGCCTGATCGAATCAGACCTGTGCGACGCCGGCCCCTCCTCGGGCCGGCGTCGTCGCTGTTGAGCGGCGTGACACGAGGTTCGCGACGCCGAGCGCGATGAGCGCCACGAGCCCGCCCCAGCCGACGACCAGCTGCACCCAGCCGCCCACGACGACGGCGGGCGTGAAGCCCGTCCGCAGCGGCACGTCGGTCACCATGTGCCCTGCCTCGCCCGCCGGCAGGCCGTCGATCGTCGAGCCGTCCGGCGCGATGACCTGACTCGTTCCGACCGTGGAGAGGTTCACGACGGCGCGCCCCGTCTCGATCGCCCGCATACGCGCGAACGCGAGCTGCTGCAGGTTCTCGTCGGTGTCGCGGAAGTCCGCGTTGTTCGTCTGGAACATGTACACCTCGGCGCCCTCGCGCGCGCCCCGCCAGATGACGTCGTCGTAGATGACGTCGAAGCAGATCGCCAGCCCGACGCCGATCCCATCGAGATCGAAGAAGGGTGCGTTCGAGCCCGGCGTGTACTCGCGCTGGATCAGCCCGATGAGATCGGGCGCGATGGCCTCGAAGAACCACCGGTCGGGTACGTACTCCCCCATCGGCACCGGGTTGGCCTTGTCGTGCAGCTGCACGGCGCGCTCGCCCCGCACCCACAGCATCGACGTGTTGAACGTGTCGTCACCGCGCTGCGTCGCGGCGTTCACGATGAGCGGCGCGTCGACCTGCGCGGCAAGGCGGTCGAGCACCGAGGCGGTCGTCGTGTTCGCGAGCGGATCCGAGTCGATCCCGCCCTCGGGCCACAGCAGCACGTCGATGTCCTCCCCGAAGAGCGGAGCGGATGCCGCGAGCTGAGCGTTCAGCACCGCGTTGCGGGGGCGCTCGTCGAAGTATCCCGACGGGCCGTTGCCCTGCACGGCGCCGACCCTCAGGTCGCCCGCAGCCGCCGTGGGAAAGGCGGGGACGGCGACGAGCAGCACGGCCAGGGCCGCGGACGGGATCACCGTGCGCACGTCGCGGAAGCGCCGCAGCCGGACCCACTCGATCACGGCCGCCGTGAAGAAGACCATGAGGAACGTGAGGCCGGCCACGCCGACCCACGACGTGATGTGCGCGAGCGGGCTCTCGGACTGGCTCATCCCGATGCGCCCCCACGGGAATCCCGTGTACGGCCAGGAACCCATGAACAGTTCGCGCCCCGTCCACAGCGCGCCGACGAGCGCGGGAAGCCCGATGAGGCGCCACCAGCGCCCGGGAAGGGCCCGCGGCATCCATCGGTAGGCCAGCGCGATCGGGATCGACCCGACCCCCATGAAGAGCGTCTCGATGCCCGAGAGGGCGAACCACGGGACGACGCCCAGGTAGCGCGTGATCCACATGATGTGGATCAGATAGAACGACGCGCCGAACACGAGACCGACCAGCAGCGCACTCCAAGCGCCGCGGCCGATGAGCGCGACGAGCGACAGACCCACGCCGACGAACGCGAGCGGCCACCAGCCGACCGACGGGAAGGCGAGATCGAGGATGGCGCCACCCGCGGCGGACACGATGATCGCGGCCCACAGGGGCAGCAGCGGGCGGGTGCGGGGCGTCGGCGGCATTCGAACGCTCACACCGACGAGTACGCCACGATGCCGCGCCGTACGCCGTCGAGGGCTTTGCGCGCCGTGCGGGCGAGCTTCGCGTCGGCCACGAGCGAGAGCTGGTCGAGCAGGTCGATCGTCTGCTTGGCCCAGCGCACGAAGTCTCCCGCCGCCATGTCCGCCTGATCGAGGACACGCTCCAGCGGCAGCCCGTTCGCCCACGAAGCCATCGCGCGGGCAAGGCTCGCAGCGATCGGCTCGGATCCCGGCAACTCGTGCGCGCGCTCGAGATCGTCCAGACGCTGCCACAGCGTCAGCGTGTCGGCGAAAGCCTGGCGGAAGGGACCGCGGGGCAGGTCGTGCTCCCCCGCCATCGCATCGTCGCGGCGCGGCTCGTACACGATCGAGCACGCGAGCGCCGCCAGCGCGGCGGCATCCAATTCTTCCCAGATGCCCTGGCGCAGCGACTCGGCCACGAGCAGGTCGCGCTCGCCGTAGATGCGCCGCATGGTACGGCCCGCGCCCGTGAGCGTCGTCGAGCCGTCGTCCTCGATCCGCACGTAGTCGAGCTCGCTGAGCACGTCGACGACGCGGTCGAAGACACGGGCGACGGCCCCCGTGCGCGTCTCGATCTGGCGACGCAGTTTGCCGACGGTGCGCTTGAGCTTCCAATACCGCTCCGCCCAGCGCGCATGGTCCTCTCGCTCGGGACACGAGTGGCACGCGTGCCGCTGCATGCGTGTGCGCAGGGTCGAGATCTGGCGCTGGCGCTTGTCGCGCGTCGCCCGCGAGGCCGTGGCGTCCTTGCGGTTGAGCTTCTCGAGGTCGCTCAGCTCGCGACGGATGCCGGAATATTCGGCGAAGTCGCCGCGATCGCACGTCATCGACTTCTCGTAGCCGGCGAGCGACTGCTCCTGCTCGCGCACCTGGCGGGCGAGCCCCACGACGGCGCGGTCGGCCTGGAACTGCGCGAAGGACGACTCGAGGATCTGCCGTGCGCGGGCGCGCCCGAACTGATCGATCAGGTTGACGGCCATGTTGTAGGTGGGGCGGAAGCTCGAGTTGAGCGGATACGTCCGTCGCGAGGCGAGGGCGGCGACGGCCTGCGGATCCAGACCCTCGGTCCACTGCACGACGGCGTGCCCCTCGACGTCGATTCCGCGACGCCCCGCGCGACCGGTCAGCTGCGTGTACTCGCCCGACGTGATGGCGACGCGTGCTTCGCCGTTGAACTTCTCGAGCTTCTCGAGCACGACGGTGCGGGCGGGCATGTTGATCCCGAGCGCGAGCGTCTCGGTCGCGAAGACGACCTTGACGAGCTTGCGCTGGAACAGCTCCTCGACGACTTCCTTGAACGCCGGGAGCAGACCGGCATGGTGGGATGCCACGCCTCGCTCGAGATTGTCGAGCCACTGCCAGTACCCCAGCACCTCGAGGTCCTCGTCGAGGAGCGTGCGCGTGCGTTCTTCGACGATCGCACGGATCTCGAGACGCTCCTCGTGCGAGGTCAGCCGCACGCCGCCGCGACGCACCTGCTGCACGGCGGCGTCGCAGCCCGCCCTGCTGAAGATGAAGAAGATCGCGGGCAGAAGATTCGCCCGGCCCAGCAGCTCGACCGCCTCGGGGCGGTCGATCCGCTCGACGCGCTGCGCGTCCCGCGGGCGTGGCTGACGCCGCTGGCCTCGGCGACGGTCGGTGAACGCCGGGCCCTTCGCAGACCGGATGCGCAGCAGCTCCTGGTTGACCTGCGCCGTCGCGATCCCGGCCCGATCGTCGAAGAGGGGCAGCAGGTCACCGCGCACGAGAACGTGCTGCTCGAGCGGCACGGGGCGCGTCTCGGAGACGATGACCTCGGTGTCCCCGCGCACCGTGTCGAGCCAGTCGCCGAACTCCTCGGCGTTGGACACGGTCGCCGACAGCGACACGAGCCGCACGGCGGGCGGCAGGTGGATGATGACTTCTTCCCACACCGCCCCGCGGAAGCGATCGGCGAGGTAGTGCACTTCGTCCATCACGACGAAGCGCAGGCCCCGCAGAGCGGGCGAGTCGGCATACAGCATGTTGCGCAGCACTTCGGTCGTCATGACGACGACGCGCGCATTGCCGTTGATGTTGGTGTCGCCCGTGAGCAACCCCACCTCGTCGGCGCCGTAGACCTCTTGCAGTTCCCGGAACTTCTGGTTCGACAGGGCCTTCATGGGCGTCGTATAGAACGCCTTGTCGCCCGGCTCGCGCATCGCCAGGTGCACGGCGAACTCGCCGACGATCGTCTTGCCCGCCCCCGTGGGTGCGGCGACGAGAACGCTGCGCCCGGCCTCGAGTGCCTCGCATCCCGC
Organism: Microbacterium sp. NPDC055357; assembly: GCF_053644835.1. Classification (NCBI taxonomy): domain Bacteria; kingdom Bacillati; phylum Actinomycetota; class Actinomycetes; order Micrococcales; family Microbacteriaceae; genus Microbacterium; species Microbacterium sp. NPDC055357. Next base: position 173,740 of record NZ_JBSHLZ010000004.1, on the reverse strand, counting down.
GATCTGGAACGGATCCAGCTCGAAGCGCTGCGCCTGCGCGAACGCCGCCGTCACGGGACTGTGACGCTCGCGTGAAGACCGTTCGCGCGCCCGCGCATAGCGCTCGGCGGGACCGACGTCGCTCATGGTTGTGCCTCCGGATCGAGCAGCGTGGCGTTGCGCTTGGCATTGCGCCGATCGAACAGCATGGACAGCCCCGCAGCGGCGAAGAAGAGCAGGATCAGGATGCCGGCGAGCAAGAGCGTCGTGACGACGTCGGCGGGCGGCGTGGCGATGGCGGCGAAGGTGACCGCGATGAGCACCGCGACACGCCATCCCCTCAGGATCGCCCTGCCCGACATGACCCCGGCGACGTTCAGCGCGACGAGGAAGATCGGCAGGACGAAGGCCACACCGACGAACACGAGCAGCTTGAAGACGAAGTCGTAGTAGTAGATGGCGTCGTAGAAGGCCGCAGCCCCCTCGGGCACGAACTCGGCCATCAGCTTCACGATGTTGGGCATGACATACAGGCCCGTCGCGCATCCGGCGAAGAAGAGCGGCACGGCCGCGCACACGAAGCACACCGTGTAGATGATCTCCTTGCGGCGAAGCCCCGGCATGATGAAGGCCCAGATCTGCCAGAGCCAGATCGGTGCGGACAGCAGGATGCCGATCGCGAAGGCCATCCGGAGCTTGAGGTCGAATCCCGAAGTGACGGTGCTGTACATCAGCTCGACGCGCGACGCGTCACCGCGCGACTCCGCGACGATGCGGATGGGTTCGGTGATGACGTGAAGCACCGGATCGGTGATCAGGAACGCGACCACCATCGCAACCACGAGCGCCGCGGCGCAGATGATGAGGCGGTTCTTCAGTTCGACGAGATGGCCGCCCAGGGACATCCGCCGGTCACGGCGCGAAGGTCTGCGTCCGCGTGCGTGCGGTTGCTCAGCCGTCACCACGGACGACTACTGCTTGGGGTTGGATGCCCCACCCGAATTCGAGGAGTTCTCGGTCGGTGATGCAGGTACAGAGTGGGACGGATCGGCGACGGAGCTGGTCGTCGCGGAGTCCGTCGCCTTGTCGTCCTCTTTCATGGCCTTCATCTCGCCCTTGAACACGCGAGCCGACTGGCCCATGCTCTTGGCGAGCGCCGGGAGCTTGGCCGCGCCGAAGAGCAGAAGGATCACGGCCAGGATGAGGAGCCACTGCCAGCCTTGGATTCCCATGAGTGTCCTTCTTCCAGGATGTCGTCGCCCCAGTGTAACCCCGCCGACTTTATGCGACGCCCGTGACGGGCGAGTTGCGCGGGTGGTGTCACCGGTAGAGCGCGAGTGCGGCCGCGGCCCAATCCGCCGCCGCACGGCGGGCCGCTTCGGGCTCGACGACCTCGACGGCGCCGCCGCGACGTGTGACGAGCCGGCGCACGCTCACCTCGTCGGCGACACGCATCGTCGCCAGCGTCACGCCGTCGGTCGTCTTCAGCGTCGCACGGGCGAGGTAGTCGCCCACGAGGGGGGCGACGTCCTGCGCGAAGCGCAGGGTCACGACATCACGGCCTTCGCCCTCTTCGAACCAGTCCGGCACCCGGTCCTCGCCGTGGGTCGTGGCGATGTCGGTGAGTTCGGGGTCGCTGACGCGGTCGAGGTGGAACGTGCGCATGCCCTCGCGCAGGTGACACCAGCCCTGCAGGTACCACTGTCCGTCCGCGATGACGACCTTGACAGGATCGACCGTACGGGTCGTGGGCGCGGCATCCGGAGCCTTGTACGTGAACGACACCGCGACGCGCCGCTGCAGCGCCGCCGCGACGACGTCGCGCACGGCATCGACGGGGCCCGGGGCGACGATGACGTCGGCGGGCGCCGCCGACGCGCCGCGGGCGAGCTTGGCGAGCAGGGCCGAGAACAGCTCGGTGTCGCCGACGCCGGGGATCGTGCGCGCCAGCTGCAGCCCGGCCAGCAGCGCGGCCGCCTCACGGGCGGTGAGCCGGGGCGCGCGCTCGAGACCGACGGCGTTCGTGATCGAGATGACGCCGTGCCGGTCGAGCAGATCCCAGTCGATGTCGAACAGATCGTTCGCCATCTGCCAATATCCGCCGTCGCCGGGCAGCCCGATGACGGTGAGCTTCTCGACCATGCCACGCATCTGCTCGGGGTCGACGTCGAACTCCTCGGCGGCCTCGGCGACGGAGACCTCGCCCTTGCCGACGAGATACGGCACGAGCTGCAGCAGGAGGGCGGCGCGGTCGGTCGCGACGAGCGGCTTACGGTGCGTCATCGGTCGGCTCCGTGCAGGGCGGCGGCGGCCTCGAGCCGCGCGATGACGTGCTCGCGCAGATCGTGCGGCTCGACGACACGCACTTCGGGGCCGTACGAGGCCAGTTCGTCGGCGAAGAAGTGGACGTCGACGAACGACACGCGGATGCCCTGTTCGGCCGGCGTCGCGCGCCGACCCAGCCGCAGGGCCGCTTCGGTTCCCGGAGTGACCTCGAGCAGCGCGACGTTGCGCGCCGCGACGTCGTTGAGGCCGGTCAGTGCGCGCTCGCCGGCCCGCTCACGCGATGTCGCATCGAAGGACTCCCTTGTCAGCTCGACATCGCCCACGATGCGCGAGAGCAGGAACGTGCGCTCGGCCGCGGCATCCGTGTCGATGCCGTACACATGCCAGCGCGCCTCGTACTCGACGAGCGCGAGCGGCTGCATGCGACGTCGGCGCGCGGTCTTCTCGCCCGGCTTGAGATAGGAGAAGCGCACGACGCGCGCCTGCTCGATCGCCCGCTGCAGGGCGGTGAAGCTCGGCTCGCGCACGCTGATGCGCGGAGAGAACCCGATGATCGGCTCGTCCACGGGGATCCCGAGTGCCCGGATCTTGCGCAGACCGCTGCGCGCATCGGCCGACAGCGAGCTCTCGCTCCACACACCGCCCGCGAGGGTCAGGAGCGCGACTTCGGCGGGTGTGAAGACGATGTCCTCCGGAAGTTCGTATTCCGCCGTGGGCACGCGATACCGGGCTTCGCGCAGGTCATCGGGATCCGCCCAGTCGCCGATCGTCTCGATCGGGATGCCGAGACCGCGCAGGTTCTCCTTGTCGCGCTCGAACATCTTCTCGAGCGCGTCCTTGGAGGCACCGGCATCCGCCTGCTCCCGGTACCCCGCGACGGAGCGCAGGATCGTGTCCTTCGTCAGCCCCTGCTCGGTCGCCATCAGCGCCACGACGAGATTGACCAGCCGCTCTTCGGGCGGACTCTTGGCAGGGGCGTTCGCGGGCACCTCCTCATCTTAGGGTCGGTGCCGCGGTCGGGGCCGGAGCCGTGGCTACTGCGTCGGTGCGTCGTCGAGCCCGAGGATGTCGACGACGAACACGAGCGTCGAGTTCGCCGGGACGGCGCCCTGCGCCTCGTTTCCGAAGCCCTCCGACGGCGGAACGACGACGAGCACCTGGGAGCCGACCGTCTCGCCCTCGAGCGCCTCATCGAGCGCCGGCAGGAACGAGCCGAGCGTGATGGACGGCGGTTCGCTCTCCCACGTCGACTGGAATTCCTCGCGGGTCTCCCAGACGGTGCCCGTGAGATGGATGCGCACGGGCTGCTCCCCCGTCACGACGGGACCGGTGCCGCGCTTGATCGTCTGCACCACGACCTCGGTCGGGGGCGCCGCGTCCGGGATCGTGACACCGGGACGCCCGTTGGTCGCACGCACGACGCTCGGAAGACCGAAGCCGGACTGGAAGACATCGGCGCCGTCGGCCTTGGCGCGGTACACGGTGCGTACGTCGATGACGGCGACGGCCGAGTCGTCAGGGCCGATGCCGATCGAGGTGGCGGAACCCTCTTCGATGTCACCGGGTGCGAGTGCGACGACGGTGCGGGTGCCTTCGGTCGCGCAGTGCAGGATCTCGGGCAGCGCGGGGATCGCACCCTGCAGCACCGTGAGCGGAATCGGGTTGTAGGCCTGCTCGAGAGCGGGCTCGCCCGTGCGGCCGTTCACGATCGTGAGGTTGAGCCCCACGAGCTGACCGTCGTTCTCGACCGCCATGCCCTCGCCCGTCACGACGTCGCGCACGGCGATGTCGGTCGCACGGAACTGCGGGTACACCGAGATCTCGGCGGCGGTGTCGATGTCGGTCGAGACCGTCACCGCGTCGAGGACGGCACGGTCCAGGTCAGGACGCTCGCATGCCGCGCTCGAGGGCGCTGTGCACCCGACGAGGCCGACGGCGGCGAGGCCGAGAACCGAGACGGCCGCGGGGATCAGTGGGAATCTGCGCACCTGGACATCCTAAGTGGAAGACGTGGTCTCGCCGGGCGCGCGCCCTTCTGCGGCGATGCGCGCGCCGTCGGCGGCCTTCTGCGCCTCGCGCACGCGCTTGCGCAGATTCTTGTCGGAGATCTGGCGGTCCCCCACCGCTCCGGGAGTCCACAGCTCGACGTCCTCGTCGCCGTAGCTCGACTTCGACGCACGACGTTTGACCTCGGGCAGGACTGCTCCGGGGGCCAGTCGTCGCGCCCAGATCAGGAAGCCGGTGTGCGCGACCATGCGATGATCGGGCCGCACAGCCAGTCCCTCGACGTGCCAGCCGCGCACCATCGTCTCGTTCGCGTCGGGCTCGGTGAACAGTCCCGTGCCGCGGATGTACTCCGCGACGCGACTCAACTGGGTCGCCGTCGCGACATAGCAGAGCACGACGCCGCCGGGGGTCAGCGCCTCGGCGACGACGTCGATGCACTCCCACGGGGCGAGCATGTCGAGCACGACGCGATCGACGGAGCCCTGGGCGACCGCGGCGGGCAAGGACGCCACCAGGTCGCCCACGACGACCTGCCAGTTCTCGGGCGTTCCGCCGAGGAATGTGCTGACGTTGGCCGTGGCGACCTCGGCGAACTCCTCGCGGCGCTCGAACGACACGACGCGTCCCGTCGCGCCGACCGCACGCAGCAGCGACAGCGACAGCGCACCCGACCCGACACCCGCTTCGACGACGACGGATCCGGGGAAGACGTCGGCCTGCGTGACGATCTGCGCGGCATCCTTCGGGTAGACGATCGCGGCGCCGCGCGGCATCGACATGACGAAGTCGCGCAGCAGAGGACGCAGGGCGAGGTATTCGTGCCCGGCGCTGTTGGCCACGACCGAACCGTCCGGCAGCCCGACGAGCGCGCTGTGCGGCAGCACTCCGTGGTGGGTGTGCAGCTCGCCGTCCTCGCGCAGCGTGATCGTGTGCAGACGCCCCTTGGGACCGGTCAGCTGAACGCGGTCGCCGAGCCGGAAGGGCCCGCGGGGTTGCTCGGTCACGGGGCGTCTCCGCTCGTGCGACGCGACATGTGGACGGCCGAGACGTCGGCGGTCGTGCGCCCCTCGAGCGTCGGCCAGATCGCGTGGGCGCCGACCCCCTCGAGAGACACCATGAGCGGCACGCCGATCGACGTGGCGCCCGACGCGACAGCCGAGCGCATCCCGTTCGGGGAGTCTTCGATCGCGGCGGTCTGCTCGGGGGCGACCCCGAGCGCCTCGCATGCCTGCAGGTAGGGGTCGGGGAAGGGCTTCGGTCGTGTGGCGTCGTCTCCGGCGACGACGACGTCGAACATGTCGTCGCCGATGAGGTCGGCGATCGCGCTCGCCATGCGGCGCATCGACATCGTGACGAGCCCGGTCTTGATTCCGGCGGCGCGCAGATCGCGCAGCAGCTCGCGTGCGCCGGGCCGGAACGGCACGCCCTCGGCGGCGATGGTGCTCATGACCGTGTCGGTCAGGTGGTCGACGATGTCCTCGACGCTCATGCGTACGCCGGCGTCCTGCAGGATGCGCGCAGCATCGGCGAGCCCCAGTCCCACCAGGCTCAGCGCCTGCTCCGGCGTCCACTCACCGCTGAAGCGGCCCACGAGCGCGGCCTCGGCCGCCATCCAGTGCGACTCGGTGTCGACGAGGGTTCCGTCCATGTCCCACAGGACGGCGGCAAGAGGTGCAGAGGTCATCGTTCCATCGTATCCAGCGGCGTACCGGCTGCCGGGCGGCCGGGGCTGGCGCCTATCCTGGTAGAAGCCCGCGCCGCGGGCGGAGGAGGCCGTGTGTCCGGACTGGGTCGGAGAGTCGTCGTCGCTGCGTTCGACGGATGGAACGACGCCGGGGAGGCTGCCTCGTCGGCCATCGCCCATCTGCGTGCGGCGGACGAGTACGAACCCGTCTTCTCCGTCGACCCCGAACTGTACTTCGACTACCAGTACACGCGGCCGCACATCGAGGCCGACGGCGAGGGCCGGCGGTCGCTGCGCTGGCCCGAGACGACGCTCCTGCGGCCAACGCATGCGACGGGATCCACCGAGCTGTGGCTGCTCACGGGCGTCGAGCCCGCGCGGGCATGGCAGGCCTACGCCGGCGAACTCATCGATGTCGCTTTGCGAGAAGACGTCTCGGGGCTCGTCTGCCTCGGCTCGATGATGTCCGACGTGCCGCACACACGACCGATCTCGATCTTCGCGGGCAGCGAGAACGAGAGCCTGCGTGCGGCGCTCAAGCTCGAACGCAGCACGTACGAGGGCCCCGTCGGCATCATGAGCGTGCTCACCGACGCCGCCGACACCGCCGGCATCCCCTCTGCCGGCCTCTGGGCGAGCGTGCCGCACTACGTCGCGGGCCACACGCCCTCTCCCAAAGCGACTCTCGCGCTCCTCGAGCGGCTCGGCGAGCTCACGTCGGCCGAGATCTCGCCCGGTGAGCTGCCCGCGCAGGCTGCCGCGTGGGAGGCCTCGATCGATGCCGCCGCCGCGGACGACGACGAGATGACCGAGTACATCCGCCAACTCGAGCACACGCGCGACACATGGGACTCACCCGAGGCCTCGGGCGACGCGATCGCGCAGGAGTTCGAGAAGTACCTGCGCCGGGGGTCCGAGGGCCCCGGAAAGCCCGGGCGCGACGACCCGCGCCGTTAGCGGCGGACGATCACTGCGCCTGCAGCACCCCCGTGCTCAGCAGCACGAGGACGAGTGAGCCGAGCGCGACGCGGTAGATCACGAACGGCAGGAAGCTGCGCTTGGAGATCCAGCTCATGAAGAACGCGATGACGCCGAGCGCGACGACGAACGCGACACCGGTCGCGATGGCCGTCTCACCGAGCGTGAACACCGCCGGCTCGCCCCAGCTCTTGAACAGCTGATAGAAGCCGCTGCCGAAGACGGCCGGAATGGCCAGCAGGAAGGCGTAGCGTGCGGCCGCCGCGCGCTCATATCCCATGAACAGCCCCGCGGTGATCGTGCCCCCCGAGCGTGACACACCCGGGATGAGCGCGAGCGACTGCGCGAACCCGTAGACGACGCCGTCTCCCACCGTCAGCTGGCGGAGCTTGCGCTTCTTCGCCCCGACATGGTCGGCGATGCCCAGCAGCACACCGAAGAGGATCAGCATCGCCGCGACGAGCCACAGCGACCGGAACGTCGTCTCGATCTGGTCCTGGAACAGCAGCCCCAGCACGACGATCGGGATGCTGCCGATGATGATCAGCCAGCCCATCCGGGCGTCCGGATCGCTGTGCGGGATGCGCCCTGCCAGCGCCCTGCACCAATTGCCGATGATCCGCACGATGTCGTGCCAGAAGAACACGACGACCGCCGCCTCGGTGCCGATCTGCGTGATCGCCGTGAAGGCCGCGCCCGGGTCTTCCGCAGACGGCAGGAGCTCGCCGAGGATCCGCAGGTGGGCGCTGGACGAGATCGGGAGGAACTCGGTCAGTCCCTGGACGAGTCCGAGGATGATCGCCTCGAAAAGGTGCATTCGGGTCCTTCAGTAGGTGCGGAGCAGGTCGGTCAGCACGCGCTGCCCGAAGACGAGCGCGTCCAGCGGAACACGTTCGTCGACACCGTGGAACATGCCGGTGAAATCCAGATCGGCGGGCAGCCGCAGCGGCGCGAAGCCGTAGCCGGCGATGCCGAGCTTCGCGAGCGCCTTGTTGTCGGTTCCGGCGCCCAGCAGGTACGGGATCACCGGGACGCCCGGATCGTGGCGGCCGAGGGCGGCGACCATCGCGTCGACGAGCCCGCCCTCGAAGGACGCCTCGAGGCCGACGTCGCGCACGACGGTCTCGACGTCGATGTCGGCTCCGACGATGCGCTGGATCTCACTGAGGACGGCGTCCTCCTGCCCGGGAAGCGTGCGCACGTCGATGAGCGCTTCGGCCGTGTCGGGGATGACGTTGTGCTTGTATCCGGCAGTGAGTCCGGTCGGGTTCGCCGTCGTGCGGAACGTCGAGCGCAGAAAAGCGGATGCCGCGCCATACCGCTCGGCGACGGCATCGGGATCGGCGGGGTCGGCATCGGCGAGCATCGCCAGGTCGTCGACCATGCGGCGCGTCGTCGGCGTCATCGCGAGCGGCCATGACGTGCGCCCGAGGGCGGCGACCGCTTGGGCGAGCCGCGTCACGGCGTTGTCCGGGTGCACTCGACTGCCGTGCCCGGCACGCCCGTGAGCGCGGAGTCGGATCCAGCACAGCGCCTTCTCCCCCGTCTGCAGCAGGTAGGCGCGCTTGTCGCCTGTCGCGATGGAGTACCCGCCGACCTCGCTGATGGCCTCGGTCGCGCCCGCGAACCATTCCGGTCGGTCGCGCACGACGAGCGCGGATCCTTCCGCGCCCCCGGCTTCTTCGTCTGCGAAGAACGTCACGATGATGTCGCGCGCGGGCTGCTCCCCCGCGCGCAGGATGTCGCCGATCGAGGTGAGGATCATGGCGTCCATGTCCTTCATGTCGACCGCGCCGCGGCCCCACAGCATGCCGTCGCGGATCTCGCCGGCGAACGGATCGACGCTCCAGTCCTCGGCGATGGCCGGTACGACATCGAGGTGACCGTGCAGCACGAGTGCGGGACGAGACCGATCCCGCCCGGGCACGCGCGCGCACACGTTGGTCCGGCGCGGAACGGGCTCGAAGTACTGCGTCGTGAGACCGAGCCCCTCGAGGTATGACCCGGCGTATTCAGCCGCTTCACGCTCGCCCCGGGCGTTGCCTTCGCCGTGGTTGGTCGTGTCGATGCGGATGAGATCGCGTGCGACCGCGACGACCTCCGGCAGCGTCGTGTCGGGTGTGGGCATGCGGACTAACCTACCTGCCCGCTCGATTCGGTTTCGTCCGCCGGAACGTGCTAATGTCGACCCTCGGTTGCGAAACCGAAAACCACCTCGCGCGGGTGGCGGAATTGGTAGACGCGCTAGCTTGAGGTGCTAGTGCCCGTATAGGGCGTGGGGGTTCAAGTCCCCCCTCGCGCACAAAATGAAAAGGCCCCCGAAAGGGGGCCTTTTTGTTTTGTCCCCGCGGGTCGGTCGCGAACCCTCGTGAGGGGTGGGCCCCTGCCGCGGAGGCTCCGCGCGCCGCGCAGCGGCGTGTGGAGGGCGGTAGGGACAAGTCCCCCCTCGCGCACAAAATGAAAAGGCCCCCGAAAGGGGGCCTTTTCGTTCTGTCCCCGCGGGTCGGTCGCGAACCCTCGTGAGGGACAGGTCGCGCACACCGGGTTGCGGCCGGTCGGGAGGACCGCGATCATGGCAGCGAGCCGAGGAGTGATGCGCGCCGTGAGTGGGACCCGTCTTGCCGAGATCGTCGATACCCGAGGAATCACGCTCGTGGAAGACGTGCACGATGCCGATGAGTTCGCCGAGATCGCGACGCGCGTCACCCGCCCGCACACGATCCTGCCCCGCTCGCCCGACGCCCGTCTCGATGCGCGGCTGACCGCACTGCCCCTCGGGGACATCGCCGTCAGCCGAGTGACCTACGGCGCCGATGTCTCGGTCATCCCGGGCGACGACGAGCCCGACAGCTTCCTGTTCCCGCTCTCGATGGCGGGCACGGCGCGACTTCGCTACGGCAACGAGAGCGTACCGATCGCGTCGAGCGATACGACGGTCATCGCGCCGTACCGCGAGTTCCGTTCGGACATCGACGCCGATTACGAGCAGGTGCTCGTCGCGGTATCGCGCTCACGCATCGAGCGGGTCGCGGCATCCCTCCTGCTCGGTGACGTCGGCGATGTCCTCGATATGCCGCTGACGACCTTCGACCTGCCCGACGCCGTGCTGCGCATGTTGGAAGCACTCGCTCTCCTCGTCGACGAGACCGGACCGCTCGGCGATCCCGACCTGCGGAATCGACTGCAAGACGTCGCACTGGAGAGTCTGCTGCTGAGCGTCCCGTCCTTTCGCGAACGGCTGCCCGCCCGCGGCGACGTCCGTTCCGCGCGTGTCCGCGCCGCGATGGAGTACATGCTCGACCGCGTGAGCGAGCCCGTCTCGTTCGCCGCCGTCGCTGCGGCGGTCGGTGTGAGTCCGCGCGGACTGCAGCTCGCGTTCCGCAAGGCGGTCGGCACGACACCGTCGGCGTGGCTGCGCACGAAGCGCCTCGAACGGGCCCACCGAATGCTCACGGCGGCAGACCCGGCATCGACGACGGTGACCTCTATCGCGAATGCGTGCGGGTTCTTCCACCCCGGCGAGTTCGCCGGGCACTTCCGGGCGGCATACGGGATCGCCCCCTCGGCGCTGCTGGGACGCCCTGCTTCGTGTATCCGCTCCTGACGCATCGGTTCTCCGATGGCGGTCACCGCGCGTCCGCGCTGGAATGACGACGATGAGCATCCCCAAGGCCACCTTCTTCGTCGGTTCGTCCGCGTGCGCCCTCCTGGCGGGAACGGCGGCGAGCGTGGTGCGCGCCGCTCGGGACCTGACACTGCCGCAGATCGCGCTGGTGCACACGCGTCAGCGACAGCACGTACGAGATGCGAGCCGGCCCATCGTGTCGACGTTCCTCTTCTCGCAGACGGACCTGCCCCTCCCCGTGCCCGGCGACGATCCCGCCGTCGCGCTCGCCGTGCCGCGGGAACGTGTGGGACTGCACGTTCTCCCGACCCTGGTGCATCTGCCGATGACCCCGCTCGTGCGGGCTTCACGCTCGATGCTGCGCAGCCTGCAGCGCGACCTGGCAGCGCAGCGCGACCATCTCGAGCACGTGGAAGACGTGGCTCTGAGCCTCATCCGTGCCGTCGTGCTGCAGCACGCGAGCCGAAGCGACGAGGTCGACGACTCGTCGCTGACCGCCCAGCTCGAGGCGTTCATCGACGCCCACCACCGCGACCCGCTGCTGGATGTGGACGGCATCGCACAGAGACTGCACTTCAGCCGTCGCCAGCTCTACCGCTTCGCGCGCGGAGACGGCGTCGCCGCCATGCTCGCCGAGCGCCGCCTCGCCACGGCGTGCGACCTGCTGCGCGAACAGTCCGACCTGTCGATCACCGAGGTCGCGCTCATGTCCGGCTTCACGAGCGCATCCCGTCTGCGCGTGCACGTCATGCGCCGCTTCGGGGTGACACCCACGGAGTACCGCGACGGAGCAGAGTGCGCGGCACGAGACAGCGACCTCAGCCGAGCGTGACGCCGAAGGCCAGACCGAGCGCGTAAGTGACAGCGGCCGCACCGAACCCGATCGCCAGCTGGCGCAGAGCACGCCGCCACGGCGGCGCGCCCGACAGCAGCCCCACCGTGGCGCCCGTGCACAGCAGCGCCGCACCGACGAGGACGAGCGCGGTGACCACGGCCGCGAGCCCGGACAGCCCGAAGAGCCACGGCAGCACGGGGATGATCGCTCCCGACGCGAAGAACAGGAAGCTCGACAGCGCGGCACTCCACGCGTTTCCGACGACGTCGTGGGCGCGGGCCCGCTCGGGTCGAACGGGCGCCTCGTCGCCGGCCTGGGCGGCGGCCACGGCGCGCCGGGCACGGTCGAGGGCCTCGATCTCGGGCATCCCCCGCGTGCGGTACACCAGCGCCAGTTCGTTCGCGTCGAGGTCGAGGTCCAGCAGCGCGGCGGCCGTATATTCGCTGGGTTCGGTGGCGTCGAGCAGCTCACGCTGCGAGCGCACCGACACGAACTCGCCCGCCGCCATCGACAGGGCACCCGCGAGCAGGCCGGCGATGCCGGAGAACAGCACGAACCGCGAATCCACTCCCGTCGCGCCGATGCCGAGCACGAGGGCGAGGTTCGAGACGAGTCCGTCGTTCGCGCCGAACACCGCCGCGCGGAACGTGCCGGACAGACGGCGGCGCCCGCGCGCGGCGAGCCCCCGCACGACCTCGTGGTGGATGCGCTCATCCGCCGCCATGCGAGGTGTCGCGAACGGCTCGTCGTCGTACGGCGAGCGCGCTTCGGCGTTCTGGGCGAGGGCGAGCACGAAGATCCACCCGAACCGCTTCGCCATCCAGCCCAGCACGAGCGTGCGCGTCTCGGGCCGGGGCGCATGGACGGGCTCGCCCCCGAGCAGGTGCAGCCAGTGCGCCTCGTGCCGCCCTTCGGCCTCGGCGAGCGCCAGCAGGATGTCGCGCTCTTCACCATCGCGGCGCGTCGCGAGCTGACGGTAGACCTGGGCCTCGGCGCGCTCGTTCACGAGGTACCGCGCCCACCGGCGTCGGTCGCGGGCGGTCGGTTCAGCGGGCGCGGTCAATCGAGGCCTCCGGGCAGGGTGACGGATGCCTCCACGCTAGCGACGCCGTGACGACGACGAGGGGGCGAGAGCGCGGATTACCAGCATTTCGGACCCCCGAACGCCGCTCACGACCGCACGCGGGCGCGCAGCAGGTCGATGCGGGCCTGCAGTTGCGCAACGGTCGCCTGTGCGACGCTCGGGCCTCCGCACACGCGGCGCAGCTCGGCGTGCACGGCACCGTGCGGCTCGCCGGATTGCCGCGCATACAGCCCCACGAGGCTGTTCAGCAGCTGGCGCTGCTCCTTCAGCGTGCGATGCAGGGCCGCCGGCGGGACATCGGGCGCGGGATCGTCGGGCGCCGGCTGCTGCGATTCGCGCACCCGACGGTGGCGGCTCTGACGTGCCTGACGCTGCACGAGCAGCTCGTGCACGTGCTCGGGCTCGAGCAGGCCGGGCAGCCCCAGGAACTCCTCTTCTTCGGGAGTGCCGGGCACAGCGAGCTGGCCGAACTCCTTGCCGTCGTAGAGCACGCGGTCGAAGTGGGCGAGGGATCCGAGCGCCTGGTAAGTGAACTCGTACGTCAGGGCATCCGAAGCCCTGTCGCCCTGCTCGGCGGCGTCGAGCAGGTCGTCATCGAGCGCCCACTCGTCATCCTCGCTCTCGCGGTCGAGGGCGTGGTCGCGTTCGACCTCCATGGCGTTGGCGAGGGCGAGCAGCTGCGGAACGTTCGGCAGGAAGACACTCGCCGTCTCGCCGCGGCGCCGCGCGCGGACGAAGCGACCGATCGCCTGCGCGAAGAACAGCGGCGTCGAGGCGCTGGTGGCGTACACGCCGACCGCCAGTCGCGGCACGTCGACGCCCTCCGACACCATGCGGACGGCGACCATCCAGCGCCGGGTGTTGTTCGCGAACTGCTCGATGCGTGCCGACGCGCCCTCCTCGTCGGACAGCACGACGGTCGTCGGCTCACCCGTGAGCCGGTCGAGGATCTCGGCATAGGCCCGTGCGGCGGTCTGATCCGTCGCGATCACGAGGCCACCGGCATCCGGAACCTGCTCGCGCACTTCGCTCAGGCGCCGGTCCGCCGAGCGCAGTACGGCGGGGATCCACTCCCCCTCGGGATCGAGCGCCGTGCGCCACGCCTGCGCCGTGACGTCCTTCGTGTTGTCCTGCCCGAGCTGCGCCTCCATCTCGTCGCCCGTCTTGGTGCGCCAGCGCATCTGGCCGGCGTAGACGAGGAAGAGCACGGGCCGCACGACGCCGTCTTCGAGCGCACGACGGTACCCGTAGTTGTAATCGGTGCGCGAGACGCGGATGCCCTTGTCGTCGGGGTGGTATTCGACGAACGGGATCGGTGCGGTGTCGCTGCGAAACGGGGTCCCCGACAGCAGCAGTCGCCGTGTCGCGCGGCCGTACGCCTCGCGCAGCGCGTCGCCCCAGCTGAGCGCGTCACCGCCGTGGTGGACCTCGTCGAGGATCACCAGCGTGCGCCGGTCATGGATGAGCCGTTCGTGCACCGACGATTTGACGGCGACCTGCGCGTAGGTGACCGCGACGCCGTGGAACTGCCGCGACGGCAGACCATGGCGGTTGCTGAAGTGCGGATCGAGGCGGATCGAGACGCGAGCCGCGGCATCCGCCCACTGGGTCTTGAGGTGCTCGGTCGGCGCGACGACGACGATGCGCTCCACGATGCCACGGCGCAGCAGCTCGCTCGCGAGCCGCAGGGCGAAGGTCGTCTTGCCGGCGCCGGGGGTCGCGGCGGCGAGGAAGTCCCGCGGACCGCCGCCGGGACCGTCAGGTCCGTCGAGACCGAAGTACAGGTCGAGCGCCTCTGCCTGCCAGGCCCGAAGTCGCTGAGCCGTACCCCACGGGGCACGCTGCGGATACGCGGGCGACAGCTGCTCGGCGGCGAAGCTGCCGAAGTGCTCGGGCACGTCGGTCGTCACCGGTTCGGCAGCGGCGATCGCGTCGTCCACTGGCTCCCCTTTCCGCGACGGCCGTCCCACAGCCGCGGACAGCACGATTGACCACCCTAATCCGTGCCGCCGACATGATCGGCGCGCGCGCTACGCTCGAAAGCGGCCGCGACCTGAGGAGGAGCGCATGTCGATCACCGATGCACACCGCAGCCCCTACGTCGCCAATGTCGAAAAGCACCCGTGGCGACGCTACGTCGCGATCGGCGACTCGTTCACCGAGGGGATCGGCGATCCGATCCCCGGCACCGATCAGCACCGCGGCTGGGCCGATCGCGTCGCCGAGGTCCTCGGCTCGCAGGTCGAAGATCTGGCGTATGCGAACCTCGCCGTGCGAGGAAAGCTGATCCGGCAGATCGTCGATGACCAGATCGAACCGGCGATCGCCCTCAAGCCCGACCTCGTCACGTTCTCCGCGGGCGGGAACGACGTCATCCGTCCCGGCTCGGATCCGGACGCGGTCGCCGAGCTGTTCGAGGACGCCGTCGTGCGGCTGTCGAGCGGCGGCGCGACCCTGGTCGTGTTCACCGGGATCGACACGAACTTCACGCCCGTGTTCCGTGGCATCCGTGGCAAGGTCGCGATCTACAACGAGAACATCCGCGCGATCGCCGACCGGCACGACTGCATCGTCGCCGACCAATGGGCGTTGAAGGAAGTGCAGGACATGCGCTTCTTCGACGACGACCGGCTGCACTACAACCCGCTCGGACACCACGAAGTCGCCCGCATGGTGCTGCGGTCGCTCAACGTGCCGAACGATCTGCAGCCGATGCAGCCCGATCCCCTGCCGGGGCGCACGTGGCGCGCCGCACGCGCACACGACCTCGTGTGGGCGCGGGAGTATCTCGTGCCCTGGGTGCTGCGGCGTCTGCGGCATCAGTCATCCGGCGATCACGTCACCGCCAAGCGCCCCGAACCGCTGCCGGTCGTCACGCTCGCGCCGGAGGCGGATGCCGCCGAGCCGCGCGGCGATCAGGTCTGAGTCCGCAGTTCCCACAGCGCGACGGCACTGGCCGCCGCGACGTTGAGCGAATCGACCCCACCGGCCATCGGGATCATCACGCGGGAGTCGGATGCCGCGAGGGCGCGGCGCGAGAGCCCGTCGCCCTCGGAGCCGAGCATCAGCGCGACGCGGTCATGGCCCGCGGCGGCGAACGCATCCAACGGCACGGCGTCGTCGTCGAGCGCGAGCGCCGCGAGGTGGAAGCCGCGGTCGTGCAGCTCACGCTGCGCGTCGGACCACTCCGGCAGGCGCGTCCACGGCACCTGGAAGACCGTGCCCATGCTCACCCGCACGCTGCGCCGATACAGCGGGTCGGCGCACCGCGGGCTGATGAGGACGGCGTCGGCGCCCAGCCCGGCCGCCGCGCGGAAGATGGCACCGACGTTCGTGTGGTCGACGATGTCCTCGAGCACGACGACCAGCTGAGCACCGTCGACGACCTCGCCGAGCGGCGGGAGGGGCGGACGGTGCATGGCCGCGAGGGCGCCGCGATGCACGGCGTAGCCGGTGAGGCTCTCGGCGACCTCGGACGTGACGATGTAGAGCGGCACGCCCGGATGCTCGGCGAGCAGTGCCCGCGCAGCATCCGCCCACTTGTCCTGCACCAGGACGGACCGCGGCATGTGGCCGGCGGCGAGGGCGCGGGCGATGACCTTGGCCGACTCGGCGATGTAGAGCCCGCCCTCGGGCTCGAGCACGCGCCGCAGCGCGATGTCGGTCAGATCCCGGTAGTCCGCCAGCCGCGGGTCGTCCGCCGTCTCGATCTCGATCCCCACCCCTCCACTATCCCAGCCCCACTGACCGCGAGACTGCAACGGCAGGGCGAGACCGTGGGTGAACCCCGCAGTCTCGGCGCCCCGTTGCAGTCTCGCGGTCAAGGGAGCGACCTAGACTGCGAGGGCGGGAGGTGCGGATGACGGAGCCGGATGACATCGCGCGGGCGGTCGAGGTCCTCGCGGGGCGCCGGATCGCGGTGCTCACGGGCGCCGGCGTCTCGACCGACTCGGGCATCCCCGACTACCGCGGATCGGGCGCCCCCGTGCGCACGCCGATGACGGTCGATCGCTTCCTCGGCGACGAGGCCGACCGCCGGCGGTACTGGGTCGGCAGCCACCTGGGCTGGCGCGCCTTCGCCGCGGTGCAGCCGAACCCCGGGCACCGCGCCATCAGCCGCCTCGAGGAGCGCGCCCTGGCCACCGGCGTCGTGACGCAGAACGTCGACGGGCTGCACGTGCGCGCCGGCAGCCGCCGTGTCGTCGAGCTGCACGGCACGATGCGCCGCGTGCTGTGCACGCACTGCGGCCAGATCTTCGACCGCCGCGACCTCGCCGCCCGCGTCGAGGCCGACAACCCCTGGATCGCCCTGCCCGACGCCGTCGCCCTCGGACCCGACGGAGACGTGCTCCCCGAGAGCACCGAGGGCTTCCGGGTGCCGGCGTGCAGCGCGTGCGGCGGCATGCTCAAGCCCGACGTCGTCTTCTTCGGCGAGTTCGTCCCGCGCGAGAAGTTCCGCCACGCCGAGCAGCTCGTGCGCACGAGCGACGCCCTGCTCGTGGCCGGCTCCTCGCTCACCGTGAACAGCGGCATCCGCCTCATCGAACGCGCCCGCCGCCAGCACCTGCCGATCGTCATCGTCAACCGCGGCGAGACGCGGGCCGACGGACGCGCGACCGTCAAGATCGACGGCAGCGCGAGCAGCGTGCTCGAGGCCCTCGCCGCCGGGCTCCCCGACCGTTGAGCGCGGTTAGGCTCGAAGGGTGACGACCCTCATCCTGATGCGCCACGGCGAGACCGACTGGAATCGCGCGCGACGCATCCAGGGCAGCACCGACATCCCGCTCAACGACACCGGACGCCAGCAGGCTCGGGATGCCGCGCAGTCGGTGCGCGAGCAGCTCGACGGCTCCCCCGTCGTGGTCGTCTCGAGCGACCTCTCCCGCGCGCGGGAGACCGCCGAGATCGTGGCCGAGGGGCTCGGGGTCGAGCTGTCGCACGCGTACCCCGAGCTGCGGGAGCGGGCCTACGGCGAGGCCGAGGGCCTCGAGACGACCGAGTTCTTCGCGCGGTGGGGAGACTGGTACACCGCCGAGGTCCCGGGCGCCGAATCGCGCGCGGATCTGCGCCTGCGTGCCGTGCTCGGTCTGCGCAGAGCCGTGCGGCGGGCGCGCCGCGAGACGGCTCCCGCCTCGCCCGCCCTCGTCGTCGTCGCGCACGGCGCGCTCATCCGCGAGGTCATCATGCACGCGACGGCCGGCGAGATGCCGCCCGCGGGCGAACGTCTCGCGAACGGCGCGAGCTTCTCGTTCCTGCTCGAGCGCGAGCGGCTGAGCCTGCGCTCGTACGCCGGCTCACCGCTCGTCTGACGCGCCGAAGCCTCCTGCAGGACCGAGGGCGCGAACCGCGCCGCACGGGCCACTCCCGTCACACCTGATCCTGCATACGGCGCGGGAAAGCCGACCTCAGGCTCCGTCGGCGCGGCGCAGCACGGCGCGCGCATGCCGCAGCACGGGCTCGTCGACCATGCGGCCCTCGAACGCGAAGACCCCGCGCTCCCCGTCCGCAGCCGCGAGGACCGCCCGCGCCCACGTCACCGAAGCGTCGTCGGGCCGGTAGGCGTCGCGGATGACGGCGACCTGGCTCGGGTGGATGCACGCCGTGGCGGTGAATCCGGATGCCGCGGCATCCGTCGCCTCGTCGGCAAGGCCGGCCACGTCGGCGATGTCGAGGTGCACGGCGTCGATCGCGCCCTTGCCCCGCGATCCCGCCGCGAGCAGTGTCCGGGCGCGCGCGTGACGGGCGATGTCGCGATAGCGGCCGTCCGCGCCGCGGCTCGAGGTTCCTCCGAGGGATGCCACGAGGTCCTCGGCACCCCACATGAGCGCGACGACGTTGTCCAGCGCCGCGATCCGGTCGGCCTGCGCGATGCCCTTCGCCGTCTCGCACAGCGCGATGATCTCGAACCGCTCGTCGAGGCGCTTGAGCCGCTTGGGCGACTCGGCCTTGGCGATCATGACGCGGCGGTAGTCGGTCTGCGACAGGGTCGCGAGGTCGGCGGCGAACTCGTCGGTCTCGGGCGGATTGACGCGCACGATGACGCGGGCAGGATCCAGCTCGGACTCGATCAGCGCACCGCGCGCCGCGGCCTTCGCCGATGGCGAGACGGCGTCCTCGAGATCGAGGATGACCGCGTCGGCCCGGTCGAGGGCCTTCGCGTAGCGCTCCGGGCGATCGGCGGGGCAGAACAGCAGCGCGGGCCCGAGATCGAACCCGGTCATGCGTGCGACTCCGCGTTCAGCCACATGAGCGCCGTGCGCGTCGCCGTGGCGACGACGACGCCGTCCTGATTGCGACCCGTGTGCGCCATCGTCACGATCCCCTGACCGGGACGCGAGCTCGACGGGCGCTTGTCGAGGATCTCGGTCTCGCTATAGAGGGTGTCCCCGTGGAAGACCGGCGCGGGGAACGTGATGTCGCCGAGCCCGAGTTGGGCCACGAGCGTGCCCTGCGTGATCTGCCCGACCGACGCGCCGACCAGGGTCGACAGCGTCCACATCGAGTTCATGAGGCGCTGCCCGAACGGCTGCGTCTCGGCGAACGCGGCATCCAGGTGCAGCGCCTGGCCGTTCATCGTGAGCGTCGTGAAGAGGATGTTGTCGGCTTCGGATGCCGTCCGTCCCGGTCGGTGCGCATATCGCGCACCGACTTCGAGCTCGTCGACGTACAGTCCGCGTTGAACGATCTCGGTCACAGCCTCACGCTACCCCGAGCGAACGGGCGATGACGAGCAGCTGCACCTCGTTCGTGCCCTCGCCGATCTCGAGGATCTTCGAATCGCGGTAGTGCCGCGCGACGGGGTACTCGTTCATGAACCCGTTGCCGCCGAAGATCTGCGTCGCATCGCGCGCGTTGTCCATCGCGGCGTCGCTCGAGGTGAGCTTCGCGATGGCCGCCTCGGTCTTGAACGGCTTGCCGGCATCGCGCAGTCGCGCCGCGTGGTGCCACGCCAGACGCGCGTTGTGCACGCGCAGCTGCATGCGCGCGATCATGAACTGGATGCTCTGACGCGTCGAGAGCACTTCGCCGAAGACCGTGCGCTTGCCGGCATAGTCGATCGCCGCTTCGAGGCATCCTTCGGCCGCACCCGTCGCGAGAGCCGCGATCGCGATGCGCCCTTCGTCGAGGATGTGCAGGAAGTTCGCGAACCCGCGGCCGCGCTCGCCGATGAGGTTCTCTTCGGGCACACGGGCGTCCTGGAAGGTCAGCGGGTGCGTGTCGGAGGCGTGCCAGCCGACCTTGTCGTACGCCGGCTCGACCGTGAAGCCCTCGGTGCCGTGCGGCACCATGATCGTCGAGATCTCCTTGCGGCCGTTCTGCTCGCCCGTGACCGCCGTGACGGTGACGAAGCGTGTGATCGGCGTGCCGGAGTTCGTGATGAACTGCTTGGCCCCGTTGATGACCCACTCGCCGCCCTCGAGCCGCGCCGTCGTGCGCGTCGCGCCGGCGTCCGACCCCGCTTCGGGCTCGGTCAGGCCGAAGCCCGCGAGCGCCGTGCCGGCGAGCAGGTCGGGCAGGAGCGTCTGCTTCTGCTCGCCGGTGCCGAAGCGGTAGATCGGCATCGCACCGAGGCTCACCCCTGCTTCGAGGGTGATCGCGATCGACTGGTCGACGCGCGCGAGCGCCTCGATCGCGAGACCGAGCGCGAAGTAGTCGCCGCCCTGTCCGCCGACCTCTTCGGAGAAGGGCAGACCGAACAGGCCCATCTCGCCCATCTGACGCACGACGTCCATCGAGAGCGTCTTCGTGCGGTCGGCCTCGTAGGCCTGCGGCGCGACGACCTCGTCGGCGAACTCGCGCACGAGGCCGGCGAGCTCGCGCTCGTCATCGGTGAGGTTGTGGTGGTCCATGGTCACTCCTTAGTCGATCTCTGAGCTCGTCGAGGGGTCGGCCGCCACGTGCGCGATGACCTGGTCACGGCGCACCTGGTCGCCCGCGGCGACATCGAGGCGCAGGATGCCGCCGTGCGGCGCCGTGACGGGATGCTCCATCTTCATCGCCTCGATCGTGACGATGCGCTGGCCCGTCTCGACGCGGTCGCCGTCGGCGGCGTGCACCGCCACGACGGCACCGGGCATGGGCGCGCGCAGCTCGGGTGCCGCGGCCGCGGCACCGCGTGCCGACGCCGCGAGACGTCGTTCGAGGGCTTCGCGGCGCGTCAGCGGCTTGAGGCGGTGCGTGACGCCGTCGGCGTGCACCCACGACCACCCTTCGCGGTCGGTCCGCAGCTGTGCGCCGGCGGGCAGCGCCCGCCCGAGCGACACGGCGCGCCATCCCCCCGCTCCCGCCGAGACGAGCGGGCCGGGATCCGGCACGGCAGCCGTGCGCACCTCGCCGTCCTCGCCCAGCACGGCGACCGTGCGCGCGGGCGCGCCATCGCCGATCCGCCAGCCGGAGCCCGTGCGCCACAGCGCTGAGGCGCGTCGCTGCTGAAGTCCCGCGAGGTGCCGGCCCTCGTCGACGGCGGCGACGGCGCTCAGCGCGGCAGCGGACGGGTCCGGCGCGGCGAAGGGCGGCAGCCGGTCGATGAGCCCGGTGTCGAGGTCGCCTGCCTGCACGGCCGGGTCGGCGAGCAGAGCGCGCAGGAACGCGATGTTGGTGTCGACGCCGAGCAGGACGGTGTCGGCCAGCGCCGCGTCGAGCCGGGCGAGCGCGTCGGCGCGGTCGACGCCGCGCACGATGACCTTCGCGATCATGGGGTCGTAGTCCGAACCCACGATCGAACCGCTCTCGACGGCGGAATCCGTGCGCACGTCGGCCGGGTCGGCAGCATCCCACAGCAGCACGTCACCCGTCGCGGGCAGGAATCCGCGCTCGGGACTCTCGGCGTACACGCGCGCTTCGATCGCGTGCCCTTCGAGGATGATGTCGTCCTGCGCGATGCCGAGCGGCAGTCCCGCCGCGATCCGCAGCTGCTGCTCGACGAGGTCGATCCCCGTCACGAGCTCGGTCACGGGGTGCTCGACCTGCAGGCGCGTGTTCATCTCGATGAAGAAGAACTCGTCGGGGCGGTCCCCCGCGACGAGGAACTCGACCGTCCCCGCACCGCGATAGTCCACGGATGCCGCGGCGGCACAGGCAGCCGCTCCCAGTCGCTCTCGGGTTCGGGCGTCGACGATCGGCGACGGCGCCTCTTCGACGACCTTCTGGTGACGACGCTGCAACGTGCACTCGCGCTCGCCCACGTGGATGACCGCACCGTGGGAATCCGCCAGCACCTGCACCTCGATGTGGCGCGGCCGCTCGATGAGCCTCTCGAGCAGCAGCGTGTCGTCGCCGAATGCCGCCAGCGCGACGCGACGGGCCGTCGCGAGGGCGTCGGCGAGCTCGTCGGCGGCGCGCACGATCTGCATCCCCTTGCCGCCGCCGCCCGCCGAGGGCTTGATCAGCAGCGGGAAGCCGGTCTCTTCGGCGGCGGCCGAGATCGCGGCATCCGTCATACCTGCCGCGCTGAATCCCGGCACCGTCGGCACGCCGTGACCGATGACGTGCTCTTTCGAGCGGATCTTGTCGCCCATGACGTCCAGGGCGCGCTCGCCGGGACCGATGAAGACGATGCCCGCGGCAGCGCAGGCGCGCGCGAAGGCGACGTTCTCGGAGAGGAACCCGTACCCCGGATGCACCGCCTGCGCGCCCGTCTCGACGGCGGCGCGGACGACCGCGTCGATGTCGAGATACGACGCGGATGCGGCGGCGGGTCCGATGCGTACGGCCTCGTCGGCCTCGCGCACGTGCGGAGCATCGGCGTCGGCGTCGCTGTAGACCGCGACCGACCGGATGCCCAGACGGCGCAGCGTGCGGATGACCCGGCGCGCGATCTCGCCGCGATTCGCGACGAGCACGACGTCGAGCCGTTCGACGAGCTCGGGGACAGCGTTCACTTCGGTGTTCATCATGATCACATCCGGAAGACGCCGAAGCGCGGTTCGGGGAGCGGCGTGCGCGACACGACGTCGAGCGCGAGCCCCAGCAGGTCACGGGTATCGGCAGGATCGACGATGCCGTCGTCCCACAGCCGGGCCGTCGCGTAATACGGACTGCCCTGGCGCTCGTACTGCTCGCGGATGGGCCCCTCGAAGTCGCTCTGCGCCTCGGCGGACCACTCCTCGCCCCGCGCCTCGATCTGATCGCGCTTGACCGTCGAGAGGACGGATGCCGCCTGGGGACCGCCCATCACCGAGATGCGGCTCGCGGGCCAGGTCCACAGGAACCTCGGCGAGTACGCCCGCCCGCACATCGAGTAGTTCCCGGCGCCGAACGATCCGCCGATCACGACCGTGAGCTTGGGCACGCGCGTCGTCGCGACGGCGGTGACCATCTTCGCGCCGTCCTTCGCGATCCCGCCGGCCTCGGCGTCACGCCCGACCATGAAGCCCGAGATGTTCTGCAGGAACAGCAGCGGGATGCCGCGCTGGTCGCACAGCTCGATGAAGTGGGCCCCCTTCTGAGCGGACTCGCTGAACAGCACGCCGTTGTTCGCGACGATGCCGACGGGGTGGCCGTGCAGGCGGGCGAACCCCGTCACGAGCGTCTCGCCGTATTCGCGCTTGAACTCGTGGAACTCGCTGCGGTCGACCATGCGCGCGATCACCTCGCGCACGTCGTACGGCTGATTGACGTCGACGGGCACGACGCCGTACAGGTCGGACGCGTCGACGGTGGGGTCTGCCGCGGGTCGCACCTCCCAGGCGGGCTCAGCGGGCGGGGGCAGCGTCGCGACGATGTCGCGCACGATCTGCAGGGCGTGCTCGTCGTCTTCGGCGAGGTGGTCGACGACGCCGGAGCGCTTCGCGTGCAGTTCGCCGCCACCGAGCTCCTCGGCCGTGACGATCTCGCCGATCGCGGCCTTCACGAGGGGCGGACCACCGAGGAAGATCGTGCCCTGGTCGCGCACGATGACCGTCTCATCGCTCATCGCCGGCACGTAGGCGCCTCCGGCGGTGCACGATCCCATGACGGCGGCGATCTGGGGAACGCCCGCGGCGGACATGCGCGCCTGGTTGAAGAAGATGCGTCCGAAGTGGTCGCGGTCGGGGAAGACTTCGTCCTGCATCGGCAGGAAGGCACCGCCGGAGTCCACGAGGTAGACGCACGGCAAGCGGTTTTCGAGGGCGATCTCCTGTGCGCGCAGGTGCTTCTTGACCGTGAGGGGATAGTAGGTGCCGCCCTTGACGGTCGCGTCGTTGCAGACCACCATGACGTGTCGTCCGTGCACGAGGCCGATGCCCGCGATGACGCCCGCCGCGGGAGCATCTCCGCCGTAGACCCCGTCTGCGGCCAGTGCGCTCACTTCGAGGAAGGGGCTGCCTTCGTCGAGCAGCCGTGCGACCCGCTCACGGGGAAGCAGCTTGCCGCGCGCGACATGGCGCTCCCGCGAGGCTTGCGGTCCCCCGAGCGCCGCGGCTGCGAGCTTGTCGCGCAGTTCCTGCGCGAGGTCCGCCTGGGCCTCGCGTGTTCGGGTGAACGCCTCGTCGGCGACGATCTCGGTCCCGAGTGTGGTCATGTCATCTCCGTCGACGTCACGATCGGATCACGCTTCGAGCGGTGGAGGATCCGAACTGGTTAGTGTTCACTAACCGAGGTACCAGGTTAGCGAGGGTTAACTGAAATGACAAGCGGTGTCACGGAGCGCGAGCGCGCGAAGGCAGACCGTCAGGCCGCGCTCCTCCACGAGGCGGCGCGGCTGTTCGCCGAGCGCGGATACAGCGGCGTGAGCCTGGAGGATCTGGGCGCCGCCGTCGGGGTCAGCGGACCCGCCGTCTATCGGCACTTCGTCAACAAGCAGGCCCTGCTCGCGGCGATCCTCGTGCGGGTCAGCGAGCGACTCCTCGCGGGCGGACGCGCCGTGCTCGCCGAGCACCGCACAGCGCGGGATCGTCTGACAGGGCTCGTGCGCTTCCACGTCGACTTCGCCCTCGCCGACGCCGACGTCATCCGCGTGCAGGACCGCGATCTCGCGAGTCTCGCCGATGACGATCGACACACCGTGCGCCGTCTGCAGCGCGAATACGTCGAGCTGTGGATCGCCGTGCTGACCGATCTGCATCCCGACCGGGACGCGAGCGACCTGCGCGTACGCGCGCACGCGTGCTTCGGTCTCATCAACTCGACGCCGCACAGCGTGCACGGCCTGCGCTCGGCGCCGGACGCGCCCGACATCCGCGGCATCCTGGAATCGATGGCGATCGCGGCGCTCAGCGCCTGACGCCGAAGGACGACGGGCCCGCCCGGTCGTCGCGGGCGGGCCCGTCGTCGTCAGCGCAGAAGCAACGCGCGTCCGGGTTCGCGCAGCACGCCCGCGACGTCGGCGAGGAACTTCGAGCCCTGCTCCCCGTCGACGAGTCGGTGATCGAACGACAGCGCGAGCGTCATGACGTCGCGCAGGGCGATCTCGCCGCGGTGCTCCCACGGCTGACGGCGCACCGCGCCGATCGCGAGGATGCCCGCCTCGCCGGGGTTGAGGATGGGGGTTCCCGCATCCACGCCGAAGACGCCGACGTTCGTGATCGAGAACGTTCCGCCCATCATCTCGGCGGGCGAGGTCTTGCCGGCACGCGCCGTCTCGGCCAGCGCCCGGATGGCGTCCGCCATCTCGGTGAGCGACAGCTCCTGGGCGTCGCGGATGTTCGGCACGACCAGGCCGCGGCCCGTCGCGGCGGCGATCCCGAGGTTGACGTAATGGTGCTGGACGATCTCGCCCGCTGCCTCATCCCACTTGGAGTTCAGTTCGGGGTGCGTGCCCAGCGCGAGGCACACGGCCTTCGCCGCGACCGTGAGCACGCCGATGCGGTGATCCTGCAGGCGACGGTCGGCCTTGAGCGAGGCGATCAGCTCGCTCGTGGCCGTGACGTCGACCGTGAGGAACGTCGTGACGTGCGGTGCCGTGAAGGCGCTCTGCACCATCGCGGCCGCCGTGTGCTTGCGTACACCGCGGATCGGGGTGCGGGTCGTGCGCTCGCCGGTCTCGCGGACCGGCGCCGGCTGCGCAGGCGCAGCGGGGGCGGCCGGGGCGGCCCCGACGCGGGCGGCGTACGCCTCCACGTCGTCGCGCGTGATGATGCCCGTCGCGCCGCCCGCCTCGACGAGAGCGAGGTCGATGCCGAGCTTCTTGGCGAGCATGCGCACCGGCGGCGTCGAGCGGGGGCGCTCGAGCGGGCGCTCGATGACCTCTTGCGAGTGCACCGCGTCGTGCGGGGCCGCTTCGAGCACGGCGGTGTCGGCCGGCTCCTTCCGGCCCCCGGCAGCGCGGGCACGCCGCTGCGGGCGACCCGACGAGCGGGGCGCCGCGCCGTAGCCGACGAGGTTCGGCTGCGCCTTCTCACCGGCATCCTCCGCGTCGGCGGGAGCGGATGCCGCCGCCTCGGGCGCCGCCTCGGGTGCGGCGTGCTCCCCCTCGAGCTGGAACGAGATGAGCACCGAGCCGACCTCGACGACATCGCCCGCGGCGGCGTGGAGGTTCTGCACGATGCCCGCGTGGGGGCTGGGGAGCTCGACGACGGCCTTCGCGGTCTCGACCTCGGCGATCGTCTGGTTGAGGGCGACCGTGTCGCCCTCGGCGACGAGCCACTGGACGAGCTCGGCCTCCGGCAGACCTTCGCCGAGGTCGGGCAGGCGGAAGTCCTGGATCACAGCTCCACTCCTGTCAGGCTGTTCGGGCGGTCGAGCACGCGGTCGACCGCGTCGAGGATCCGGTCGAGATCGGGCACGTGCCGCTTCTCGAGCTTGGCCGGCGGGTACGGGATGTCGTGGCCCGTGACGCGCGCAGGCGCGGCTTCGAGGTGGTTGAAGCAGCGCTCGGTGACGCTCGCGATGAGCTCGGCGCCGACGCCCGCTTCGCGCGCCGCTTCGTGGGTCACGACGACGCGACCGGTCTTGCGGACGGATGCCGTCACGGTGCGGTAGTCGACGGGCGAGAGCGAGCGCAGGTCGATGACCTCGATCGAGAGACCGTCGTCTTCGGCGGCCATCGCCGCGTCGAGGGCGACCGGCACCTGGGCGCCGTAGGTCAGGATCGTCACGTCGCTGCCTTCGCGCGCGACCCGGGCGAGACCCATCGGCGGCGCGTCGGCCAGGTCGGTGTCGAAATCGACCTCGCCCTTCGTGTGATAGAGCCGCTTCGGCTCGAAGTAGACGACCGGGTCGTCGCTCGCGATCGCCTGACGCAGCATGACGTGCGCGTCCTGCGGGTTCGACACCGCGACGACGCGCAGGCCCGACGTGTGCACGAAGTACGCCTCGGGCGACTCCGAGTGGTGCTCGGCGGCGCCCACGCCCCCGGCCCACGGGATGCGGATCGTGATCGGCATCTTGACGTTGCCGCGCGTGCGGTAGTGCAGCTTCGCGACCTGGCAGACGATCTGGTCGAAGGCCGGGTAGACGAACCCGTCGAACTGGATCTCGACGACGGGGCGGTAGCCGCGGAACGCCAGCCCCACGGCGGCGCCCATGATGCCGGACTCCGCGAGCGGGGTGTCGATGACGCGCTGCGCGCCGAACTCGTCGATCAGGCCGTCGGTGATGCGGAACACACCGCCGAGCTTGCCGATGTCCTCGCCCATGAGCAGGACCTTCGGGTCGTCGGCCATGGCGCGACGCAGACCTTCGTTGATCGCCTTCACCATCGTGAGCTGTGTCATCGTGCCGTCTCCTCCGTGTCGAAGCCGCCGAGGTACGCGCCGTACCATTCGCGCTGCTCTGCGAGCCCCGTGTGCGGCTCGGCGTAGACGTCGTCGAGCACCTCGATCGCGGGGCGGGTCACGGCGCCGAGCGTGGCGGCGCGCACCTCGGCTCCGAGCTGGTCCGCGTCGGCGGCGACCTCGGCCGCGAACGCGTCGTCGAACGCGCCCTCGGCGCGCAGGAGTGCTTCGATGCGCGCGATCGGGTCGCGCTGACGCCAGCGCTCGACCTCGTCCTTGTCGCGGTACCGGGTCGGGTCATCCGACGTCGTGTGCGGGCCGATCCGGTAGGTGACGGCCTCGATGAAGGCGGGACCGTTGCCCTTGCGGGCATTGTCGATCGCCCAGCGCATCGCGGCCAGGCACGCCAGCACGTCGTTGCCGTCGACCCGCATGCTGGGGATGCCGAAGCCCGGTGCACGCCCGGCGATCGGGAACTTCGCCTGCACCGTGACGGGCTCCGAGATCGCCCACTGGTTGTTCGTGCACACGAAGACGACGGGCGAGCGGAAGGATGAGGCGAAGACCATCGCCTCGTTCACGTCACCCTGGCTGGTCGCTCCGTCGCCGAAGTACGCCGCCGAGACCTGGTCGGTGCCGTCGCGCTGGATGCCCATGGCGTAGCCCACGGCGTGCAGGGCCTGCGCGCCGATGATGATCTGCGGCGTGGCGGTGTTTATGTCGTAGGGGTTGTAGGTCGAGTGCGACTCACCGCGCCACGCGAGCACGAAGTCGGCCGGCTTCGCGCCGCGCACGAGGTTGACCCCGATCTCCCGGTAGCTGGGGAAGACGAAGTCGTCGGCCCGGAATGCGCGAGCGGTGCCGACCTGCGTCGCCTCTTGACCCTGGCAGGGAGCCCACAGGCCCAGCTGCCCCTGGCGCTGCAGCGCGACGCCCTCGGTGTCCACGCGACGCACGAGCACCATGTCGCGGTAGAGCTCACGCAGCGCCGTCGCGTCGACGTCGGCGACCCAGCGCTCCAGGTCGGGATCGGAGACCCGCTCCCCGTCGGGGTTCACGAGCCGCGCGACGTCGTCGACGTCGGTCGCTCGCTCGGCGGTCGGTGTCAGGGTGTGCGTCATCGTCATCCCTCCTCGGGAGCCATCCTCGTGGGGGCTCGTCGTGGTCGTCAGCTGCTTCGCCGACAAGCCAGACCTTACGTCGACATTGCACCTAGCTCAAGCTAACGAAGAGTACTTGAGCATGTTGCGCATTCATTTGAAAATACGGCGTGCTAACGTTGCGCACTATGAGCACCCTGGACCAGGTAGACCTCGACCTGCTCGCGGCCCTGTCGACCGACCCGCGCGCGACCGTGGTCGCCTTGGCCGAGAGACTCGGCCTGTCACGCAACACCGTCCAGGCGCGCATGTCGCGTCTCGACCGCGCCGACGTGTTCCTGTCGTATGAGCGTGCTCTCTCGTCGGCCGCTCTCGGCTACCCGATCGAGGCGTTCATCAGCGTCATCGTCCGGCAGGCAGACCTGCCGCGCATCACGGAAGACCTCGCTGCGATCCCCGAGATCGTGCAGGCGCACGGACTGAGCGGTCAGATCGATCTGCTCGTGCGCGTCGCCTGTCGAGACACCCAGCATCTGTTCGATACGGACGCGCGCATCCTCGCGATCGACGGCGTCGAGCGCACCGAGACATCGCTCGTGATGGACGAGGTCATCCCGTACCGCCTGATGCCGCTCATGGAGCTGGCACGGCGGGAGAGATAGCCTTCCCGGCGCGCCCCCGCCGCCCCGTGCCCGCCGAGGCATCGAGGCGCACGAGCACGACGCCGACGAGGATGAGCGCGCCGCCCACGAACTGGACGGGCGCGGGCACCTCGGCCAGCAGGAGCCAGGCGAACCCCAGAGCGAAGAGCACTTCGGACAGCCCGACGAAGGACCCGACCCGCGATCCGATGCGCGGGATCGCCATGACACCCAGACCGTATCCGAGCGTCGTCGCGACGCACGCGACCCACAGCAGCGGCACGAACCACGGCACCTCGATGCCGGCGAGCTCGACCGAGACCGGTGGAGCGTGGAACGGCAGGACGCCGATGACCACGAGGACCCCCATGAACAGGGCGCCGGCGAGCAGTCCTCCCGCCGCGAGCGCGAGGGGCGGCAGATCGTCGCGCGACTTCTCGGCGATCAGGTAGTAGGCCATGACGCAGACGGCGGCGCAGAGGGCGAAGAGCGTGCCGACGAAGTCGAAGCTCACCCCCGAGATGTCCACGACGAGCACGAGACCCGCAACGGCCACGACCGATCCCACGATGACGAGCGTGGACGGCGCGCGCTTCGTGCGCACCCAGGCCAGCAGAACGAGCATGACGGGGGCGAGGAACTGGATGAGCAGCGCCACGGCCACCGGCATCCGCTGCATCGCCAGGAAGTAGAACAGCTGGCATCCGACGACGGCGGTCACCCCGAATCCGACCATGAGCAGACCGTGGCGACGCAGGAACGACCGCTGTCGTCGCATCGCGACGAACAGCGCGGGCGAGAGCAGCAGCCCCGCGAGGCCGATCCGGACGATGAGCGCTGCGCCGACCGACCAGCCCGCTTCGAGGAGCGGCTTGATGAACGGCCCGCTCGATGAGAAGGCGAGGGCCGAGGCGACCGCCAGGACGAGGCCCGTCGTGCTGAGTCTCGTCGGCGGGGCGATGTCGCGGATGATCGGGATGGGTGCGGTCGAGGTCATGGGCGGCATCCGGCTGTCAGGAGTGAAGGGTGATTACACTGGTGACAGTATCCGAGTCGAATGTCAGGAGTCAACATGGTCTTCATCCGTGACACGAGACAGAGTCTCGAAGCCGCCGCCGCCCTCGTGAACACGCTCCCGCTGTGCGACGGCGAGGACACCATGACCACGGTCGCCGACCTCGATTCCTACCTCGCCGATCACCCGTATTCGGGTACCGTCCGGCGCGATCGAGCGACGGTCGAGGAGATCCGCCAGGTGCGCGCCCGGGTGCGGAAGCTGTGGGAGGTCGACCGCGAAGGAGCCGTGCCGCTCGTCAACGACATGCTGCGCGACGGCGAGGCCGTGCCGCGGCTGGTCATCCACGGCGAACACGACTGGCATATCCACGCGACTCCCGACGACGCCCCCATCGCGACGCGCATCATGGTCGAAGCGGCGATGGCCTTCGTCGAGGTGATCCGCAGCGACTCGTACGATCGCGTGCGGGTGTGCGAGGCCGATGACTGCGACGCGGTCTACATCGACTATTCGCGCAACGGATCGAAGCGCTACTGCGACACCGGAAACTGCGGCAACCGCATGAACGTCATCGCGTACCGGGAACGGAAGGCGCGAGAAAGCGCCTGATCGCTGCGGCCGCGGGTTCCGGGGTCTCGTAGTGGATCAGATGCCCGACATCGGGGATCTCGACGAGCTCGACGTCGGCGAACAGCGTCGCGAGGTGGCGCTGCGCCTGGATCGGGGTGATGTCATCGCGCACGGCGGCGATGAGCAGCGTCGGCACGTCGATGCGCGGTGCCGCCTCGCGGACATCGTGCGACACCGACGTCACGAACGCGTCGTGCAGCACATCGCGGTCGGCGAAGCGTGAGAAGTAGGTGTCGTGCTGATCGTGCACGAAGCGCCGCAGCACGGCATCCTTCGTCTTGGCCATCGACACGCTCATGACCCGCACGATGAGGCCATTGCGCAGCAGCGCTTCGCCGATCGCCGCGGGCAGCTTCGCACCGGCCCAGTAGTAGAGGACGGCGAGCCGCGTCAGCACGCCCCGCGGGCCCTCGAGCGCGGGAGCGCCGATCGGATTGATCAGGATGAGGCGGGGCGTGGCCAAGCCGCCGGCGACCGCCGCCGAGGCGACGATCGAGCCGAAGGAATGCCCGAGGATCACGGCGCCGGGGGCGACCGTCTGCGCGAAGCGCGTGAGCCACTGGGCGTAGGCCTCGAGATCGTGCGTGCGGCCCGGCAGCGGAGGTGTCTCTCCGAAGCCGGGGAGATCGGGCGAGATGACGCGGATGCCGCGCAGTTGGGCGATCACCGGTTCCAGCCCGTGGTGGTCGCCGCGGAACCCGTGCACGGCGATGATCGTCGTCTCGGCGTCGTGCGGACCGTAGTCCCAGTACGCCGTCGTGCCACCGAGCACCTCGACCTCATGCCGCTCGACGGGGATCTGCTCGAGCAGGGCGGCATAGGGGTTGAACGCGGGCACCGGACGAGTCTACGAGTGCGGGCAGGACCAGGCCGCCTGTCGCACGCGGAGCGCCTCGCGCGCGATGTCGGGGGTGTCGCATACCGTGGGCGGCATGCAGCCCTCGCACGCCGCGCCCGCTCCCCCGGTGCATCCGCACTGGTCCACCGCCGTGGGCGTGTTCGATCTCGAGACGACGGGCGTCGACGTCCGCACCGATCGCATCGTGACGGCCTACGTGGGACTGCTCGACGGCACGGGAGCCGTCGTGCGCGCGCGAGACTGGCTCGCCGATCCCGGGGTCGAGATCCCCGAGGGCGCCGCTGCGATCCACGGGGTCACCACCGCCCGGGCCCGCGCCGAAGGCCGCGCCGCGCGCGATGTCGTCGGCGAGGTCGTCGAAGCGCTCCGCGCGATGCTCGACGCCGGCATCCCGGTCGTCGCCTACAACGCGGCATACGACTTCTCGCTGCTCAAGCACGAGGCCGAGCGCCACGGCATCGCCGGCATCGCCACGCCGTCACCCGTCATCGATCCGCTCGTGATCGACAAGCACTGCGACCGCTATCGCCGCGGCAAGCGCACGCTCGAGGCCGTCGCGGCGCACTACGCCGTGCCGCTCGCGAGCGCGCACGAAGCAGCATCCGACGCCGTCGCCGCGGGCCGCGTGGCACAGGCGCTCGTCACGCGCTACTCCACGCGCCTGCCCGCCACACCGCACGAGCTGCACACGAGTCAGATCTCCTGGGCGCGCGCGCAGGCGGCGAGCCTCACCGAGTACTTCATCCAGATCGGGCGTCTCGACCCCGGCGACGCCCTCGACGGCGTGTGGCCCGTGCGCTGACGCGCACAGACAACGAAAGCCCCGCCGGAGCGGGGCTTTCGCACGTCGGCTGTTACTTGCCGAAGTTCTTGAAGCGCTGGTTGAACTTCTCGACGCGACCGGCCGAGTCCATGATGCGCTGCTTGCCCGTGTAGAACGGGTGCGATGCCGACGAGATCTCGACGTCGATGACGGGGTACTCGACGCCGTCGAGCTCGATCGTCTTGTCGCTCGTGACCGTCGAACGGGTGAGGAAGGTCTCGCCCGAACCGAGGTCGCGGAAAACGATGGCCCGGTATTCGGGGTGGATGTCAGTCTTCATGAAAAGTCCTTAAGGGGATGGCGTCCCTGCTGAGAACCAGGGACCAGGGTCCGTGGTGCGAGTGCAC
The DNA here is from genome assembly GCF_053644835.1 of Microbacterium sp. NPDC055357. Classification (NCBI taxonomy): domain Bacteria; kingdom Bacillati; phylum Actinomycetota; class Actinomycetes; order Micrococcales; family Microbacteriaceae; genus Microbacterium; species Microbacterium sp. NPDC055357. The sequence goes on along the minus strand of NZ_JBSHLZ010000004.1, from coordinate 141,208 downwards.
CAAGGAGCGATTCTATCAGGAAACCGACTCCGCGCGCGCCGCGTACCGGCCGTCGGCCTCGGACAGGATGATCGGCACGCCGAACGTCTCGGTGAGCGACTCTGCCGTGAGCGCTTCGGCGATCGGGCCCTGTGCGACAGCGCGTCCGTCGCGCAGCAGCAGCACGTGCGTGAATCCGACCGGGATCTCTTCGACATGGTGGGTCACCATGATCATCGCCGGGGTCGTGGGCGCCTGCGCGTATCCGCTGAGGAGCGCGAGGAGCTCTTCCCGCGCCCCGAGGTCGAGGCTCGCGGTCGGCTCGTCCAGCAGCAGCATCTCGGGGTCGGTCATGACGGCACGCGCGATCTGCACGCGCTTCTGCTCGCCGTCGCTGAGCGTGCCGAACGTGCGATCGGCGAGGTGGTCGAGCTTCCACTCCGCGAGCACGCGCAGCGCGCGCCTCTCGTCGATGTCCTCGTAGTCTTCGCGCCAGCGCCCGAGCACCGAGAACGCCGCCGTCAGCACGACATCGACGACGGTCTCCTCCGGCGGCACACGGCGTGCCATGGCGGACGAGGCGAAGCCGATGCGCGGGCGCAGCTCGAACACGTCGGTGCGACCGAGTCGCTCACCGAGGATCGTCACGACGCCGGACGTGGGATGCAGGAGCGTGTCGGCGAGCTGCAGCACGGTCGTCTTGCCGGCGCCGTTCGGGCCGAGGATGACCCATCGTTCGTCGTCCTGCACCGTCCAGTCGAGGCGATCGACGATGTTGCGGGAGTTTCGGCGGACGATGACGTCGGAGAAATCGAGCACCTGGGGCATGACGCCCAGCCTAACGGCCCGACGCGGCGACCTCGGCGTAGAGCGCCGCCGTCTGCTCCGCGATGCGCGCCCAGCTGAAGTCCTTGCCCGCGCGCTCGCGCCCCGCTGCACCGTAACCGGCGGCGCGGGCCGGATCGCTCACGACCTCGGCCAGGACGCGCGCGAGGTCGGCGACGAACCGGTCGGGGTCGGTCGGGGTCCCGGTCCCGTCCTGCACCTGGTCGATCGGCACGAGCCGGCCCGTCACCCCGTCGACGACGACCTCGGGGATGCCGCCGGTCGCGGTGCCGACGACGGCGGCGCCGCACGCCATCGCCTCGAGGTTGACGATGCCCAGCGGTTCGTAGATCGACGGGCAGACGAACGTCGTGGCCGCCGTGAGGATCGTGCACAGCTCGTGCCGCGAGAGCATCCGATCGATCCACACGACGCCGTCGCGCGTGCGTTGGAGGCCACGCACGAGGCCCTCGACCTCGGACATGATCTGCGGCGTGTCCGGTGCGCCCGCGCACAGGATGATCTGCACGTCGGGCGGCAGCAGCTGGGCGGCGCGCAGGAAGTACGGCAGTCCCTTCTGCCGCGTGATGCGCCCGACGAACACGACCGACGGGCGGGACGCGTCGACCCCGAGCTCGGCGAGCAGGGCGGGATCATCGACGGGATGCCACCCCTCGACGTCGATGCCGTTGTAGACGACGTGCACCTTGGCGGCATCCAGCGCCGGGTAGCTGCGCAGGATGTCGTCGCGCATGCCCCCGCTCACGGCGATGACGGCGGCGGCCGACTCGTACGCCGTCTTCTCGATGTAGCTCGACACGGCGTACCCGCCGCCGAGCTGCTCGGCTTTCCAGGGGCGCAGCGGCTCGAGCGAATGCGCCGTCACGATGTGCGGGATCCCGTGCAGCAGGGACGCGAGGTGCCCGGCGAAGTTCGCATACCAGGTGTGGGAGTGCACGACGTCGGCACCGGCGACATCGCCCACGATCTCGAGGTCGGTGCCGAGTGTCCGGATCGCGGCATTGGCATCCGCCAGTTCGGCGGGCACGCCGTACGACGTCGTGCCCTTTTCGTCGCGGTCTGCCCCGAACGCGCGCACTCGCACGTCCATGCTCCGGCGCAGGGCCGCGACGAGCTCGGTCACGTGCACGCCCGCGCCACCGTAGATCTCCGGCGGGTACTCCTTGGTCACGATGTCGACGCGCATGGCACGAAACCTAGTACACGAGACGTTCCTGTGACAGTCGCTATACCTCGCCGCGCGGCGCCCCTAGGGTGGTGCCATGCCTGCAGCGCCGAAGGTCTTCGGAATCATCCTCGCGGGGGGCGAGGGCAAGCGACTCATGCCTCTCACGGCCGATCGCGCCAAACCGGCGGTGCCGTTCGCGGGCCAGTACCGGCTCATCGATTTCGCGATCTCGAACCTGATCAACTCCGGCCTGCGCCAGATCGTCGTGCTCACGCAGTACAAGTCGCACAGCCTCGACCGCCACATCTCCCAGACATGGCGCATGTCGCCGCTGCTGGACTCCTACGTCGCCTCCGTACCCGCTCAGCAGCGACTCGGGAAGCGCTGGTTCTCGGGATCGGCCGACGCGATCCTGCAGAGCCTCAACCTCATCACCGACGAGAAGCCGGACATCGTCATCGTGATCGGCGCCGACCACGTCTACCGCATGGATTTCCGGCAGATGCTCGGCGCGCACGTCGAGTCCGGCGCGCGGGCGACCGTCGCCGGCATCCGCCAGCCCATCGGGCTCGCCAACCAGTTCGGGGTGATCGACGTCGACCCGGCCGATCCCGGCCGCATCCGCGAGTTCCTCGAGAAGCCGCAGGCCCCGACCGGGCTCGCCGACTCCCCCGGCGAAGTGCTCGCGTCGATGGGCAACTACATCTTCGACACCGACGCGCTCATCGAGGCCGTCGAGTCCGATGGCGAGCTGCCGACCTCGAACCACGACATGGGCGGCGACATCGTGCCGTACTTCGTCGAACGCGGCGAGGCGGGCGTGTACGACATGAATCGCAACGACGTGCCGGGCTCGACCGACCGCGACCGGTACTACTGGCGCGATGTCGGCACGATCGAGTCGTTCTTCGACGCCCACCGCGACCTGATCTCGACGCTGCCGATCTTCAACCTCTACAACATGCAGTGGCCGATCCACTCTCAGGCCGTCAACTCCCCGCCCGCCAAATTCGTGCGCGATGCGGACGGACGCATCGGCAACGCGATCGATTCGGTCGTGTCGCTGGGCTCGGTGCTCTCGGGCACGCATATCGAGCGCAGCGTCGTGGGGCCCTGGACGCTCGCCGGGGGTGGATCGACGATCACCGACTCCGTGCTGTTCGACCATGTCCGCGTCGGGGCGGGCGCGCGCGTGCACCGCGCCATCCTCGACAAGAACGTCTTCCTCGACGACGGCGCGACCGTCGGCGTCGACGTCGAACGCGATCTGGCGCGCGGCTACACCGTGACCGACAGCGGCATCACGGTCGTCGGCAAGGGCATCCGCGTCGAGCGCTGACGTGTCCGGAGCGGCACTCGCGCGACGCTAGCGTGGAGGGATGCCGCTTCAGGACGCCCGTTTCCTCGTCGTTCTCGACGCCGATTCCACGCTCATCCGCAACGAGGTCATCGAGCTCATCGCCGATGAGGCGGGGCGCGGCGTCGAGGTCGCCGAGGCGACCGAGGCCGCGATGCGCGGCGAAGTCGACTTCGCGACGAGTCTGCGCTCGCGCGTCGCCACCCTCGAGGGCGTACCGGTCGCGGCGTTCGCCCGCGTGCTCGCGCGCGTCGAGCCGACGCCGGGCGTGCACGAACTGATCGCCGCCGTGCACGAGCGCGGCGGCCGGTTCGGCGTCGTCTCGGGGGGCTTCCACGAGATCCTCGACACGATCGCTCCGCAGCTCGGCGTCGACATCTGGCGCGCGAACCGTCTCCAGGCCGCCGAGGGCGCCCTCACGGGGCTCGTCGACGGCGAGATCGTGGATGCCGCGGGCAAAGCCACCGCACTCGGCGAATGGGCCGCCGCAGCCGGTGTCCCGCTGTCGCGCACGATCGCCGTCGGCGACGGCGCGAACGACCTGCTCATGATGGCGGCCGCGGGGCTGGGCCTGGCGTTCAACGCGAAGCCCGCCGTGCGGGAGCTCGCCGACCTCGTGATCGGACCCGTCGACCTGCGCGAGGTCATTCCGCTGCTGCCCTGACGGATGTCCGAGGTCCGGCGTACCGTCTGTGCCATGGACATCGTGCTCATCCCGGGACTCTGGCTGGACGCATCCTCCTGGCGTGCGGTGACCCCCGCGCTCGAGCGCGCGGGGCACACGCCGCATCCGCTCACGATGCCGGGGGTCGGCGAGCCCGCGCCGGTATCGGGCGACATCGGCATCGCGGACTGGGTCGCCGCGACGGTGTCCGAGATCGACCGGATCGACGGTCCCGTCGTGCTCGTCGGCCACAGCGGCGGCGGCAACGTCGCCTACGGCGCGGCAGACGCCCGCCCCGAGCGCGTGCAGCACATCGTGTTCCTCGACACCTTCCCGCCCGGCGACGGGGGTTCCATCTGGGAGTTCCCGGCCGTCGACGGGGTCGTCCCCTTCCCCGGCTGGAGCTTCTTCGACGCCTCCGACACCGCCGACCTCGCCGACGATCTCCGCGCGGCGATCGGTGCCGGCGCGCAGACGGTTCCCGTGCGCGTGCCGACCGACCCGATCCGTCTCACCGATGAGCGGCGCCGCAGCGTGCCCGCGACGATGATCACCTCGACGGTGCCCGAGGTGCAGATCCGCGCGCACATCGCGCAGGCGCCGGCGTGGGCGGCCGAGCTCGCCGCGCTCGAGAACCTGAACATCGTGCAGATCGTGCCCGACGGTGAGCCTACGGGCCACTGGCCGCAGTTCTCACGCCCCGATGCGGTGGCGGCGGCGATCGTCGAGGCGATCGCGCCCTGAAGAGGCGGGGTCGGTGCGGGTCAGTGCCCCATGCCGAGGCCGCCGTCGACGGGGATCACGGCGCCGGAGATGTAGGCGGCGTCGTCCGACGCGAGCCACGTGACGACGCCCGCGATCTCGTCGGGGGCCCCGAAGCGGCCGGCGGGGATGTTCTTCTTGTACTCCGCCTGCGTCTCGGGCGCGAGCTGCGCCGTCATGTCGGTCTCGACGAAGCCCGGAGCGACGACGTTCGCGGTGATGCCGCGCCCGCCGAGCTCCCGCGTGAGCGACCGGGCGAACCCGACGAGGCCGCTCTTGGACGAGGAATAGTTGATCTGCCCGGGCGAGCCGTAGAGGCCCACGACCGACGAGATGAGGATGACGCGTCCCCAGCGCGCACGCAGCATCCCCTTCGATGCGCGCTTGACGACACGGAACGCACCGCCGAGGTTCGTCGCGACGACCGAGTCGAAGTCGTCCTCGGTCATGCGCAGCAACAGCATGTCCTTCGTGATGCCGGCGTTGGCCACGACGATCCCGACCGGACCGAGTTCCTGCTCGACCTGTGTGAAGGCGACATCGACGGATGCCGCATCCGTGACGTCGGCGCGCACCGTCAGCGTGCCCTCGGGGCCCTCGCCGGAGCGCGCCGTCACGGCGACCCGGTATCCCGCGGCGACGAAGCGCTCCGCGATGGCGCGACCGATGCCGCGGTTTCCGCCGGTGACGAGCACGACGCGATCGGTGGACATGACAGCTCCCTCGGGATGACGACGAACCGCCCCAGCCTAGCGGCGCGTCGTTTGACCTATGCCGCCCGCGCTGGAACGCTGGAGGCAGCATCGACGAAAGGCGCGACCGTGAGCACCCCGGAGAACCCCTCTAACGACGACCACGACGACGCGCGTCCGACGTACGCTCCTCCGGCCTACACGCCGCCTCCCGCGTACAGCGCGCCGCCCGCCTACACTCCTCCGGCCGAAGCGCCGGCGCCGCCCGCGGCGGACGCACCCCCGCAGGCGCCCGGCGCCTACCCCGCCTACGGCGGGTACGCGCAGCCGCAGTATCCCAGCGCGCCCGCGTACGGTGCCCCGGCGGGCCCGTACGGGGCCGCTCCCGCCTACGGCTATGCCGCCGTCAAGACGAACGTCCTCGCCATCATCTCGATGATCGCGAGCATCGCCGGATTCATCTGGATCCTTCCCTTCGTCGGCTCGCTCGCCGGCGCCATCATGGGTCACATCTCGCTCAAGCAGATCGCGCGCACGGGCGAGAAGGGTCGCGGCATGGCCCTGGCCGGCGTCATCGTGGGCTGGGTCGGCCTGGCCTTCCTCGTGCTGGGTGTGCTCTTCTTCCTGGCGTTCATCCCCTTCGCCGCCACGCAGTCGTCTTTCCGCTGATCCGCCGCGGGCGAAGCGGCGTACGCTGGATGGGTGAGGAACTCGTCTGCGCGGCAGTCTGCGACTTCGCTCCCCGCGTCGCCGCACGACGACACGAGCGACCGCGCGAAGCACTACCTCATCACCATGGGCGTGCGGGTCGCGTGCTTCGTGCTGATGGTCGCGATCACCCCCTACGGCTGGTACACCTGGGTGCTCGGTGCGGCCGCGGTCTTTCTGCCCTACTTCGCGGTCGTCACGGCCAACGTGAGCAAGAGCACGAACCGCACGACGTCGGAGTCGCCCGAGCTCGCCCTCCCGTCGCAGGCGTCGCCCACCGCCGCCGACGGTCCCACCGTCATCCGGCTGAACGAGGCCCGCGCCGTCGACGAGGGCCCGCACGACGCGACCGGGCCCGCCGAGAAGGATCCCGCATGACCGGCGCCCCCGACACCACGTGCTCGCGCGCCGGGTGCCGTGCGACGGCCCGCTGGCGCATCGACTGGCGCAATCCGCGCATCCACGCCGAGGACCGCCGCAAGACGTGGGTGGCGTGCGACGACCACGTGGCGTACCTGCGCGAGTTCCTCTCGGCGCGCTCCTTCCCGCTCGACGTGGGTGAACTCGAGGTTCCGTCATGAAGAACGCCCCCGCCGCCGTCCGCTGGTCGACCTATGTGCTCGTCGCCGCCGTGTTCGCGATCGCGTGCGCGTTCCTGTCGGACTGGCAGTTCACCCGCAACGGCGACCGCTCCGCGCAGCTCGCGCTCGTCGAGCAGAACTACGACGCCGCGCCGGTCGCCTTCGCCGAGTTGATCCCCGACGGCGAGACGCTCGACGCGGGTGATGAGTGGCATCCGGTCGTGTTGACGGGCGAGTACCTCGCCGATGAGCAGCTGCTCGTGCGCAACCGCCCGCACGGCGGCACGGCGGCGTATGAGGTTCTCGTGCCGTTCCGCCTCGACGACGGGCGCGTGCTCGTCGTCGATCGCGGCTGGGTTCCGCCCGGCGCCGACCAGCCCGAGCCCGATGCCGTGCCGGCACCGCCGGCCGGCGAGGCGACGGTCATCGTCCGGCTCCGGCCGGGTGAGCCGCTCCCCGCGTCCGGCCGCACGGCCGATGCGGGTCAGGTGCCGACGATCAACCTGCCCTTCGTCGCCGAGCGGGTCGCGCCCGACATCGGCGACGCGCTCGTGCAGAGCGCCTACGGCATCATCGTGTCCGAGGATCCCGCCGTCGAGGCGATGCCCGGTTCCCTCCCGTCGCCCTCCGAGGACCCCGGCCCGTACCTGTCGTACGCGATCCAGTGGATCCTGTTCGCCGTCATGGGCTTCATCTTCATCGGATACATGATCCGCACCGAGATCATCGCCCGCCGCGAGGACGCCGAGGACGACGAGCACTCCCCGCCGAGGCCGCCGCGCCCCGCGGCATCCGCTCGTCGTCGCGACCGCGACGCCGACGCCGAGGACGCCCTCCTCGACGCCGTGCGCTGACCCCACCCCTCACCCGCGAGACTGCACGGGGCGGCCGAGACCGCGGGGTTCACCCGCAGTCTCGGCGCGCGCGTGCAGTCTCGCGGGTGAGAGGGGATGCCGCGGGCCGGTCAGGCGAGGGAGACGAGGTCGGCGTAGTCGCGGCCCCAGATGTCCTCGACGCCGTCGGGAAGGATGAGCACACGCTCGGGATTGAGCGCCTCCACGGCGCCCTCGTCGTGCGAGACGAGCACGACGGCGCCCTCGTAGTGCGCGAGCGCGCCGAGGATCTCCTCGCGCGAGGCGGGGTCCAGGTTGTTCGTGGGCTCGTCGAGCAGCAGCATGTTCGCCGAGGACACCACGAGCGTCGCGAGCGACAGGCGCGTCTTCTCGCCACCCGAGAGCACGCCGGCGGGCTTGAGCACGTCGTCGCCCGTGAACAGGAACGACCCGAGCACCTTGCGCGCCTCGGTCGCCGTGATGTCCGGCGCCGCCGACATCATGTTCTCGAGCACCGACCGCGAGACGTCGAGGTTCTCGTGCTCCTGCGCGTAGTAGCCGATCTTGAGACCGTGTCCCGGTTCGAGCTGCCCCGTGTCGGGCTTGTCGACGCCGGCGAGGATCCGCAGCAGCGTCGTCTTGCCGGCGCCGTTGAGGCCGAGGATCACGACGCGCGAACCGCGGTCGATCGCGAGGTCGACGTCGGTGAAGATCTCCAGCGAACCGTACGACTTCGACAGTCCCGACGCCATGAGCGGCGTCTTGCCGCACGGTGCGGGCTTGGGGAACCGCAGCTTCGCGACGCGCTCCTCCTGCCGCACCTCGTCGAGCCCCGCCAGCATCTTCTCCGCGCGCGCGACCATCTGGTGCGCGGCAGCCGCCTTCGACGCCTTCGCCCCGAACCTGGCCGCCTGCTGCTGCAGCACGGTGGCCTTCTTCTCGACGTTGGTGCGCTCCTTCTTGCGGCGCTCCTCGTCGGCCACCCGCTGACGCAGGTAGTTCTTCCAGTTCATGTTGTAGACGTCGATGACCTGACGGTTGGCATCCAGGTAGAAGACGCGGTTGACCGTCTCGCCGACGAGCTCGACATCGTGCGAGATCACGATGAGCCCGCCCTTGTATCCCTTAAGGAACTCCCTCAGCCACACGACGCTGTCGGCGTCGAGGTGGTTGGTCGGCTCGTCGAGGATCATCGTCTGGGCATCCGAGAACAGGATGCGAGCGAGTTCGATGCGGCGGCGCTGACCACCCGACAGCGTCTTGAGCGGCTGATCCAGGATCCGATCCGGCAGCGAGAGGTTGTGAGCGATGGATGCCGCTTCCGCTTCGGCGGCATACCCCCCGAGCGCCTCGAACCTCTCGGTGAGGGTGCCGTACTTGCGCATCGCGCGAGCAGCGACAGCGGGATCGTCGTCGCCCATCGCGAGCGAGGCCTCCTGCATGCCGATCGCGAGCGAGCCGAGCCCGCGCGCGTCGAGCACACGGGTCCGCGCGAGCATCTCGGGGTCACCCGACCGGGGGTCCTGCGGCAGGTAGCCCAGCTCGCCCCAGCGTTCGACCTTGCCGTCGGCGGGGATCACGTCACCCGCGAGCACCTTCGTGAGCGTCGTCTTGCCGGCGCCGTTGCGGCCCACGAGGCCGATCTTGTCTCCATCGGAGACGCGGAAGGACACGTCCGACATGAGCACGCGTGCACCCACGCGGATCTCGAGGTCGTGCACGGCGAGCACAGCGGACGTCCGTTCTTCGGGGCGGGTGGGTGGGCGGCCGAGCGGCCAGCCGCCCAGTCTACCGGGTCTTCTCGTGCGCGTGACCGAGCCGCAGCCCGGGGACGAGCGCAAGCACCGAGAGCACGGCCGCGAGGGCGAAGACAGCCGTGAATCCCCCGCCCGAGGCGCTCAGCGCCGTGAACACGAGCCCCATGACGGCGATCGTCGTGGCCGACCCGACAGCGTCCGAGATCGACAGAGCCGACGAATTGAATCCCTGGTTCCGCGGCGTCGAGTACGCGAGCGTGAGAACCGTGAGCCGCGGGTACATGAGCCCCATGCCGCTGCCCGCGAGCGCCCAGCCGGCGATGAGCAGTCCGGGCGGCAGGTGCGACAGCGCCGTGATGCCCGCCAGCACGATCGCGGCGAGCAGCTGGGCGGTGCCGATGAGGGTGATGCGCGCGTTGCCGATGCGGTCGCCGAATCGGCCCTGCACGTCCGCCGCGAGTGCCCAGGTGAGCGCGGCGGCGGTGAGCCCGAGTCCCGCCCATGTCGGCGAGAACCCGTATTCGTCGATCAGCAGGTACGGAATGTAGATCTCGGCGCCGAACAGCGCTCCCGCGATGAGTCCCCGCATGAGCACGACACTGGGCAGTCCGCGTCCCGCCACGAGCGTGCGCGGCGGCAGCAGCGGCCGCGCGGCGAGGGCGATGATCACAGCGGATGCCGCCACCACGACCCACGCGCCCGCGCCGAGCTCGCCGGCCAGGCTCAGGGCGAGCGCGCCGACGGCGACCGCGACGGCACACGCGAGGCGGGGGGCGATGCGGCCCGTCGCCGGCTGATCGGTGTGCAGCGGAAGCCCGTGCAGGCGCGTCACCACCATCGCGAACGCCACGACGGTGAGACCGGCGACGCCGAGGAACACCCAGCGCCAGTGCAGGAGCTCGGTGACGGCGCCGGCGAGGAACGGGCCGATGAGGGACGGCACGACCCACGCGGCGGAGAACGCCGCGAACACGCGGCCGTGCAGGTCGGTCGGGTAGACACGGGCGACGGCGACATACAGGGCGACCGTCTGGCCGCCCGTGCCGAGGCCCTGCACGAGCCGCCCCGCGACGAGCAGCTCCATCGTGGGCGCGGCGCCGGCGATGATGAGCCCGATCACGAAGAGCACGACCGCCGTCGTGAGCGGTGCGAGCACTCCCCCGCGGTCGCACCATGCGCCGACGGCGACCATGCCGATGACGCTGGTTGCGAGGGTGCCCGCGAAGGCGACGGCGTACAGCGACTCACCCGCCAGGTCGGCGCTGACGACGGGCATGACCGTCGTGACGGCGAGGGACTGCATCGCGGCGAGGAAGATCAGCGCGACGGCGCCGACCGTCACCCAGACGTAACGAGCGCTCCAGACGCCGGCACCGCGATGCGCGGGCGCTGTCACGTGCTCACCAGCGCGGAGACGCGCCGGATCGCTTCGCGCAGCATGTCGGGTGCGCAGCCGAAATTGATCCGCACGTGTCCTGCGCCCTGCTCGCCGAACTGAGGACCGAAGTGGAAAGCGACCTTGGCGTCGCGCAGGATGAGCCGCCCCGGGTCATCGCCCCAGCCGTACGCCGAGAGGTCGACCCACGCCAGGAAGCCCGCGTCGGGGATCCGGTAGACGGCGTCGGGCAGGTACTCATCGAGCAGTTCGGCCAGCAGTCGGCGGTTGACGTCGAGCGCGGCCAGCTGCGCATCGAGCCAGGCGTCGCTGTCGACCGAGAACGCCGCGATGGCCGCGATCGCTCCGAAGTGCGCCGTGCGCCATTCGATCTCGTCGGGAAGCGCCCGCAGCACGGCGGAGTTCTCGTCGGAAGCGGTCACCATGAGGGCGCACTTCAGGCCCGCGAGGTTGAAGGCCTTACTCGCCGACACGAAGGCGTAGCCGACACGTTCGGCAGCGGGCGAGGCCGACAGGAACGGTGTGAAGACGACATCGGGCTGCGTGAGCGGAGCATGGATCTCATCGCTCAAGACGACGGCCCCGTGCCTTTCGGCGATGACGGCGAGCTCGGCGAGGTCCGCCTTGGCGTGCACGGTCCCCGTCGGGTTGTGCGGATTGCACAGCAGCACGGCCCGCGCACCCGCGGCGAGAGCGGACTCGATGCCTGCCAGATCCAGCTGCCACCCGGCATCCGATTCGCGCAGCGGCACGGTCTCGACGACGGCACCCGCTTCGGGGATGCAGTCGAAGAACGGCGGATACACGGGGGTCGTCACGACGACCCGGTCTCCGGGGCTGGTGACCCGTCGCAGAACTTCGACGACGCCCATCATCACGTCGCATGTCGTGCGGGCGCGGGCCGGGTCGACACTCCAGCCGAATCGACGGAGCGCGAAGGCCGCATACGCCGCCCCGACGCCCGTGCCGGGCGCCGAGTACCCCGTGTCGCCGAGCTCGACGGCGCGCGCCAGGGCGGCCGTGATGGCGGGCGCCGGTGCGAAGTCGGTCTCGGCGACGAACAGCGGCAGGACGTCGTCGGGATACGCACGCCACTTGACGCTCGTGCGCTCTCGGAGACGTTCGACGGGAAGGGCCTGCAGGGGGGTCACGCTCACCGCGCAAGCCTACCGAAGGTCAGATGGCGAAGCCGAGCGCCCGCATCATGTCGCGGCCGTCGTCGGTGATGCGCTCCGGACCCCACGGCGGCATCCACACCCAGTTGATGCGGAAGCGATCCACGACCTCGTCGAGGGACTGCGCGGTCTGCTCTTCGAGCACGTCGGTGAGCGGGCAGCCCGCCGACGTCAGCGTCATGTGGATGATGAGGGCGTCGTTCTCGTCATCCCATGCGAGGTCGTAGATGAGTCCGAGGTCGACGACGTTGATCCCCAGTTCGGGGTCCATGACGTCCTTGAGCGCTTCGATGACCTCTTCGTACTTCTCGGGTGCGAGCGTGGCGGACATACGGCGATCCTACGCGCCGGCTTCGACGACGGCGCCGTCCGAAGGGTCGAGGAACCGGTCGTAGCCCTCGTTCTCGAGGCGGTCGGCCAGTTCGGGGCCGCCCTCTTCGACGATACGGCCGCCGATCATGACGTGGACGTAGTCGGGGTGGATGTAGCGCAGAATGCGCGTGTAGTGCGTGATCAGCAGGACACCGAGGTCGGTCTCCTCCTTCGCCCGGTTGACGCCTTCCGAGACGACCTTGAGCGCGTCGACATCGAGGCCCGAGTCGGTCTCGTCGAGCACGGCGATCTGCGGCTTCAGCAGTTCGAGCTGCAGGATCTCGTGGCGCTTCTTCTCGCCGCCCGAGAACCCCTCGTTGACGTTGCGCTGGGCGAACTTGCCGTCCATGCGCAGGTTCTTCATCGACTGCTTGACGTCCTTCGTCCAGTGGCGGATCGAGGGGGCTTCGCCTTCGATCGCCGTCTTGGCGGTGCGCAGGAAGTTCGTCACCGTCACGCCCGGGATCTCGACGGGGTACTGCATCGCGAGGAACAGGCCCGCGCGGGCACGCTCGTCGACGGACATCTCGAGCACGTCTTCGCCGTCGAGCGTGATGGAGCCGCTCACGACCTCGTACTTGGGGTGGCCGGCGATCGTGTAGGCGAGGGTCGACTTGCCCGAGCCGTTGGGGCCCATGATGGCGTGGGTCTCACCCTTGCGGATCGTGAGGGTCACACCGTTGAGGATGGGCGTGGTGCCGGCATCCGTCTGGACCGTCACATACAGGTCGCGGATCTCGAGGACAGACATTCAGACTTCCTTCTTCAAAGCGGGGTCGATGAGCACGTCGTCGCCGTCGATCTGAACGACATAGACGGGGACGGGCTCATACGCGGGGAGGTTGAGGGGCTTGCCGGTGCGCAGCGAGAAGGCCGAGCCGTGGGCCCAGCATTCGAGCGTCTCGCCGTCGACGAAGCCCTCGGACAGCGAGATGTCACCGTGCGTGCACGTGTCGCCGATCGCGTGCACCTCGCCACTGGAATCGAGCACGAGTGCGATCGGCACACCGTCGACCTCGACACGACGGGCTTCGTCCTGCACGAGGTCGCTGAGCGCGCACACGCGGGTCGCGCTCACGAAGCCGTCCCGCCCTCGAGTTCACGCTCGATGGCGGCGGACAGCTCTTCTTCGAGATCGGCGATGCCGATCTTCTGCACGATCTCGGTGAGGAATCCGATCACGACGAGGCGGCGGGCCTCGGCCTCGGGGATGCCGCGGGCCTGCAGGTAGAACAGCTGCTCGTCATCGAATCGGCCCGTCGCGCTCGCGTGACCGGCGCCCTGGATGTCGCCCGTCTCGATCTCGAGGTTCGGCACCGAATCGGCGCGCGCGCCGTCGGTCAGGATGAGGTTGCGGTTGGCCTCGTACGAGTCGGTGCCGACGGCATCCGCCCCGATGAGCACGTCGCCGACCCAGGCACTGCGAGCCGATTCGCCCTGCAGCGCGCCCTTGTAGAGCACGTCGCCACGCGTGTGCGGACCCTTGTGGTGCAGGTACACCTGGCTCTCGAGGTGCTGACCGGCGTCGGAGTACGACAGTCCGTACAGCTCGCCCTGCGCGCCGGGGCCCGCGAGCTCCACCGAGGGGTTGACGCGTACGACGCCGCCGCCGAAGCTCACGACGAAGTGACGCAGGAAGGCGTCCTTGTCGACGCGCGCCTGGTGGGATGCCGCGTGCACGGCGTCGTCGTCCCACTGCTGCACCGTGATGACGTCGAGTCGGGCACCGTCACGCACGATGATCTCGACGTTCTGCGCGTGGTGCGCCGATCCGACGTGGCGAAACAGCACGATGGCGCACGAGTTGGGCATCGCCTCGACGACGACATGCGCGTGCGCGAGGCCGCCCGTGCCGCGCAGGTCGACGACGATCGGCTCGTCGAGCTCGACGCCGGCGGGAATCCGCAGGAGCGGCGCGTCGGTCTCTTGGCTCCACGCGATCGCCGAGGGCAGGTCTTCGGGAGTGAACACGTCGCCGCGCGGCGACTGTCCGACCCGGAGGGTCAACTGCTCGACGGCGGCGGGCGCGTCGACCGCGACCTCGACGACGCCGTGCGGGCCGGCCTCATCGACGAACAGCGGCGCGAGACGGTCGAGGGGCGCGTACTTGAACCCGACGTCGCGTGAGGTGGGGACGGAGAAATCAGCGGGGTCGAACGACCAGGGTCGTTCGGACCGCGTCTGCACCGGGACGAATGCCCCGGCCCCGTCGGAGTGCGCTCGAGAACCCGGCACCGTCGTGGGTGCCTGTGTCATGGCCGTCATCTAGCCGACCGATCCTTCCATGCCCATCTCGATGAGCTTGTTGAGTTCCATCGCATACTCCATGGGAAGCTCGCGTGCGATCGGCTCGATGAAGCCGCGCACGATCATCGCCATGGCCTCGGCCTCGGGAAGGCCGCGCGACTGGAGGTAGAACAGCTGTTCCTCGCTGACCTTGGACACCGTCGCCTCATGACCGAGCTGCACGTCGTCGACGCGGATGTCGATCGCGGGATAGGTGTCCGAGCGCGAGATGGTGTCGACCAGGAGGGCGTCGCACACGACCGAGTTCGCGGAATGGTGCGCTCCGGGCTCGACGCGGATCTCACCGCGGTAGCCCGTACGACCGCCGCCGCGGGCGATCGACTTCGAGACGATCGAGGACTGCGTGTAGGGCGCCATGTGCACCATCTTGGCGCCGGCGTCCTGGTGCTGCCCGGGACCCGCGAACGCGACCGACAGGGTCTCGCCCTTCGCGTGCTCGCCCACCAGGAAGATCGACGGGTACTTCATCGTGACCTTCGAGCCGATGTTGCCGTCGACCCACTCCATCGTCGCGCCTTCGTGCGCGACCGCACGCTTCGTGACGAGGTTGTAGACGTTGTTCGACCAGTTCTGGATCGTCGTGTAGCGCACGCGGGCGTTCTTCTTGACGATGATCTCGACGACGGCGGAGTGCAGCGAGTCGCTCTTGTAGATCGGGGCCGTGCAGCCCTCGATGTAGTGCACGTAGGAGCCCTCGTCGGCGATGATGAGCGTCCGCTCGAACTGGCCCATGTTCTCGGTGTTGATCCGGAAGTAGGCCTGCAGCGGGATCTCGACGTGCACGCCCGGCGGCACGTAGACGAACGAGCCGCCCGACCAGACCGCCGTGTTCAGGGCCGCGAACTTGTTGTCTCCGGCGGGGATGACCGTGCCGAAGTACTCCTGGAAGAACTCGGGGTGCTCGCGCAGCGCCGTGTCGGTGTCCATGAAGATGACGCCCTGCTCCTCCAGATCCTCGCGGATCTGGTGGTAGACGACCTCGGACTCGTACTGCGCCGCGACGCCCGCGACCAGGCGCTGGCGCTCGGCCTCGGGGATGCCGAGCTTCTCGTACGTGTCACGGATCTCCTCGGGGAGGTCCTCCCACGACTGCGCCTGCTTCTCGGTCGAGCGCACGAAGTACTTGATGTTGTCGAAGTCGATCTCGCTGAGATCAGCACCCCACGTGGGCATCGGCTTGCGGCCGAAGAGCTGATAGCCCTTGAGCCTGGTCTTCAGCATCCATTCGGGTTCGTCTTTGAGGGCCGAGATACCGCGCACGACGCTCTCGTCGATCCCTCGCTTGGCGATGGCACCCGCGGGATCCGCATCGTGCCATCCGAACTCGTAGACGCCCAGCCCATCCAGCTCCGGGCGGTCGATCAGCACATCTGACATCGTCACACTCTCCTCTGGGCCTCAACGGTTTCATCCGCCCCGGCATTCCGTTCACCTGATGTATTCGAAGGAATGGATGCCGCTGGTGGGCCCTCTCAAGTGGCGCTGTGCTTCGCGCCTAGACTGTCTCTGGATCACGGTGCCTCGGGCAGCCGCATCCGACCTCTTGATTCTACAGGGTCCGCCCGTCCCGCGGGCGAGACACCCTGCTCCGCCGCCGCACCGCAGTAGACCCGCAGGAGAACCCATGTCCGCGCAGACGCTCATCACCCCGACGCCGCGCTGGCTTCCGGACCACGTCGATCGGCGCATCCGTGTGTTCGCGTGGCTGTCGTTCCTGGCAGAGGTGCTCATCATCGGCACGGGAGGCGCCGTACGACTGACCGGCTCGGGCCTCGGCTGCCCCACGTGGCCCACCTGCACGGCGGATTCGCTCGTGCCGACGCCCGAGATGGGCATCCACGGGGTCATCGAATTCGGCAACCGCACCCTGACGGGGCTCGTCGGCATCCTCGCGCTCATCGTCGTCGTGCTCGTGTGGCGCATGCGCCGTTCACGCCGCGACCTCTTCGTGCTGGCCCTGATCGTGGTCGGCGGCGTCGTCGCGCAGGCGATCGTCGGCGGGATCACGGTCTGGACGGGGCTGAACCCCTTCATCGTCGGCTTCCACTACATCGCCTCGGTCGTGCTCGTGTGCGTCACGACGGCGTTCCTCGTGCGGATGCGACAGGAGCCGGGGCCCCGCGTACTCGCCATGCCGCGGTGGTACGCCATCGTCGCCCACGTCACGACTGTCGCGCTCGTCCTCACGATCGTGTTCGGCGTGCTCACGACCGGCGCCGGCCCCCACTCGGGCGACGCCGACGCGGGCCGAAGCGGATTCAACGCCGAAGTGCTCGAGCATGTGCACGCGTGGCCGGGCTACATCCTGTTCGCGCTCACGCTCGTCCTGCTCGTCGCCTCGTGGGCGCGCCGCTCGGTCGTGCCGAGTCTCGCGCTGTGGACCGCGCTGCTGCTCGCCGCCGAGCTCGTGCAGATCGCCGTCGGTCTCTACCAGGCCCGCAACGGACTGCCCGTGCTCGCCGTCGGCGTGCACATGGTGCTCGCCGCCCTCACGGCCGCGACGATGACCGTCGTCATCCTGCACCTCAGGCTGCCCCAGGCCGCGATCGACGCCGAACGCGCGACACGCGCCCCCGAGGCCGCGCGCCCGCTCTGATCGGCCTCGCAGCACCGGCGGATCCGCGCGCGCACGCTGCGCTGCGGCGCGGTGTTCCACCCTCGCGCTACCAAACCCGCACGCGCGCCCGAAGTTCGGGTAGCGGCTGCAGGTTTCGGTAGCGGCTACCAAGACCTGCACGCGCGCCGGGCCGACACCCTCGCGCTACCTAAACCTGCATACGCGCCCGGCCACCACCCTCGCGCTACCGAAACCCGCACGCGCGCCCGGCCACCACCATCGCGCTACCAAAACCCGCACGCGCGCCCGAAGTTCGGGTAGCGGCTGCAGGTTTCGGTAGCGGCTGCTGAAACCCGCACGCGCGCGGGCCAGCACCTTCGCGCTACCAAAACCTGCTCGCGCGCCTGGGCGACCGCCCTCGCGCTACCAAACCCGCACGCGCGCCCGAACTTCGGGTAGCGGCTACGGGTTTCGGTAGCGACTGCGGGTTTCGGTAGCGCGGGCCGCAGTGGTCCTCGGCCCCAGCCCGGCCGTGAGCTGTCGCCCGAGTCGAGACCACGGGCGCGCCGAGCGGGGCTCAGAACGGCAGCAGCGGGTCGACGGCGATCGCGACGAAGAGGAGCGTCAGATAGGTGATCGACGCGTGGAAGACGCGCATGGGGCGCGCCTCGGTGCCGCGCACGGCCCGGCTGTACATGCGGTGCGACTCGTAGATGAACCATCCGCCGAAGACGATCGCCGAGACCGAGTAGACGAGCCCCATGTGCGCGACGGGAATGAGCAGGAGCGAGCAGGCGACGGTCGCCCACGCGTAGAGGATCACCTGCAGGCCGACCTGCGAGCCGTTGCGCGTCGCACCCAGCATGGGCACGTCGACGTCCTCGTAGTCGACCTTGTACTTCATCGACAGCGGCCAGTAGTGCGGCGGCGTCCAGAGGAAGACGACGACGAACAGGATGATGGGGGGCCACGCGAGCGAGCCCGTCACGGCCGTCCAGCCGATCAGCACGGGGAAACAGCCGGCGATGCCGCCCCACACGATGTTCTGCTCGGTGCGGCGCTTGAGGATCATCGTGTAGATCACGACGTAGAAGAAGATCGCGCCCGCCGACAGTGCCGCGGCGACCCAGTTCGTCGTGAACAGCAGCCACGCGGTCGAGACCACGGCGAGCACCCAGGAGAAGACGAGGGCGCCGCGCGGCGACACCTCTCCCGTCACGATCGGACGGTTGACCGTGCGCGCCATGTGCGCGTCGATGTCGCGATCGAGGTACATGTTGAACGAGGCGGCCGAGCCGGCGCTCAGCGAGCCGCCGATC
The DNA here is from genome assembly GCF_053644835.1 of Microbacterium sp. NPDC055357. NCBI lineage: Bacteria > Bacillati > Actinomycetota > Actinomycetes > Micrococcales > Microbacteriaceae > Microbacterium > Microbacterium sp. NPDC055357. Next base: position 122,735 of record NZ_JBSHLZ010000004.1, on the reverse strand, counting down.
ACGGTCGCGAGCACGAGCCACAGATCGGGCAGGCCGTTCTGGGCGAGAACCATGACGGGCACGGTCGTCACGAGCAGCAGCTCGAGCACGCGCGGCTTGGTCAACTGGACGTAAGCGCGGATCTTCCGTCCGAGCGGGCGACGGGTGGCGGATGTCGCAGTCGTCCGCAGTGTCGTCGTGTCCATTGCTCCCGCTCTTCGCCCGCCACAGAATCCCCCCAAGTCTAGGCCATCCGGCGTGTCGCGCCTCCCCCGGCGCCGCGGGCGACCCGCGGCCGATGCGTTCGCCGAGCCAGCGTCGATGCGTTCGCATCGTCGTCGCGGCATGCGCCTTCGCTATGCTGAAATCACACGCGCGCCCCCGGGCCGGCTGCCCCTTCCCAGGACGCGGTCTGCTGACCGGCTTCGACGGGCGCACCCCTCTTTCTGGAAGGCGGCCGGGTGTCGGATCTGCAGTGGGACGAAATCGATCGGCGCGCGGTGGACACCGCGCGAATCCTCGCGGCGGACGCCGTCGAAAAGGTGGGCAACGGCCACCCGGGCACGGCGATGAGCCTCGCTCCGGCGGCGTACCTGCTGTATCAGCGGGTGATGCGCCACGATCCGACCGACACCGACTGGCTCGGCCGCGACCGCTTCATCCTCTCGGTCGGTCACTCCTCGCTCACGCAGTACGTGCAGCTGTACCTGGGCGGCTTCGGTCTCGAGCTCGAAGACCTCGAGAGCCTGCGCACGTGGGGTTCGAAGACCCCCGGACACCCCGAGTACGGCCACACCGACGGCGTCGAGATCACGACCGGACCGCTCGGCCAGGGCCTGGCCTCGGCCGTCGGCTTCGCGTACGGGGCCCGCTACGAGCGAGGTCTGTTCGATCCGGATGCCGCGGCGGGAACGAGCCCCTTCGACCACTTCGTCTACGTCATCGCCGGCGACGGTGACCTGCAGGAAGGCGTCACGAGCGAGGCATCCTCACTCGCGGGACACCAGCAGCTCGGCAACCTCATCGCGATCTACGACTCGAACCAGATCTCGATCGAAGACGACACCAACGTCGCCTACTCCGAGGACGTCGCCGCGCGCTACGAGGCATACGGCTGGGACGTGCGGACCGTCGACTGGAAGAAGACGGGCGACTACGTCGAAGACGTCGCCGAGCTGTATGCCGCGATCGAGGCCGCCAAGGCGGAGACCGAGCGGCCGTCGCTCATCATCCTGCGCACGATCATCGGATGGCCGTCGCCGGGCAAGCAGAACACGGGCAAGATCCACGGCTCCGCCCTCGGCGCCGACGAGCTCGCCGCGACGAAGAAGGTGCTCGGCTTCGATCCCGAGCAGTCCTTCGTTGTCGCCGACGACGTCATCGCGCACACGCGCCAGCTGGCCGACCGCGCGCGGGCGGACCGCGCCGCGTGGCAGGAATCGTTCGATGCCTGGGCTGCCGCGAACCCCGAGCGCAAGGCTCTGCTGGACCGGCTCGAGGCGGCGACGCTGCCCGACGGCATCGCCGATGTGCTCCCGAGCTTCGAAGCAGGCAAGGACGTCTCGACGCGCGCCGCATCGGGCCTGGTCCTCAATGCCCTCGCCGAGCAGCTGCCCGAGCTGTGGGGCGGATCGGCCGACCTCGCCGAGTCCAACCTCACGACGATCAAGTCGGCGAAGTCGTTCATCCCGGCCGAGTGGTCCACGAGCGAGTGGTCCGGCGACCGCTACGGGCGGGTGCTGCACTTCGGCATCCGCGAGCACGCGATGGCCGCGATCGTGAACGGCATCGTGCTGCACGGACCGACCCGGGCGTACGGCGGCACGTTCCTCATCTTCAGCGACTACATGCGCCCCGCCGTGCGTCTCGCGGCGCTCATGAACGTGCCCTCGGTGTTCGTGTGGACGCACGACTCCGTCGCGCTCGGTGAGGACGGCCCGACGCATCAGCCCATCGAGCAACTCGCGACGCTGCGCGCGATCCCGAACCTCGCGATCGTGCGCCCCGCCGACGCCAACGAGACCGCAGCCGCGTGGCTCGAGATCCTGCGCCGCAACGAAGGCCCCGCCGGCATCGCGCTGACGCGCCAGAACATCCCGGTCTTCCCGCGCGGCGAAGACGGCTTCGCGTCGACCGACGCCGTGGCGAAGGGCGCGTACGTGCTCATCGACGCACCGAACGGCGAACCGGACGTCCTCCTCATCGCGACGGGGTCCGAAGTCCAGCTCGCCGTCGAGGCACGGGAGACGCTCGCCGCCGAAGGCGTGCAGGCGCGCGTCGTGTCGGTGCCGTCACTCGAATGGTTCGCCGAGCAAGACGAGGCGTACCGCGAATCGGTCCTCCCCTCTGCCGTCAAGGCGCGCGTCTCGGTCGAGGCGGGTCTGGCCCTCACGTGGCGCGACATCGTCGGCGACACGGGCCGCTCCGTGTCGATCGAGCACTTCGGCGCGTCCGCGGACTACAAGACCCTTTTCCAGAAGTTCGGCATCACCGCCGAAGCGGTCGTGCACGCGGCCCGCGAAACCCTCAAGGAGAACGCATGAGCACTCCCACTCAGCAGCTGTCCGAGGCGGGCGTGAGTATCTGGCTCGACGACCTCTCGCGCACCCGCATCACCTCAGGCAACCTCGCCGAGCTCATCGACTCCCGCAACATCACGGGCGTCACGACGAACCCGACGATCTTCCAGGGCGCCATCGGCGGCGGAGGCGACGCGTATGCGGCGCAGATCGCCGAGCTCGCGGCATCCGGAGCAGATGCGGATGCCGCGATCTTCGCGGCGACGACCGATGACGTGCGCGACGCCGCCGACATCTTCCTGCCCGTGTACGAGGCCACGAACGGCGTCGACGGTCGTGTGTCGATCGAGGTCTCCCCCGATCTCGCTCACGACACGGCAGCGACGGTGGCTCAGGCGAAGGAGCTGTACAAGCGGGTGGGTCGCGACAACGTGCTCATCAAGATCCCGGCGACCAAAGCGGGGCTGCCCGCGATCACCGAGACCATCGCGGCCGGCATCAGCGTGAACGTGACGCTCATCTTCAGCCTCGAGCGCTACGCCGAGGTCATCGATGCCTACCTCGAGGGGCTCGAGCGCGCACTCGCGGCGGACTTCTCCCTCGGTTCGATCCACTCGGTCGCGTCGTTCTTCGTCTCACGCGTGGACACCGAGGTCGACAAGCGTCTCGTGGCGATCGGCTCCGACGACGCGGAGGCGCTGAAGTCCCTCGCGGGCGTGGCCAATGCGCGCCTCGCCTACGAGCTGTACGAGCAGAAGTTCGCCGAGCCGCGGGCCCGCAAGCTCATCGAACTCGGCGCGAACGTGCAGCGCCCGCTGTGGGCGTCGACCGGTGTCAAGGACCCGTCGCTTCCCGACACGCTCTACGTGACCGAGCTCGTCGCTCCCGGCACCGTCAACACGATGCCCGAGAAGACGCTCGAGGCGACGTTCGACCACGGGGAGATCGCCGGCGACGCCATGACGGGCACCTACGAGGCCGCGCACCAGGTCTTCGCCGATCTCGCTGCCGTCGGCATCGACTTCGCCGATGTCACGCAGGTGCTCGAAGACGAAGGCGTCGACAAGTTCATCGCGTCGTGGCACGACCTGCAGCAGACCGTGACCGATGCCCTGACGAACGCGAAGGAAGACCGATGAGCTTCGACATCCACCTCAGCGGCCACGCCAAGTCCGTCGTCGAGGCGACCCTTCCCGGTCTGGCCGAGAGCCTCGTCGCCTCGGCCATCACCGCCGGCGATCCGACCCTGTGGGGCCCCGCAGCCGAAGCCGAGGCGGCTCAGCGTCTCGGCTGGGTGCAGGCGGTCAGCACTTCGCGTCCGCTCGTGCCCGAGATCGAGGCACTGCGCGCCGATCTCGTGGCGAAGGGCGTCACCCGCGTCGTGCTCGCGGGCATGGGCGGTTCCTCGCTCGCGCCCGAAGTGATCACCCAGACGGCCGGAGTGCCGCTCGTGATCCTCGACTCCACGGCACCCGGGCAGGTCCTCGCCGCGATCGACGGCGACCCCGAGGCCGGCGGACTCGACAAGACGGTGCTCGTCGTGTCGTCGAAGTCCGGTTCGACGGTGGAGACCGATTCCGCCAAGCGAGCCTTCGAGGCCGCGTTCCGCGACATCGGGGTCGACCCCGTCGAGCGGATCGTCATCGTGACCGACCCCGGATCGCCGATGGACGAGGCGGCGCGCGCCGACGGCTATCGCGTCTTCAACGCCGACCCGACGGTCGGCGGACGCTACTCGGCGCTCACGGCGTTCGGCCTCGTGCCGTCCGGACTCGCCGGTGCCGACATCTCCGAGATCCTCGACGAAGCCGAGGCGACCCTTCTCGAGGTGGCGATCGACAGTCCGGAGAATCCGGCACTCGTCCTGGCCGCTGCCATCGCGGGCGCCGACCCGCGCCGCGACAAGCTCGGCCTCGTCACCGACGGCACGCACATCGTGGGACTGCCCGACTGGATCGAGCAGCTCGTCGCCGAATCGACGGGCAAGGAAGGCACCGGCATCCTTCCCGTCGTGCTGCTCCCCGTCTCCCCCGAGGTCGAGAGCAAGCCCGCCGACATGCAGATCGTGCGCCTGGTCGACGAGGCGAAGGAGTTCCACCTCTTCGAGCACCATGACGGCGAAGTTCTCGTGAGCGGCTCGCTCGGCGCGCAGTTCATCGTGTGGGAATACGCGACGGTCATCGCGGGGCGGATGCTGGGGATCAATCCCTTCGATCAGCCCGATGTCGAATCGGCGAAGATCGCCACGCGTGGCCTGCTCGACGCCCGGCCCGAGCCGACGGCCGCGGCCTTCACCGCCGACGGCGTCGAGGTGCGCGTCTCGGACCCCGAGCTCGCGGCATCCGGAACGCTCGCCGGCGTCCTCGACGCCCTGTGGGCACGCATCCCCGCCGACGGCTACGTCGCGGTGCAGGCTTACGTCGACCGCCTGCGACTGCCGCAGCTGCAGGGTCTGCGCGAGCTCGTTGCGGCTGATTCCGGGCGTCCGACGACGTTCGGCTGGGGTCCGCGCTTCCTGCACTCGACCGGGCAGTACCACAAGGGCGGCCCCGCGACGGGCGTGTTCCTGCAGATCCTCGAGCAGACCGACGTCGATCTCGAGATCCCGGGGCGGCCGTTCACTTTCGGGCAGCTCATCCAGGCGCAGGCGGCGGGCGACGCGAGCGTGCTCGCGGACGGGCACGGTCGTCCCGTCGTGACGCTCACCCTGACCGATCCGCAGGCCGAAGTGCTCACGCTCTTCGAAGCAGCCCAGTAGGAGCCGCTCCCACATGACCGTGGAAGTCTCGCGCGGACACAATCCGCTCCGCGACCCCGATGACCACCGCTTGAACCGCATCGCGGGGCCCAGCGCCCTCGTGATCTTCGGGGTGACCGGTGACCTGTCGCGCAAGAAGCTCATGCCCGCCGTGTACGACCTCGCCAATCGCGGGCTCCTGCCGCCCGGCTTCGCGCTCGTCGGCTTCGCCCGCCGCGACTGGGCCGACCAGGATTTCGCCGAGGTCGTCTACCAGGCGGTGCGCGAGCACGCTCGCACGGAGTTCCGTGAAGAGACGTGGCAGCAGCTCATGCAGGGCATTCGCTTCGTGCAGGGCGAGTTCGACGACCCGCAGGCCTTCCACCGCCTGCGTGAGACGGTCGATCGGCTCGACGTCGAGCGCGGCACGATGGGAAACCACGCCTTCTACCTGTCGATCCCGCCGAAGGACTTCCCCGTCGTCGCCGAGCAGCTCAAAGCATCCGGGCTCGTCGATGACACCGCCGACCAGCCGGAGCGCTGGCGACGCGTCGTCATCGAGAAGCCGTTCGGGCACGACCTCGAGTCGGCGCGCTCTCTGAACGACGCGCTGCGTGCGGCGTTCCCGACCGACTCCATCTTCCGGATCGACCACTATCTCGGCAAGGAGACGGTGCAGAACATCCTCGCGCTGCGGTTCGCGAATGAGCTGTACGAGCCCATCTGGAACCGCAACTACGTCGACCACGTGCAGATCACCATGGCCGAGGACATCGGTGTGGGCGGCCGGGCCGGCTACTACGACGGTATCGGCGCGGCACGCGACGTCATCCAGAACCACCTGCTGCAGCTGCTCGCGCTCACGGCGATGGAGGAGCCGAATTCGTTCGAGGCCCGCGATCTGCGCGCCGAGAAGGAGAAGGTGCTCGGCGCCGTGACGCTGCCGAACGACCTCGCGCGCTCGACGGCGCGCGGGCAGTACGCCGGCGGCTGGCAGGGCGGCGAGAAGGTGCTCGGCTTCCTCGAAGAGGAAGGCATGAACCCGCAGTCCACGACCGAGACCTACGCCGCCATCACGCTCGAGATCAACACGCGCCGCTGGGCGGGCGTGCCGTTCTACCTGCGCACGGGCAAGCGCTTGGGCAGGCGCGTCACCGAGATCGCCGTCGTATTCAAACGCGCTCCCGAGCTGCTCTTCCCATCGAGCCAGACATCGGGTCAGGGGCAGAACGCCCTCGTCATCCGTGTGCAGCCCGACGAGGGCGTGACGATCCGTTTCGGTTCGAAGGTGCCCGGTGCCGGAGTGCAGGTGCGCGACGTCACGATGGACTTCGGCTACGGCCACGCCTTCACCGAGGCGAGCCCCGAAGCCTACGAGCGACTGATCCTCGATGTGCTCCTGGGCGACCCGCCGCTGTTCCCCCGCCACGAAGAGGTCGAGCTCTCGTGGAAGATCCTCGATCCCATCGAGGAGTTCTGGGAACAGCAGGGCGGTCCGCTCGAGCAGTACTCGCCCGGGTCCTGGGGCCCCCCATCCGCGGACGACATGCTTGCCCGCGACGGACGAGCCTGGAGGCGCCCGTGATCGTCGATCTGCCCGACACGACCGTCAGCAAGATCTCGCGCGCTCTGGTCAACGTGCGCGAAGAGGGCGGTGTCGTCGCCCTCGGGCGCGTGCTGACCCTCATCATCCTCACGAACGAGCGCGCGATGGAAGAGGCCATCGAGGCCGCCAACGACGCCTCGCGCGAGCACCCGATGCGCGTCATCGTGCTCATGCTCGACGAGGATGCCCCCGAAGCGCGGCTCGATGCCCAGATCCGCGTCGGCGGTGACGCCGGAGCCAGCGAGGTCGTCACGCTCCACGCGCTCGGCGAGGCCGCGAGGTCGAACCAGGAGAGCCTCGTGACGGGGCTCCTGCTGCCCGACGCGCCCGTCGTGGCGTGGTGGCCCAACACGACGCCGGATTCGCCGTCGACGACCTCGATCGGGCGCATCGCGCAGCGCCGCATCACGGATGCCGCGACCAAGCCCGACCCGTCGAGCTTCGTCGCCCACCTCGGGCGCACGCACGCGCCCGGCGACACCGACCTCGCCTGGACGCGTCTGACGCACTGGCGGGAACAGCTCGCCGCCGTCCTGGACCAGCCGCCGTACCAGCCCGTCACGGCGGTCGAGGTGCGCGGCGCGGGAACGTCGCCGTCCACGGCACTGCTCGCGGCGTGGCTGCGCCTCGCTCTGGATGTGCCCGTGGACTGGCAGTACCTGCCCGAAGACGAGTGGGCCGAGGGCATCAAGTCGGTGCGACTCGTGCGGGCGGACGGTGACATCCTGCTGGAGCGGTCCAGTCCCGCCGTGGCGTGCCTGACGCAGCCCGGCCAGCCGCTGCACGACCTCGTGCTCCCCCGCCGCACACTGCGCGAATGCCTCGCGGAAGAGCTCCGCAGGCTCGGTCCGGACCTCCTGTATGGTCGAGTGATCACCGAGGGCTGGGCGCTCTTGGACACCGGTGCGATGCAGGAGACTCATGGCTGAGCTCGATGGCGAGAAGCGGGTCGTGATCGCGGCCGACCCCGAGGCACTCGCGACCGCGGTCGCGACGAGGTTGATCACACGGATCCTCAAGCGGACCGAGCGCGGCAAGACGGTGCACGTGTCGCTGACGGGTGGCTCGATGGGCGGGCGCGTGCTGTCCACGGCGGGCCGGGACGCACGCATGGCCGACATCGACTGGTCACTCGTGCACTTCTGGTGGAGCGACGAGCGCTTCGTGCCGAACGGCCACGACGACCGCAACGACGTGCAGTCCCGGCGCGCGCTGCTGGACTCGCTCGACATCCCGGCCGAGAACATCCACGCGGCCGCCGGCAGCGACGAGGGCATCGACCTCGATGCGGCGGCCGAACGCTATGCCGCCGAGCTCGCACGTTTCGGCACGCCCGACCAGCCGTGGCCATCGTTCGACGTGTGCCTGCTCGGAGTGGGCCCCGACGCGCACATCGCGTCGTTGTTCCCCGATCGCCCCGAGATCCAGGTGACCGATCGTGCGGTCCTCGACGTGCGCGACTCCCCCAAGCCTCCGCCCGAGCGCGTCACGATGACGCGGCCCGTGATCAACGCCTCACAGCGCGTCTGGCTCGTCCTCGCCGGCGCCGACAAGGCGGCGGCGCTCGGACTCGCGCTCGCCGGTGCGAGCTATGAGAGCGTGCCCGCGGGCGGCGCGAAGGGCCGCAAACGCACGGTGTTCTTCGTCGATGACGCGGCGGCGGGGCAGGTTCCCCCCGAGCTCATCGACCGCGACTACTGACCGCGGCGCTCGCGCAGCTGCGTGAGCGCGTCGTCGAGGAGCGCGTCGGCCTCTTCTTCGGTGCGACGCTCTTTCACGTACGCGAGGTGGGTCTTGTACGGCTCGGTCTTGGCGACCGCCGGCGGATTGGTCTTGTCGCGTCCGGCCGGAAGACCGGAGTGCGGCGAGTCGATCGTCTCGGGGATCTCCTCGTCGGGGATGCCCGCCGCGAAATAGCGGACGGTCTCGTTGCCGACGGCATCCCAGTAGGACACGGCGACGCGATCGGCGTGGAAGCCGTGGTCCTGCTCGCCCATGGGACCGGCACCGACGCGCGTGCCGCGGATCGCGTTTCCCCCGGAAGCCATTAGAGCAGACCCTGGAACTTGGTGACCAGGCCCAGCGCCACGATCGACAGGAACCACGCGAAGGCGAGGACGACCGTGAACCGGTTGAGGTTTCGTTCGGCGAGGCCGGACGAGCCCATCGATGAGGTCATGCCACCGCCGAACATGTCGGAGAGGCCACCGCCGCGCCCCTTGTGGAGCAGGATGAGGAGGGTCAACAGGAGGCTCGTGATGCCGAGGAGCACCTGGAGGACGAACTCGAGGATCTGCACAGTCGTTGAAGCCTTTCGCCGCGATCTCCCAGCGATCGCACAAGGGTCAAGTATACGGGCCGGGCGCACAAGTCTCGACAGGCTCGTCGGCGATGTCGGATCGTCGACGAGCCCGTCGCACGATTCAGACGCCGACGTGCTTCTGGAACCGGATGATCGCGGCGAACTCGTCGACGACGAGGCTCGCACCTCCGACGAGCGCGCCGTCCACATCGGGCTCGCGCATGAAGCTCGCGATGTTGGCGGCCTTGACCGAGCCGCCGTAGAGGACACGGGTACGGGCCGCGGCCTCGTCACCGAGCTTCGCGGCCACGACCTCGCGCAGCTTCGCGCAGACCTCTTGCGCCTGCTCGGGCGTCGCCGCCTGACCGGAGCCGATCGCCCAGACGGGCTCGTACGCGACGACGATGTCCGCCTCGGGCTTCACGCCCTCGAGCGCCACTTCGAGCTGGCCGACGGGCACGGCGCTCGCGCCGAACTTCTCGAGATCCTCCGAGGTCTCGCCGACGCAGATGACGGGGGCGATGCCGTGGCGCAGGGCGGCCTGGACCTTGCCCGCCACGATCTCGTCGGTCTCGTTGTGGTACTGACGCCGTTCGGAGTGGCCGATGATGACGTACGCGTTGTCGAGCTTCGCGAGGAACGCCCCCGAGATCTCGCCCGTGTACGCCCCCGAATCGTGCGCGGACACATCCTGTGCACCGAGGGCGAACGGGATCTTGTCCGCGTCGAGGAGCGTCTGCACCGTGCGGATGTCGGTGAACGGCGGGAACAGCGCCACCTCGACCGAGCCGTCTTCGTGCTTGGCATCCTTGAGCGCCCAGTGCAGCTTCTGGACGAACGCGACCGCCTGCAGGTGGTCGAGATTCATCTTCCAGTTGCCCGCGATGAGCGGGGTGCGTGCCGTCATTGCCATCCGAGGACCTCCAGTCCGGGAAGTGTCTTGCCCTCGAGGAATTCGAGGCTCGCCCCGCCTCCCGTCGAGATGTGTCCGAACTCGTCGTCGGTGAACCCCAACTGGCGCACGGCGGCCGCGGAGTCACCGCCGCCGACGACCGACAGACCGTCGACGTCGGTGAGCGCCTTGGCGAGCGCCTTCGTGCCCGCTGCGAACGCCGGCATCTCGAAGACGCCCATGGGACCGTTCCAGAACACCGTCGCCGAATCGCGCACGACCGCCGCGAACGTCGCGGCGGTGCGCGGGCCGATGTCGAGCCCCATCCCCGAGGCGCCGAAGGCGGTGTCCTCGAGGTGGGTCGCGTCGGCGACGACATGCGCGGCCTCGGCGTCGAAGGATTGCGCCATGACGGCGTCGACGGGCAGGACGAGCTGCACGCCCCGCTCCTTCGCCGTGGCGATGTAGCCCTTGACCTTCTCGAGCAGGTCCTTCTCGAGCAGGCTCGCCCCGACGGCGTGACCCTCGGCGGCGAGGAAGGTGAACATCATCCCTCCGCCGATGAGCAGCCGGTCCACACGCGGCAGCAGATGCTCGATCACGCCGAGCTTGTCGCTCACCTTCGACCCGCCGAGGACGACGGTGTACGGGCGCTGCGGGTTCTCGGTGAGGCGATCGAGCACGCCCACTTCGGTCTCGATCAGCAGACCGGCCGCGCTGGGCAGCAGTTCGGCCAGTTCGTAGACCGAGGCCTGCTTGCGGTGCACGACGCCGAACCCGTCCGAGACGAGCGCGTCTCCGAGGGTGGCCAGCTGCTCGGCGAAGGCGCCGCGCTCGGCGGCATCCTTGGATGTCTCACCGTGCTCGAAACGCAGGTTCTCGAGTACCGTGACCTCGCCGGGCTCGAGACCGGCGACGGCCTCACGGGCGGAGTCGCCGACGGTGTCGCGCGCGAAGGCGACGGGCTTGCCGAGCAGCTCGGCAAGCCGCTGCGCGACAGGTTCGAGGCTGAGCGACACGTCGTCCGGCCCCGTGGGGCGTCCGAGATGCGAGCAGACGACCACCACGGCGCCCTGATTGATGAGCGCGTTGAGAGTGGGCAGTGAAGCGCGGATGCGGCCGTCGTCGGTGATCTCGCCGTCCTTGAGGGGGACGTTCAGATCACAGCGGACGATGACGCGCTTGCCGGCGAGCGGCCCGAGCGAATCGATGGTGCGCAGGGTCATACGACGATCCTAGAGACGCTCGGCGACGTACTCGGTGAGGTCGACCAGACGGTTCGAGTAGCCCCACTCGTTGTCGTACCAGCCGACGATCTTCACCTGGTTGCCCATGACCCGGATGAGCCCGGCGTCGAAGATGCACGAGTGCGGGTCGGTGACGATGTCGCTCGAGACGATCTCGTCTTCGGTGTACTTCAGGATGCCCTTCAGCGGACCGTCGGCGGCCGCCTTGTACGCCGCCTTGATCTCGTCGACCGTGATGCCCTCGCGCGTCTCGATCGTCAGGTCTGTGGCCGAGCCCGTGGGGACCGGCACGCGCAGTGCGAAGCCGTCGAGCTTGCCCTTGAGCTCGGGAAGCACGAGCCCGATCGCCTTGGCTGCGCCCGTCGAGGTGGGGACGATGTTGAGCGCGGCAGCGCGCGCACGACGCAGATCCTTGTGCGGGCCGTCCTGCAGGTTCTGATCCGCCGTGTACGCGTGCACCGTCGTCATCAGACCGCTCTCGATGCCGAACTCGTCGTTGAAGACCTTCGCCATCGGCGCGAGGCAGTTCGTCGTGCACGACGCGTTGGAGATGATGTGCATCGTGGCGGGATCGTAATCCTGCTCGTTGACGCCCATGACGAACGTGCCGTCCTCACCCTTCGCGGGTGCCGAGATGAGCACCTTCTTCGCGCCGCCCTCGATGTGCTTGCGCGCGTCGTCGGCGTTCGTGAAGCGACCGGTGGACTCGATCACGATGTCGACGCCGAGTTCGCCCCACGGCAGGTTCGCGGGATCGCGCTCTTCGAAGACCTTGATCGTCTTGTCACCGACCGTGATCGAATCGGCACTGTAGGACACGTCGGCGTCGAGACGGCCGAGGATCGAGTCGTACTTGAGCAGGTGGGCGAGCGTCTTGTTGTCGGTGAGGTCGTTCACCGCGACGATGTCCAGGTCCGCGCCCTGCGCGAGCGCAGCGCGGAGGTAGTTGCGTCCGATGCGGCCGAAGCCGTTGATGCCGATCTTGACGGTCACGGTATCTCCCGTTTTTTCTCGTCGCGCCGGGACCCTGATCGGCGTCCCTGTCACGCGATCTCCCTTGAACGCGAAGATGGTCCCGTCAACCCGAACGACGGGGCCGCCGGGGCATCCTCGCCGACTACGACACTAGCGCAGCGCTCAGCCGGGATGAAGGCCGCGAGCCGAAGAGGAAAGACGACGCCCGGCGGCACCGCGAGGTGCACGCCGGGCGTGTGTCGCACTGCGTTCAGACGAGCAGACCGGCCGTCTTCTCGCGCGCCGTCGAGAAGCGCCTCTGCACATCGGCCCAGTTCGCGATGTTCCAGAACGCCTTGACGTAGTCGGCGCGCACGTTCTTGTAGTCGAGGTAGTACGCGTGCTCCCAGACATCGAGCAGCAGGAGCGGAACCGTGCCCGCCGCGAACTGCGACTGCTGGTCGAAGAACTGCTGGATGATGAGGTTCTGGCCGATCGAGTCCCAGAACAGCCCCGCCCATCCCGAGCCCTGCACTCCGAGCGCGGCGGCTCCGAAGTGGGCCTGGAATTTGTCGAACGACCCGAAGTGGTCATCGATCGCAGCCTCGAGGTCGCCCGTGGGCTTGTCCCCGCCCTCGGGCGACAGGTTGGTCCAGAAGATCGAGTGGTTCGTGTGTCCGCCGAGGTTGAACGCGAGGTCCTTCTCGAGCTTGTTCACGTTCGCGAAGTCGCCCTTGTCGCGCGCTTCGGCGAGCTGCTCGAGAGCCGTGTTCGCTCCGGTCACATAGGCCTGATGGTGCTTGTCGTGGTGCAGCTGCATGATCGTCGCACTGATGTGCGGCTCGAGCGCTGCGTAGTCGTACGGGAGGTCGGGAAGCGTGTAGGTCGCCATGTTCTCTTCTTCCTGTCGGCGCCGCGAACGGGAAGGAGGTTCTGCGGCGAGGGTGACGAGTTCATCCTACTGAGCCGCGCGGCACCCGGCAGGGGCTTGCGGCACGCTCCGCAATGGTGAAGCGAACGGACGTCAGTCCTCGACGCCGGCAGGGACGGCCGACTCGGTGCCGGGGATCTGGTCCTGCTCGGCCTTCTTGTCGGCCATCGCGAGCAGGCGGCGGATGCGCCCGGCGACGGCGTCTTTCGTAAGCGGCGGCTCGGCGTGGTGGCCGAGTTCGTCGAGACTGGCATCCCGGTGCGCGAGGCGCAGTTCGCCCGCCTGCCGCAGATGATCGGGCACCTCATCGCCGAGGATCTCGAGCGCTCGCTCCACCCGCGCGCACGCGGCGACCGCCGCCTGCGCCGAGCGTCGGAGATTCGCGTCGTCGAAGTTGACGAGGCGGTTCACCCCCGCACGCACCTCGCGGCGCTGTCGCATCCGGTCCCAGTCTGCGGCGGCGCGCACGGCGCCCATCTCGGCCAGCGCGAGACGAATGGCCTCGCCTTCCCGGACGACCACTCGCGGCACGCCGCGGACTTCGCGCGCCTTCGCGGGAATGCCGAGCCGGTGCGCCGCTCCGACGAGCGCCATGGCCGCTTCGGGCGCGGGACAGGTGATCTCCAGCGCCGCGGAGCGGCCCGGATCACTCAGCGAGCCGGTCGCGAGGAAGGCCCCCCGCCAGATCGCGGCGAGGTCAGGACGCGCGCCCGTCGTGAGCTTGTTCGGCAGGCCGCGCACCGGCCGGCGCCGCTGGTCGAGCAGCCCCGTCTGGCGAGCGAGGGTCTCACCGCCCTCGATGACGCGCACGGCGAAGTTGTTGTCCGAGCGTCCGCCCGAACCCTGCACGTGCACGAGCTCGGGGCGCACGCCGTAGATCTCCATCAGCTCGCGCGCGACGCGGCGGGCGAGCCGATCGGAGTCGAGCTCCGCTTCGACCGCCACGCGATTCGCGATCGAGTGGAGCCCCCCGGAGAACCGCAGGAGCGACGTGAGCTCGGCGACCCGGGCCGACGGGCGCGGATCCCGCACGGTGATCAGTTCGGCCTTCACGTCGGCGGTCAGCGACACGTCTCTCCTCACAGCTGGGAACGGGGACGATCGTCCAGCTTACTCCCGCGCGGCATCCTCTGCCGCCGTTCACTCTCGGCCGAGGTCGCGGTGCTTGATGCGCACCGCGACGCCGGACACCTTCGACAGGCGCTGCGCGAGCTCGCGCGACATCACGACCGAGCGGTGCTTGCCTCCGGTGCATCCGATCGCGACGACGGAATGCCGCTTGTTCTCGCGCTGATATCCCTCGAGTACGGGCACGAGGGCCTCGGCGTACGCATCGATGAACGGTTCGGCGCCCGTCTGGCGGAGCACGTAATCGCGCACCTGCGCGTCCTCGCCCGTCAGCGCGCGCAGGCCGTCATCCCAGAACGGGTTCGGCAGGAATCGCATGTCCGCCACGATGTCGGCGTCGGGCGGGAGGCCGTACTTGAATCCGAAGCTCATGATCGTGAGCGTGTGGCGTGCGGCGCCCTCTTCCGAGAAGAGATCGACGATGCGGGTCGACAGCTGGTGGACGTTGAGCAGCGACGTGTCGACGATGATGTCCGCACGCTCGCGCACTGCCGCGAGACGTTCGCGCTCCTGCCGGATGCCGTCGATGATGGTGCCGTCCCCCTGCAGCGGATGCGGGCGACGCACGGCCTCGAAACGCCGCACGAGCACATCATCGGAAGCGTCGAGGAAGATCGAGCGGACGGGCCGGCGCTCACGCAGCGTCCGCATCACCTCGGGCAGCTCGACGAAGAGGTCGCGCCCACGCGCGTCGACGACGACGGCCACCTTCGGCAGCGCCTCACCCGCGATCTCGGTCAGATCCAGCAGCGGTTTGAACATCTGCGGCGGCAGGTTGTCGACGACGTACCAGTCGAGGTCTTCCAGCGCATTCGCGGCCGTCGACCGGCCGGCTCCGGACATGCCCGTCACGATCAGCACTTCACCGGCGTCCCGCCGGGAATCGTCGCTCATGCAGTCCCCCGTCTCGGAGTTCACCCTATCGAGTCGCGAGGTGGGCGTGGATCGTCGTGGCGAGCTTCGGGCCGATGCCGGGCAGTTGCGAGATCTCGTCGGGATTCGCCGTCTTCAACGCCGCGACCGACCCGAAATGGCGCAGGAGAGCCTTGATCCTCGCCTCACCGAGCCCGGGCACCTCGGCCAGGACGCTCTGGATATCGCGACGACGACGCTTGCGCTGGTGCGAGATGGCGAAGCGGTGCGCTTCGTCACGCAGCCGCTGCAGCAGGTAGAGCGCCTCGCTCGTGCGCGGCAGGATGACCGGGTAGTCCTCGCCCGGCAGCCACACCTCTTCGAGCCGCTTGGCGATGCCGCACAGCGCGATCTCCTCGTGCCCCGCGTCGCGCAGCGCGCGAGCGGCCGCCTCGACCTGCGGCTTGCCGCCGTCGACGACGAGCAGCTGCGGACGGTACGCGAACCGCGGTCGTCTGCGCGGCTCGGTCGCAGAATCCACAACCGCGTCCCCGGAATCGACGCCCCCGTCCCCCGAGCCCACGACCCCGCCCCCCGAGCCCGCAACCCCGGCCCCTGAGCTTGCCGAAGGGTCGGGCCGGTCGAGATATGCCAGCCGCCGCGTCAGCACCTGGTACAACGAATCGGTGTCGTCCGTCGTCTCGGCCACGCCGAACGACCGGTACTGGTCCTTGCGCGGCAGCCCGTCCTCGAACACCACCATCGACGCCACGACGTTCGTGCCGCCCAGGTGCGAGACGTCGAAGCACTCGATGCGCAGGGGCGCTTCGGCCAGGCCCAGTGCCTCCTGCAGGTCGGTGAGCGCCTGTGTGCGTGCCACGTAGTCGCTCGTGCGACGCGTCTTGTGCAGCATGAGCGCCTGCTGCGCGTTGAGCGTCGCCGTCTTCATCAGCTCGGCTTTGCGCCCGCGCCGGGCCACCTGGATCGATACGTTCCTGCCGCGACGCGCGCGCAGCCAGGTCTCGAGCTCCGTCGCGTCGTCGGGGAGCGCCGGCACGAGCACCTGACGCGGGATGTCCGCCTCGCCCGCGTCGCCGTAGGCTCGCTGCACGATCTGGTCGACGAGGTCGCCGCCCGAGATGTCGAGCTCCTTCTCGACGGTCGTCGCACGCACACCACGGACGCGGCCGCCGCGGATGACGAAGTGCTGCACGGCTGCGGCGAGCTCGTCTTCGGCGATGCCGAACAGGTCGGCATCGGTGTCTTCGGAGAGCACCAGCGCGCTCTTGTTGAGCACCGCGTCGATCGCCTGAAGACGGTCACGGTAGACGGCGGCCGCCTCGTAGTCCATCGCGGCGGCCGCTTCTCGCATGCGGGCGGTCAGGTCGCGCGCGAACCTCTGGTCGCCGCCGGCCATGAAGGCGACGAAGTCGTCGACGACCGCGCGGTGCTCGTCGATCGTGACGCGCATCGAGCACGGACCGCCGCAACGGCCGATCTGCCCCGGAAAGCACGGGCGGCCCGTCGCCATCGCCTTCTTGTAGGACGCGTCGCTGCACGTGCGGATGGGGAAGACCTTGATGAGCTGATCGATCGTGTCGTGAACGGCCCAGACCTTCGGATACGGGCCGAAGTACTTCGCCCCCGAGATGCGCCGGTTGCGCGTCACGATGACGCGCGGTGCCTCGTCGGCGAGGGTGACGGCCATGAACGGGTAGGACTTGTCGTCGCGGTAGCGCACGTTGAAGGGCGGATCGAACTCCTTGATCCACTGGTATTCGAGCTGCAGCGAGTCGACGTCGGTTGCGACGACGGTCCATTCGACGGATGCCGCAGTCGTGACCATCCGTCGCGTGCGCTCGTGCAACGTGTGCAACGGTGCGAAATAGTTCGACAGCCGCGCGCGGAGGTTCTTCGCCTTTCCGACATACAGCACGCGCCCGTCCCGATCGCGGAAGCGATACACGCCCGGGTTCGTGGGGATCTCCCCCGGCTTCGGCTTGTAGGCGACGGTGGGGGCGGAACGGGCCACGTCAGCCCGCCTTGCGCTGGATACCCGGTCCTTGGCCTTCCAGCACTTCGGCGAGGAAGGTGCCGGTGTGGCTGCCCTCGACGCGCGCGACCCGCTCGGGGGTGCCCGTCGCGATGACCTCGCCGCCGCCGGCACCGCCCTCGGGGCCGAGATCGATGACCCAGTCCGACGACTTGATGACGTCGAGGTTGTGCTCGATCACGATGACCGTGTTGCCCTTGTCGACCAGGCCGCCCAGCACTTCGAGCAGTCGGGCCACGTCTTCGAAGTGCAGACCCGTCGTTGGCTCGTCGAGCACGTAGATCGAGCGGCCGTTCGAGCGGCGCTGCAGCTCGGTGGCGAGCTTGACGCGCTGCGCCTCGCCGCCGGACAGCGTCGTGGCGGACTGCCCGAGTCGCACGTACCCGAGGCCGACGTCGACGAGCGTCTTGAGGTAGCGGTGGATGGCCTGGATCGGCTCGAAGAACTCGGCTGCCTCGGCGATCGGCATCTCGAGCACTTCGGCGATGTTCTTGCCCTTGTAGTGCACCGACAGCGTGTCGCGGTTGTACCGCTTGCCGTGGCACACCTCGCAGTCGACGTAGACGTCGGGCAGGAAGTTCATCTCGATCTTGATCGTGCCGTCGCCCGAGCACGCCTCGCAGCGGCCGCCCTTGACGTTGAAGCTGAACCGGCCCGGCTGGTAGCCGCGCGCTTTGGCCTCGGGCGTGTCGCTGAACAGCGAGCGGATGCGGTCGAACACGCCCGTGTAGGTCGCGGGGTTGGATCGCGGTGTGCGGCCGATCGGCGCCTGGTCGACGTGCACGACCTTGTCGAGGTTGTCGAGCCCCGTCACTCGCGTGTGCTTGCCCGCGACGCGGCGTGCGCCGTTGAGACGGCTCGCGAGGACTTCGTAGAGGATGCCGTTGACCAGCGTCGACTTGCCCGACCCGCTGACGCCCGTGACGGCGGTCAGCACGCCGAGCGGGAAGTCGACCGTGATGTTCTTGAGGTTGTTCTCCCGCGCGCCCACGACCGTGATCTGACGCTTCTTGTCGATCTTGCGCCGTTTCGCCGGCGTCGGGATCTCGCGGCGCCCCGCGAGGTAGTCGCCCGTGATCGACGCCGGGTCGTCGAGGAGTGACGCGAGCGGACCCGAGTGCACCACTTCACCGCCGTCGACACCGGCACGCGGGCCGATGTCGACGATCCAGTCGGCCGCGTGGATCGTCTCCTCATCGTGCTCGACGACGATGAGCGTGTTGCCCAGGTCGCGCAGGGTGAGCAGCGTCTCGATCAGACGGCGGTTGTCGCGTTGGTGCAGGCCGATCGAGGGCTCGTCGAGCACGTACAGCACGCCGGTCAGCCCCGAGCCGATCTGCGTCGCCAGACGGATGCGCTGCGCTTCGCCGCCCGACAGCGAGCCGGCCGCCCGGCCGAGACTCAGATAGTTCAGCCCCACCTGGAGGAGGAAATCGAGGCGCGCGCGGATCTCGCGCAGCACCGCCGCGGCGATCTGCGCTTCGCGCTCGGTCAGTTCGAGCGTCGCGAAGAACTCCTGCGATTCGGCGAGACTCAGCCGCGACGCGTCGGCGATGGAATGCCCGTGCACGAGCACGGCGAGGACTTCGGGCTTGAGTCGGTCGCCGTCGCAGACGGGACACGGCACTTCGCGCAGGTACTCGGACCACCGCTGCCGCTGCGTGTCGGACTCGGCCTGCAGGTACTGCCGCTCGATGTACGGGACGACACCCTCGAACCCCGACGTGTAGCGCATCTCGCGCCCGTAGCGGTTTCGCCACTTGACCGAGACCTTGTAATCCTCACCGCGCAGCACGGCTTCGCGCACCGATTCGGGCAGGTCCTTCCACGGCGTCTCGAGCGAGAACTCGAGGTCGCGTGCGAGGCCTTCGAGCAGCCGCTCGTAGTACTGATAGAGCCCCTTGCCCTGCGTCGTCCACGGCACCAGGACGCCCTCGCTGATCGAGAGCTCCTCATCGCCGAGCATGAGCTCGACATCGACCGACATGCGGGTGCCCAGACCCGAGCACGCGGGACACGCGCCGAACGGCGCGTTGAACGAGAAGGTGCGCGGCTCGATCTCGGTCAGCTGCAACGCGTGACCGTTCGGGCACGCGAGCTTCTCTGAGAAGGACTGCCACGCGTCGTCGCCCTCTTCGTCGACGAAGTTGACCTGCACGATGCCGCCGGCAAGGCCCAGTGCCGTCTCGACCGAATCGGTGACGCGACTGAGGGTGTTCGGGCCGGCGACGAGCCGGTCGACGACGACGGCGATGTCGTGCTTGTAGCTTTTCTTGAGCTTCGGCGGCTCGGCGAGCTGGATGAGTTCGCCGTCGACGATCGCCCGGGCGTATCCCTTCGCACCGAGCTCGGCGAAGAGATCGACGAATTCGCCCTTCTTCTGGGAGACGACCGGGGCGACGACCTGGTAGCGCGTGCGCTCGGGCAGCTCCATGAGCTGGTCGGCGATCTGCTGCACCGTCTGGCGCTGGATCCGCTCGCCGCACTCGGGACAGTGCGGCACGCCGATGCGCGCCCACAGCAGGCGCATGTAGTCGTGGATCTCGGTGATCGTGCCGACCGTCGAGCGCGGGTTGCGGTTGGTCGACTTCTGGTCGATCGACACGGCGGGGCTGAGCCCCTCGATGAAATCGACGTCGGGGCGGTCGACCTGACCGAGGAACTGACGCGCATAGGCGCTCAGCGACTCGACGTAGCGGCGCTGGCCCTCGGCGAAGATCGTGTCGAACGCGAGACTCGACTTGCCCGACCCCGAGAGCCCCGTGAACACCACGAGCGAATCGCGCGGGATGTCGAGATCGACGTTCTTGAGATTGTGCACGCGAGCGCCGCGCACGCTGAGCGTGCCACTCCCGTGCCCGGATGCGGGGAACGGGCGCGTGACGGCGTGGCTCTGACCGGAGCCTCCGGGCGTGTGATCAGGCGTGGTGACGGGGACGATGGGCACCCGACAAGTTTAGGTGCGGCCTCGGACACGGGATCGAAAGCGTGTTCGCCTCGCGCGAATCTGCGCGGACGACGAGCGGATGCCGCGGGTCCGACCCGCGGCATCCGTTCGTTCAGCCGCCGCTGATCACCACACGAGGACGGGGAAGCGGAAGCTCTTCGATCCGTCGTGCGCGTCGCTGCCGGCGTACGTCGCCGAGAGCAGGTGCAGACCGCGGCTCAGCGTCGGCAGCGTCACCGAGACGACGCCGCGGTCCTTCGCCGTGAGGGTCGCCGTCGCGATGCGACGGTTGCCGTCGAAGATCGCGACCTCGCCCGTCGGGGTGCCTTTCGCGGCGATGACGGCGACGTTGTACTGGATCTTCGTGCCGTGCTTGGCGAGGATCTTGCTCGGCACGCCGAGTGTGATCGTCGCGCTCTTGGCGACCGGCTCGGCGATCGTGATCGGCACCTCGATCGCCGTTCCTGCCAGCGTCGTGATCGTCAGCGCTACGGCGCCGCTCACCCCGGTCGGCACCGTGACCGACAGGTTCGCGGTTCCCGTGACATCGAGCACCTCGTTGCCCACCGTGGAATCCACGGGCGCCGTGCCGACGACCGTGCCGTCGATCGCCACCGACACCGTGTCGGCCTTCGGCTCGGTGGTCGAGAAGTCGAGCGACGAGAGCGAGATGTCGATCGTCGAGCCGGCGGTGTACCCGCCTGCCGGCGGTGCCGACAGCACGAGCCCGATCGAACGCTGCGCGTAGTCGGGCGACGCCGTGCCGACGAAGGCCATGTAGTCGACCATCGCCGCGAGGTCGGCCTGTCCCGTGTCGGCCTTCGCCGTTCCCTGCGTGAACGCGGCGAAGTTGTCCCCACCTGCGGCGAGGAACGAGTTCGCCACGACGCGGTACTCCCCCGCCGGATCGATCGGCGCGCCGTCGAACTGGGCGTTCGCCACGCGGCTGCCGGCCGCTGCCGTCGAGTCGAACGTGTAGGTGAGTCCCTTCGAGACGCCGAGCTTGAGGAACGGTCGAGTCGCTCCCGCCGGCTGCCACTGCTGTTCGAGCAGTGTCGTGAGCTGCGCGCCCGTCAGCGTGAGCGCGACGAGCGTGTTGGCGAAGGGCTGGACGCTCGCGGCCTCGCGGTAGGTGAGCACACCGTCCGGCGCATACGTCATGTCGGTGCGCAGACCCCCGGGATTCATGAACGCGATCTGCGCGGTCGGGTCCGTGCGCTGCACGGCCCACAGCTGCGCGTCGGCGACGAAGTTGCCGAGCGTCGATTCAGCGCCCCGGTTCTCGGTCGTGCCGTTGGCGAGCTTGGCGCGGTTGATGTCCGCCGACAGCGTGCCGAGCGGCGCCGCTCCGAGCGGACCCGCGTCGATGACCGCCTGATCGACGATGGCCTGGACGGTCGGGTCGGGCGCGTAGGCGGCGACGCCGCCCTCGAGGTACATGGAATATACGGTGTTGTCCATCGACTGCACCGTCTTGCTGTCGGGGTCGATCGTGATCACCATGTTGCTGAACTTCTCGCCGTACTGTCCCGACGAGATGACGGGACGAAGCCCCGTGTCGCCCGCGTAAGGCACCTGATGCGAGTACGCCAGGTGAGTGTGTCCGGAGACGATCGCGTTGACCTCGGAGTTCACGCCGTTGACGATCGCGCCGAAATTCGTCGTCGGGTCTGTCGCCGTCTCGTACGACGTGTCCTCGGCCCCTTCGTGCACGAGCAGCACGATGACGTCGGCCTCGCCGTTCGACGGGTCACCGTCGCTGAGGTCGTCGGCGACGGCGTTGACGCTCGACACGATCGGCAGCACGTCGAGCGTCGCGATGCCCGCGGGATTGACCAGCGACGGCAGGTCTTCGGTCACGGCTCCGATGAAGCCGACCGACACCCCGTCGACCGCGCGCACCCAGTACGGCGCGAGCGCGAGGTCGTCGGTCTCGGTGTCCCAGACGTTCGCGCTGATGTACTCCCAATCCGCCGCACTCTGCACACGGTCGCGCAAGTCGGCCCAGCCGCCGTCGAACTCGTGGTTGCCGGCCGCGCTGACATCCAGGCCCGCCGCGTTGAGCGCCTGGATCGTCGGCAGATCCTGCTGGATGAACGACTCGAACGTCGATGCGCCGATGAGGTCGCCGGCCGCCGCGAAGATCGTGTTGTCGTTCGCCTCGCGAAACGACGTGACCGCCGTCGCGAGCGCGGCGGCGCCGCCGGCGGGCGCGGATGCCGCGATGCGCCCGTGGAAGTCGTTCATCGTCACGAGATTGACCGTGACGGGGTCGGCGGCCTGGGCCGGAACGGCGACGAAGGCTCCTGCTCCGAGTACCGCGGCGGTGAGCGCCGCTCCGACGGCGAGGCGTCGACGTGACGCGGCGCGGCCGGGTTGTGACCTGTTTCGCATGTGACTGCTTCCTCTGAATGGAATCGGGCAGACACGTCCGCGCGTGATCACCACGACGTGACGCGCCGATGCCGAGCCTAGGACTCCGCGCCGCCGCGCAACAGAGAAATGAGAGGGTGCTCACACACCGGTGCCGTGCAACCGGCGGCGGTTCTGTGCGATGCGTGCATCCGAGCGGTCAGGCGTGCCCCGCGCGCTCCATGGCGCGCAGGTCGCGCTTGAGATCCTGCACTTCGTCGCGCAGGCGCGCCGCGAGCTCGAACTTGAGCTCTTCGGCCGCGACGAGCATCTGCGAGCTGAGGTCGGCGATCGTCGCCTCGAGCTGCTCGGCGCCCTCGGCCGCGATCCCCTCGCGCGCGCCCTTCGAACTCAGCGACCGCGGCGTCGGCGCTTTGCCCTTGCCCGACGCGAGGCGCGACGAATCCCGGCGCGACAGCATTCGATCGGTGTCGGATGCCTCGCGGGCGAGCGCGTCGGTGATGTCGGCGATGCGCTTGCGCAGCGGCTGCGGATCGATTCCGTGCTCTTTGTTGTAGGCGAGCTGCTTGTCGCGACGCCGATCGGTCTCTTCGATCGCGTTGCGCATGGAGTCGGTCACCCGGTCGGCGTACATGTGCACTTCGCCCGAGACGTTGCGCGCCGCACGGCCGATCGTCTGGATGAGCGACGTGCCGCTGCGCAGGAACCCCTCTTTGTCGGCGTCGAGGATCGCCACGAGCGATACTTCGGGCAGGTCGAGACCCTCGCGCAGCAGGTTGATGCCGACGAGCACGTCGTAGACGCCCGCGCGCAGCTCGCTCAGCAGCTCGACCCGGCGCAGCGTGTCGACGTCGGAGTGCAGGTAGCGCACGCGCACGCCGTGCTCACCGAGGAAGTCGGTGAGCTCTTCGGCCATCTTCTTCGTGAGGGTCGTCACGAGCACGCGCTCGTCACGTTCGGCACGCAGCCGGATCTCCTCGAGGAGGTCGTCGATCTGGCCCTTCGACGGCTTCACGATGATCTGGGGGTCGACGAGACCCGTGGGGCGGATGATCTGCTCGACGACGCCGTCGGCGATGCCCATCTCGTAGCGCCCGGGGGTCGCGGACAGATAGACGGTCTGGCCCACGCGGTTCTTGAACTCGTCCCAGCGCAGCGGTCGGTTGTCCATCGCGCTGGGCAGGCGGAAGCCGTGCTCGACGAGAGTGCGCTTGCGCGACGCGTCGCCCTCGTACATGGCGCCGATCTGGGGCACCGTGACGTGCGATTCGTCGATGACCATCAGGAAGTCGTCGGGAAAGAAGTCCAGCAGCGTGTGCGGCGGCTCGCCCGGCCCGCGACCGTCGAGGTGACGGGAGTAGTTCTCGATACCCGAGCAGAAGCCCAGCTGCTGCAGCATCTCGAGATCGAACGTCGTGCGCATGCGCAGGCGCTGCGCCTCGAGCAGCTTGTTCTGCGACTCGAGCTCTTTCAGCCGCTCTTCGAGCTCGTGCTCGATCGTGCCGATCGCGCGATGCACCGTGTCGGTGCCCGCCGCGTAGTGCGTCGCGGGGAAGATCGGCACCGAATCGAGCTTCTGCACGACATCGCCCGTGAGGGGATGCAGCATGAACAGACCCTCGATCTCATCGCCGAACATCTCGATGCGCACGGCGTACTCCTCGTACACCGGAATGATCTCGATCGTGTCGCCGCGCACGCGGAAGTTCCCGCGCGAGAAGTCGACGTCGTTGCGGTTGTACTGCATCGCGATGAATTTGCGGATCAGCGCGTCGCGGTCGTACCTCTCGCCCAGCTGCAGGGCGACCATCGCCCGCAGATACTCTTCGGGCGAGCCGAGACCGTAGATGCACGACACGGTCGACACCACGACGACATCGCGACGGCTGAGCAGCGAGTTCGTCGTCGAGTGGCGCAGTCGCTCGACCTCGGCGTTGATCGACGAGTCCTTCTCGATGAAGGTGTCCGTCTGCGGGACGTACGCCTCGGGCTGGTAATAGTCGTAGTACGACACGAAGTACTCGACGGCGTTGTTCGGCATGAGCTCGCGGAACTCGTTCGCGAGCTGCGCCGCGAGCGTCTTGTTGTGCGCGAGCACGAGGGTCGGGCGCTGCACCGCCTCGACGAGCCACGCCGTCGTCGCCGATTTTCCGGTTCCGGTCGCACCGAGGAGCACGACATCGGTCTCGCCCGCGTTGATGCGCGCCGCGAGTTCGGCGATCGCCTGAGGCTGATCTCCGGACGGGGAATAGTCGCTGATGACCTCGAAGGGCCGCACGGAACGTGTCGTCTGCACCTTTCCAGCGTAGGCGCGGGCTCCGACATCGGGGCGCGTCGGACCTCAGCCCGCTCGAGAAGTCAGCGCGCGGCGCGTTGCGCGATGTGCTGCGGGAGCGCGTCCCACAGCGCGTCGACCTGCCGCATCGTGTCCTCGATCGTGCCCGTCGTGTCGACCACGACATCGGCGACCGCGAGGCGCGCGGCGTCGGTCACCTGCGACGCGAGACGCGCGTCGGCGTCTGCTTCGGTCATCCCCCGCAGCTCGACGAGCCTCGTTCGCCGCACGTCGGCGGGCGCGTGCGCGACGACGATGAGCTGCCACGGGTCTTCGACGCGGGCTTCGACCAGGAGCGGCACGTCGTAGACGATGACAGCATCGGGGTCGATCGCGAAGGCCGCGGCGAAGCGCCGCTGCGACTCGACGCCCACGGCGGGATGCACGATGGCGTTGAGCCGCGCGACCGCCGCGGGGTCGCCGAAGGCCTTCGCCGCGAGGGCCGCGCGGTCGAGGGCGCCGTCGTGCAGGATGACGTCTGCGCCGAACTCGGCGGCGAGCGCCGCGAGCACGGGTGAGCCCGCGCTCTGCACGTCGCGGACGATCTGGTCGGCGTCGACCACGACGGCACCGTGATCGGCGAGACGGGCGGCGATCGTGGACTTCCCCGACGCGATCCCGCCGGTGAGGGCGATGAGCGGCATGTGACGAGCATGCCATGACGGCATCCCCGATCCGAGTCGAACAATATTCACGCGCATGAAATCTCAGTTTCGGCTCAGGACGACGATCCTTGGATCCCCCTGAGGTGCGCACAAGCCGGGGCTGAGGATGCGGCCATAGCTTCGAGATGTCGCAGAAACCGCGGGTCAACCCACAACGGAGGATCCGGTCGCGACTCCCGAACCTCACGAAAGGCCATCATGTCCGCATCCGTCACCCAGCCCGAGACCCGCCGCAAGAACAAGCGTCGCCCGATCGTCGCCTTCGCCCTGGCCACCCTCGCGGTCGGCGGCGTGGGCGCAGCGCTCACCAGCGCCGCCTGGACCGACAACGTCTTCGCCGCCGCACCCGCCGATGCCGCGACGTTCGACCTCCAGGCCTCGCTCGACGGAGTCACCTGGCAGCAGTCCGACAAGAAGGACGCCGTCGAACTCGTCGTCCCGGCGACGACGTTCGCGAAGCTCCTGCCCGGCCAGACGCGCACCGTCACGCTGCACGTCAAGAACTTCGGCAACGTCAGCGCGGCCGTGGTGCCGAGCGTCGAGTGGGCCGGATCCACGTTCCTCACCGAACCGACGGCGCAGGTCTCCGGCCTGGCCACGACGCTCGCCCCGGCCGGAACCATCCGCGACACGAGCACCTTCACGCTCACGGTCACCGCACCGGCGGACTGGAAGCCCGAGAACAAGGGCAAGACCGGAACGATCATCGTCACCGTCGCGGGCGAAGCCACGGCCTGACGCACCTCTTCCGAACGACACGAGACCGACAGGAGATCATCATGCAGGCACTGCGTCGCGTCACGATGGTCGCCCTGTGGGCGCTCGCCGTCGTCGGAGTGGCGAGCGGTGTGGTCTGGGGGGCCACCGCTGCCGGCATGATCAAGCCGCTCATCGTGATCTCGGGTTCCATGGAGCCCGAGATCATGACGGGCGACCTGCTCATCGCCACCAAGAAGCCCGTCGCCGATCTGGGGGTCGGTGACGTCGTGAGCTTGCCCAGCGAGCTCACGAGCACACTCGTGACGCACCGCATCGTGGAGATCACCGCCGAAGGGGACGGCAGTGTCATCACGATGAAGGGCGACGCGAACGAGTTCGAGGACGCCCTCGACTACCGCGTGGCCGGCGAGGTGTGGATGCCGCAGATGCAGGTGCCCGGCGCGGGCGCCGTCATCGCGCGCATCTCCACCCCCGCTGTCGCGGTGCCCCTGCTGATCGGTCTCGTCGCTCTCCTCGGGCTGACGTGGCTGATCCCCGCTCCCGAGTCCCGCGGAACCCGAAAAGCCGGGGACTCGGGAGCACTCCTGCCGGAGGTCGCGCGATGAGCCGTGCGACCGCCGCGGACCGCGTCGCGGCGGGGGCCGCGACACCGGCCGACGTGGGGACGTCGGCCGGTCGGTCTGTTCGCGCGCGTGGCCGCGCGCGCTCCGGCATCCTGTCGCTGCTCGCGGCGCTCGCTCTGATCCTGGGGGTCGGGGCGGGCGCTGCGGCGGCGCAGTCGACGCTCAGCGCGTGGACCGATCCGGTGCGGGCGGTCGCGACCGTGAGCGCGGGCCAGTGGGAGGCACCGGCGACGCTCGGCTGCGTCGCGATGAACGCCGACGGCAGTGTCAAGAACAACGGGCACTGCGCCGTCACCTCGGTCGTCTTCGACCAGTGGGGCACGGACGCCGGCCTTCACCGCAACTACTACGTCACCGTCGCCAGCAACGCGGGCAACGGGTACGTCGTCGTCACGATCGACCTGGCCTCCGCCCGGATGCGCTCGGACACGGGCACCGGCACATGGAGGTGGGAGAACGCCGCGACGACCGGCGGTCACGTCGCACCGTCGTCGGCGTGCGCGGACCTGCCGCTGCTGACGGCGCGCACGCCGCCCGGATGGGGCGGGTCGGGTCAGTTCTACCTGCCGATGGTCGACAACCGCGCATCGACGCCGGCGGGATCGGTCACGTGCCGGTGAGTCCAGACGCGCCCGGCAGAGCGTTTCGTCGCCTCTTCTGGGATATCATCACGGTTGTCGACTCGCCGACCGAGTTCGATGAGTCGGATGCCGGGGGTGTGCACGTGCAGGACAGCCGCGTCGCCGTCGTGATCGAGGACGAAGCCGACATCCGGCAGCTCCTGAGCGATGTCCTCGAAGCCGCGGGCTTCACGGTGCATGCGGCCGGATCCGGACTCGATGGCATCGAGCTCGTCCGGACGAAGCAACCCGTCGTGACGACGCTGGATGTCAGCATGCCGGGCATCGACGGGTTCGAGACGGCCAAGCGGATCCGCGCCATCAGCAGCACATACATCGTGATGCTCACGGCGCGCAGCGAAGAGATCGATGCGCTGCAGGGGCTCGAATCCGGTGCCGACGACTACGTCACGAAGCCCTTCCGGCCCCGTGAGCTGCGCGCGCGCATCGATGCGATGCTGCGTCGCCCCCGCGTGCACACCGCCGCGGGTGACGCGCCTGCCGATCCCCCGCAATCGTCGTCGACGACGGTCCAGGATCCGGATGACGGCTGGCTCGAGCACCGCGGACTGCGCGTGCACCCGGACATGCGCCTCGCGACGCGCGACGGGCAGAACCTCGATCTGACGCGCAGCGAGTTCGACATCGTCGTCGACCTCCTCACGGCGCGCGGCCGTGTCGTCAGCAAGACCGACCTCGCCCTCATGCTGCGCGGCGACCACTACAGCACGAACGGGTTCGTCAGCGACGCGGATGCGCGCGCGATCGAGGTGCACATGGCGAATGTGCGTCGCAAGCTCGGCGAGACGCCCACTCGGCCGCGCTGGATCGAGACCGTGCGTGGTGTGGGCTACCGGCTCACGCGCTGATCACGACGTCACGACGACGGCCGCCTCTGCGGCGTGTGCGGCGTCCGTCGCCGCCCGCCGCGCTCCGCGCATGAGCGCTGCGGGCTCGTAGCCCGTCGTGTCGCTGAGGGTCACGCCCACGCCCACGACCGGGATCACCGCCCCCACGACTCCCGACAGCTCGTCGAAGAGCCCCCGGCGGATGCGTTCCGCCGTGCGGCGCGCTTCGGCGGGCGACCCCGGCTGGATGCCCACGAAGAGGCCCGTCGGTCCGTCCTGGCCGACGAACGCGCTCGTCGGTGCGAAGCGCCGCACGACCGTGCGGAACGCGTCGGCGACGCTCGCGGCCGCCTCCGTCCCGAAGGCCGTCGAGATCGCCGGCAGATCGTCGATGCGCACCGAGATGACGCCGACGAGTTCGCCGCGGCGTCGCGCGCGACCGCTCATCCCGAGCAGCACGTACGCGAAGGACAACTCGGGCAGCACGTCGTCGTCGGTGAGGGCGAGGTCGCGCGACGCGACGACACCCACCGATCCGGCGCGGTCCGACAGCAGCACCGAGGTCACGACGACCGCGACGATCGTCGTCAGGGTGGTGATGAAGCTCGTGGGGATCGTGTCCAGCCACGTGCGGAAGACGTCGCTGTCCGGGCCGGCGACGAGGAACACGACCGTGCGCACGAGGTAGAACACGGACTGGAATCCGAGCACCGCGACGAGACTCCACGCGTTGCGGTTGCGACCCATGTCGCCACGCAGACTCTCGACGGCGCCGAGGGCGGCGAAGATGAGGATGCCGACGAACATGACCGGCGCCCCCGCCCACCCTCCGCCCTCGGGTCCCGCGACGACGACTGCGCCGATGGCCACGACCGCGGTGGCCGCCACGACGAGGCCCGCCACGAGCATGCGTCGTGTGTTGTAGGCGCGGCATCCGAGCCAGATGCAGCCCGGGATCGCCACGAAGGCCCCGTTTCCGATCGCGATCGCCCACCAGGCCTCCGGCGCCGCCGACCAGACGAGATAGCTGACCGATGTCAGCACGGCGGCGAGGAACGCCAGACCCCACATGCGACCCGCACCATCGTCGCGCCGCAGGATCGATCCCAGGATGAACACGACGCTGCTCGCGACGACGACGACGGTCGTCATCACCGAGACGGAGAAGAGGTCGAGGGTCATACGGTTCCTTCCGGTGCTTCCAGGCGATGCGCCCCCAAGGGCAGTCGCACCACGAACGTCGTTCCCGACCCCAGTTCGCTTCGCACCGTGATCTCGCCGCCGTGGGAGCGGACGATGTCCCGGCTGATCGCCAATCCCAGCCCGCTGCCGTGCGTCGAGGTCATGCGCACGGCGTCGGAGCGGAAGAACCGATGGAACAGCCGCGGCATCTCGGCATCCGAGATCCCCCGGCCCGAATCCCGCACGACGATCCACGCGTGTACATCATCGGTCGTGGTGCCGACCTCGATCGATCCGCCGTCTTTGTTGTACTTGACGGCGTTGGAGAGCAGGTTGTCGAGCACTTGACGGATCCGCGATGCGTCGACGAAGGCGACGGCGCTCTCGACCCCGGAGGAATCGATCCGGATGCCGCGCTCCGCGGCGCGCGGATCCTGCAGCTCGATCGCGGCGATCGCGATCGCGGCGATGTCGGTCTGCTGCGGGCGGATGCTGAGTTCGACCGTCGTGCGATCAGAGCTGGATGCCGCGAGGATGTCGGACACGATCGAAAGCAGCCGGTGCGCGTTGCGCTCGGCGACTTCGAGCCCGCGGCGCGCCGACGGCGACAGATCTTCGTCGAGCACGAGGTCGAGGTAGCCGACGATCGCGGTGAGGGGCGTGCGCAGTTCGTGCGACACCGACGCCACGAGGTCCTCACGGGCACGCACGGCGATGAGCTCGGTCGTGATGTCGCGCGAGACGATGACGGTTCCCGTCACCTGCCCGTCGTCGTCGCTGAGGTGCCGCGCCGTCACGGTGAGCGCACGGCGCTGCTCACCCGGCTCGCCGAACCAGACGACCTCGTCGTCGAACGTCTCACCGCGCATCGCCCGGGCGAGGGGCTGCTCGTCGGCGGGCAGGAGCGTGATCCCGTCGCGCGAATAGGCGGGCACGAGGGTCGTCGCCTCCTGTTCGGCTCGGGTGTCCTTGACGCGCTGCAGGCGTCCGTGCGCGTCGTTGCGCACCGCGATGCGGCCGTCTTCGCCCACCCGGATGATGCCGAAGTCGACGGCATCCAGCACGCTCGTCACGGTCTGCTCCTGCTGACGGGCGTTCTCGAGAGCCTTGCCGAGGATGCGCGTCTGGCTGTCGAGGAGAATCCGCTGCACGCGCGAGCGCCGCGCCGTGAGGTAGCTCGTCGTCGACAGGGCGATGACGGCGATCGGCAGCAGCAGCGCCGAGAACGTCAGTGGCCGATCGGGCAGGAACGTCTGGAATCCGTAGATCGTGCAGATGCTGACGATCGACACGAACAGACCCACGAGGCCGAATCCCGAGGCGAGCCACATCGCGGGAAAGATCCACAGCAGCCCGAACCCCGCCGTCGGGCTGGATTCGCGCATGAACGCGATGGCCGCGACGTCCGCGAGCGGCAGCACGATACTCACCCACTGCGGGAGGCTGTTCCACGGCACCGCGATCGCCACACCGGCGCCGACGAACACGACGAGGACCGCGGCGAAGAACATCGGCGTGTCACCGGGAAAGTCGCCGATGACGGCGATCAGCGTGGTGATGAGCACGACAGCGCCCAGCAGGAGCTGGTTGAGCACCGTCGTTCGGGCCCGCGTCCGGTCCTCGAACTGCGCACGACCGACGCGGCGGCGGAGTGCGGGCGTCCAGGACATGGTGCGACGCTACCGCGCGGGGTGCGCTCGGCGCTGCTCGCCGCTCCGGATGCCGCGGGTGCGGCATCCGTCTCGTGAAACGCCGAAGAGGCCAGGACCCGACGGTCCTGGCCTCTTGGCGGTGTCGAGGAGGTTACTCCCCGATCAGCTGTGTCGGATCAGCGACCCGAGAGCTTCTCGCGGAGAGCGGCGAGCGCCTCGTCGTCGGCGAGCGTTCCGCCGCCGGCCTCGGAGGTGAAGCTCGACGACGAACCCGTGTCGGCGGGGGCGTTGGCCTCGGCCTCGGCTGCCTTCGTGACGGCGGCCTTGTGCGCCTCCCAGCGGGCGTGGGCAGCGGCGTACTCCTGCTCCCACTTCTCGCGCTGCTCGTCGAAGCCTTCCTTCCACTGGTTGGTCTCGGAGTCGAAGCCCTCGGGGTACTTGTACTCCCCGTTCTCGTCGTACTCGGTGACCATGCCGTAGAGGGCCGGGTCGAACTCGGTGCCGAAGGGGTCGACCGACTCATTCGCCTGCTTGAGCGAGAGCGAGATGCGACGACGTTCGAGGTCGATGTCGATGATCTTGACGAAGACCTCTTCGCCGACCGACACGACCTGCTCGGCGAGTTCGACGTGCTTGCCGGAGAGCTCCGAGATGTGCACGAGGCCCTCGATGCCGTCGGCGACGCGGACGAACGCACCGAACGGAACGAGCTTGGTGACCTTGCCCGGAGCGACCTGACCGATCGCGTGCGTGCGGGCGAAGACCTGCCACGGGTCTTCCTGCGTCGCCTTCAGCGAGAGCGACACGCGCTCGCGGTCCAGGTCGACCTCGAGGATCTCGACGGTGACCTCCTGGCCGACCTCGACGACCTCGGACGCGTGCTCGATGTGCTTCCACGACAGCTCCGAGACGTGGACGAGACCGTCGACGCCACCGAGGTCGACGAACGCACCGAAGTTGACGATCGACGAGACCGTGCCCTTGCGGACCTGACCCTTGTGGAGGTTGTTGAGGAAGTTCGAGCGCGACTCGGACTGCGTCTGCTCGAGCAGAGCGCGGCGCGAGAGCACGACGTTGTTGCGGTTCTTGTCGAGCTCGAGGATCTTCGCCTCGATCTCCTGACCGAGGTACGGCGTGAGGTCGCGGACGCGGCGCAGCTCGATGAGCGAAGCGGGGAGGAACCCGCGCAGACCGATGTCGACGATGAGGCCGCCCTTGACGACCTCGATGACGGAGCCGGTGACCACGCCGTCGTCTTCCTTGATCTTCTCGACGTCGCCCCACGCGCGCTCGTACTGCGCGCGCTTCTTCGACAGGATGAGGCGGCCTTCCTTGTCCTCCTTCTGGAGAACGAGGGCCTCGACCTCGTCGCCGACCTTGACGACCTCGTTGGGGTCGACATCGTGCTTGATCGAGAGCTCGCGCGAGGGGATGACACCCTCGGTCTTGAAGCCGACGTCGAGGAGGACCTCGTCGCGGTCGACCTTCACGACGGTGCCTTCGATGAGGTCGCCGTCGTTGAAGGACTTGATGGTCAGTTCGACCGCGGCCAGGAAGTCCTCAGCAGAGCCGATGTCGTTGATTGCGACCTGCTTGGTGGCCGGGGCGGTCGTTGCGCTAGTCATGTAGTGGGTTGTCCTTGTGGGTTTGGGGTCTCGGGCTCGGCACCTCGAACGCGCGGACGCGAACGAAACAGCAGCCGAAGCGAAGCGGATTGTTGTCGTGCGATGTCACCAGCCCCGTACCGGGACGTGGCTGTAGAACCACAGAAGTGACATTCCAGGGTATCAGAATGCCGCCGACGCCCGCGAGGTCAGGCTCCGGCACGCGTCGCGCACGGCACGCAGCGCGTCGCCGTCGGCCGGGCGACGAGACGGGCGAGCGGGATCGGGGCGCCGCAGTCCGCACAGATCCCGAAGCCTTCCGTTCCGGTCCGCGCGAGCGCGGCATCGACCTCGTCCCGTTCACGCGCCGCATCCGCGCGCAGCCCCGCGAGCCGCGACCACTCCGCCGAGAGGGTCGCACCCTCGGGATCGTGCTCGTCGTCGGCGGTCTCGGCACCGCGGTCGGCGCGCAGCTCGACGAGCGTGTCGTCGAAACGGCGGATGCGGTCGTCGAGCTCGGCGCGCAGCGTCTCGAGCGCCTGCTGCACCTGCCCCGCGGCATCCGTCGTCACGGCTGAAGCAGCACCTTGACGGCGCGGCGTTCGTCCATCGCCGCGTAGGCCTCGGCAACATCGGCGAGCGGCAGCACGAGGTCGAAGACGCGCCCCGGCTGGATGCGGCCCGAGCGCACGTCGGGCAGCAGCCCCTCGATGTACCCGCGTACCGGTGCGACTCCCCCGTTGACGCCGACGTTGCGGCTGAACAGGTGCGTGATCGGCAGCTCGGGACCGCCGTTGGGCACGCCCACGAACCCGACCATGCCGCCGGGCCGCGTGGCGCGCAGCGCCTGGTCCATCGACTCCTTCGTGCCGACGCACTCGAGGACACGATCGGCACCGATGCCCTCGGTGAGCGCACGCACGGCCGAGACGCCCTCGTCGCCGCGCTCCTCGACGATGTGCGTCGCGCCGAACTCGCGGGCGAGCTCCTGCCGGCGCGGGTGCCGCGACATCGCGATGATCGTCGTGGCGCCGAGCCGCTTGGCCGCGATGACGGCGCACAGGCCCACGGCGCCGTCGCCCACGACGGCGACCGTGTCGCCGGGTGCGACGCCCGCCGAGACCGCGGCGTGGTGGCCCGTTCCCATGACGTCGCTGAGGGCGAGGAGGCCCGGGATCTCGTCGTCCGAGACGGGGCCGGGCACGACGGCGAGCGTGCCGTCGGCGAGCGGAACGCGCACGCGCTCCCCCTGGCCTCCGTCGGCGAACCCGCCGAAGCGGTCGTCGCGCCCCCACCAGTCACCCTCCAGGCACGACGTGCTCACGCCGTTGCGGCAGTTGAGGCACGTGCCGTCGCACACGTAGAAGGGCGCGATGACGAAGTCTCCGGGACGCACAAGCTCGACCTCGGCGCCGACCGCCTCGACCACTCCGACGAATTCGTGACCGATCCGCCGCGGCGCATCGACCGCCGTGACGCCGCGATAAGGCCACAGGTCCGAGCCGCACACGCACGACGCGACGACCCGCACGATCGCGTCGCGTCCGGTCGAGAGCTCGGGGTCGGGTACCTCCTCGACGCGGACGTCTCGGGCCGCGTGGATGACAGTGGCGCGCATGGGCTCGATGCTACGCCCGGTTCCGCGCCGGGGTGCCGCGGCCTACGCTCGGGCCATGCGTATGACCGCAGCGTTCCGTGCCCCGCGACGCGCGCCTGCCCTGCAGGTGGCCAAGTCCGCTCTCGCGACGATCGCCGCGTGGCTCGCCGCGGGCTGGCTCGTCGATGGCCCGCCGCCCGTTTTCGCCGCGATCGCGGCGCTGCTCGTCGTGCAGCCGAGCGTCAACCAGTCGCTCACCAAGGCGCTGGAGCGCTCGATCGGCGTGATCGCGGGCGTCACGGTCGCGTCGGCTCTGGGAATCCTGCTCGGCGGCTCGACGTGGGTGATCCTCCTGGCGACCGTCGTCGCGCTGCTCCTGGCGTGGGGACTGAGGATGACGGCGGGCACGGCCAACCAGGTGGCGATCAGCGCACTGCTCGTGCTGGCACTCGGTGGGACAAGTCCGGGGTATGCCGTCGAGCGGATCATCGAGACACTGCTCGGAGCGGTCATCGGGATCGTCGTGAACCTCGCGCTCGTGCCTCCGCTCGCCGTCGCGCCCGCCCGCGACGCCGTCGAATCGCTCGCCGGCGAGCTCGCCGCATCGCTCGATCGCCTCGCGACGGCTCTCGAGCAGCCGCAGTCGCCGGAGCAGGTCGAAGAGGTGCTCCTGACCGCCCGCCTCCTGCGCCCCATGCGCGACAAGGCGGCCGCCGCGCTCGCCGACGCGTCCGAATCGCTCACGCTCAATCCGCGCCGCACGCGGCACCGCGACGAGCTCGCCGACGCGCAGGCGCAACTGGACCGCTTCTCGCCGATCGTGACGCAGACGATCGGCATGACGCGCGCCTTCGCCGATCACCACGACGCATCCGTGCACGAGGAACCCGTCGTGCACGACATCGCGCAGCAGCTGCGGCGCGCCGCCCATGACGTGCAGCTCATCTCGGGAGACCCGGCGCACCTGCCCGCCGACGACCGTGAACCGGCGCTCACGGCACCGCTCACCGTGCGGATGCCGAGCTCCACCCATTGGATGCTGATCGGCTCACTGCTGGAGGATCTTCGGCGCATCCACGAGACGCTGAGTGAGCCCGCTGAACCTACTGCGTGACGTGCACCGTGAAGATGACGTCCTGGATGCCGCCGTCGGAGTTCGACAGCGTGACCTCGGTCTCGCCCTCGGCGAGCGCCGTGATCCCCGGGTTGAACGTCGCCGTGGCATCTTCGTGCCCTTCGACGAACTCGGCGACGGCGGGGTCGCCGATCGTCGCGGTGTAGCTGTCGACGGCGAGATCGCCCGTGTCGATGTTGAGCACCTGCCCGACGACGAGGTCGACGGTCGTACCCTCGAGCTCGCCCGCACCCTTCGTGACGGGTGCGATGACGTCTCCTCCGATCGAGCCCGAACACGCGGTGAATGCGAGGGCCGAGACGGCGATCACGCTGGCGGCGGCGATGCGGGTGATTCTCATGCCGTCAGCCTGGCAGTGCGGATACCTCGGCGCCAGGGTGAACTCATGAATCACCCCTGTGGATAAGTACCCCCGGGCACTGCCGGTGCGAATTACGGTGGTCGCGTGTTCACCCGCCTTCGCCCCGTCATCGCTGTGTGCGCCCTCGCGCTCGCTCTCGGCGGCTGCGCCACGTCTCCCCATCCCGCAGAACCTCCGCCCGCCTTCTCGAGCGAAGCCGAAGCGTTCGCCGCCGCCGAAGAGACCTACCGCGCATACGTCGACGCGTTGAACCAGGTGGACCTGAGCGACCCCGCGACCTTCGAGGCGGTGTACGCGTGGACGACGGGGGAAGCGAATGCGAACGAACGCAGATCATTTTCTGAAATGCACGCTGCCGGCCTGACTGTTTCCGGAATCAGTCGCTATGACGCGTTCAATCCGGTCTCGTTCGCAGCCTCTGAAGGCGTCGTGATCGTAGAGCTCTGCATGGATGTTTCGGACGTCGATCTTCTGGACCAGTCGCAGACCTCGGTGGTGCCGGGGTCTCGCCCAGACCTTCAGCCTGCCGTCGTTACGTTTCATCAGAGTGACGCCACAGCGACGGGACTGTGGATCTCCTCAAGCGTCGCAAAGGAGGACGCGTCATGCGGATAGCCCTCGTCACAATCTCCGTCCTAAGCACACTCCTCACCGCCGCCATCCCCGACGGCTGTGGCATGGCGTCGGCTTGGGGCTCTTGCTCCGCCTCGAACTCCGGCACGTCCGTCGAGATCGGTGCATCCACCACTCGGCCGGGTAGCTCCCCCGGACCCTCGACACCCGGCGGCAGCCAGCCCGCGCCCGAACCCACGAGGCCTTCGGCCCCCGAAACCTGCGGTCCCCTCGGCTGCCGCCCGAACTACTCCGTCGTCATGATCCCCGACGTCACGATCGACGACCTCGCCTCGTTCCGTCCCGCGCCGCCCTCGCTGACGGGTGAACCGCTCGGGTTCGCCGTCGTCGGTCTGCCGGCGAACCTCGTGGCGGCGGCATCCGAGCAGCGCATCGCGGGTGAGCTGCTCGGCTGGGACGTCACGGTGCGCTTCGTGCCCGCCGGATTCGAGTTCGACCACGGAGACGGCTCATCGCGCACGTCCACCACCGGCGGTGTCGCGTGGGCGGCGAACGGTGCGCCGCAGTTCGCGCCGACGGCGACGAGCCACGTGTACCGCGAGCGCGGCGCGCACACCGTGACGGCGACCGTCCGCTATGCGGCATCCGTCGACTTCGGCACGGGCTCGTGGCGTCCCGTGCCCGGGTACGTCACCGCGACGAGCGCGGGATACGGCGTGCGCGTCGTCGAGGCCACGACGGCCCTCGTCGACCGCACGTGCCGTGAGGGCGCGGCCGGCCCCGGCTGCTGACCGGCCGCGTCGGTGGTGCGTGGCAGGATGACGGCATGTCCGACCGACTCATGCTGCTCGACTCCGCATCGTTGTACTTCCGTGCGTTCTTCGGCGTGCCCGACACCGTCCGCGCGCCCGACGGACAGCCCGTCAACGCCGTGCGCGGGTTCCTGGACATCATCACGAAGCTCGTGACGGCATACGAGCCGACGCACGTCGTCGCGTGCTGGGACGACGACTGGCGGCCGCAGTGGCGGGTCGATCTCATCCCCTCGTACAAGACGCACCGTGTCGCCGAGGTGGTCGCGGGTGCACCCGACGTCGAAGTGGTGCCCGACCCGCTCGAAGCGCAGGTGCCGGTCATCCGCGAGGCGCTCGCGGCGGTCGGCATCGTCGTCGTCGGAGCCGCCGAGCACGAGGCCGACGACGTCATCGGCACCCTCGCGACGCGTGCCGCGATGCCCGTCGACGTCGTCACGGGCGACCGCGATCTGTTTCAGCTCGTCGACGATGCGCGCGGCGTCCGGGTCATCTACACGGCGCGCGGCATGAGCAATCTCGACGTCGTCACCGACGACGTCGTCCTGACGAAGTACGGCGTACGCCCCGACCAGTACGCCGATTTCGCGACGCTGCGCGGCGATGCCTCCGACGGCCTGCCGGGTGTCGCGGGTGTCGGCGACAAGACGGCCGCGAAGCTGCTGCAGGCCCACGGCGACATCGCCGGCGTCATCGCCGCGGCCGACGCGGGCGAGGGCATGTCCGCCGGTCTCCGCGGCAAGCTCGAGGCGGCCCTGCCCTACCTCGCCGTCGCTCCCGCTGTCGTCGGCGTCGTGCGCGACCTGCCCCTCCCCGATGTCGACGCGCGTCTGCGTCCGCTCGGCGAGCAGCAGAAGACGGATGCCGCGGCTCTGGCCGAACGCCGCGGGCTCGGCACGTCGATGCACCGCCTCGTGACGGCGCTCGACGGCGTCTGAACCGCGTCAGCGCAGCGGCGCCGACCGCGCCGTCGCCGCCAGGAGCAGCACGCAGTAGACGACAGACAGCGCCATGCAGACGACGAGGGGCGTGTTCCACCCGCCCGACACGTCGTGCATCCACCCCACGAACGGACCGCCGGCAGCGCCGAGCGCGTAGCCGCCGCCCTGCACGAGGGCGGACATGCCGGCCGCCTCGCGATCGGACCGCGAGACGCCGATGAGCGCCGTGAAGACGACGACGAAGCCGCCCGCGTGCCCCACCGCGCCGATCACGAGCCACAGCCACAGCATCTCGGGAGCGAAAACGAGGCCGATCGTGAGGACGAGCCACGAGGCGCAGATCGTCAGGGCGGGAACGTAGCGCGGCGCGTAGCGGGCCAGCAGCGGCACGATGAACGCACCGGCGATCCCGGCGCCCTGATACAGCGACGCGAGCGCCCCCGCCGCTGACGCACCGAGGCCGAGCTCGTCCGCCGTGAGGGCGGGGAGCCAGGTCGTCAATCCGTAGTAGATGAGGCACTGCGTGCCGAACGCGCCCACGAGCAGCCACGCGATGGGTCGCCGCAGGATGCCGCGTTCGTCGCGGCGACTGCCGACGACGGGCAGCGGTCCCGTGATGGTCTCGGCCAGTTCGGCGGTGCGCTGCTCTTCGGCCGAGCGGGGCGGTGTGCGGTGGGCGGCGGGTTCGCCCGAGAGCCGGTCCACTCCCCCGGTCAGCCGCTGCCGGCGGGCATGTACGGTCCACAGGGCCAACCCGGCGAGCGTGATGGCCGACCACATGAGCAGCGCCCACGACCACCCGACGACGTCGGCCAGCGGCGCGGTGAACAGCGCGGTCACGAGCGATCCGACGTTCGTCGCCGCCGCGTAGGCCGCCGTGACGGTGGCGACCCGCTCGGGCGGAACATCGCGGCGGATGATGACGGGGATCACGATGTTGCCGATCGTGATGGATGCCCCGATGACGACCATGCCCGCGAGCATCCACCCGAATCCGGGGATCGCGCGCACGAATGTGCCGACGAGCACACCCGCGAGCGACGTGAAGAGGGCGATCTCGGCGCCCGTGCGCCGGATGATGATCGCCGCGACCGGGGTGAGCACGGCGAACATGAGCACGGGCAGCGTCGTGAGCAGCCCCGCCGCGGCGGATCCGATGCCGTAGTCGTGCTCGATCTGGCGCAGCACGGGCGTCGGCGCGACGATGGGTCCGCGCAGACTCAGCGCGGCCACGAGCACACCGGCGACGATCAGCCAGGGGATGCCGCGCCTCGCTCGTCCTGCGGCGGGGAACGAGCTCATCCGGCGAGCCTATCCCCGGTCACCGTCGGCGCCGCGTCCATTCGCGCAGCCGATCGAGCGGCCAGGTCGTCACGATGCGGTCGGCGGGGACGCCGGCGCGCTCGGCCCGTTCGGCGCCGTGGTCCAGCAGCGAGAGCTGGCCGGGCGCGTGCGCATCCGAGTCGATCGAGAACAGGCACCCCTCGTCGAGCGCGATCGCGAGCAGGTCGTCGGGTGGGTCCTGCCGTTCGGGTCGCGAGTTGATCTCGACCGCGACACCGTGCTCGGCGCACGCGGCGAAGACGGCACGCGGGTCGAGATCCGACGGCGGCCGCGTGCCGCGCGCCCCCTCGACGAGCCGGCCCGTGACGTGGCCGAGCACGTCGACGTGCGGGTCCGAGACGGCCGCGACGATGCGCCGCGTCATCGGCGCGCGCTCCATCCGCAGCTTCGAATGCACGGATGCCACGACCACGTCGAGTTCGTCGAGCAGATCGGGTTCCTGGTCGAGCGCACCGTCGTCGAGGATGTCGACCTCGATGCCCGACAGCAGCGTGAACCCGCCCCCGCTCAGTCCCGCCACGACCTCGAGCTGGGCACGCAGGCGCTCGGGCGACAGCCCGTTCGCGACGCGCAGCCGCGGCGAGTGGTCGGTCAGCGCAAGGTACTCGTGGCCGAGGCGCCGTGCCGCATCGACCATGAGGTCGATCGACGTGAGCCCGTCCGACCAGTCGCTGTGCGCGTGCAGGTCGCCGCGCAGCAGCGGACGCAGGGTCGACGCGCGCTCGACGCCGGCACGCTCCCGCAGTTCGGCCAGGTACGCCGGCACGTCGCCGGCGAGGGCCTGCTGGATGACCGCGAACGTGGATTCGCCGATGCCTTTGCGGCGCCGCAGGGATGCGGCATCCCGAAGCTCGTCGTCGGTGAGCGGCGCGATCGTGTCGGCAGCAGCACGGAACGCCCGGGACTTGTATCGCGACGACCGCTCCCGCTCGAGGAGCGTCGCGATCTCGGCAAGGGCGTCGTACGGCCTCATGCGCTCACGCTCCGGCGGCGAACCTCGAGGTCTTGACGACGACGGGGGCGGAGGCCACGCGACGCAGCGCCCAGCCGAACAGGATCGACAGCACGCCCATCCCCATCGCGAACGCCGCGACGCCGAACGAGACGACCGAGGTGAACAGCGAGGCGCGCAGGAACGAGGCGTTCATCATCGTGGCGCGCACGGGGTCGTCCTGCGGCAGCTCGGCGTACGTCTTGCCGCCCGATGCCTCCATGGCGTGGTGCTGGATGATGTCGGCCTGCACGTAGGCCGTCAGCGGTCCCTGCACCGTCTGCCCCTGGAAGGCGGCCGCATCGTCGGGGATCGTGATGTTCTCGGCGCGCAGCTGCGAGGACACCATGATCCACACGACGAGGCCCACGACGATGAGGAGGATTCCGCCCAGGATGCCGAGCACTCCCACCGCCTTGACACCACCGAGGCTGCGGGCGGGGGGTTCGACGGCTGCTGCCGAATCGCTCATGTGCGTTCTCCTCAGATCGGGGACTTCCGCTTCACGCTAGCGTCGGTCGGCCGATCGGGGGAAGAGGACTCGCGCCTCCCACGAGGGCGCGCGTCGCCTCGACCCACTGGTCGAGCTTCGACGCCGCAGCGCCGCTGTCGATCGCGGCGGCGGC
This sequence comes from Microbacterium sp. NPDC055357, assembly GCF_053644835.1. NCBI lineage: Bacteria > Bacillati > Actinomycetota > Actinomycetes > Micrococcales > Microbacteriaceae > Microbacterium > Microbacterium sp. NPDC055357. Next base: position 81,586 of record NZ_JBSHLZ010000004.1, on the reverse strand, counting down.
CTCCTCCCGCGCCTCGGCGAGGCGCTCGAGCATCGAGCGCTGCACCTGGGTCGGATCGCGGAAGAGCCGGTACGAGACGATTCCCGCCGCGGCGTTGAGCAGGACGATGTCGCGGACCGGACCCGCCTCGCCCCCGATCACGCGGCGCACGACCGCGGCGTTGTGCGCGGGGTCGCCGCCGAGCAGGTCGCCGATGTCGGCGAGCGGGATGCCGAGGTCGCGCGGATCGACGTCGTGCTCGTGGATGTCACCGCGGCTGACCTCCCACAGGCGGCTGTGGCCGGTCGTCGTGAGTTCGTCGAGCCCGTCGTCGCCGCGGAAGACGAGCGCCGTCGCGCCGCGCGTGCGGAAGACGCCCGTGATGAGCGGCACCCGGTCGAGCTGCGCGACGCCGACCGCGTTGGCCTCGGCGCGAGCGGGGTTGCACAGGGGCCCCAGGAAGTTGAACACGGTCGGCACGCCGAGCTCGGCCCGCGTCGCACCCGCGTGGGCGAAGCCGGGATGAAACGCCGAGGCGTACACGAACGCGATGCCGGCGCGCTCGAGGGTCTGCGCGACGGCGTCGGGGCTGAGGGTCAGCTCGATCCCGAGCGCGCCCAGCACATCCGATGACCCCGACGACGAGCTCGCGGCGCGATTGCCGTGCTTGACGACGGGAATTCCGGATGCCGCGGCGACGACGGCTGCCATCGTCGAGACGTTCACGGTGCCGAAGCGATCCCCGCCGGTGCCGACGATGTCGAGGACACCCGGGTCGACGGGAAGCGGCAGCGCCGCCTCGAGGATCGCGTCGCGGAACCCGACGATCTCGTCGACGGTCTCGCCCTTCGCACGCAGCGCGAGCAGGAATCCGGCGATCTGCGACGGCGTCGCCTCGCCGTTCATGATGCGCCGCATCGCCCAGGTCGATTCCGACACGCTGAGATCACGTCGCTCGAGAAGCGAGGTCAGGATGCCGGGCCACGTGTACAGATCCACCATGGGAAACCAGCCTACCCACCGCGCCAGCCGCATGTCCGCGCGGTAACCGCGCGCATCCTCATGCACTTGACAGCGCGTTCCCGGCGTTCTCTTAGGTAGTCCTAAGTTCACACTCGGGTGACGAGAACCCCGCGGGTGGGAAAATCTCCGCGCGGTTTCGGCAATAATGGGGAGCGTGACGACCACCCCAGCTACGTACTCTCAGGCGATGAGGTCCGTTAAGCGACCCGATCCGGTCGCCGTCGGCACCATCGTGTGGCTCGGCAGCGAGGTGATGTTCTTCGCGGGTCTGTTCGCGATCTACTTCACCCTTCGCAGCACTTCGCCCGAATTGTGGGCCGAACGCTCCGATCTGCTGAACATCCCCTACGCGACCGTGAACACGATCATCCTCGTGCTCTCTTCGGTCACGTGTCAGATGGGGGTGTTCGCGGCCGAGCGCTTCCAGCCCTACTCCACCAAGAAGCGCGGCTGGCTCGGCTGGGGCATGGTGGAGTGGTTCTGGCTGACCTTCATCCTCGGCGCGATCTTCGTGTCCGGTCAGGTGTGGGAGTACGCGCAGCTCGTGTACGAAGGCATGCCGATCTACTCCGACGCGTACGCCTCGGCGTTCTACCTCACGACGGGCTTCCACGCCCTGCACGTGACCGGCGGACTCATCGCGTTCCTCCTCGTCATCGGACGCGCATACGCCGTCAAGACTTTCGGGCGCAAGGAGATGACCACCTCGATCGTCGTGTCGTACTACTGGCACTTCGTCGACGTCGTCTGGATCGCCCTGTTCCTCGTCATCTACTTCCTGAAATAGAGCGGAGCTGAATTTCCCCATGGCACGAGACAAGACGCGCCGCTCGAACGGTCGTCGCAGTCCCTTCGCTGCGGCCGCCGTCGTCGGAATCGGACTGTTGCTGACCGGTGGCCTGTATGCGGGCGCATCCGCTGCGATGGCCGCCACCGACGACACGCGGACCACGACCGTCCTCACCGTCGACGACGGCAAGAAGCTGTTCGACGCCAACTGCGCGACATGCCACGGCCTCGACGTGCAGGGCACGCCGGAAGGTCCGTCGCTCTACGGAGTCGGCGAGCTCGCCGTTCACTTCCAGATGAGCACCGGCCGCATGCCGCTGCAGATGCAGGGGCCGCAGGCGCCGCAGAAGCCCGTGCAGTTCACCGACGCGCAGATCGAGGCGGTCGGCGCGTACATCCAGTCGATCGCGCCCGGGCCGAGCTTCCCCAGCGACGACGTGCTCGATGGCGGCGGCAACCTGTCCCAGGGCGGTGACCTGTTCCGCATCAACTGCGCGATGTGCCACAACGTCGCCGGCGCCGGTGGCGCCCTCACCGAGGGCAAGTACGCGCCCGCGCTGCACGAGACCTCGCCGCTCAACATGTACGCGGCCATGGTCACGGGCCCTCAGGCGATGCCGGTCTTCAACGACCTCACGCTCACGGCCGAAGAGAAGCGCGACATCATCTCGTACCTGCTGTATCTGCAGGAGAGCGAGTCGGTCGGCGGCTTCACCCTCGGTTCACTCGGTCCCGTCTCAGAGGGACTCTTCATCTGGATCTTCGGCATCGGCGGTCTGATCGCCATCACCGTGTGGATCACGGCGAAGTCCAACTGATCGACCAGACGACGACATTCAGGCACTAACGAGGAGCAGCATGGCACACGAGGACGATCCGCTCGAGCTGGAGAGGGGCTCTTGGAAGCCCTCCCCCGGGCTCGCTGTCGCGGTCCCCGATCCGGTGCGCAACCCGGAGCTCCCGCCGCACCGCGAGCGGGTGACCGACAAGGACCCGGCCGCGATGAAGCGCGCGGTAAGGACCGTCTACACCCTCTTCTACGTGTCCGTGGCCGCCAGCATCTGGGCAGTCGCGGCGTACATGATCTTCCCGATCGAGAGTGGCCGGTTCATCGACATCCGCCACAACAACCTCTTCATCGGCCTCGGCATCGCGCTCGCGCTGCTGGCGATCGGCGTCGCCGCGATCCACTGGTCGAAGGCGATCATGTCGGACAAGGAGTTCATCGAGCCCCGGCACGCGACACGCGGGCGCGACACGACGCGCGAGGCGGCCATCCAGGCCTTCGCCGACGCGAACGAGGAGTCCGGCTTCGGACGCCGCACGATGATCCGCAACTCGCTCATCGCGGCGCTCGTCGCCTCGGTGGCTCCCGGCATCGTGCTGTTCCGCGGGCTGGCACCGCACAACACGCCCGACAACCCGTTCGCGGGCGACCCGGTGCACCTTCTCGAGCACACGATGTGGGCCGAGGGCATGCGCCTCGCCCACGACCCCTCGGGCGAACCGATCCGCGCCGCCGACCTGACGCTCGGCTCGGCCGTGCATGTCATCCCGGAGCCGCTCGCCGAGCTCTCCCACCACGACGGCTACCTCGAAGAGAAGGCGAAGGCCATCGTGCTGCTCATGCGCCTGCTCCCCGAGCAGCTCATCGAGTCCGAGGAGCGCAAGGACTGGTCGTACGACGGCATCGTCGCGTACTCCAAGGTCTGCACGCACGTCGGCTGCCCCGTCGCCCTGTACGAGCAGCAGACGCACCACCTGCTGTGCCCCTGCCACCAGTCGCAGTTCGACGTGACGGATGAGGCCAAGGTCATCTTCGGCCCCGCCGCGCGCGCTCTGCCCCAGCTGCCGATCACGGTCGACGACGAGGGCTACCTCGTCGCACGCAGCGACTTCACCGAACCCGTCGGCCCGAGCTTCTGGGAGCGTCATTGAGCACCGCAACCGTCACCGAGAAGACCCAAGAGCGCGATAAGCCGCTCGGGGGCCGCTTCGTCGGCGCCACGGCGAACTATCTCGACGAGCGCACGAGCCTGTCGGGCATCGTCAAGGAACTCGGCCGCAAGGTCTTCCCCGACCACTGGTCGTTCATGCTCGGCGAGATCGCGCTGTGGAGCTTCGTCGTCGTGCTCCTCTCGGGCACCTTCCTGACGTTCTTCTTCGATGCGTCGATGGCTCCCGTCCACTACCACGGCGCCTATCTGCCGATGCGCGGCCTCGAGATGTCGGCGGCGATGGCCTCGACCCTCGAGATCTCGTTCGACATCCGCGGTGGTCTGCTCGTCCGTCAGATGCACCACTGGGCGGCGCTGGTCTTCGTGGCCGGCATCGGCGTGCACATGCTGCGCGTCTTCTTCACGGGCGCGTTCCGCAAGCCCCGTGAGCTCAACTGGGTCATCGGCTTCGTGCTGTTCGTCCTGGCGATGGGTGAGGGCTTCACGGGCTACTCGCTCCCCGACGACGTGCTCTCCGGCAACGGTCTGCGCATCATCGACGGCATGATCAAGGGCATCCCGCTGATCGGCACGTGGACGTCGTTCCTGCTGTTCGGCGGCGAGTTCCCCGGAACCGAGATCGTCGGACGCCTCTACGCGCTGCACATCCTGCTGCTGCCGGCGATTCTGGTCGCGCTCCTCGCGTTGCACCTCATGCTCATGATCATCAACAAGCACACGCAGTTCGCCGGCCCCGGCCGCACGAACAGCAACGTCGTGGGCTACCCGATGATGCCCGTGTACATGTCCAAGATGGGCGGATTCTTCTTCGTCGTCTTCGGCTTCATCGTGCTGATCGCCTCGCTGTTCTCGATCAACGCGATCTGGGCCTACGGACCGTATGATCCGTCTCCCGTCTCCGCGGGAACGCAGCCCGACTGGTACATCGGCTTCGCCGACGGCGCGCTGCGCCTGGTCCCGCCGCATCTCGAGAGCGTCTTCCTCGACCGCACGTGGTCGTGGAACATCCTGATCCCGCTCGGCGTGCTCGTGGTCTTCATCCTGATCGTCGCGATCTACCCGTTCATCGAGTCGTGGATCACGGGCGACAAGCGCGAGCACCACATCGCCCAGCGCCCGCGCAACGCCGCGACGCGCACCGCGATCGGTGCGGCCGGCGTCACGTTCTACGCCGTGCTGTGGGCGGCTGCCTCGTCGGACATCATCGCGACGCACTTCTGGCTGACGATGGAGGGCGTGATCCACGCTCTGCAGGCGCTGCTGATCCTGGGTCCGATCATCGCCTACTTCGTCACGAAGCGGATCTGCATCGCGCTGCAGCGCAAGGATCGCGAGATCGTGCTGCACGGCTACGAGTCCGGACGCATCGTGCGTCTTCCCGGTGGCGAGTACATCGAGGTCCACCAGCCCGTCGATCAGTACGACCGCTTCAAGCTCGTCGACTACGAGACCTACGAGCCGCTCGTGGTGCGTCCGAATGCACAGGGACGGATCCCGTGGCACGAGAACCTGCGTGCCGGTTTCTCGCGCTGGTTCTTCGAGGACCGCCTCTCCCCCCTCACGCAGACCGAACTCGAAGCGGCCGATGCTCACCAGCACCACGAGCTCGACCACATCGCAGACGAAGAGCACGCCGAGATCCAGGGCGCGCATGAGCGCGCGGGTGTCCCGGATGCACCGCACGTGCCGATCGACGACGGTCACAACACCGAGACGGCCAACCGCCCGTCGAACGTCATCATCCCCGAGGACGAGGGACGCGACAAGTAACGCGGTCCAGTCGCGAAGAGCCCCGGTTGCATCACGCAGCCGGGGCTCTTGCGTGAGCGCCGGCTGCGGCATCCGATATCGTGTGCCCGTTCGAAGAGCGGCCCGGTCCACCGCCACACGTCAGGGCGGCATCCGGCGTGTCACGACCCGGCGTCGGGCAGCTCCACACCCTTGCGCGCAGCCAGCTCGGCGATCTTCTCGGCCTCGTCGATCGAGACCGCGACGTACATTCGCAGACCCTCCTCGTCACGACGCAGCAGATACTCGTAGTCGCCATCGGTGAGGAACTCGTCGCCGGCGCCGTAGAAGTGCCACCGGACCCTCAGCCTGGTGATCGTGGCGGTCAGGTCCACGCGTTCGAGCAGCGTGTGCTCCACGCGCTTCAGTCCGAGCTGTCGGTACAGCGGATAGGACTGCTCCAGGCCCTGCGCCATCTCCTCACGCGAGGAGACCGTGCCCACGAACGCGTCGCTCAGGATCGTGCCCGGCAGGCCCCACAGGGCCACACTCCGCGCCACGTCGTAGGTGCCGAGTCCGTCTTGGTAGTCGTTGAGGAACGACTCGATCTTCTGGTCGCTGACCGCCATGGGCCTCAGGGTAGCAAGACCCGTTCTTCCACGGTTGCGGCACTATCGCCGAGCCGTGGAGCGGCGTGCGTCCGCTGACTGACCGGTGGGGCAGCGACGACGTGGATCCGGCGCCGGCAGGGACGCAGCGCCGCTCGGGCGCCCCACCACAGCGAAGCGGCCGGCATCCGGATCGAGATCCAGGATGCCGGCCGCTATGAGCCGCGAGCGGGTCAGCGCGCGAAGTGACCGCGGTAGTACTCGTAGACCCAGCCGACGATCGCGACGACGAACAGTGCGATGCCGATGGGGAACATCCAGACGCCGACAGCGAGGCCGAGGATCGCGACGGCAGACGCCCCCGCGAGGACGATCGGCCACCACGACCACGGGCTGAACTCGCCGACCTCGGGGTCGCCGTCGTCGATGTCCGACGTCAGGATGTCCTCGGGCAGCTCGCCGCCCTGTGCCTTGTGCACACGGCTCGTGTAGAAGGCGATGAGGCCCGTCATGAACGCTGTGAAAAGCAGTGCGACGCTTCCGACCCACTCGATCGAGAGGGTGAAGGTGTCCCACCAGGACAGCCCGGGAGCGGCATACGTCCCCCAGTGGGCGATCAGGTTCCACACCGTGTACATCGTGAAGACGACGAGGAAGAAGACGGTGAGGATCCACCAGAGCGCGGTGTTGGTACGCATCTACTTGACCTCTCCTTCGGCCGCGTCGACGACCGGGGCTTCGGGTGCATCCTTCGCTGGACCGACGCCGACGGGGATTCCCGCCTCGGGGTGGTTCAGGTCGAACGCGGGACGCTCGCTGCGGATGCGCGGGATGGACGTGAAGTTGTGACGCGGCGGCGGGCACGACGTCGCCCACTCGAGCGAGGCGCCGTAGCCCCACGGGTCGTTGACCGTGACCTTGGGCGCCTTGCGGGCCGTGATCCACACGTTGAACAGGAACGGGATCATGGATGCACCGAGGAGCATCGCACCGACCGTCGAGACCTGGTTCTGCCACGTCCAGCCGTCAGCGGCCGAGTAGTCCGCGTAGCGGCGCACCATGCCGTCGACGCCCAGCCAGTGCTGGATGAGGAACGTCATGTGGAAGCCGATGAACAGCATCCAGAAGTGCACCATGCCGAGCCGCTCGTTGAGCATGCGACCGGTCCACTTGGGCCACCAGAAGTAGAACCCGGCGAACATCGCGAACACGACCGTGCCGAAGACGACGTAGTGGAAGTGGGCGACGACGAAGTACGAGTCGGAGATGTGGAAGTCCAGCGGCGGCGAGGCGAGGATGACGCCCGTGAGGCCACCGAAGACGAACGAGACCAGGAAGCCCAGCGAGAACACCATGGGCGTCTCGAAGGTCACCGATCCTCGCCACATCGTTCCGATCCAGTTGAAGATCTTCACGCCTGTCGGTACCGCGATGAGCATCGTCATCAGCGCGAAGAACGGCAGTAGGACGGCGCCCGTGACGTACATGTGGTGGGCCCACACGGCGATCGACAGCGCGGCGATCGCGATCGTGGCGTAGACCAGGGTCTTGTACCCGAAGATCGGCTTGCGGCTGAAGACCGGCAGGACCTCGGAGATGATGCCGAAGAACGGCAGCGCGATGATGTACACCTCGGGGTGTCCGAAGAACCAGAACAGGTGCTGCCAGAGGAGCACTCCGCCGTTCTGCGGATCGTAGATGTGGGCGCCCAGCACGCGGTCGGTCGCAGCGGCGAGGATCGCGGCGGCGAGGACAGGGAAGGCCATCAGGATCAGGATGCTCGTGACGAGCGTGTTCCACGAGAAGATCGGCATGCGCCACATCGTCATGCCCGGTGCGCGCATCGTGATGATGGTCGTGATGAAGTTCACGGCACCGAGAATGGTTCCGAAACCGCTCATGCCGAGTCCGAGCATCCACAGGTTTCCGCCGACACCTGGCGAGAACGTCGTGCTCGCGAGTGGCTGATAGGCGAACCAGCCGAAGGATGCCGCACCCTGGGGCGTGAGGAAGCCGGCGACCGCGATGAGCGAGCCGAACGTGAACAGCCAGAGCGCGAAGGCGTTGAGTCGCGGGAACGCGACATCGGGGGCACCGAGCTGCAGCGGCAGGATCGCGTTCGCGAAGCCCGCGAACAGCGGCGTCGCGAACATCAGCAGCATGATCGTGCCGTGCATCGTGAACAGCTGGTTGTACTGCTCCTTCGTCGGGACGATCTGCATGCCCGGTTCGAAGAGCTCGGCGCGGATGATCAGCGCCATCACACCGCCCAGCATGAAGAAGATCACCGAGGCGATCAGGTACATGTAGCCGATCGTCTTGTGGTCGGTGGAGGTGATCCACTTGACGATGATGTTGCCCTTCTGCTCGACGCGAGATGCGCTGAGCAGAGCGGCCTGGCGAGGCGGCAGGGTCGTCGGACGCCCCTGCGCGGGTTCATTGAGGGGAAGTGTCGTCGCCATGGTCAGTCTTGTCCCTCCGATGCGACCCCGCCCGTACCGGGAAGGTTCTGGAGCCGGTCGTATTCGTTGTTGATGTCACCGGTCTGCCCCGCGGCTTCGAGGGAGTCGAGGTAGTCCTCGTACTCGGCCTCGCTGACGACCTTGACGTTGAAGAGCATCATCGAGTGGTACTCGCCGCAGAGCTCGGCGCACTTGCCGGCGTACTCGCCCTCGCGCGTCGGCGTGAACGACCACAGGTTGTCGCGGCCGATGTACATGTCCTTCTTGTAGAGGAAGTCGATGATCCAGAAGGAGTGGATGACATCGCGCGACTGCAGGTTGATCGTGACGGACTTGTCGACCGGCAGGTAGAGCGTCGGCAGCTCGTTGATGATGTTGCCGGACTCGTCGGTCTGCGCCTGGACGCCCATCGACCAGACCGTGTCGTCGTCGGTGGCGCCGTCGTACTGGAAGTCCCACGCCCACTGCTTGCCGATCGCCGTGATCGACACGTCGGGGTTCTCGTCGTAGTCCTCGAGGATGGCCTGGTCACGCGCGGTGAACGCGAAGAATCCGAGCACGAGGATGACCGGCACGACCGTGTAGAAGATCTCGATCGGCATGTTGTAGCGCAGCTGGACCGGCAGACCGGTCTGTCCGCGGCGACGTCGGTAGACGATCGCGGCCCACAGCGTGAGACCCCACGTGATGACGCCGACGGCGAGCAGCACGATCCAGGAGTTGACCCACAGGCCCGACACCATCTCGGTGTGGTTCGTCGTCGCGGGACCGTCCTCGACGAAGCCCGGTAGATACCCGTTGAGCTCCGTCGGGGTGCATCCGGCCAAGATGGCGGCCGTAGCGATCCCGACGGGGAGGAGGGCCCAGCGGAGGCGGCGTTTCGAGGGCACGGTGCACCTTTCCAAGTCGCGAATGTGACTCACGCCAGTCTAGGGCAACCGCTCAGGCACTTCAGGCCATCTGCCCAGCTTGTCGCGCCATCTCCCGCCGAGGACGACAGAACCCGGCGGCTGATCAGCGCGCCGGGTTCCGTCGGATTTCCGTTCCGATCAGTGGAAGCTGTCTCCGCACGCGCAGCTGCCGCCGGCGTTCGGGTTGTCGATCGTGAATCCCTGCTCGGAGATCGTGTCCTTGAAGTCGATCGAGGCGCCGTCGAGGTACGGGACGCTCATCTCGTCGACGATGACTTCGACGCCCTCGAACTCGACCGCCTGGTCACCCTCGAGGTAGCGCTCGTCGAAGTAGAGCTGGTAGATCAGTCCGCTGCAGCCGCCGGGCTGCACAGCGACCCGCAGGCGCAGGTCGTCGCGGCCCTCCTGCTCGAGCAGGTTCTTGACCTTGAGTGCCGCAGCGTCGGTCAGCGACACGTTGTGCGCGCGGGCTTCCTGGTCGGTAGACAGAGCGGTGTCGGTCATGTGATCCTCCGAGATCGGTGCTGCCGGATGCCACGATTCTACGCCGCGCAGCCCGGAAGGGGCTCCGCACTCGGCGTATTGGCTCAGTCGCCCCGCCGCGCGTCGAGCTTGGCCAGCAGCAGCGCCTCCGACACGAGGGCGTTGCGGAACGTCTCGAGGTGCAGCGACTCGTTCGGGCTGTGCGCCCGCGCGTGCGGGTCTTCGACCCCCGTGACGAGGATCTGCGCCCCCGGGAACTCCCTCACCAGATCCGCGATGAACGGTATCGACCCGCCGATGCCGAGATCGACCGGAGTCACTCCGTATCCCTCGTCGAGGGCTTCGCGCGCCGTGGCGGCGGCCCAGCCGGACGTGTCCCCCAGGAACCCGTTGCCGAAATCGGCGTCGCGGAAGGACAGCTGAGCGCCGAACGGGGCATGCGACCGCAGATGCGCTTCGATCGCGGCGTACGCCTCTTCGGCGGACTGCCCCGGCGCGATGCGCGCACTGACGACGACGCTCACTTCGGGCGTCAGGGTGTTCGACGCGTTCACGACGCTCGGCGCGTCGATTCCCGTCACGGTGATCGACGGCTTGTTCCAGATGCGGCTCAGGATCGTGCCGTCGCCGATCGGGCGGACCCCCTCGGGCAAGCCCGCCTCGTCACGCAGGGTCTCTTCGGTGTAGTCCGGGGTCGCGGCATCCCGCGTCTGCAGGCCCTCGACGGCGACCGAGCCGTTCTCGTCCCACAGCGTCGCCAGCAGCGTCACGGTGGCCATCATGGCGTCGGGCACGGCGCCGCCGAACATGCCGGAGTGCGACGCGTGCTCGAGCGTGCGGACGGACATGGTGAAACGCGCGTTGCCGCGCAGCGACACCGTGAGCGCGGGTGTCTTGGCATCCCAGTTGCCCGAGTCCGCGACGACGATGACGTCGGCGCGCAGCGCATCGGCGTTGTCGGCGAGGAACTGCGCGAACGACCGCGATCCCGCCTCTTCCTCCCCCTCGATGAAGAGGGCGACGCCGAGGTCGAAGTCGTCGCCGAGCACCTCTTTGAGCGCGCGCAGCGCACCGATGTGCACCATGACACCGGCCTTGTCGTCGGCCGCGCCGCGACCGTAGAGCCGTCCGTCGCGCACCGTCGGCTCGAAGGGCGCCGACTCCCACAGCGATTCGTCGCCGACGGGCTGCACGTCGTGGTGCGCGTAGAGCAGAATGGTCGGCCGGCCGTTGCGCGCGGCACGCGTGGCCAGCACGGCCGGCATCCCCCGCTCGCCGGTGCCGGGGATCGCCGCGTCGCGGATCTCGACGCGGTCGAAGATGCCGAGGCCTTCGGCGAGGGCCGCGACGGCTTCAGCGCTGCGGCGCACGTCACTCGGATCGAACCCCGGAAAGGCGATCGAGGGGATGCGCACGAGGGCGCCGAGATCGGCGAGCGCCGAGGGGATGCCGGCGCTCGCGGCATCCGCGACGGACTTCTGGCGGGAGAGCTCTGAGGTCATGCGGGTAATCTTAGAGGGCACCCTTCCCGCAGATCCGAGGATCCATCGTGGCCAAGACCCCCGCAACATCCGCGTCCGGCGACGCGCCGTCCGACGGCACCGTGCTCAACGGCACCTCCATCGGGAAGGGCCGGCCGACGCCATCGCGCGCCGAGCGTGAAGCAGCGCGCAAGCGCCCGCTCGTTCCGGACACGAAAGAGGGCAAGGCGCGCGCGAAGGCCGAGATCGCGGCACAGCGCGAGAAGGCGCGCGTCGGCATGGCAGCCGGCGACGACCGCTACCTGACGCCGCGCGACAAGGGCCCCCAGCGACGGTGGGTGCGCGACTTCGTCGATGCCGGGTGGCACTTGGGCGAGGCGGTCATGCCGGCCATGGTGCTCGTCATCGTCGCGACCTTCATCCCGGTCGCCGGAATCCAGTACTACTCCTTCATCGCCCTGTGGATCTTCATCCTCTTCGTCGTCGGCGACATGATCATCACGTCGATCCGCGTCAAGAAGGCCGCACGGGCCAAGTGGGGCGACCAGACGGAGAAGGGCCTCGGCTGGTACGCCGCGATGCGCACGATCCAGATGCGCTTCCTGCGTCTGCCCAAGCCGCAGGTCAAGCGCGGCGGGCGCCCCGCCTGAGGTCGTCGCAGGCGGTCTCGATACGCGCGCTTCGCGCGCTCCTCGACGGTGAATCCCGCCGCGTCAACGCCGCTTCGCGGCAGTGATCCGGCGCAACTCACGGTTGATCTGACGGGCCCACAGCGGGCCGCGGTAGAGGAACGCCGTGTAGCCCTGCACGAGGTTCGCGCCGGCGTCGAGGCGCTCCCGCACATCGGCGGCCGTCTCGACTCCCCCGACCGAGATGACGCAGAACTCCGCCGGCACGACGGCGCGCACCAGGAGAAGCACCTCCAGCGCGCGTGCTTTGAGCGGTGCGCCGGACAGCCCGCCCGCGCCGGCGGCCTCGACGACGTTAGACGACGTGCGCAGGCCCTCGCGCGAGATCGTCGTGTTGGTCGCGATGATCCCTGCCAGATCCGTGTCGACCGCGAGCCGCGCGATCGCCTCGACCTCGTCATCGGACAGGTCGGGCGCGATCTTGACCAGCAAGGGCGTGGAACCCGCGGCATCCCGAACCGCTTCGAGCAGCGGACGCAGCGTCTCGACGGCCTGCATGCTGCGCAGGCCGGGCGTATTCGGAGACGAGACGTTGACGACGAGGTAGTCGGCCAGCGGAGCCAGCAGCGTCGCGCTGCGCACGTAGTCGGCCGTCGCGTCGGCGACATCGACGACGCGGCTCTTGCCGATGTTGACCCCGACGACAGGTCGTCGTCGACGCCGCCGCAGCTTCTCGAGCCGCACCGACGCGGCAGCCGCCCCGCCGTTGTTGAAGCCCATCCGGTTGATCACGGCGCGGTCCGGGACCAGCCGGAACAGGCGCGGACGCGGGTTGCCGGGCTGGGGGATGGCCGTCACCGTGCCGACCTCGACATGGCCGAAGCCGAGCGCCCACAGTCCCGATGCGCCGATCACGTCTTTGTCGAAGCCGGCGGCGACCCCGAAGGGCGAGTCGAAACGCAGCCCGAGCGCTTCGGTGCGCAGGTCGGCATGGGGTCGGGTGAGCGCGCGCGAAGCCCACGCGAGACCCGGAAGCCCCAGCATCCGGATCACCTTCATCCCGAGGTGGTGCGCCGATTCGGGATCGATGCGCGACAGGACGGTGCGGAAGAGAAGGGGATACATCCCGTTCAGGGTATCGCCCCGGGGGGCGCTCACTCGTCGACGGCAGCAGGAGCCGGTGCACGATCCGCACGCAGCTGATCGATCGCCGACTCGAAGTCCTCAAGCGATTCGAACGCCCGATACACGCTCGCGAACCGCAGGTACGCGACCTCGTCGAGTTCGCGCAAGGGGCCGAGGATCGCCAGTCCGATCTCATTGGCATCGAGCTGCGATGAGCCCGTCTGGCGGATCGACTCCTCGACGCGCTGCGCGAGCATCGCGAGATCGGCATCGGTCACAGGCCGGCCCTGGCATGCCTTGCGCACTCCCGAGACGACCTTCTCGCGACTGAACGGCTCGACGACGCCGGAGCGCTTGATGACGCTGAGGCTCGCCGTCTCGACCGTCGTGAAGCGGCCGCCGCATTCGGGGCACTGGCGCCGGCGACGAATGCTCAGCCCGTCATCGCTCGTGCGCGAATCGATGACGCGCGAGTCGGAGTGGCGGCAGAACGGGCAGTGCATGTCAGCCCCAGCCTACGCGTCGAACCGCACGTCGACGGCTTCGCCGTGCGCGGGCAGGTGCTCGGCTTCGGCGAGGGTCACGATCGCCTCGCGCACGCCCGCCAGCGCGTCATGGTCATACTCGATGACCTGCTGCGGGCGCAGGAACGTCGCGGCGGAGAGACCCGCCGCGTACCGCGCCTGACCGCCCGTCGGCAGCACGTGATTGGAGCCGGCGAGGTAGTCTCCGAGGCTCACGGGCGAGTTCGCGCCGACGAATACGGCCCCGGCGTGCACGAAGTCCTCGGGATGCGGATCGGACAGGTGCAGCTCGAGGTGCTCGGGCGCATACGCATTGCTGAACGCCGTCGCCGCCGCGAGATCGTCGACGAGCACGATCGCGGACTGCGGTCCGCGCAGCGCCGTCGCCACCCGATCGGCGTGCCTCGTGCGCGGCGCGCGCTGCTCGAGGTCGGCGTGAACCTCGGCCGCGAGTGCCGCTGAAGTGGTCACGAGCACGGCCGAGGCCTGTTCGTCGTGTTCGGCCTGGCTGATCAGATCGGCCGAGACGAGCCGCGGATCGGCCGTCTCGTCGGCGACGATGAGGATCTCGGTCGCTCCCGCCTCGGAATCGGTGCCGACACGCCCCGCGACGGCGCGCTTGGCCGCCGCGACGAAGTTGTTGCCCGGTCCGGTCACGACGTCGACGGGGTCGAGCCCGAACGACGCCACACCGTGCGCGAATGCGGCGATCGCGCCGGCCCCGCCCATCGCGTAGACCTCGTCGACGCCGAGCAGGCGGGCCGCCGCGAGGATGACGGGATGCACGCGACCGTCCGCGTCGCGCTGCGGCGGCGACGCGAGGGCGATCCGCTGGACTCCGGCGACCTGCGCCGGCACGACGTTCATGACGACGCTCGACGGGTATACGGCCTTGCCGCCGGGCACATACAACCCGACGCGGCGCACGGGCTGCCAGCGCTGCGCGACGCGGGCACCCGGGGCGAGCTCCGTGACGACGGGGGGCGGAATCTGAGCGAGGGATGCCGCGCGCACGCGCTCGATCGCCGCTTCGAGGGCGTCGCGCACGGCGGGATCGAGGTTCGCGAGGGCTTCGTCGAGATGCGCCGCCGGCACGCGGATCGCGTGGCCGGTCACGCCGTCGAAGCGCTCGGCCTGCTCGCGGAGCGCATCCTCGCCGCGCGCGGCGACGTCGGACACGATCTGCGCCGCCGCCGCGAGGGCTTCGTCCCGCGCCGAGACGGCACGGGGCACAGCGGCGAGCAGTTCGGTGGGTGAGAGGGCGCGCCCGCGAAGGTCGATCGTGCGAAGCATCCGTCTACGCTAGCGCGGCAGCGGGCCTCAGCCGCGCGTCACGTCCTCGATGTCGAGCAGGTGCCCGACCCGGCCGTCTTCGTGGCGCACGACGAATCGGTCGCCGTGGTCCTCGATGACGAGTGCCCAGGCGGTCGGTCCGATGCGGAACAGCGGCGCGCCGTGCTCGTCGACGACGTCGCGCTCCTCGGGAACGAGCGCCCAGAAAGCCTGGTGCCGCACGGGTTCGTCCGCGACGGGCTCCTGCGCGACGGGCTCGTAGGTGTCGCGCACCTGATCGGGGTCCCAGTCCGCATCAGCTTCGGCGGGCTCGGCGCCGTAGGGCGGCTCGTCGGCCGTGCCGGCGTCGTAGGCGTCGGCCTCGGCGACGGGCGCGTACGTGCCGTCGGCCGGCGCACCCCGCTCGGCTTCCGGAGCGTGCGGCTCGGGCCGGGGTCGCACCGGACGCGGGGAGACGGCGCGGACCGGTCGCGCGTTGCGGTGCGCGGCGATCTCGCGACGCCCTTCGAAGTCCTCGGAGAACGGCGGGATGAGCGAGCCGAACACCGTCAGCAGCACACCGGCGAGCATGAGGAAGAACTCCACCCAGATGACCCATGAGCGGAACCATGCACCGCCCGCGAGCGAGAACGCGACGGTCTCCCAGACCAGCTGCAGCCACACGACCGTCGACACCGAGAAGGCCACCGAGGCGAACTGGTCGATCCCGAGTGAGCCGAATCGCCGGATGCCCTGGGGGGACAGCCGCCGCAGCACGAGCAGGAAGACGGCGATCGTGGGCAGACCGATCGTGAGGACCCAGCCCAGACCCGAGGTCCAGACCGAACCGAAGCCGAACAGGAGGCTCTCGCGGGGGCCCCCGATGATGGCGGCGACGGGGAAGAACGAGACGACGAACGCCGCGAGCCAGATCCCCGCGAGCGAGACCTCGCGGATCGTGAACGGTCCGACCCCGTACTGGGGACGCTCCCCCGAGCTCGCGGGTTCGTCGACCGTCATGTCGGTTTCGTCGACCGTGATGTCGGTGTCGACGTCGATGTTCTCGTCCTGGTGGTCGGTCACGATGGTCCTTCCGGTTCCGAGCAAGGGGTCTTCTGAATCCTACCGGCGGCTCATCCGAGGCACTGCGGGCCGAGCAGCCCCTTGAGCTCACCGAACAGGTCAGCGGTCACGGTGACGGTGAGGGGCACCTCGAAGACCTTCGCCGTGCCGCCCTTGTGCAGCTTGAGGGTCACTTCGGTCTCGCCGCGGTGGCGCCCGAGGACGTCGGCGAGATCGCCGATCACCGTCTCGGTCGCACGGTGCTCGGGCATCGTCAGAGTGAGCGGCCCCGCGGCATCCATCGTTCCGAGATCGGGCGAGAACACCGCCTGCGCGTGCAGATTCATGCCGTCGTCGCGGCGGGACACGCGGCCGCGCACGACGAGGATCGAGTCGGCCTGCAGCATCGACGAGAACTCGGTGTAGGTCTTGCCCATGAACATGACGGTGATCTCGCCGTTGAAGTCTTCGACGGTGATCATGCCGTAGGGGTTGCCGCTCTGCTTCGCGACACGGTGCTGCACGCTCGTGACGAGCCCCGCGATCGTGACCTGGTCGCCGTCATCGAGGACCTCGCTCGCGAGCAGGTCGTGGATGCTGATGGACGCGTGCTTCGCGAGCGGGATCTCGAGCCCGGCGAGCGGGTGGTCGGACACGTACAGGCCGAGCATCTCGCGCTCGAACGCGAGCTTGTCCTTCTTGGTCCACTCCGGGCGATCGGGCACCTTCGCCGCCTGCTGCGGCTCGTCGTCGCCCCACAGCGAGTCGAAGTCGAATCCGACCTCGCCGTTGGCCTCGCGCCGTTTGTCGAGCACGGCGGCCTCGGTGGCATCCTCGTGGATCTCCATGAGGGCGCGCCGGGTGTCGCCGAGCGAGTCGAACGCACCCGCCTTGATGAGCGATTCGACCGTGCGCTTGTTGGCGACGTGCACGGGCACCTTCGTGAGGAAGCCGTGGAACGACGTGAACGGCTCGTCGGCACGCGACGCGACGATCGCATCGACGACGTTCGTGCCGACGTTGCGGACGGCACCCAGTCCGAAGCGGATGTCCTCGCCGACGGCGGCGAAGTAGCGGATCGACTGGCCGACGTCGGGCGGCAGCACCTTGATGCCCATGCGCCGGCACTCGTTGAGATAGATCGCGAGCTTGTCCTTCGCATCGCCCACGCTCGTGAGCAGGGCCGCCATGTACTCGGCGGGATAGTGCGCCTTGAGATAGGCCGTCCAGTACGAGACCAGCCCGTATGCGGCGGAGTGCGCCTTGTTGAAGGCGTAGTCCGAGAACGGCAGCAGGATCTCCCACAGCTTCTGCACGGCCTCGTCGGAGTAGCCGTTGGCGTGCATGCCCGCCTGGAAGCCCTCGAACTGCTTGTCGAGCTCGGACTTCTTCTTCTTTCCCATCGCGCGGCGCAGGATGTCGGCTTGACCCAGGCTGAATCCGGCGACACGCTGGGCGATCGCCATGACCTGCTCCTGGTAGATGATCAGGCCGTAGCTCGTGTCGAGGATGTCCGAGAGCGAGTCGGTGAACTCCTCGTGGATCGGCGTGATGTCCTGCTGCCCGTTCTTGCGCAGGGCGTAGTTGATGTGCGAGTTCGCACCCATGGGTCCTGGACGGTACAGGGCGATGACGGCCGAGATGTCCTCGAAGTTGTCGGGCTTGAGCAGCCGGAGGAGCGAGCGCATGGGCCCGCCGTCGAGCTGGAACACGCCCAGCGTGTCACCGCGCGAGAGCAGCTCGTAGGATGCCGCATCGTCGAGCGTGAGATCTTCGAGCACGAGGGGGTGGCCGCGGTTGGCCTCGATGTTGTCGAGCGCATCATTGATGATCGTGAGGTTGCGCAGCCCCAGGAAGTCCATCTTGATGAGGCCGAGCGATTCGCACGCGGGGTAGTCGAACTGCGTGACGATCTGGCCGTCCTGCTCGCGCTTCATGATCGGGATGATGTCGAGCAGCGGCTCGCTGGACATGATCACGCCGGCGGCGTGCACGCCCCACTGGCGCTTGAGGTTCTCGAGGCCCACCGCGGTGTCGAACACCGTCTTGGCCTCGGCGTCGGTCTCGATGAGAGCGCGGAACTCGGAGGCCTCTTTGAAGCGCGGGTGCTTCGTGTCGAACATGCCCTCGAGCGGCATGTCCTTGCCCATGACGGCGGGCGGCATGGCCTTGGTGAGCCGCTCCCCCATGCTGAACGGGAAGCCGAGCACGCGCCCGGCGTCTTTCAAGGCCTGCTTGGCCTTGATGGTGCCGTACGTGACGATCTGGGCCACGCGCTCGTCGCCGTACTTCTCGGTGACGTACTGGATGACCTCGCCGCGGCGACGGTCGTCGAAGTCGACGTCGAAGTCGGGCATCGAGACGCGGTCGGGGTTGAGGAAGCGCTCGAAGATGAGCCCGTGCTGCAGCGGGTCGAGATCGGTGATCCCCATCGCGTACGCCACCATCGATCCGGCGCCCGATCCGCGACCGGGACCGACGCGGATGCCGTTGCGCTTGGCCCAGTTGATGAAGTCGGCCACGACGAGGAAGTAGCCGGGGAAGCCCATCTGAACGATGACCCCGGTCTCGTACTCGGCCTGCCTGCGTACATCGTCGGGGATGCCGGTGGGATACCGGACGTGCAGCCCCTGCTCGATCTCTTTGACGAACCAGGACTCCTCGGTCTCGCCGTCCGGCACGGGGAAGCGGGGCATGTAGTTCGCCGACGTGTTGAACTCGACGTCGCACCGTTCGGCGATCAGCAGCGTCGTGTCGCACGCCTCAGGGTGCTCGCGGAAGACCTGTCGCATCTCGGCGGCGGTCTTGACGTAATACCCGTCGCCGTCGAACTTGAAGCGCTTCGGGTCATCGAGGGTCGAGCCGGACTGCACGCAGAGCAGCGCCGCGTGGCTCTTCGCATCGTGCTGATGCGTGTAGTGCAGGTCGTTCGTCGCGACGAGCGGGATGCCGAGGTCTTTCGA
The DNA here is from genome assembly GCF_053644835.1 of Microbacterium sp. NPDC055357. NCBI lineage: Bacteria > Bacillati > Actinomycetota > Actinomycetes > Micrococcales > Microbacteriaceae > Microbacterium > Microbacterium sp. NPDC055357. The sequence continues at coordinate 62,589 of NZ_JBSHLZ010000004.1, read as the reverse complement.
GATCTTCAGCAGGTCGCCGATGACGCGTCGCTCGATCGACAGACCGTGATCCATGATCTCGGTGAAGTAGTTGTCCTTGCCGAAGATGTCCTGGAATTCCGCCGCCGCGGCCCGCGCCGCGTCGTACTGTCCGAGCCGCAGTCGCGTCTGGATCTCGCCCGAGGGGCAGCCGGTCGTGGCGATGAGACCCTTCGCATAGGTCTGAAGCAGCTCGCGGTCCATGCGGGGCTTGAAATAGTAGCCCTCGAGGCTCGACCGCGACGAGAGCCGGAAGAGGTTGTGCATGCCTTCCGTCGTCTCGGACAGCAGGGTCATGTGCGTGTACGCGCCCGAGCCCGACACGTCGTCGTCGGACTGTTCGGGCGTGCCCCATCGCACGCGCGAGCGGTCGCCGCGGTGCGTTCCCGGGGTGACGTAGGCCTCGATCCCGATGATCGGCTTGATGCCGGCATCTTTCGCCGCCTTGTAGAACTCGAAGGCGGCGAACGTGTTGCCGTGGTCGGTGACGGCGATCGCCGGCATCTCGAGCCGCACCGCCTCTTGCACCATCGATCCGATGCGCGCGGCCCCGTCGAGCATCGAGTATTCGCTGTGCACGTGCAGGTGTACGAAAGAGTCGGATGCCACGCATCGAGTCTACGTAGCGGCTCGGACATCAGGGCCCGAGGTGGCCCTCGGCCGCGCATGCCGTGCACGGTGTCGTCCCGTGTCCCCCTCGCCCGCGCCGAACACGCAGGTGCACGGCGCACGACACGCAGGAACGCCGCCGTGCCACGGCAACCCGCCCGACGGGCACGGCACCGGCGGTGATCCCCGTCGACGCCGGACACGGCGTGCCTAACGTCGAAGTGCGACGCCGGCACGAGGAGGTCCGTGGGGGATGTCATCCCGGGCCGGCGTCGCGACCTCCTCCCCCGTCGGCTCAGTCGCCGCGCAGGACCTCGAGCGCGTGAGCGAGGTCGCCGGGGTACTCCGAGGTGAAGGTCGACCACTCCCGCGTCGCGGGGTGCGCGAAGGAGAGCTGGTGCGCGTGCAGCCACTGGCGCGTGAGCCCCAGCCGAGCGGAGAGGGTCGGATCGGCGCCGTACAGCGGATCGCCGACGCACGGATGCCGGTGGGCGGCCATGTGCACACGGATCTGGTGCGTCCGGCCCGTCTCGAGGTGGATCTCGAGCAGCGATGCTCCGGGGAACGCCTCGATCGTCTCGTAGTGCGTCACGGAGTCCTTGCCGTCGGGTGTGACCGCGAACTTCCACGAGTGGGTCGCGTGTCGGCCTATCGGTGCGTCGATCGTGCCGGTGAGGGGGTCGGGATGCCCCTGCACGATCGCGTGATAGATCTTCTCGACCTCGCGCTCCTTGAACGCCCGCTTGAGCGCCGTGTAGGCGTGCTCGGACTTGGCGACCACCATGAGCCCGCTCGTGCCCACGTCGAGCCGATGCACGATGCCCTGGCGCTCGGCCGCCCCCGTTGTCGCGACGCGCACGCCGCCCGCCGCCAGCGCCCCCAGCACGGTCGGACCCTCCCAGCCGACGGAGGGATGCGCCGCGACGCCGACCGGCTTGTCGATCACGACGATGTCGTCGTCTTCGTGCACGATGCCGAGGTCGGGAACCGCGAGCGGCACGACGACGAGCTCCTGCCGATCCGTCCACGTGATGTCGAGCACGCTTCCTGCCGAGACCCGGTCGGACTTGCCCACGACACCGCCGTCGAGCAGCACGCCGCCCGCTTCGGCGACCTCGGCCGCGAACGTGCGCGAGAAGCCGAGCATCTTCGCGAGCGCCTGGTCCACCCGAGTTCCGTCGAGCCCGTCGGGCACGGGGAGCATCCGGGTGGGCATGTCAGCGGTCGTCGCGGTGTTCGTCCGCCTCGCGGTCCGCTTCGCGCTCGACCTCACGCTGCTCGCGCTGCGTGAGCGGCGGCAGTCCGCGTTCATCGGCGGGGATGCCGACATCAGGGTCGGCGACGGGGAACTCGTCGCCGAAGCCCGAGACTGCGCCGCCGGGCGCCACTTCGTCGCCTTCGCCGAGAATCGTCTCGCGCTCGGAGTCGTGTCGCGATTCGCGTGTTCCGTCCATGTGCACTCCCAGGATGATCAGCAGTGCGACCAGGATCATGTCGCACACGATGAAGATGTCGGCGACGTTGTAGATCGCCGGCGACATGCCCGGGAAGAACCACATCCAGGGCGTGTTGATGAAGTCGATCACGTGCCCGACCGCGAAGCCGGGCTCGCGGAAGAGGCGATCGGTGAGATTGCCGAGCACACCCCCCAGCAGCAGGCCGAGCACGACCGCCCACAGGCGTGAGCGCACGCGCGTGACGGCGAGCCAGCCGATGACCACCGCGACCAGAGCCAGCGCGATCGTGAAGATCCAGGTGACCCCCTCGCCGAGCGAGAAGGCCGCGCCGGGGTTCTTCACGAGATAGAAGCTCAGGAAGTCCCCGAGGACGGGGACCGTCTGCTGCAGCGGCAGGTTCTCGAGGGCGAGCTGCTTCGAGAACTGGTCGGCGGCCAGCACCACTGCCGCGAGAATCGCGATCGTGATGCCGGCCGCCGCCGGACGAAGCTTCGACGCGCTCGTGTGCGGGCGTGTCAAAGGGACAGGTTCAGAGGCCGGCCGCAGAGATCGGGGTCGAACCCGATGCCGTGCCGGTCGTCTCGAGGTCGCGGAGGTGGCTCTCGATGTAGCCGCGCAGCTGCGTGCGGTAGTCGCGCTCGAACTGACGCAGATCGGAGATGCGGCCCTCGAGCGAGACGCGCTCGCGATCGAGGCGTGCGATCTCTTCGCGACCACGTGTCTCGGCGTCCGAGATGATGGCGGCCGCCTGCGACTTGGCGTCGGCGATGAGCTTGTCGCGCTGAGCCTCGCCCTCGGCGACGTGCTCGTCGTGCACCCGCTGAGCGAGCTCGATGAGGCCGGCCGATGCCGAGACGGGCGCGGGGGTGGCCTGCGGTGCCGCTTCGGCCGCGGGTGCGGGAACCGACACCTCTTCGATGACCTCGACGGACTCGACGGTCTCGGAGACCGGCGCCTCGCCGGACTCGTACGCGGCGAGCTTCGCCTTCAGTTCTTCGTTCTCGGCGATCGTCTTGCGCCACTCGACGACGATCTCGTCGAGGAAGTCATCGACCTCGTCCGGGTCGAAGCCTTCCTTGAAACGGACGTGCTGGAACTGCTTGGTGACGACGTCATCCGGAGTCAAAGCCATGGTGATTCCTCTTTCGAGCGCTCAGGTCGGTGGCAACGGTCTGGGGCGGACCCGCCGACTGGCAAGCCGTACCTGCCAAGCATAGCCGCGGCATCCACCCCTGTGGTGTCGGTCCGTGCGGAGTCAGACGGACATGAAGGCTCTCGTGATCGAGAGCAGCACGAAGCACAGGAGCATCGTGAGGGCGAAACCGAAGTCGATCGCGATGGCCCCGACGCGCAACGGAGGGATGAGGCGTCGGAAGAGTCGGATCGGCGGGTCGGTCACGGTGTAGACGATCTCGGCGGCGACGAGGCCGAGCCCTTTGGGCCGCCATTCGCGGTTGAGGATCGGCACCCATTCGAGCACGAGACGCACGAGCAGCACGAGCACGTACAGGACGAGCGCGCCGTTCAGTATCGCCGCGGCGAGGCGGACGAGCTCCACGGCTTACTGCTGTGCGAAGGGCACGGACTCCGCGTCGGCGTGCGCGACGGCGCCGTCACCCGACACGGCGACGTTCTCGGGCGAGAGCAGGAACACCTTGCTCGTGACCCGCTCGATGCGCCCGAACAGGCCCAGCGAGAGTCCGCTCGCGAAATCGATCAGACGGCGCGCGTCGGCGTCGCTCATCTGCGAGAGATTGATGATGACCGGCACGCCGTCGCGGAAGTTCTCGGCGATGACCTGCGCGTCGCGGTACTGCTTGGGATGCACCGTCAGGATCTCGCTGATGGCGGTCGGCGCCGGCTGGCGCACGACGGCGGGGCGATGGATCGGGGTCACGGGCGCTGCTTTCTCGACGACGGCTTCGGTCTTGCGACCGCGGGGCTGCGGCGCAGGCTCCTCGTACACCTCTTCCTCGTCGGCGAGGCCCAGGTACACCATGGTCTTCTTGAGCGGGTTCGACATCGCATCCTCCGTTGTGCTCGTCTGTTCCGAGGTTAACCGCGGTCGGGCCGCGGTCCCGTGATTGCCGAGCCGATCCGCAGGTGTGTCGCACCCGCGGCGATCGCCTCGGCGAAGTCTGCCGTCATGCCGGCTGAGATCCAATCCGCATCCGGCACCGTCGCTCGCACCACATCGCTGAAGGCTGCCAGGCGCGCGAACGCGGCGGCGGGCGGCTCCTCGAGGGGCGCGACGGCCATGATTCCGCGCACGCGCAGCGACCGGCGATCGGCGACGTGTTCGGCGAGCTCGGCGAGATCCTCCGGCGCGACGCCGCCGCGACCCGGGTCTGCCGTGAGGTTCACCTGCAGCAGCACATCCAGGACGGGATCGGAGGCCTCCGCCGCGGCGTCGAGCGCATCGGCGACCCGACCGCGGTCGACCGAGTGAACGATGGATGCCGCGGCGCGCACGGCGCGAGCCTTCTTGGTCTGCAGCTGGCCGATGAAGTGCCAATCGACGTCGAGGTCGGGCAGCTCGGCGCGCTTGGCGGTGAGCTCCTGCTGGCGGTTCTCGCCGACATCGCGCACACCGAGGTCGGCGAGGGCTGTGACCAGCGCCGCGGGATGGAACTTCGTCACGACGATGCGCGTGAGGGAGCTCGGTGCGCGGCCGACGTCGCGCGCCGCCTGGGCGATGCGTTCGTCGATGTCGGCCAGTCGCGCCGACAGCGCCGCGACGTCGACAGACTCAGGGGACGGGGGCATGAAAATCCGTTCTCTGAGTCTGCCGATCGTCGTGCGGGACTTACTTGAGGAAGTCCGGGATGTCGAGGTCGTCGTCGCCGAACGCCGAGTCGTAGGCGTCGGGCACCGAGACGCCGACCGAGACCGGCTCGGCGGGAGCGGGTTCGGGCGTGTCGAGCTCGCGGGCGGCGTCCTGAGCGGGCGTCGCCGGCACGACCGGTGCCGAGAAGTCGCGCGACGCCGTGATCGGCTCGATGCGCGCCTGCGGCTGTCCGCCGTCGAAGCCCGCCGCGATGACCGTGACCCGCACCTCGTCTCCGAGCGTGTCGTCGATGACGGTTCCGAAGATGATGTTGGCCTCGGGGTGTGCCGCCTCTTTGACCAGCTGCGCGGCGTCGTTGATCTCGAAGATCCCGAGATTCGACCCGCCCTGGATCGACAGCAGCACGCCGTGCGCGCCTTCGATGGATGCTTCGAGCAGGGGCGATTCGACCGCGAGCTCGGCGGCCTTGATGGCGCGGTCCGCTCCGCGGGCGGAGCCGATGCCCATGAGGGCGGAGCCCGCTCCCTGCATGACCGACTTGACGTCGGCGAAGTCGAGGTTGATCAGACCGGGCGTCGTGATGAGGTCGGTGATGCCCTGCACACCGGCCAGGAGCACCTGGTCGGCCGTGGCGAACGCCTCGATCATCGAGATGCCGCGGTCGCTGATCTCGAGGAGTCGGTCGTTCGGCACCACGATGAGGGTGTCGACTTCTTCCTTGAGCTTCGCGACGCCGGTCTCCGCCTGCTGCTGCCGGCGGCGACCCTCGAACGAGAACGGCTTCGTCACGACACCGATGGTGAGCGCTCCGATGGACTTCGCGATCTTCGCGACGACCGGCGCACCGCCGGTGCCCGTGCCGCCGCCTTCGCCCGCCGTGACGAAGACCATGTCGGCACCGCGCAAGGCCTCCTCGATCTCCTCGGCGTGGTCTTCCGCCGCCCGGCGACCCACCTCGGGATCGGCGCCCGCGCCGAGTCCGCGCGTGAGTTCACGCCCGACGTCGAGCTTGACGTCCGCGTCGCTCATGAGCAGCGCCTGCGCGTCGGTGTTCACCGCGATGAACTCCACGCCGCGCAGTCCGAGCTCGATCATGCGGTTCACGGCGTTCACGCCGCCCCCGCCCACTCCGACCACCTTGATGACTGCGAGGTAGTTCTGGTTCTGGCTCATGCCGGCCTCCGTCTTTCGAACCAAACCTTCAACCTCATCTAGAGGTTTAAAGAATTGCTCGGTATGCAATTCCTGATTCCGAACGTAGGCGGATGCCGCGCCTCGGGCCGGAGGAGGACGGCGTGTCGCGACATCGCCCGTGAAGTTGCCGTCGGAAGTCGGGATCGTCAGCGGATGACGACGGCGGCCGGCGACGAGACGTCGTATTCGACGACCGTGTCCGGCGGGCGCGCCGCCATCGCCGTCTCGAGCACGACGGCCTTCATCGCAGAGTCATCGGCGCTCCCCCACACGACCATCGCGTTCGAGCCGCCCAGCGACAGGCGCACATCGTCCGGGGAGGTCGCCGTGACGGCCGTGACCTGCGCGCGGATGGATTCGGGGAGCGTGCGCATGACCAGGCCCACGGCCCGGAACGCCGACGAGTCGGCACCGCCCCGCACGGTCAGGACGGGGGCTCCCTCGCCGGGCGAGGGCGCGGTCGACAGCGCCACCCCCGCGGCATCCACGAGGGTGAATCCGGCTGAGGTCTCGATGTAGCCGACCGGTGTGCGCTCGACGATCCGCACGACGAGCTCGTGCGGGGGGCGCGCCTCGAGCGTGTACGTCTCGACGAGCGGGAAGCCCACGAGCGCCGCCTTCACCCGGCTCTCGTCGACCGAGGCGAGAGGTGTGCCGATCTGGCCCGACAGCGCGTCTTCGACAGCGGCGGCATCGAGCTGCGACGCGCCGACGACGGTCACCTGCTCGACGGCGAAGAGGGGACTGTATGCCGCACCGACGGTCGCCGCCGCGAGCAGCACGACCGAGGCCACGGCGCTGATCCACACCGCGCGTCGCCTGCGCTGCCGCGCCGTGAAGCGGCGCACTTCGGCGCGCAGCGCCCGACGGCGCGCCCGCGTGGCGGCCCAGACGTCGCGCACGCCGATGCCGTCGGGCGCGTCGCCCGCCGACTCGCGATCCGACGGCGGCAGGGCGGCAGCATCCGGATCGGGCCCCGCGAACGTGATCGGCACGATGGGTGCCGTCGCATCGGGCTCGGCGCCGGTCGCCGGGCGCTCGGGCCGAGGTGGGGCCGTGCTCGGCTGCGGCAGCGGCGAGGGCCGGCGCATGCCTACTCCGCCGCGGGCGCCGCGCGGCCGAGGGCCTCGAGCACCTGCGGCACGATCAGGTTGACGTTGCCGCACCCGAGCGTCACGATGAAGTCGCCCTCGCGTGCCACGGACGCGGTGTAGTCGGCGGCATCCTGCCAATCGGCGACGAAGTGGACGTGCGCCGGGTCGGCGAAGGCCTCGCTGACGAGGGCGCCCGTGACGCCGGGAACGGGATCCTCCCGCGCGCCGTAGACGTCGAGGACGACGGTGTGGTCGGCGTGGGACTCGAGGACGTCGGCGAACTCCTGGAACATGTCCGCCGTGCGCGAGTAGGTGTGCGGCTGGTGCAGCGCGATGATCCGCCCCCCGCCCGCGACGGTGCGCGCGCCGGCGAGGGCCGCGGCGACCTCGGTGGGGTGGTGCGCGTAGTCGTCGAAGACGCTCACGCCGCGGATGACGCCGTGCAGTTCGAAGCGGCGGGCGGTGCCCGCGAAGCCCTCGACGGCACGCGCCGCGTCGAGCACGTCATGGCCGAGGGCGATGAGCACGGCGACCGCACCGGCGGCGTTGAGCGCGTTGTGAGCACCCGGCACGGTCAGCTGCACGGCCGCCGCCGCGACGCCGTGCCGGATCGTGAAGGCGACCGGACCATCGGTGACGATGTCGGTCACGCGCACGTCGGCGTCCGGTGCCGTGCCGAAGGTCAGCACGTTCGGGTGGGTGATGCGCTCGCGCACCGACACGGCGCCAGGGTCGTCGGACGAGAGCACGACGGCATCGCGCGCCTCGTCGGCGAAGCGGGCGAACGCCGCGTCGAAGGCGTCGCGCGAGCCCCAGTGGTCGAGGTGGTCGGGGTCGACGTTCGTGATGAGGGCGACCGCCGTGTCGTAGAGCAGGAACGTGCCGTCGGACTCGTCGGCCTCGATGACGACGAGATCGTCGGCTCCGCTGCCGCTCGAGACGCCGAGCTGCTCGATGACCCCGCCGTTGACGAACGTCGGGTCGGCGCCCAGCGCCTGCAGCGCCGTGACGATCATGCCGGTCGAGGTCGTCTTTCCGTGCGCTCCGGCGACCGAGACGAGCGGCCGGCCGCCGATGAGCCAGTGCAGGGCCTGCGAGCGGTGGATGACGTGCAGCCCGCGCTCCTTGGCGAGCACGAACTCGGGGTTCTCGGGCCAGATGGCCCCCGTGTGCACGACGGTGTCGACGTCGTCTGCGAGGTTCGCGGCGTCGTGACCCACGTGGACGATCGCTCCGAGCTCGGCGAGCTGGCGCAGCCCGGGGCTGTCGGCACGGTCGGAGCCCGACACGCGGATGCCGCGTTCGAGGAACATGCGGGCCAGCCCGGACATGCCCGAGCCGCCGATGCCGATGAAGTGCGCGGCGTCGATGGTCTCGGGGATCGGAAGGCTCAGGTCGGGTCGGATCATGGCCCGTCAATCCTAAGTCGGGCCCGCAGGCGCCGGCTCTCGCCGCGCGGGACGATCAGGTCAGCGCCTCGTCGACGAGGGCGACGACGTTCTCGGTGCCGCGGCGCGTGCCGATGCGGGATGCCGCCTCGCGCATCTGCTCTCGCGTCGCGCCGTCGGCGAGCAGCGGCACGATCTCCGACCGCACCCGGTCGGGGGTGAACTCGGCGTCCGCGATGAGGCGTGCCGCGCCGGCCCGCACGGCCGAGCCGGCGTTGAGCGCCTGCTCGCCGTTGCCGACGGCGTACGGCACGTACACCGCGGGGATGCCCAGTGCGCTGATCTCGCTCACGGTCGCCGCACCGGCGCGCGCGACGATGAGGTCGGCCATCGCGAAGGCGAGGTCCATGCGGTCGACGTAGCGGCGCAGGGCGTAGCCGGATGCACCGGGATCGGCGAGGTCGGAGCGCTCGCCCGTGACGTGCACGAGCTGCCATCCGGCGTCGAGCACATCGCGCCAGGAACCCTCGAGGGCCGCGTTGAGCCGGGCCGCCCCGAGCGAGCCGCCGAACACGAGGAGCGTCGGCCTGTCGGGCTCGAGCCCGAAATGCGCGGCCGCTTCGACGCGCAGCGCGGAGCGGTCGAGCTCGACGACCTCGCGCCGCAGCGGCATGCCCACGACACGGGCGCGCTTGATGGGCGTGCCCTCGAAGGCGACCCCGACCGACGCCGCCGAGCGGGCGCCGAGGATGTTCGCGAGCCCGGGCCGGGCGTTCGCCTCGTGCACGACGACCGGCACGCGGGCGCGGCGTGCCGCAACGTAGGCCGGTGCCGACGCGTAGCCGCCGAAGCCGACGACGACGTCGACGCCGCGGGCGCGGACGATGTCGCGCACCTGCCCGACGGCGCGGCGGAAGCGCAGCGGGAAAGCCGCGGCATCCCGATTCGGGCGGCGGGGGAAGGGGACCTTGTCGACGAAGACGAGCTCGTACCCGCGCGCCGGCACGAGCCGGGCCTCGAGCCCCTCGCGGGTGCCCAGGACGAGGATCTGCGCGTCGGGCTCGCGCTCGCGCAGGGCGTCGGCGACGGCCAGCAGCGGATTGACGTGACCGGCGGTGCCGCCGCCTGCGAGCAGGTAGGTGCGGGGCGGGGGCGAAGAACTCACCGAGAGATCTTCGCACGCCCCGCTGGGACGACCCGGGATGCCGGGGGCGGCAGCGAGCGGGCGAAGGACAGCAGCACGCCGCAGGCGATGAGCACGGACAGCAGCGAGGTTCCGCCCTGCGACATGAACGGCAGGGGCACGCCGAGCACGGGGAAGACCCGGAGCACGACGCCGATGTTGATGAGCGCCTGCCCGACGATCCACACGGTGATCCCGCCCGCGACGATGCGCACGAAGGGGTCGTCGGTCTTGCGGATGACGTGGAACGCGCCGACCGTGAACAGGGCGAACAGGGCGAGCACGACGATGCACCCGATGAGTCCGAGCTCCTCGCCGACGATCGCGAAGATGTAGTCGTTCGCCGCGGCGGGGAGCCAGTCGTACTTCTCCCGCGAGTTGCCCAGGCCCAGCCCGAAGATGCCGCCGCCCGCGAGGCCCCACATGCCGTGCAGCGGCTGATAGCAGTCGTTGAGGTAGTCGTCGAGGCAGTTCGGGTTGAGGAAGCTCATGAACCGGCGCACGCGGTCGGGGCTCGTGACCGCGAGGAACGCCACGGCGGCCGCCGCACCGATCGCCGGCAGCAGGAAGATCCGCAGCTTGACGCCGGAGAAGAAGAGGGCTCCGAGCACGATCAGCACGAGGATCATGGCGGTGCCGAGGTCGTCTCCGGCCATGACGGTGCCGATGACGAGGATCGAGACGGGCACGAGCGGGATGAACACGTGACGCCAGAGTCCCAGGAGCGTGCGCTTGCGGTACAGCACGTAGCCGACCCACAGGGCCAGGGCCAGCTTGAGGAACTCGGAGGGCTGCGCCTGCACTCCCCCGATCGAGATCCAGTTGCGGTTTCCGTACGCCTCGACGCCCAGGCCCGGCACGAAGACGAGCAGCTGGAAGATCGTCGCCCCGATGAGTGCCGGCCACGCGACGCGCTTCCAGAAGGTGATCGGGAACCGGCTCGCGATGAACATGAGCGGCACGCCGAGCATCGCGAAGATGCCCTGCCGGATCATCGACTCGAAGGGCGATTCCCCGATCGCCGCCGAGTTCGCCGATGTCGCCGAGAGGATCATGACGAGCCCGAAGATCGTCAGCAGCAGGGCCGTCGACGAGATGAGCAGGAACTCGCTCGGAACGGGCGCGAAGACCCTGCCGAGCGACACGCGCGCGGACAGCCCGCGCTTGGAGGGGCGCTCAGGCTCGCTCGGTCGCGGGCCCTTCCGGGTCGACGTCGTGTCCGCCATCGGTCCCCCTCCCGAGCCGTTCTCTCACCGCATCGGCGAAGCGCCGGCCGCGGTCGGCGTAGGACGAGAACTGGTCGAACGACGCGGCGGCGGGGGCGAGTAGGACGACGTCCCCGTCACGCGCGATCTCGGTCGCCAGCTCCACGACCCGCGCCATGATGTCTTCAGTCTGAGCGGCGTCGACCTCGAAGACGGGCACCCCGCTCGCGTGTCGTGAGAACGCCTCGACGACCGACGTGCGCTCCTCGCCGATCACGATCGCGGCCTTGACCGACACGCCGCGCTGCGCGACGAGATCCGAGATGTCCACGCCCTTGAGCACCCCGCCGACGACCCACACGGCGCCCGGATACGCCGCGAGAGAGGATGCCGCCGCATGCGGGTTCGTCGCCTTCGAATCGTCGACCCACGTGATGCCCGCCACCGACGCGACGACCTCGATGCGGTGCGGGTCGAGACGGAAACGGGCGAGAGCGTCGCGGATCGCCGCGGGCGGCACGTCGAGCGAGCGGGCCAGCGCCGCGGCGGCGAGGATGTTCGCCGCCATGTGCGGAGCGGCCAGGCCCATCGCTGCGAGGTCGGCCACCGTCGTCAGCTCGAGCGCGCTCGTGCGGCGGTCCTCGAGGAAGGCACGGTCGACGAGGATGCCGTCGACGACGCCCAGATCGCTGGGGCCGGGGACGCCCAGGTCGAATCCGATGGCGCGCGCCCCCTCGACGACGTCGGCGTCCTCGACCATCTCGCGCGTCGCGACGTCGCTCTTGTTGTAGACGCACGCGACCCGGGTCCGGTCGTAGACCCGCGCCTTCGCGGCGCGGTAGTCCGCCGCCGTGCCGTGCCACTCGAGGTGGTCGTCGGCGAGGTTGAGGCATACGGCGGCGTGCGGCGAGAGCGGCTCCGGCCCCGTCTGCAGCCCGAGATACCACAGCTGGTGGCTGGAGAGTTCGACGACGAGCGCGTCGAAGCCTGCCGGGTCCCGGACGGCGTCGAGCACGGGCGTGCCGATGTTGCCGACGGGAGCGGCCCGCAGCCCACCCGCGACGAGCATCGTCGCGGCGAGCCGGGTCGTCGTGGTCTTGCCGTTCGTGCCCGTCACGAGGATCCAGTCGGAGGCCGAGCCGTCGGAGCGCACGACCTTGTCGCGGACCCGCCAGGCCAGCTCGATGTCGCCCCACAGCGCGATGCCCTGCGCGCGCGTCCACTCGATGAGCGGATGCCGCGGCGAGAAGCCCGGCGAGGCGATGACGAGCTCGGGGGCGAACTCGATGAGCGGCTGCGGGGCGCTGCGCAGCGACCCTTCCCACAACCGCGCCCCGATGACGGGCACGAGCCGTGCGTATTCCTCGTCGGCCTGCTCCGTGAGCACGAGCACGTCGGCACCGAGCTCGGCGAGGGTGTCGGCGACCGAGAAGCCCGTGACCGACAGGCCCAGCACCGCGACGCGCAGTCCCTTCCAGTCGGCGTGCCAGCTCGTGAGGGATGCGAGGCGATCCGCGGTCATGTGCGTGAGAGCCATTCGACGTAGAAGAAGCCGATGCCCGAGACCGCCAGCATCCCCGCGATGATCCACATGCGCACGACGATCGTGATCTCGGACCACCCGCGCATCTCGAGGTGATGGTGGAACGGGCTCATCAGGAAGAGGCGTTTGCCGCGCGTCACCTTGAAGTACAGCCGCTGCAGGATGACCGATCCCGGGCCGATGATGAACACGCCCGCGACGAGCACGGCGAGCAGTTCGGTGCGCGTGAGGATCGCCATCGCGGCGATCACGCCACCGATCGCCATCGATCCGACGTCACCCATGAAGACCTTGGCCTTGGGGGCGTTCCACCACAGGAAGCCGACGAGGGCGCCGACGAACGCGGCCGAGATGATGGCGAGGTCGAAGGGGTTGCGCACCTGGTAGCACGCGGCCCCGAGATCGGGCGAGAGCGCGCCGCCGCCGCAGGCCTGGTTGAACTGCCAGAAGGCGATGAGGCTGTAGGCGCCGACGACGAAGATGCCCGCGCCCGCGGCGAGGCCGTCGAGGCCGTCGGACACGTTGACGCTGTTCGAGAAGGCCACGCCGATGAACGTGATCCACAGCAGGTAGACGATCCAGCCCACGATGAGCCCGAGCGTCATGAAGCCGAGCCAGGGCACGTCGCGGAAGATCGAGACGTACGGGGAGGCGGGCGTCTGGCCCGTGGCATCCGGGAACATCAGCGACGCGACGCCGAACGGCACCGCGACGATGACCTGCCCGAGGATCTTGCGCCACCCGGTCAGTCCGAGACTGCGCTGACGCCGCACCTTCATGTAGTCGTCGATGAAGCCGACGGCGCCGAACCCGACCATCATCCACACGACGAGCCAGCCTGAGATCGTGGGCGGGTTGTTGCCCGTATAGGTTCCGACGAGATAGCCGACGATCGCGCCGACGATGAAGATCGTGCCGCCCATCGTCGCGGTGCCGCGCTTCTCGCCGTGGCTCGGGTTGTGCACGTTGTCGGGCGTGCGGATGACCTGTCCCCAGCCCCACTTGCGGAACAGCCGCAGGAAGACGGGTGTGAGGAACAGTGTGAAGGCCAGCGAGATCGCTGCGGCAGTCAGGAGTGATCTCACGCGAACGATTCTCCCAGACGATCCCCCAGGAACCGCAGACCCGCCGCGTTCGAGGATTTCACCAGCACCCGATCGCCGTCGCGCAGCTCGCCCACGAGGTAGTCGTACGCCTCGTCGGCCGTCGCGAAGAAGACGGCCTCGTCGCTCCAGGAGCCCTCGCCGACGGCGGCGAGGAAGAGTCGCCGCGCCTCGGTGCCGACGACGACGATGCGCGGGATGCGCAGCCGCACGGCGAGCTCTCCGATGCGGTCGTGCTCGTCGCCGGCATGCTCGCCGAGCTCGCTCATGGCGCCGAGGACAGCGACCATTCGCTGGTCCGGTCCCGTGATCTGCGCGAGGGTGCGCAGGGCGGCCGACATCGAGTCGGGACTGGCGTTGTAGGCGTCGTTGATGATGCGGACGCGATCCGAGCCGAGCGGCTGCATGCGCCAGCGCTCGGCGATCTCGACCGCTTCGAGCCGCTCGATGCAGTCCACGAGCGGCACACCGAGGGCTGTCGCCGCAGCGATCGCCGCGAGGGCGTTCATGATGTGGTGCTCGCCGAGAACGCGCAGGCGCAGCGCCGCCGATTCGGCGCCGACGGTCACCGTGCAGGACGTGCCGGACGCCGTCACGTCGAGGTCTGCCGCGCGCACGTCCGCGTCGGGTCCGCGCCCGAACCAGCGCACGGCGATGTCGTGCTCGTGGGCGAGGGGCGCCATCGCTGCGACGCGCGGGTCGTCGCCGTTGAGCACGGCCAGACCGCCCGGGCGCACGGCGCGCACGAGCTCGGACTTCGCGAGGAACGTCGCCTCGATGCCGCCGAAGCCGCCCGCGTGGGCCATCCCGACCATGAGCACGACGCCGACGTCCGGTTCGACCAGGCCCGCGAGCCGCGCGATCTCGCCCGGTCCGCTCGCGCCGAACTCGCAGACGAGGTATCGCGTCGATTCGGTGACCCGCAGCATCGTCAGGGGCGCGCCGACCTCGTTGTTGAAGGAGGCTTTGGGCGAGACCGTCTCGCCCGCCGGCTCGAGGATGCGCGCGAGCATGTTCTTTGTCGTGGTCTTGCCGTTCGAGCCCGTGATCCCGATGACCCGCAGGTCGCCGCGCGAGCGCACGTCGGCCACGACGACCCGCGCGAGGTCGGCGAGTGCGGCGACGGCGTCGGGCACGACGATCTGGGTCACGGCCGCCGCGACGGGACGCTCGACGATCGCGAGCACGGCGCCGCGCTCGACGGCGGCATCGACGAACCGGTGCCCGTCGGTGGATTCGCCGGGCTTGGCGACGAAGATGCCGCCGGGCGCGATGAGGCGCGAGTCGGTGTCCACGGCGCCCGACACGATCGTGTCGACGGTGTCGGATGCCGCGAGGCGGAGGTCGCCGCGGACGGCATCCACCACACGGGCGAGGGTCAGGGCGATCATCGAGTCTCCGGCCGGATCAGCACTGCTCAGCCGAACTTCGGCAGCAGCGTCGGCGTCGTCGTGGACGGCATGACGCGGTAGGTCTTGAGCACCTGCGTCATGGCCTTCTGGAACGCCGTCGCGTTGGCCGCAGACGACTTTACCTTCGTCGGCTCGTCCATCGTGACGACGACGACGTACTCGGGGTCCTCGATGGGCGCCATGCCGATGAGGGTCGTGTAGTAGGCCCCGGCCTTGTAGCCGCCCGTCTCGCTGTCGTGCTTCTCGCCGGTGCCGGTCTTGCCGCCGACGCGGTAGCCGGGCACGCTCAGCTGCCTGGACATGCTGCTCTGCGCGATGACGTTCTCGAGCATGTCGCGCGTCGCCGACGCCGCCTCGGCACTCACGACGCGCGTGGGCTCGGGCGCATCGGGCTCGATGACGGTGCCGTCCGTCGTCGTGCACGATTCGATGAGCGAGAGGGGCATGCGCAGACCGTCGTTCGCGATCGCGGCGTACGCGCCGGCGAGCTCGGGCATCGTCGTCGTGAGCCCCTGACCGAACGACGTGTTGT
Source organism: Microbacterium sp. NPDC055357 (assembly GCF_053644835.1). NCBI lineage: Bacteria > Bacillati > Actinomycetota > Actinomycetes > Micrococcales > Microbacteriaceae > Microbacterium > Microbacterium sp. NPDC055357. The sequence continues at coordinate 47,063 of NZ_JBSHLZ010000004.1, read as the reverse complement.
AGACCGTCTGGTTGTCCCACGATTCCGCGGGATGCAGCGTGCCGCGCTCTTCCTTCTGATAGCCGACGTCGGTGCCCTGGCCGATCCCGAACCTCTCGAAGTAGTCGTGCCGCGTCTGCGCGTCGACGGTCTCGCTGAAGCGGGCGATCCCGGCGTTCGACGAATCCATCAGGACGCCCGCGAGCGTGTAGGTGTAGGCGGGGTGGTTGAACGCATCGTTGACGCGCGCGCCGTTGGCGAAGGTCTCGCGCCCGGATGCGACGACCGTGGAGGTCGTGGTCTGACCGCCGGCATCCACCACCGTCGCCGCCGTGAGTGCCTTGAAGGTCGAGCCCGGCTCGAACGTGCCGCGGAAGATCCGGCTGGCACGGTCGCCTTCTTCGGCCGCCGTCGGCTCGTTGGGATCGACCGTAGGGTATTCGGCCGCCGCGCGGATCTTTCCCGTCTTCGTCTCGACGACGAGGATCGCGCCGCTCTGGGCCTCCATGTTCTGCACCTGCTCGGCGATGAGCTGCTGCAGATACCAGTTGAGGTCGCGGTTGATCGTGAGCTGCAGCGTGCCGCCGTCGACGGCGGCGACCTCGCGCGCCGTGCCCGGGATCGTCACGCCGTCCTTGCCCTGCTGATACGTCAGCGACCCGTCGGTCGCCGCGAGGCACTGGTTCTGCGAGAGCTCGAGCCCCTCGATCGGCTCTCCGTCCGACGTCATGAAGCCCACCAGGTTGCCGCCGACAGCGCCGTCGGGATACGCGCGGGCAGGATGCGGCCCGCACGCGAGATACGGCACACCGGTCTCGGCCAGTGCCCGGTACTGCTGAGTCGACAGCCCCTTGGCCAGCTGCGCGTAGCGCGAGTTCTCGTCGATGGCGAGTGCGTCGCCGACGATGCTCTGCACCTCGTCGAGGTCCTTGTCGATGATGCGCGCGATCTCGTGCGACACCTTCGACCAGGGCTTCGCGGTCGATTCGCCCTCGGCGACCTTCGCGTCGATCTGCGTGATGAGCAGCGGATCGAGCTGACAGTCGTATTCGACGATGCTGCCGGCGAGCGGCTGCCCGGTCTCGTCGACGATCGCGCCCCGGGTGCCGTACAGCGCCTGCGATGCGCGGAACGCCTTGTCCATCGAGTCCGCGATGTGCTCGTCGGCGCTGACCACCTGGATGTCGACGAGCCGCACGAGGAAGCCGCCGAGGACGGCGAGGACGACCGCGAGGGCCACGACGGTGCGGCGGCGCGTGCCGCGCGTGCTCTTCGTGGTCATGTGCTCAGTGTGTGCTCGGGGTGGGCAGTCCGTCGGTGATCGGCGGCGGTGTGTTGGAGACTCCGCCCGTGAGATCCGCGGGGGTCTCGACCGGGACCTGGGCGATCGTGGCATCGGGTGCCGTGATGAGCGGCGTCGAGGTGATGAGCGAGTTCGCGACGGAGCCGCGGTTGAACGCATCGACCGACGAGATCCAGGACGCCGCCTGGCCCGTGCCGAGAACGGCGCCGTCGCTCAGTCGCAGATAGCTGGGCGACTCGTCGATGACCATGCCGAGAGCAGCGGCGTTCGCGGCGAGGTACTGCGGCGAGCTGAGTCCGGCGAGATCGTCGGCGAGGATCTGGCGTTCCCAGGTCAGGTCGCGCTGCTCGCGCGTGAGCGTCGAGATCTCGTACGAGGTCTGCGTCGTGAGGATCGACAGGCCCATCTGCGCCGCGCCGATCAGGAAGGCGCCCAGCACCGCCACGACGCCGTAGACCAGACGGGGCCGGCGCCGGGGCGCCGCCTGTTCGACGACGCGAAGGCCGCGCCGCGGATCCCGGGTCGGCGCGACGGTCGGAAGGGACCACGCCGTGGAGTCGAGACTCATGCGGCCTCCCTCACTCGCTCGGCCGCGCGCAGGCGCACGGGGGTCGCACGCGGGTTGCGCGCACGTTCTTCGTCGGAGGCCAGTTCGGCTCCCTTCACGAGCAGCCGGAACCGCGCAGCGTGCTCGGGCAGCTCGACCGGAAGCCCCGGGGGCGTTTTCGACGTCGACGCGTCGGCGAACTCGCGCTTGACGAGGCGGTCCTCGAGGGACTGGTAGGCCATCACGACGATGCGCCCGCCGACGGGCAGCGTGTCCAGCGCCGCCGGGATGGCGCGCTCGAGCACGGACAGTTCGCGATTGACCTCGATGCGCAGCGCCTGGAAGACGCGCTTGGCGGGGTGGCCGCCCTGTTTGAGTGCCGCGGGGGTGGCGTCCTGCAGGATCTGGACGAGACGCCCCGACCGGTCGAGCGGCGCCTCGGCGCGCGCCGCGATGATGGCGCGCGCGTACCGACCCGCGAGCCTCTCCTCGCCGTAGCGCTCGAAGATGCGTCGCAGGTCTCCCTCGCCGTAGGTCGCGAGGACGTCGGCCGCCGTCGTGCCGCCGGTCTGGTCCATCCGCATGTCCAGGGGCGCGTCCTGCGCGTACGCGAAGCCGCGGTCGGCGACGTCGAGCTGGAGCGACGAGACGCCGAGGTCGAACAGGATGCCGTCGGCCGCGGCGTATCCGGCCGAGGCGACAGCATCCGCTATCCCGTCGTAGACGGTGTGCACGAGCGTCACCCGATCGCCGAAGCGGGCGAGCCGCTCCCCCGCGATGCGCAGCGCGTCGGTGTCGCGGTCGAGGCCGACGAGCCGCAGCCCCGGAAAGCGCTCGAGGAACGCCCCCGAGTGACCGCCCATGCCCAGCGTCGCGTCGACGAAGACGGCGCCGTCACGGTCGAGGGCGGGGGCGAGCAGCTCGACGCAGCGCTCGAGGAGGACCGGGGTGTGGATGTCGCGGAGGCTCATGCTGTCGGGGCCCTGCGGTTCCTGTGTCCTGATCCCCATCCGCTCCGACCTGGCACCGGGGAAGTGCGCCAGGGTGTGAGCGGCTGGGAGTCAGGACACAGGGGCCGGCTAGAACAGGCCCGGAATCACCTCCTGCTCGAGTTCGGCGTAGTTCTCTTCGTTGGCTTCGGCGTAGGTGTTCCAGGCGTCGGCGTTCCAGATCTCGGCGTGCGCGCCGACGCCGGTGACGACGAGTTCCTTCTCGAGGCCCGCGTAGGCGCGCAGCGGCGGCGGGATCGTGATGCGGTTCTGACTGTCGGGCTTCTCGGCGCTCGCGCCGGAGAGGAACATGCGCAGGAAGTCACGGGCCTGCTTGTTGGCCAGCGGCGCTTCGCGGATGCGCTCGTGGACGCGTTCGAACTCCTGCGTGCTGAAGACGTAGAGGCAGCGGTCCTGCCCGCGGGTCACGACGACGCCCGAGCCGAGGTCGTCGCGGAACTTCGCCGGAAGGATGACGCGGCCTTTGTCGTCGAGCTTGGGAGTGTGCGTGCCGAGAAGCATCGGTCCACTCCTCCCCTGTCTGTCCGGCCCCCGCTGGAGTATCCACCACTTTACTCCACTTCACTCCACTTCACCATCGTTTTCACGTCGAGGACTCCCCCGAGCCCCATTCCGCGCACGAAAGCGCACGAAAAAAGCACCGACCCGAAGGTCGGTGCTTTCGTCGGTGGCGCGGAAGCCCGCGCTCAGGTGGAGCGGATCAGTGCTCGCCCTGCCTCTTGTCCCAGCGGTCGCTCATGCGGTCCATGAACGACCCGCCGGCTGCCTGCGGCGACGGACGGGACGCCCGCTCGGGCGTCGGCTTGCCGAGTCCGCGAGTCGGCGTCACGGCGAGGATCACGCCGCCGAGCATCACGACGAACCCGATGATGCCGACGACGAGGAGCGAGGGGACGGCGACGCCGACGAGCAGGCCGCCGAGCCCCAGCAGGACGAGGATCGTCCCGTAGACGATGTTGCGGTAACTGAGCGTGCGTCCATCGCTCGATGCGCTCACGACGTCGGCGTCGTTGTGCATGAGATGGCGTTCCATCTCGTCGAGCAGGCGCTGCTCCTGTTCGGAGAGTGGCATGCATCCCCCTTGGCTGCTGGTCTTCGATGATTCTACGCGTCGCGTCAATCACTAGGCTAGGCCCGTGCAACACACCTCCGAGCCGATCGAGGCGGTTTCCCAGCGACTCGACACGTTCTTGGCGGCACAACGCGCCGCTTCCGCCCCTCTCGGCGATGAGGCGGGCCTCTTCGTCGAGGCGGCCCGCGCGGCTGCGAGCGGTGGAAAGCGCCTGCGCGGCCGGTTCTGCATCGCGGGGTGGAGGGCTGTGGAGGATGCCCGCAGGCCGGGGACTCCGATCCCGGATGCCGTCGCTTCGGCAGCCGCATCGCTCGAGCTGTTCCACGCTGCGGCACTCGTGCACGACGACATCATCGACAACTCGGACACTCGGCGTGGGCGCCCCGCGGCGCACCGCGCGCTCGAGGAGCTGCACCGCGCGGCGGCATGGGCGGGAGATGCCGCGAGCTTCGGGCGGTCGGGGGCGATCCTGCTCGGCGACCTGCTCGTGGCGTGGAGCGACGACCTGTTCGAAGAAGGACTCGATGAGCTCTCGGTCCCGGAGCGTGCACGCGCCGCCCGCCGCGAGTACGCCACGATGCGCCGCGAAGTGACGATCGGCCAGTTCCTCGACATCGCCGAAGAATCCGCCTTCGTCGTCGAGCCCGACGATCAGCACGCCGAGCGAGCTCTGCGCGTGGCATCCTTCAAATCGGCCCGCTACTCGATCCAGCAGCCGCTCGCGATCGGCGCGGCACTCGCGGGCGCAGACGCCGATCAGCTCGCGGCGCTCGTCGCCTTCGGTCATCCCGCCGGCATGGCGTTCCAGCTGCGCGACGACGTGCTCGGCGTGTTCGGAGACGAAGCCGAGACCGGCAAGCCCTCGGGCGACGATCTGCGCGAGGGCAAGCGGACCGTCCTGATCGCTTTCGCCCGCGAAGCCCTTTCGCCGACGGCTCGGCGCATCATGGACGAACTGCTCGGCGACCCGACGCTCGACGCGGATCAGATCGCATCGCTGCAGCGCACGATCCGCGAGACGGGAGCACTCGACCGCCTCGAGGGGCTCATCGCGGACTACGTCGGCCAGGCGCGACGGGCCCTCTCCGGCGCGCGCCTCGACAACGCCGCGGTCTCGTCGCTGCGCGACCTCGCCCACGCGGCGGCCGTGCGCACGACCTGATCCGCGCTACGCCAGCGTCAGGGCCACACGCCGGACGTCGCCCTTGCGGCCGGCGCGCAGCGCTTCGATGGGCGCGAGCCCAATGGAATCCTCGTAGGTCAGGAGCCAGTCGATCATCTCGTCGTCGTCGAAGCCGGCGTCGTGCAGCACGAAGACCGTGCCGCGCAGCGACGGCACCGGCTGGCCGTCGATGAGGAACACCGACGGAACCTTGAGGCCGCCCTCGCGACGCGACCCGATCAGGTGGAAGTCTTCGAGGAGGCGCCGCACACGTCCGAGCGGTTCGCCGATCACCTCGACGAGGTCGGGCAGTGAGAGCCAGTCGGTCGGGATGCGCGGCGCGGTGTCAGCGTTCACGCCCCCATGATCGCACCTCTGCACGATCACGGTCGACACCACTTGAATCACAGCAGGCACATCAGCCCCTCGAGATGACACCAGTTGACAGCCGATTACATCCGTGACAGCGTTTTGGCGTCGATGAAGGGACCCGAAACCTGTGGACACCGCCGTCAAACCCCTCCGTGATCCGCGACCGCACGTCGTGCCCGTCGCCGTGGCGGGATCCCTCGCCGTGATCCTGTCCTCGACCCCGGCGGCCGCCGTCGAACGCTCGTCCGAGCACTCTTCTTCTCCGTCGACGCGCACGCTCCCGGCGTCCGCGCTGCCGGCCGCGCGCTCCGCTGCCGTCGCACCGCCGACCCACACCGTGACGGCGGGCGACACCGTGAGCGGCATCGCCTCGCGCCACGGCCTGCGCACCGACGACGTGCTGGCGTTGAACGGACTGACCTGGAACTCGGTCATCCAGCCCGGTCAGGTGCTGCGCCTCAGCGGCGGGGCCGCCCCCGCGCCCACCACTCCCCACGGCACGTACGTCGTGCAGGCGGGCGACACGATCGTCGGCATCGCCGCCCGGCACGCGGTCACGACGCAGGCCATGCTCACCGCCAACAGACTCGACTGGTCGTCGATCATCTACCCCGGCCAGAAGCTCAGTCTCCCGGGCGCAGCGCCGGCCCCGGCCGCGCCGGCCCCGACCCCGGCACCGGCTCCCGCTCCCGCTCCCGCGGGAAGCCACACGGTGATCGGCGGCGACACCATCACGAGCATCGCCGCGCACCATGGCGTCTCGGTGCAGGGCATGCTCGATGCCAACGGGCTCGACCGGTCCGCGATCATCTATCCGGGTCAGCAGCTCGCACTTCCCGGCGCGCCCGTGCTGGCGGCATCCGTCTCGGCGGTCGTGGCGGGACTCGACGCCGAGCAGACGGCGAACGCCCGCATCATCGTCCAGGTCGGGCGTGAGCTGGGCGTACCCGATCGCGGCATCGCGATCGCGCTCGGCACGGCGATGGTCGAGTCATGGATCCGCAACCTCGACTGGGGCGACCGGGATTCGCTCGGTCTGTTCCAGCAGCGACCGAGCATGGGATGGGGCACGGCCGAGCAGATCCGCGACCCGCATCGTGCGGCGCGGGTGTTCTACGGTGGGGCGCACGACCCGAACGGATCCGCGACGCGGGGGCTCCTCGACATCCCCGGATGGCAGGACATGACGTTCGCCGATGCCGCCCAGGCGGTGCAGATCTCGGCGTTCCCGGATCGTTACGCGCTCTGGGAGCAGCCCGCGTACGCGTGGCTGGCAGCCCTCGGGTGACCTGCGACACCGGGTCAGAGGTGCGCCGCTGCCCGGGGACGCGCTCCGCGCTCCGTAGACTTTGCGCGTGAGCACGAGCCAGCAGACGGACCCGTTGATCGGGCGTCTCGTCGACGGCCGGTACCGGGTGCGTGCCCGCATCGCTCGCGGCGGTATGGCGACCGTGTACGTCGCGACCGATCTGCGGCTCGAGCGGCGCATCGCCCTCAAGATCATGCACGGGCACCTCAGCGACGACACCGTGTTCCAGAGCCGGTTCATCCAAGAGGCTCGCGCCGCCGCGCGGCTCGCCGACCCGCACGTCGTGAACGTCTTCGATCAGGGCCAGGACGGCGACATGGCGTATCTCGTCATGGAATACCTGCCCGGCATCACGCTGCGCGAGCTCATCCGCGAGCAGCGGCGGCTCACGGTGCCCCAGGCGATCACGATCATGGATGCCGTGCTGTCGGGCCTGGCTGCCGCCCACCGCGCCGGCATCGTGCACCGCGACGTCAAGCCCGAGAACGTCCTGCTCGCCGAGGACGGGCGGGTCAAGATCGGCGACTTCGGCCTGGCCCGCGCGACGACGGCGAACACCGCGAGTGGCGCGCAGCTGCTCGGCACGATCGCGTACCTGGCACCGGAGCTCGTCACGCGCGGCACGGCCGACGCCCGCAGCGACATCTACGCCCTCGGCATCGTGCTCTACGAGCTGCTCACGGGCGAGCAGCCGTACAAGGGCGAGCAGCCGATGCAGATCGCGTACCAGCACGCGACGGACTCCGTCCCCCGGCCGAGCGTGAAGAACCCCGGCGTCCCCGAACCGCTCGACGAGCTCGTGCTGTGGGCGACGGCGCGCGAGCCCGACGATCGTCCCGTCGACGCGAGCGAGATGCTCGATCGGCTGCGCGAGATCGAGCGCGAGCTCGGCATCTCGCCGCAGGTCGCGCGGGCGACCGCCGCCGTCGGCATCGTGCGCGACGAGGGCCTCGCGTCGGGCGAGCTGACCCAGGTGCTGCCGACGACGGGTGCTATGCAGACGGCGTCGGTGGAAGACACCGACCACGGCAGCCGGTTGCGCCGCGCCGCGCGGCGTCGTACGACGCGCGGCGTATGGATCGCGGTTCTCGTCGTGCTGCTGGCCGCCCTCGCCGGCGGCACGGGCTGGTGGTTCGGCTCGGGTCCGGGCTCGCTGGTCGCGGTGCCGGCCGTGTCAGGGACCTTCGCCGATGCGCAGGCACAGCTCGCCGAGCATCGGCTGATCGCGGTCGAACGCGGCGAGGCGAGCCGCGACGTGCCCGCAGGTCAGGTCATCCGCACCAACCCCGAGGCCGGGCAGCGCGTCGACCGTGATGCCGAGGTCGCCGTGTACATCTCGCTCGGTCCCGCTCAGGCGACGGTCCCCGCTCTCATCGGCTCGACCGAGGCCGATGCCCGCGAGACGCTGTCGAGTCTGTATATCGAGCCCGGCGAAGAGAACACCGAGTTCTTCACCGACGCCGCGGCCGGCACCGTCGTGGGTGTCATGGTCCAGCCCGCCGGCGGCGGCGACGGCATCCCGTGCGGCGACGGATGCACCGTGCACGAGGGCGATGCCGCGACGCTGTGGGTCTCGCTCGGACCCCTGCCGAACGTCGTCGGCGAGTCGGCGGAGCGAGCACGCAGCATCCTCACCGATGCCGGTCTCGCGGTCGACGAAGCCGTCGCCGAAGAGTCCAGCGAAGAGATTCCGCGCGGCGATGTCATCCGCACGAGCGAACGCGAGGGCGAAGGATGGTGGCAGCCGGGCGACCGCATCTCGCTGGTCGTCTCGACGGGACCGCCGCTGTTCGAAGTGCCCGGCGTCATCGGCGCAACGCGTGACGCGGCGGCGCAGACCCTGCGCGATGCGGGCTTCGAGGTGAACTACTCGGCTCTGTGGAACGTCTGGCCCGATGCCCTGACCGAAGTGACGTCCCAGGATCCCGCCGGGGGTGAGCTGCGCGAGCGCGGCACCGCCGTCACCATCCAGATCACCGTCACCGGCTGACTTTTCCGCGAGACTGCAACGGGAGGCCGAGACTGCGGGGTTACCCCGCTGTCTCGGCGTGCCGTTGCAGTCTCGCGGTCAGGGGTCAGCGCTTCTCGAGCTCTTCGGCGACGAGGAAGGCCAGCTCGAGGGACTGCATGTGGTTGAGGCGCGGATCGCAGAGCGACTCGTAGCGCGTCGCCAGCGTCGCCTCGTCGATCATCTCGGAGCCGCCGAGGCACTCCGTGACGTCGTCGCCGGTCAGCTCGACGTGGATGCCGCCGGGGAAGGTTCCCACGGCACGGTGGGCCTCGAAGAACCCGCGCACCTCGTCGACGACATCGTCGAAGCGGCGGGTCTTGTAGCCGGTCGGCGTCGTGATGCCATTGCCGTGCATCGGGTCGGTCACCCACAGCGGCGTCGCTCCCGAGTCCTTCACGGCCTCGAGCAGCGGCGGCAGCGCGTCGCGGATCTTTCCTGCGCCCATCCTCGTGATGAAGGTCAGACGACCCGGCTCGCGCTCGGGGTCGAGCTTGTCGATGAGGGCGAGCGCCGTCTCGGGCGTCGTGGTCGGCCCGAGCTTGACGCCGATGGGATTGCGGATGCGCGAGAAGTAGTCGACGTGCGCACCGTCGAGGTCGCGCGTGCGCTCGCCGATCCACAGGAAGTGCGCCGACGTGTTGTAGGGCGTGTCCGTGCGCGAGTCGATGCGCGTGAGGGGTCGTTCGTAATCCATCAGCAGACCCTCGTGGCCCGTGAAGAACTCGACGCGACGCAGCTCGTCGAAGTCGGCTCCCGCGGCCTCCATGAAGTTGATGGCGCGGTCGATCTCGTTCGCGAGGCGCTCGTAGCGCTGGTTTGCGGGGTTCTTCGCGAACCCCTTGTTCCACGAGTGCACTTCACGCAGATCGGCGAAGCCACCCTGCGTGAACGCGCGGATGAGGTTCAGCGTCGAAGCGGCCGTGTGGTAGCCCTTCATCAGACGCTCCGGGTCGGCCCGGCGCGACCCTTCGGTGAAGTCGAAGCCGTTGACGATGTCGCCGCGGTACGCCGGAAGCGTCACGTCGCCGCGCGTCTCGGTGTCGCTCGAGCGGGGCTTGGCGAACTGGCCCGCCATGCGTCCCATCTTCACGACCGGCATCGACGCGCCGTACGTGAGCACGACGGCCATCTGCAGCACCGTCTTGATGCGGTTGCGGATCTGGTCGGCGGTCGCTCCTGCGAACGTCTCGGCGCAGTCCCCGCCCTGCAGCAGGAACGCCTTTCCGGATGCTGCGCGGGCGAGCCGGTCGCGCAGATTGTCGACCTCGCCGGCGAACACGAGCGGCGGCAAGGTCGAGAGCTCGGCGGACACGGCCGCGACAGCGTCGGCGTCATACCAGGTGGGCTGCTGCTTGATGGGCAGAGTCCGCCAGTGATCGAGCGCGTCGAGGTGCTGAAGCATCCCCCGAGTCTATCCGCGGACGACCGACGCGAGAGCCAGGTGACGAGCCGTCAGGAACGGCTCTTGAGCCGGTCCTTGACGGTCGAGGCGTACACGTCTTCGTACTCCTGCTCCCCCAGGCGCTGCAGCGCCACCATGATCTCGTCCGTGATCGAACGCAGGATGTAGCGGTCGCTCTCCATCCCGGCGAAACGCGAGAAGTCCAGCGGCTCGCCGATGACGATGCCCACGCGCGCGACGCGCGGTACGCGGGTGCCGATCGGCATCATCGTGTCGGTGTCGACCATGACGACGGGCACGACGGGCACGTGCGCCTCGAGCGCCATCCGGGCGATGCCCGTGCGGCCGCGGTAGAGCTTGCCGTCGGGGCTGCGCGTGCCCTCGGGGTAGATGCCGAGCAGGTCGCCGCGGCCGAGCACCTGAAGACCGGTGTTGAGGGACGCCTCCGAGGCCTTGCCGCCCGACCTGTCGATCGGCAGCTGGCCGGTCGCCTTGAAGAACATGCGCGTGGCCCACCCCTTCAGGCCCTTGCCGGTGAAGTAGTCGCTCTTGGCGAGGAACGACACGGGCCGGTCGATCATGAGGGGAAGGAAAACGGAGTCGACGAACGACAGGTGGTTGCTGGCGAGGATCGCGGCGCCCTGCGACGGGACGTTGCGTCGCCCGACGATCCAGGGGCGGAAGATCGCTTTGACGATCGGCCCGATCGCGACGTACTTCATGAGCCAGTAGAACACCCGGCTACCCCTCCTTCCGGGCACGCGCGGCGAGGTCGGCGACACCGATGACTCCCGCATCGTTTCCCAGCCGCGCGATCGCGAAATCCGCGACGGGGCGCTCGCCGACCGCGGGCACGGAACTCTCGTAGGCGGGGCGGACGAGTTCGAGAAGGTGCTCGCCGAGCTCGGCGACTCCCCCGCCGATGACGAAGAGCTCGGGATCGAGTACGGCCTGGAATCCGCCGCACGCTTCACCGAGTGCCGTCGCGACACGTCGCAGCGCCTCGAGTGCTCCCGGATCGCCCGCGAGCACGAGACGCGAGACGGCCGGTCCGGGGATCTCGCCGCGCTCGTCGCGGACCGCCGCGAGGGCGGCGCCGATGCCACCGGCATCCGCGATCTCATTCGCCTCGCGCTGCAGCGCACGGCCCGACGCGTACTGCTCGAGGCACCCCCGCTGACCGCAGCCGCACAGGCGGCCGTCACGCATGAAGCGGATGTGGCCGAGCTCTCCCCCGATGCCGTGGCCCCCGCGGAAGAGCTCGTCGCCGAGCACGACGGCTCCGCCGACGCCGGTTCCCATCGTCAGCATCACCATGTGGTCGACGCCGCGGCCCGCGCCGAAGCGGAACTCCGCCCACCCCGCCGCGTTCGCATCGTTCTCGATCGTGACGGGACGGGGGATGCCGCTCTCCAAGGTCGCCTTGAGCGGTTCGTCGCGCCACGCGATGTTCGGCGCGTGGATGACGGTCGCCCGCTCGCGGTCGATGAATCCCGCTGCCGCCACGCCGACGGCCGCCACATCGTGGGACGCGATGAAATGATTCGCCATGTCGATGACGGCTCGGGCGAGTGCATCGGTGTCGACGGGTGTGTCCACGCGGACGGAATCGATGATGCGCCCCTCGTCGTCGACGACGCCACCGGCGATCTTCGTCCCGCCGATGTCGATCCCGACTGTGAGCACGTGGTGTCCCTCATCCCGCCGTGCGTGTGCGACGGCGACAAGAAGTCTAGACTCGATCCCACCCGAAGCCGATGTCGTTCCGCACCGGTACCGAAGGAGTTGCCGTGGTCCAATTCGAAGTTCCCGCAATCGTCCCCGCAGACCCGCAGGCAAACGTCAGCGACCTGCTCGTCGAGCGCGTCAAGCTCACCCCGAACCGGCCGCTGTTCGCCGTTCCCGACGGTGAGGGCTGGCGTGACATCACGGCAGCCGAGTTCCATGCCCAGGTCATCGCACTCGCGAAGGGCTTCGTCGCGGGGGGCATCGAGCCCGGCGACAAGATCGGATTCGTCGCTCGCACGACGTACGAGTGGACCCTCGTCGACATGGCCCTCTTCTTCGCGGGTGCCGTCATGGTGCCGATCTACGAGACGAGTTCGCCCGCGCAGATCGCGTGGAACCTCTCGGACTCGGGCGCCGTCGCCTGCATCGTGGAGTCCCCGGACCACAGCGCACGACTCGACGAGGTGCGCGCCGACGTCCCGCTCGTGCGATCGGTCTGGGCCATGCACAAGGGCGACCTCGACAAGCTCGTCGCCGATGGTGCATCCGTCACCGATGACGAGATCGAACGCCGTCGCAACCTCGCGAACGGGTCGGACATCGCGACGCTCATCTACACGTCCGGCTCGACTGGACGCCCCAAGGGGTGCGTGCTGACGCACAGCAACTTCGTCGAGCTCTCGCGCAACTCCGCCAAGGCGCTGCACGAGGTCGTCGAGACGCCGGGCGCCTCGACGCTGCTGTTCATCACGACGGCACACGTGTTCGCACGCTTCATCTCGATCCTGGACATCCACGCCGGTGTGAAGACCGGCCACCAGCCCGACACGAAGCAGCTCCTGCCGGCGCTCGGCTCCTTCCAGCCGACCTTCCTCCTCGCCGTCCCGCGCGTGTTCGAGAAGGTGTACAACTCCGCCGAGCAGAAGGCCGAAGCGGGGGGCAAGGGCAAGATCTTCCGCGCCGCCGCCCACGCCGCCGTCGAGCACTCCACGCTCCTGCAGGACGGCAAGAAGGTGCCGCTCGGCCTCAAGATCAAGTTCGCGCTGTTCGACAAGCTCGTCTACAGCAAGCTGCGCACCGCGATGGGCGGGCGCGTCGAATACGCCGTCTCGGGATCGGCCCCGCTCGGGCCGCGCCTGGGTCACTTCTTCCACAGCCTCGGCGTCACGATCCTCGAGGGCTACGGCCTGACCGAGACGACGGCGCCCGCGACGGTCAACCTCGCGAACAAGTCGAAGATCGGCACCGTCGGCCCCGTGCTTCCCGGGATCGGCGTCCGGCTCGGGGAAGACGGTGAAGTCGAGGTGCGTGGCATCAACGTCTTCAAGGAGTACTGGCGCAACCCCGAGGCGACGGCCGAGTCGTTCGACGGCGACTGGTTCAAGACCGGCGACATCGGTTCGTTCGACGACGAGGGCTTCCTCACGATCACGGGCCGCAAGAAGGAGATCCTCGTCACGGCCGGTGGCAAGAACGTCGCCCCCGCTGCGCTGGAAGACCCGATCCGGGCGAACCCGATCGTCGGGCAGGTCGTCGCTCTCGGCGACCAGAAGCCCTTCATCGCGGCGCTCATCACGCTCGACTCCGAGATGCTGCCGACCTGGCTTGCGAACAACAACCTGCCGGGTGACATGTCCCTCGCGGATGCCGCCGCGCATCCCGCCGTCCGCGCCGAAGTGCAGCGTGCGATCGACGAGGCCAACGCGTCGGTGTCGCGTGCCGAATCGATCCGCAAGTTCACGATCCTCGCGACGGAGTGGACCGAGGCGAGCGGTCACCTCACTCCCAAGATGAGCATCAAGCGCAACGTCATCCTCGACGACTTCGCCGCCGAGATCGACAAGATCTACGACGTTCCCGTCAACACGACGAACGTTTCGCTGGGCTGACGCGCAGGACCGGGTGCGCCGCGGCTCACCCGGTCCTCAGCGCGCGCTCCCCGGTCATCGAGTAGCGCCGCACCGCCCACCCGGTGGTCCAGTAGCGCCCCCACCCGTCGCCCCCCGGTCATCGAGTAGCGCCGCAGGCGCGTATCGAGATGCGGACCGGAGCAGTCGCAGCTCGATACCCCGGGATCTCGATACGCGCGCTTCGCGCGCTACTCGACATTGATCCGAGCCGCATCAACGCGCGCTACGCGCGCATCGATCCTGCTCGCATCAAAACCAGTCCGACTCCCGGATCTGGCGCATCGCGACACGGCGGGTCTCGGCCGGAAGACGATCGAGGAAGAGCATGCCGTCGAGGTGGTCGGTCTCGTGCTGAAGGGCCTGGGCGAGCAGCCCCTCCCCCTCGATCACGACGTCGTTGCCCTCGAGGTCGGTGCCGACGACCTTGGCCCGCGGGTGGCGCAGGGCCTCGTGCCACAGACCCGGCACGGACAGGCAGCCCTCGGCGACCAGCTCGGGTTCACCGTCGACCTCGACGAGCACGGGGTTGAGCACGTAGCCGATGTCGCCGTCGATGTTGTAGCTGAACGCGCGGACTCCCACGCCGATCTGGCAGGCGGCGACCCCGGCGCGACCGGGCAGTGCGACGGTGTCGAGCAGGTCCTGCACGAGCGAGCGGATGCCGTCATCGACGACGTCGACGGGCGCACCCGGCGCCCGCAGAACGGGGTCGCCGAAGACGCGGATCGGACGGACCGCCATGTCAGGCGGCCGCCGCGAGCGAGCGGAGTCCCTCGACCACCTTCGCGGCGAGCTCACGGGCGGCGAGACGGGTCGCAGGCTGCAGATCTCGGAACGCGATGGCGCTGCCGGCGGCGACGTGCGCGTCGTACGGCATCCGCACGACGGCGCGCACGCGCGAGCGGAAGTGCGCCTCGAGCTCGTCGGGCCGCACGAGTGGAGCACCGGGGCGGGCGTTGTTGAGCACGACGACCGCGCCGCGCACCTGCTCGGCGTAGCCGTTCGTCTCGAGCCAGGTGAGCGTCTCGGACGCCAGTCGCGCCTCGTCGACGCTCAGCCCGGTGACGATGACGAGCTGATCGGCGAGCCCGAGTGTCGCCTCCATGACCGAGTGGACGACGCCGGTTCCGGTGTCGGTGAGCACGATCGAGTAGTAGTGCGCGGCGATCGAGGCGACGTCGTTGTAGTCGTCATCGCTGAACGCTACGGACACGCGCGGGTCGCTGTCCGACGCGAGGACGTCCAGGCGAGTCTCATCGCGCGCGACGATGCCGGAGAGGTCGTTGTAGCCGACGACCTCGGCATGCGTGCGCACGAGATCGCGCACGGTCTTGCCGCTCGTGCGACCGATGCGCTCGGCGAGCGTTCCCCGGTCGGGGTTCGCGTCGACGGCGATGACGCGGTCATCGCGAGCGTCGGCGAGCGCCATGCCCAGCAGTGTCGTGATCGTCGTCTTGCCGACGCCGCCCTTGCGCGACATCACCGGCACGAAGCGGGCACCGCCGTTCAGCGGCGCCGAGATGCGACGGTCGAGCTCCTTGCGCGCCCGTGCGCGCTTGCCGTCACCGAGGTTGATGCGCCTGCCCGACAGCGAATAGACGAGGTGCTGCCACGCGCCTTCGGGCTCGGGGCGCACGACGTGGTGCGGGTCGAGCAGACGATCCGCCGTCAGCAGATCGGCGCTCTCACGATCGGCTTCGAACTCGCCGATCCGCTTCGAGGTCAACGCGACATCAGCGCGCGACGGCACACGCTCGAGGGCGTGACCGCGCGCAGGACGCGGTGAATCGGGATGCTGCGCCTCCCAGCGCGTCGTCGGGATCGACGACGTCACGGGTTGCGCGGCCTCGGCGGGCGTCTCATCGGAGTGAGCTGTCATGGCATCCTCCACCTCTTCGGCGTCGGTGATGTCTTCGGACGGCGACGCCGCGGCGGGCGAAGCCGAGTCGGCGACGATCTCGGCTTCGGCGGTCTCGAGCGGAACCTCGTCGTCGGTGCGCGCGTCGACCAGTGCCGCGTACCCGAGTTCGATGGGCACCTCGTCGCCGATGACGTCGTCTTCGTCGTCGTCTTCGGCCGCCACGGCGAACGACAGGTTCACCTGCGCCGTGGCGCCGTTGAGGATCCCGATCCCGGCGGTGTCGAGGCTGCCCGCGTCGGAGAGGACGCCGTTCAGGGCATCTTCGTCAGGTTGGTCGGGGCGATCAGACGTCACTGCGGGTCTCTCCAAAGGCGGGTGTCGAGCGTGTACGGCCCTCCAGGTTACTGCGCGGGGCGGATGACGACCAAAAGGTCGCCCGCCTCGACCTGCTGCGTCGCGCCGATCGCGAGTCGCTCGATGACGCCGTCGACGGGAGCCGTGATCGCCGCTTCCATCTTCATCGCCTCGATCGAGGCGAGCGACTGACCGGCCTTGACGGTGTCGCCGACGGTCGCCTTGACCGTCACGACGCCGGCGAACGGCGCGGCCACCTGACCCGGCTTGCTCGTGTCCGCCTTCTCGGCCTGGCGCGTCTCGACCGCGATGCTGCGATCACGGACATATACGGGGCGGAGCTGACCGTTGAGGGTCGTCATGACGGTCCGGATGCCCTTGGCGTCGGCCTCGCCGATTGCCTCGAGACCCACATACAGCTGCACGCCGGGATCGATCTCGGCGACGTGCTCTTCGCCCGGCTTGAGTCCGTAGAGGTAGTCGGGAGTCCCGAGCGCCGACAGGTCGCCGTACGCCTGGCGGTTCTTCTCGAACTCCTTGGCCGGGGCGGGGAAGAGCAGTCGGTTGAGCGTGCGCTGACGCGTCGGGGCGTCGCCCGCGAGTCCCTCGCGCTCTTCGTCCGTGAGGGGAGGCACGCTGATCGACACCTCGCGACCTTCGAGGACCTTGGTGCGGAAGGGCTCGGGCCAGCCGCCGGGCAGATCGC
Source organism: Microbacterium sp. NPDC055357 (assembly GCF_053644835.1). Taxonomy (NCBI): domain Bacteria; kingdom Bacillati; phylum Actinomycetota; class Actinomycetes; order Micrococcales; family Microbacteriaceae; genus Microbacterium; species Microbacterium sp. NPDC055357. The sequence goes on along the minus strand of NZ_JBSHLZ010000004.1, from coordinate 30,337 downwards.
CGAGTTCGCCCGCCATGAACCCGACGACCGAGTCGGGGATGTCGTAGCTCTGCGGGTTCTCGGCGAAATCGGCCGGATCGGCCTTGGCCGCCACGAGAGCGAGAGCGAGGTCGCCCACGACCTTCGACGACGGGGTTACCTTGGGGATGCGGCCGAGAATCCGGTCCGCCGCCGCGTACATGTCCTCGATGAGCTCGAAATCGTCGGCCAGACCCAGCGCGATCGCCTGCTGGCGCAGGTTCGACAGCTGGCCTCCCGGGATCTCGTGGTGGTACACCCGACCCGTCGGCGACGGCAGACCGGACTCGAACGGGCGGTACAGCTGGCGCACGCCCTCCCAGTAGGGCTCGAGATCGCTCACGGCCTGAAGATCGATTCCGGTGTCCCGGTCGGTGTGCGCCAGGGCGGCGACGAGCGACGACAGTGACGGCTGGCTCGTCGTGCCGGACAGCGGCGCGGCAGCGGCGTCGACGGCGTCGACCCCGGCCGCGCTGGCGGCGAGGAGCGTCGCAAGCTGGCCGCCCGCCGTGTCGTGCGTGTGCAGGTGCACCGGCAGGTCGAACCGATCGCGCAGCGCTGTGACGAGCTTGGCCGCCGCGGCGGGACGCAAAAGGCCCGCCATGTCCTTGATCGCCAGCACGTGCGCGCCGGATTCGACGATCTGCTCGGCCAGACGCAGGTAGTAGTCGAGCGTATACAGGCGCTCAGCGGGGTCGAGAAGGTCGGCCGTGTAGCAGACCGCGACTTCGGCGACCGCCGTGCCCGTCTCGAGAACGGCCGCGATCGCGGGGCGCATCTGGTCGACGTCGTTGAGTGCGTCGAAGATGCGGAAGACGTCGACACCGGTCGCGGCGGCCTCGCGCACGAACGCGTCGGTGACCTCGACCGGTCGCGGCGTGTATCCGACCGTGTTGCGTCCGCGCAGCAGCATCTGGATCGGGATGTTGGGGATCGCCTCGCGCACAGCCGCGAGCCGTTCCCACGGGTCCTCGGCGAGGAACCGGAGCGCGACATCGTAGGTCGCGCCGCCCCACGCCTCGACCGACAGCAGCTCGGGTGTCATGCGGGCGACGTGCGGGCCGATGCGCACCAGGTCGCGCGTTCGCACGCGCGTGGCGAGGAGGGACTGGTGGGCGTCGCGGTACGTGGTCTCGGTGACCGCGAGCGGTGTCTGTTCGCGCAGCGCACGGGCGAAGCCCGCGGGGCCCAGGTCGCGTAGGCGCTCGAGCGTTCCGGCCGGTGCCGGGGCGGTGAGGTCGATGTCGGGAAGCTTGCTGCCGGGCGACACGGAGACCGGCTTCTCACCGTACGGCCGGTTGACCGTGACATCGGCGAGCCAATTGATCAGTTTCGTCGCGCGGTCGCGCGACGGGTGGCTCGTGAGCAGCCCCGGACGCTCTTCGATGAACGCCGTGCTGAGGTCGCCCGCGACGAAGGCGTCGTCATCGAGCACTGCGCGCAGGAACGGGATGTTCGTCGCGACACCGCGGATGCGGAACTCCGCCAGCGCGCGTCGCGCGCGGGCGACGGCGGCGGGGAAGTCGCGTCCGCGGCACGTCAGCTTGGCGAGCATCGAATCGAAGTGCGGGCTGATTTGGGATCCCGCGGCCGTGGTACCGCCGTCGAGACGGATGCCGGCGCCACCGGGCGACCGATAGGTGGTGATGCGCCCCGTGTCGGGGCGGAATCCCTGCGACGGATCCTCCGTCGTGATGCGGCACTGCAGCGCCGCACCGCGCAGCACGATGTTGCTCTGCTGCAGACCGAGATCTTCGAGGGTCTCCCCCGCGGCGATCCGGATCTGCGACTGCACGAGGTCGACATCCGTGACCTCTTCCGTCACGGTGTGCTCGACCTGGATGCGGGGGTTCATCTCGATGAAGACATGCTGGCCGGCGCGTTCGCCGGCCGTATCGACGAGGAATTCCACCGTGCCGGCGTTGCTGTAGCCGATGGATTCGGCAAAGGCGACGGCATCCCGGTGGATCCGCGTGCGCAGCTCGTCATCGAGGTTCGGGGCGGGCGCGATTTCGATCACCTTCTGGTGACGACGCTGCACCGAGCAGTCCCGCTCGAACAGGTGCACCGTGTGACCCGTGGCATCCGCGAGGATCTGCACCTCGATGTGGCGCGGGCGTACGACGGCCTGCTCGAGGAAAACCCGGGCGTCACCGAACGCGGCGCCGGCTTCGCGCATCGCCTCGGCGATGGCCGGGGGCAGGTCGCCCGCTGTCTCGACGCGACGCATGCCGCGGCCGCCGCCGCCGGCGACCGCCTTGACGAAGATGGGGAAGCCGATGTCGTCTGCCTGGGCGACGAGTGCGTCGACATCGTCTGACGCGGGGGTGGACTTCAGCACCGGTACGCCCGCGGCGATCGCGTGCTCCTTGGCGGTGACCTTGTTGCCGGCCATCTCGAGCGCCTTCGACGGGGGCCCGATGAACGTGATGCCGTTCTCGGCCGCGCGGGCGGCGAGTTCGGGGTTCTCGGAGAGGAACCCGTAGCCCGGGTAGATCGCGTCCGCACCGGATTCGAGAGCGACGCGGATGATCTCGTCGACGTCGAGATATGCCCGGACGGGGTGACCCTGTTCGCCGATGACGTAGGACTCGTCCGCCTTCTGGCGGTGGAGTGATCCGCGGTCTTCGTAGGGGAAAACCGCGACCGTGCGCGCCCCCAGCTCGTATGCCGCGCGGAACGCCCTGATGGCGATTTCACCGCGGTTGGCGACCAGAATCTTTCGGAACATGTGCACCTCGCAGAGCGGCCACGACGATGGGCCAAGTGTGCTCTCAGCCTAGGGGACGGTAACGTAGTCGCTTGTGCACGTACTCTCGGTGAGCTCCCTCAAGGGCGGCGTCGGCAAGACGACCGTTACACTCGGGCTCGCCTCGGCGGCCTTCGCACGGGGAGTGCGCACTCTCGTGGTCGATCTCGACCCGCAATCCGACGTCTCGACGGGTATGGACATCCAGGTCGCCGGGCGACTCAATGTCGCCGATGTGCTGGCCAATCCCAAGGAGAAGGTCGTTCGTCAGGCGATCACGTCGAGCGGCTGGGCGAAGGTGCACCCCGGCACGATCGACGTGATGATCGGCAGCCCGTCCGCGATCAACTTCGACGGCCCGCATCCGAGCGTCCGCGACGTGTGGAAGCTCGAGGAGGCGCTCGCCACGATCGAGCCCGACTACGATCTCGTGCTCATCGACTGCGCCCCCTCGCTCAACGCGCTCACGCGCACGGCCTGGGCCGCCAGCGACCGCGTCATCGTCGTGACCGAGCCCGGCCTCTTCTCGGTCGCGGCAGCCGATCGCGCCCTGCGCGCGATCGAAGAGATCCGGCGGGGGCTCTCCCCCCGTCTGCAGCCGCTCGGCATCGTCGTGAACCGCGTGCGCCCGCAGTCGATCGAGCACCAGTTCCGCATCAAAGAGCTGCGCGACATGTTCGGTCCGCTCGTGCTTTCGCCGCAATTGCCCGAGCGCACGTCGCTGCAGCAGGCGCAGGGTGCGGCCAAGCCGTTGCACATCTGGCCCGGGGACTCCGCTCAGGAGCTCGCGGCCGACTTCGATGCGCTGCTCGACCGCATCATGCGGACGGGGCGTATCCCCACGCCGACCGCGTGACGCGCTGACGACCCTTCGACAAGCTCAGGGACCGCGTTCCGGCACACTCCAGGGCCCGCCTTCGGCAGGCTCGGGAACCGACGCTTCGGCAGATTCAGGGACCGCTTTCCGGCACGCTCCAGGGCCGGCCGTTCGGCAGGCTCAGGGACCGCCCTCGACAAGTTCAGGGACCGCCTTCCGTTACGCTCCAGGGCCTGCCGTTCGGCAAGCTCAGGGACCGACCCTTCGACAGGCTCAGGGACCGACCCTTCGACAGGCTCAGGGACCGGCCCTTCGACAGGCTCGGGGACCGCCTTCCGTTACGCTCAACGGCCGGCCGTTCGGCAAGCTCAGGGACCGACCCTTCGACACGCTCAGGGACCGCCTTCCGTTACGCTCCAGGGCCGACCCTTCGACAGGGGGCCTGTCAGATAAACGGTGGATCTGATCTGGCGCATGGTTAGTTGATTCGGCCTTCGAACGTGATCGCGAACGCGTTCAGCGCCGGCTTCCACCTCGTCACCCAGCGTGCCCGGCCGCGCCCTGTCGGGTCAAGCGACCGGGTCACGAGGTAGAGGCACTTCAGCGCGGCGGCGTCGTTCGGGAAGTGCCCGCGGGCTCTCACCGCCCTCCGGTAGCGGGCGTTGAGGGACTCGATCGCGTTCGTTGAACAGATGATGCGTCTGATCTCGACGTCGTAGTCCAGGAACGGGATGAACTCCGGCCACGCGTTCTCCCAGAGCTGCCGGATCGCGGGGTACTTCGTGCACCATTTCTCCGCGAACTCCTCGAACCTCGCCCTCGACGCGGGCTCGGACGGCGCCGTGTACACGGGCCTGAGGTCGCGGGCGAGCTCGTCCCAGTGCGCGCGGGACGCGTACTTGAACGTGTTCCGGATCAGGTGGATGATGCACGTCTGCACGGTCGCGAGCGGCCATGCCGTGGTGATCGATTCCGGCAGCCCCTTGAGCCCGTCGCAGACGACGATGCAGACGTCTTCGACGCCCCGGTTTTTGATCTCGGTGAGCACGCCGAGCCAGAACTTCGCGCCCTCGCCGCCGTCGCCGGCCCAGATGCCGAGGATGTCGCGTTCCCCGGCAGTGGTGACGCCGACAGCGACATAGAACGGCTTCTTGCGGACCTGCCCGTCACGGACCTTCACCACGATCGCGTCGATGAACACCACCAGGTAGACGCGATCCAACGGACGGTTGGACCACTCCGTCATCTCCTCGATCACCTTGTCAGTGATCTTCGAGATCGTATCCTTCGACACCGACGCACCATAGACGTCGTCGAAGTGCGCCGCGACCTCACCAGTCGTCAGCCCGCGCGCTGTCAGCGACAGGACGATCTCGTCGATCCCGCCCAACCTGCGTTGCCGCTTGCGGACGATCTTCGGCTGGAACGACCCGTCCCGATCCCGCGGCACCTCGATCTGCACCGCGCCGACCTCGGTGAGCACCGTCTTGGACCGCGTCCCGTTCCGGGCATTCTCACCCGTGCTGGGCTGGTGCTTGTCATACCCGAGGTGCTCGGTCATCTCCGCCTCAAGCGCGGCCTCCAACACCGTCTTCGTCAGACTCCCGAGCAACCCGCCCGGGCCGACCAGGCTGACGCCCTGCTCCTTCGCCTGCGCGAGCAACTGCTCCGCGATCTGCTGCTGATCGATGATCTCTCCCGTCACAGGATCGATCATCTCGATGACATCGGTCATCGCCCTTCCTTTCGGTCAGGCCAGACCAGATCCACCGTTATTCGGACAGTCCCCATCGGAGCCGGCGGTTGCAATGGGTGGCTGCGCCCTGGCGAGCTCCTCCGCGTTCGAGAAGTTCAGGAGCCGAGTGTGGCGGAGTGTGGCGTCTCCTCCGCGAGACCCGCATCGGGTCTGGCAGGAGCGCGGGGCGCGGGCCGGTGAGAAGGGCAAACCGAGCGGAGGCGACGCCTCACGACCCTTCGACAGGCTCAGGGACCGCCCTTCGACAGGCGCAGGGACCACCCTTCGACAGGCTCAGCGCCGGGCCGCTGGCGACGACCCTTCGACAAGCTCAGGGACCGGGGCGGCCAGCGACGCCCTCCGACAAGCTCAGGGACCGGGGCGGCCAGCGACGACCCTCCGACAAGCTCAGGGACCGGGGCGGCCAGCGACGCCCCTCCGACAAGCTCAGGGACCGGGGGCGACCCTTCGGCGAGCTCAGGGACCGCCCTTTGGCAGGGTCAGCGCCGGGCGGCTGGCGACAACCCTTCGGCAGGCTCAGCGCCGGGCGGCTGGCGACGACCCTTCGACAAGCTCAGGGACCGGGGCAGCCGGGGCGATCCTTCGAGGGGCTCAGGGACGAGCCTTCGACGAGGTCAGGCCGTGCGGGCGGCGCGACGCGCGGCGAGCTCGTCTTGGATGTCGGGCACCTGCGGGTCGAACTCGACGAGCGTCGATTCGACTTCGCGCAGCACCTTGCCCACAGCGATGCCGAAGACGCCCTGTCCGCGGCTGACGAGGTCGATGACCTCGTCATTGGACGTGCACAGGTACACCGACGCACCGTCGCTCATGAGGGTCGTACCGGCGAGGTCGCGGATGCCGGCGGCACGCAGCTGATCCACGGCCGTGCGGATCTGCTGAAGCGAGATGCCGGTGTCGAGAAGTCGCTTGACGAGCTTCAGCACGAGGATGTCGCGGAACCCGTACAGACGCTGCGAGCCGGAGCCGGATGCCCCGCGCACGGTCGGCTCGACGAGCTCGGTGCGCGCCCAGTAATCGAGCTGGCGGTAGGTGATTCCCGCTGCGCGTGCCGCGACGGCTCCCTTGTAGCCGGCCTCGTCGTCCATCTGCGGAAGGCCATCGGTGAAGAGGAGGTCGGCGACGAATGTCGGCTCGCCTGCCGTTTCTCGAGCGGTCATACGCTGATCCTCCCCATCGGACTCCTCCACGCTAGATCAGCGCGACGCCCCGAGCAATGACATCCGCTCTGGCGTGTCGCGCCGCGGCTCAACCGAGCAGCCGGTCCAGCGCCGTGCGGACGAAGATGGCGCGCACGTCTTCGAGTCGCTTGGCCAGCTCCGGAGCGACCTCTGCGGCACGGCCGCGCGAACCGGCATCCGTCCGTCGCAGCAGCGGTGCGAGCGCCGACTCGACGAGGGCGACATCGCGCTCCGAGCTCTGGCGCAGGGCCCGAACGTGACGGGGCTCGATGCCGTGACGATCCAGCGCGACGAGTGCGCGCAGCAGCGCGACGGTCTGATCGGTGTAGCTCTCGGAACCTGCGATGATCCCCGTGCTGATCGCGTCGTTGAGCAGCTGGGGGGCGGCTCCGGCCGTCGCGAGGAGCTCTTCGCGGCGGAATCGTCGCGGAGCCGGGACGATCGACGGGACCGACGCCGGCTGCACGGGCTCACGGCCCGCGTCGAGGTCGGCGAGATACTCGCGGATGACGCTGTGCGGCATGAAGTGGTCGCGCTGCAGAGTCAGCGCCAGGCGCAGCCGCTCGACGTCGGCGGGAGAGAATTTGCGGTAGCCCGACTCGGTCCGCGTGGGCGTGATGATGCCCTGCACTTCGAGGAAGCGCAGCTTGCTCGCCGACAGTCCGGGGAATTCGGGGGCGAGTCGCGCAAGCACCTGACCGATGCTGAGCAGACCCGCGGACGTAGACCGTTCGCGGGGGGCGGGAGCCGCCATCAGTCGTCCGCCGCCTGAACCAGGTCGGCGGGTGAGACGAAGAAGTTCAGACGGAACTTGCCGATGCGCACTTCGGCGCCGTTGCGCAGCGTCGCGCGGTCGGCCCGCTCCCCGTTGACATAGGTGCCGTTGAGGGAGCGCTGATCGACGAGCTCGAACGATGTGTCGCTGCGCGTGATCTCGGCGTGCCGACGCGACACCGTGACGTCGTCGAAGAAGATGTCGGCCTCGGGGTGGCGTCCGACGGTGGTCACATCCGTGTCGAGCAGGTAGCGTGCACCCGCCGTGGGACCCGAGCGCACGAGGAAGAGCGCGGCTCCCGAAGGGAGCGCGTCGATCGCATCGAGTTCAGGACCGGACAGGTCACTGCCGAACGGCACGAACGAGAGGTCGGAATCGTGGCCGAACGTCTGCGTCGTATCGTGCGCTCGCTCGGCACCCGCGCCACGGCGGATGTCGTCCGGTTCGGGTCGACGGTTGTCCTCCACGGTGCTCCTCCTTCTGCGCAAAGCCTATCCGATCGGTCCCTCCGTGAAACAGCCGGATCCGCCGATCCGTCGACGGCGATCCGCCGAAGTGTTTCGCAGTGTTTCGCGCGGGATGTCTCGAGCGCTCGGGCGGCCTAACGTGGCTGATCGAACCTACTGACAGGAGCCCACCGTGTCGAGTCCGCACTTTCGCACATCACCCGCCCCGGCGCGTGAGGCTGCGACGTGCATGTGCGCGTTCGACGGTGTCTGCTCCTCGTTCGCCCGAGGCCACGCGCTGCACCTGATCCAGGCGCGCCTCGCATCGGCGACTCCCACCGAGTGGTCCGACGCGATCGTCGAGCAGACGGATGCCGCAGAGGGCACCGTCGTCGTGCGCACGCTCGACGGCGAGGCCATCGAGCTGTGGAACGGCTCCGGCGCGGCCGATGCCGTCGCCGTCGGAACGCCGGTCGCCGTGCACGCGCGCTACGACGTCCTGGCGGTCGGACGCCGTCAGTTCAACGTGCTGCGAGGCTGATTCAGGCCATCGCGTTCTTCATGGCCATGCACGCGTCCATGCACGCCTGACAGGCCTGCGCGCACATCCGGCAGACCTCGCTGGCATCCGCGTGCGACGCGCACTCGTCCATGCACATGCGGCACATCTCGATGCACGCGTCGAGCATCGCCATCATCGCCGTGGCGTTCATCCCCTGCATGCGCAGCATCGAGCGCATCATCGTGTTGCACATGTCGGCGCAGTTCATGCTCGTCGTGGCGCACGACATCAGCTGGGTCGCGCACACCGTGCACGCCTGCTCGCATGCGGCGCACGCGTCCATGCACGCCTGCATGAGGGACATGTCCATCGTGTCCATGCCGGGCATCTTCATCATGTCCTTCGACATGGCATCCATCATCATGGCGTCCATCACGGGCCTCCTCGTCACGGCTGAGGCGGGCGTGGTCCCGCCTTGCCGTCATGCTAAGCGGACAGCGCCCGCACAGTAAGGGGTTGGCTAGGCTCGAACCGTGATGACACAGGTTTCCCACCGCGTCTCCCGCGGTCTCCTCGCCCTCTTCGCGGTGCTGCTGGTCGCGGCATCCGCTCTCATCGCCTCTCCCGCGGCGGCGCACGACCGGCTCATCGGGTCGGATCCCGCCGCCGGCGCGACCGTCGACGAGTCCCCCGCCCAGCTGACGCTCACCTTCAGCGGAGTGATCTCACCCGACGCCGGGGCGTCGGAGGTCCAGGTGACGGATGCCGCGGGCACACAGCTCGCCGGAGACCCGGTCGCCGCCGACAACACCCTCACGGTGCCGCTCGTCGCGCAGGGCGAGGGCGCGGTCACCGTGCTGTGGAAGGTCGTCTCGAGCGACGGCCACCCCATCTCGGGCGAGTACGGCTTCACCGTGGCGGCGGCCGCGCCCGAACCGGCACCGGAGCCGACCGAGACGGCCGAGACGAGCCCCACGACCGAGCCGAGCGCGCCGGTCGAGACCGCGGAGCCGGCCGAGACGGAGACGCCGGTCACCGAGGCCCCCTCGGATGCCGCCGACATGACCCCGTGGATCATCGCGGGCATCGTCGTGCTCCTGGCGGTGGTCGCCGGGATCATCTACCTCGTCGCCTCGCGAGCCCGTCGCGCGAAGGCCGCTCAGGCCGACTCCGCGAACACCTCCGAGCGTTAGGCTGGAACACATGCCTCACTACGACGTCGTCATCCTCGGCGCGGGCCCCGGCGGCTACGTCGCGGCCGTCCGCAGCGCTCAGCTCGGCCTCTCGGTCGCGATCATCGAAGAGAAGTACTGGGGCGGTGTCTGCCTCAACGTGGGATGCATCCCCTCGAAGGCACTCCTGCGCAATGCCGACCTGGCGCACACCTTCACCCACAAGGCCGAGCTGTTCGGCATCTCGGGCGACGTGCACTTCGACTTCGGCACCGCGTGGGATCGCAGCCGCAAGGTCGCCGACACGCACGTCAAGGGCATCCACTTCTTGATGAAGAAGAACAAGGTGACCGAGTACGAAGGCCGCGGATCGTTCACCGGGCCGAAGGCGATCACGGTCACGACGTCCGACGGCGCGACCGAGGAGATCACGTTCGACAACGCGATCATCGCGACCGGATCGACCGTCCGTCTGCTGCCCGGCGTCACCCTGAGCGACAACGTCGTGACCTATGAGGAGCAGATCCTCACGCGCGACCTGCCGTCGTCGATCGTCGTCGTCGGCGCCGGCGCGATCGGCATGGAGTTCGCGTTCGTTCTCGCCAACTACGGCGTCAAGGTCACGATCATCGAATTCCTCGACCGTGCGCTGCCCAATGAGGACGCCGACGTCTCGAAGGAGATCGCGCGCCAGTACAAGAAGCTCGGCGTCGACATCCTCACCTCGACCAAGGTCGAGACCGTCGTCGACGCGGGCGACAAGGTCACCGTCACCTACACGGGCAAGGACGGCGCGCAGGGCTCGATCGAGGCCGACAAGGTGCTCATGTCGATCGGCTTCGCCGCCCGGGTCGAGGGCTTCGGGCTCGAGAACACCGGTGTCAAGCTCACCGAGCGCGGCGCGATCGACATCGACGATCACATGCGCACCTCGGTCCCCCACATCTACGCGATCGGCGACGTCACGGCCAAGCTGCAGCTCGCACACGTCGCCGAGGCGCAGGCCGTCGTCGCGGCCGAGACGATCGGCAAGGCCGAGACGATGACGCTCGGCGACTACCGGATGATGCCGCGCGCCACGTTCTGCTCACCGCAGGTCGCGTCGTTCGGACTGACCGAAGAGCAGGCCCGTGCCGCCGGCCACGAGATCAAGGTCGCGAAGTTCCCGTTCTCGGCCAACGGCAAGGCGAACGGCCTCGGCGAGCCCGTCGGCTTCGTCAAGCTCATCGCCGACGCCGAGCACCTCGAGCTGCTCGGCGGCCACATGATCGGCCCCGATGTGTCCGAGCTTCTTCCCGAGCTGACGCTCGCACAGAAGTGGGACCTGACGGCGCTCGAGGCGGCACGCAACGTGCACACGCACCCGACGCTGTCCGAGGCCGTTCAGGAGGCCTTCCACGGCCTCGCCGGTCACATGATCAATATGTGACGCGACCCGGATCAATGCTGCGCAGCAGCGTTGATGCGGGTCGGGTCAGATCGAGTAGCCGGCGCAGCCGGCGTATCGAGATCTTCACCCGGATCAATGCTGCGCAGCAGCGTTGATGCGGGTCGGGTCAGATCGAGTAGCCGGCGCAGCCGGCGTATCGAGATCTTCACCCGGATCAATGCTGCGCAGCAGCGTTGACGCGGGTCGGGTCAGATCGAGTAGCCGGCGCAGCCGGCGTATCGAGATCTTCACCCGGGTCGAAGGGCCCGGCTTTGCCGGGCCCTTCTCCGTGTCACTCCCCGAGGGCCCTCGCGAGTTTCGATGCGGATGCCGCGGGCACACCGCCGACGGCGCTGATCGCCGATCCGGCGGCGGCGAACAGCGCCGCCCGCGCGTCGGCGTCGGTCGATGCGGCGGGTCCGAGCTCGACCTCCCATTCGCGCCAGCGGCGCACCGTGCCGGAGCGTTCGTCGGTCGCCACGACGCGGTCGTCGACGAACTCGGCCACGATGCCGCCCTCTTCGTCGAGCAGGAGATACGGCGTCCGGGTGTTGAGGATCCGCGCGATGAGCTGCAGCGGCGCCTCCGTCACCGCCGCGACGGCGGAGCGCACAGCCGACGGCACGACGTCGTCGTCGGGGCCCAGCGGCCAGCCGAGCTCGACCCGTGCGAGCCCTTCCCGCGGGCCCTTCAGATGCCACCCGGCATCCGGACCGCCCGTGCGCCGACGCACGGCGACACCCGCGCGTGCGAGTTCGAGCCCTGTGCTGTCGAAGTACCGGGCGTCCAGGTCACGACGCGGTGCCTCCTCGACACGCGCGATTCCCGGCACGCCCTCCCACTCGGGCAGCGGCGCGGCGTCGTCGACGTCGAACGTCAGCTCGATCTCGACCGAGCGGATCGGCTCGTCGGGATCAGTCGTCCCGGCCATCGGGATCGGGGTCGATGTCCTCGGTCGCCTCGACGTACACGAAACGGACCTCGGTGGGACCGTCGTCGTCGCCCGTGTGCGTCTCGTCGCCCTCGCGGCGATAGATGAGCTGCCCCTCACCATAGGGGGCGATGTACGTGTCGGTGACGCCCTCCTCGAGCGGAAGGATCTGCCCGTCGAGCGGGCCGCCATGCAGTCTCGCAAGTGCCATGGCCCGAGCCTACCCCCGCATCCCCCGGTCGATCCGGCCGCGCGGCCGCCCTGCATAGACTCGAGGCGTGAAGGCCATCCGAACGTTCACCGTCCGCCCCGTCCTCGCTCCCCCGCTCGCCGCCCTCGATCGGCTCGCCGCCAACTGGCGCTGGTCGTGGAGCCGCTCGACGCACGCGCTGTTCGCCTCGATGGACCCCGGGCTGTGGTCACGGGTCGGCGAGAACCCCGTCCGCATGCTCGGCGCCCTCGGCCAGCACCGCCTCGACGATCTCGCGTGCGACGACGCCTTCGTCGCACGCGTGCACGCCGAAGACGCCCGGCTCACGGCGTACCTTTCCGGCGACCGGTGGTTCCAGCGGATCGAAGGCCCCGTGCCCGAGCACATCGCGTACTTCTCGCCCGAGTTCGGCGTCGACGGCTCGTTGCCGCAGTACTCGGGTGGTCTCGGCATCCTCGCCGGCGATCATCTGAAGAGCGCGTCCGATCTCGGTGTCCCCCTCACCGGCATCGGGCTCTTCTATCGCGCGGGGTACTTCCGCCAGTCGATCGGCGACGACGGCTGGCAGCGCGAGAGCTACCCCGTGCTCGACCCGTACGGGCTCGGGCTGACCCTGCTGCGCGACGAGTCCGACTCCCCCGTCGAGATCGCGCTCGATCTGCCCGACGGCCGTCGCCTGCACGCGCGCGTGTGGATCGCCGATATCGGACGCGTGCCGCTGCTGCTGCTGGACTCCGAGACACCGTCGAACACCGACGAGCTGCGCCGCGTCACCGACCGGCTGTACGGCGGGGGCGGTGAGCACCGCCTGCTGCAGGAGCTGCTGCTCGGTGTCGGCGGCGTGCGGGCGGTACGCCGGTGGAGCACCCTCACCGGGCGTGCGCAGCCGGACGTCTTCCACACGAATGAGGGGCACGCCGGGTTCCAGGGCCTGGAGCGCATCGCCGAACTGGCATCGCACGACGGGCTGTCGTTCGGCGAGGCCCTCGTTCAGGTGCGTGCGTCGACCGTCTTCACGACGCACACGCCCGTGCCCGCCGGGATCGATCGCTTCCCGCGCGACCTCATCAAGGCCTACCTCGACGGCGGGCTGTTCGCCGGACTCGACGTCGAGCGTGCGCTCGCACTCGGCATCGAGGATCACGACGGCGGCGATCCGCACGTGTTCAACATGGCCGTCCTGGGTCTGCGCCTCGGTCAGCATGCCAACGGCGTCTCACGCCTTCACGGCGAAGTGAGCCGGGGGATGTTCGGCGCGCTGTGGCCCGGCGTCGACACGGCTGAGGTGCCCATCACCTCGATCACGAACGGCGTGCACGCTCCGACCTGGGTGCACCCCGCGATCAAGTCGCTGAGCGAACGGGTCTTCGGCGACGCGCACGCCGACGCCCATGATTGGAACGACCGCGACCGGGTGTCCGACGACGAGCTGTGGAGCATCCGCGCCCAGATGAAGGGCGAACTCGTCGCCGAGGCGCGCCGCCGGGTCGCGGCATCCGTCGTCGAAGGCGGCTCCGGCGCGGTTCCGGCATGGGTCGACACGCTGCTGGACCCCGCGGTGCTGACGATCGGCTTCGCCCGCCGCGTTCCGACCTACAAACGGCTGACGCTCATGCTGCGCGACACCGAACGGCTCACCCGCCTGCTGACGGACCCCGAGCGCCCCGTGCAGATCGTCATCGGCGGCAAGTCGCATCCCGCAGACGACTCCGGCAAGCTCCTCATCCAGGAGCTCGTGCGCTTCTCGCAGAACCCGCGCGTGCGAGGGCGCATCGTGTTCCTCCCCGATTACGACATCACCCTCGCCAAGAGCCTGTATCCGGGATGCGATGTCTGGCTCAACAACCCGCTGCGCCCCCTCGAGGCGTGCGGCACGAGCGGGATGAAGGCGGCGCTCAACGGCGCGCTGAACCTGTCGATCCTCGACGGCTGGTGGGACGAATGGCACGACGGCCGCAACGGCTGGGCGATCCCCACCGCCGACACGGCGTCCGACGACGAGGAGCGCGACGACGCCGAAGCCGCGGCGCTGTACGACCTCATCGAGCACCAGCTCGTGCCGACGTTCTACGACCAGGAGGGCGGCGCGCCGCGCGCATGGCTCGAGATGGTGCGGCACACCATGACCGACCTCGGCCAGAAGGCCACGAGCGACCGCATGGTGCGCGACTACGTCACGCGCCTGTATCTGCCGGCATCCGTCAACGACCGCGCGCTGCGCACCGACGACTTCGCGCAGGCGAGGGGCCTCGCCGCCTACGTCGCGCGCGTGCGGGAGTGCTGGGCGGGCGTGCGGATCGACGCCGTCGACGGCTCGGGCATCCCGCAGCATGCGCGGGCCGGCGACACCCTCGAGGTGCGCGCCCGCGTGCGACTGGATGCCCTCTCGCCCGAGGACGTCGCGGTCGAGCTCGTATACGGTCCGACCGATGACGACGGCGCGTTCACGCCCGAGCCCGCCGTGCAGCGGCTCGCTCCGAGCGGCGACGCCGCCGACGGGGTGACGACGTTCGCGGGTTCACTGCCGCTCGAGGTGACGGGCAGGTTCGGCTACACCGTGCGCGTCGTGCCGACGCATCCGCGGTTCGTCTCGCCCGTCGAGCTCGGACTCGTCACGTACGCCTGACGTCGTCCTTCGCGGCTTCTTCGCGCTGCTTCTTGTCTGCCTCGGCGCGCTCCTTCTCGACGGCCTCGCGCGCATTGCGAAGCTCGTCCGTCGCGACGTGCACGGCGTCTTCGGCACGCTGCACGCGACGCAGTGTCAGCGACGGCGCGCCGTGACGCTGGCGCACGCGGTCGGCGTCTTCGCGCGATGCGACGATCATGTACGAGCTCGCGATGAGGATGGCCTGCGTCGAGAGGTTCAGCCACAGCAGCAGCGCGATGAGCGACGCGAAGGTCGCCAGCAGCGGGTTCGACGACGCTCCCCCGACGAACCACGACGACAGCTGCTGCAGCACCGTGAGAGCCACGCCACCGAGGGCCGCGCCCGTCAGCAGCACGCGCCGGCTCGGGCGTACGCCGGACAGCACGCGGAACAGCACAGCCACCACGGTCGCGTCCAAGAGGAACACGATCAGGATGCTGCCGGCCCGGGCGACGAAGACCGCGAGGGGGTCGTCCTCGGTCAGTCCGACCCACCCCGTCACCATGCCGATGCCGACATCGGTGAGGACCATTGCCGCCGCGGCGGCGGCGAGGGCTGCGCCGATCCCGATCGCGAGGGCGAGGTTGCGCAGAATCACCCAGATGAACAGCACGTCGTCGTGAACGATGTCGGCGAGTGTGCGCAGCGCCGTTCGCAGCGAGCCGATCGCGCCGATCGCGGCGCCGATGAGCCCCGCGAGCGAGAGGATGCCGGCGATCGTGAGCCCCGCGGGCGCCTGGATGTCGTCGGGGTCGACGATCGAGCCGACGAGCCCGGGGATCGCGGCATCGACGGCGTCGATGAGCGCCTGCCACGCCGCGGGGTTGCCCGCGAGCCACAGCGCGGCGACCGAGAACCCGAGCAGCACCCCCGCGAAGACGCTGAACAGGGTCCGGTAGGTGACGCTGTCGGCGAGCATCGGTCCGCGATGCTCGCTGTAGTGCAGGAACGCGCGCACGGCCCGCAGTGAGAGCGCCCACGCCGTGACGCGCGCGACGAGGCCCGGACGAGGCGCTGCGGGAGTGTTCATGTCGTCAGGCTATCGACGGGCTTCCCTGCTCACGCACCCGTTGACACGAGCCCCGCGCTCAGGGCAGGACCCGCGAGGATTCCGACCCATGCGCCGGCGAGCATGAACGGACCGAACGGGATGCGCGTGCGTCGATCCGCCCGTCGCAGTGCGAGCATCGCGGTGCCGAACACCCCGCCGAGGATGAAGCCGGCGAGTGAGCCCACCGCGACGGCATCCCATCCGACCCAGCCGAGCACGAGTCCCACGACGCCGGCGAGCTTGACGTCACCCCCGCCCATGCCGCGCGGACTGATCAGGCGCAGCACGAGATAGAAGGCGAACATTCCCGCCATCGCGAGCAGCGCGCCGATCAGCAGACGCCCGTCGGCACCCAGCAGGCACGCCAGCGCCAGCAGCCCGATCGTGATCGGGTAGGCCGGCAGCACGATGATGTTCGGAAGCCGGTGCGTGCGGATGTCGATGACGCTGAGGGAAACGCTCAGCGCCGCGAACAGAACGAACACGACGCTGAGCGTGAGGTTCACCGCAGACACACGTGCATCCCGTGACGGACTGTGCGCGATCCCAGAGCGGCCCGGCCTCCCCCTCCCTTGATCATGAGAGATTTCTCATGTCTCGTCAAGTTCCCCGTGTTCTTCAGGCATCGAGGATGTCCAGACTCACCCGGACCGTCATGCCGTCGACGATGCCTTCCGCCTCGCGCACGGACTTCTTCAGGGGCAGGACGTAGGCGCCCCGTTCGACGTCGGGGAAGATCGAGGTGCGCCAGCGGGAGCCGCCGATCTGCGCCTCGACGCGCACCGACCCGAAGCCGCGCACCGGTCGCGGGATCTCGCGGATGTCGGCGGACAGCGCCTCGGGAAGGCCCGCGAAGAACCAGTCCTGCTGCTGCCGGGCATGCCAGAGGAAGACCTCTCCGTCGAAGTCGACGATCACTGCTGTCTCCTCTTCGCTCGAGCTCCGGTGCCCCAGCATGCCACCCCCGCTTCCTCCGCCGGCACCCCCTGTGGACAACCGCCGAGCCACGAGCCGCGGGGCGGAATGCGGCTATGGTGGCCGAACACAGGGCCGGAGGCGACCGGCAGCGTCGACGGAGGGAACGCAGCGGTGAACGGCAGTCGACGCGTGCGCGACACGGTGGCCCTGCTGGCAGGGCTTGCCGTCGTCGCGGTCATCATCTGGCTCGATGTGGCCTCAGGCATCTGGCAGGACCTCGTGGTGCTGTCAGGCCTCGCCGCGGGGCTCGTGACGTTCCTGCTCACCGTGCTGGTGCTCGACCGTGTCGTCGCCCGCTCCACGGCCCGGCGCTGGGCGCCGGTCAACCGTCTCGCCTTCTCGGAGTTCCTGCACGATCTCGCCGATGACGAGCACAGCGAGATCTCGCGCGGTCGCATCGTGACGCGGGCACTGCCGACACTGAGCACGACGCCGTCCTCCCCCGACTACGCCGACGACCTGCATCTCCTGCGTGAGAGCATCGTCGACGAGCGGGCACGGCTGGCGGACTCCCTCAGCCGCTGGGCCCCGTTCCTCGCCTCCAGCGGCGACAACGCGGCCATCCTGCTGCACCTCGCCGACATCGCTCTCGCACTCGACACGGTCCGGGATGCCGCGCTGCAGGCGGAGGAATCGCTCACGAGCGCCGACCACGACCTCGTGATGCACGAGATCGACGCGTGCAACGACCGGCTGGGCGCTCTCGCGGCCGAGCTGGTCAGCCGTCTCGCGACGCCCGAGCGCCCGCGGCGATCACTCGCGAGGACGTGACGGCGCCCGGCGCCCTCCGGCCGTTCGCGCGCCGGCCCCCGGCGCGGGCGGCGTAGACGCCGAAACCGACCAGAGCGGCGCCGATGATCCACGCCGCGAGCGAGCCGGTGCCGGCGAGGATCACGACGATGCCCAGCGCCGAGACGGCCGCGATCCCGAATGCCGCCCATCCCGTGCGCCGGGATGTGCGCGAGGGTCGGCGCTCGAACACGCCTGCGGCGCGGGCGACGACGGCGGTCGCCACTCCCGCCGCGACGAGCCACAGGGGCCGGGAGGCCCACCAGTCCGCGGAGACGGGGGCGGGAAGGTCGATCGGCAGGAGCAGCAGCACCCCGGCGAGGGCGAGGAGCACGAGCATGTGCCACGCGTACACCGTCATGGCGTGCGCGCCGACGGCTCGCGTCGCACGCGCGATCGGCGCGCGCGCATGCCACGCCCGCAGGCGGGGGCGCAGCAGTTCGAACGCGCACAGTTGCACGACACCGAGCAGAACGAGCGCGCCGGTGGGCGGGTTGAGCGCGTCGAAGAGATCCGCCGAATAGAGGCCGGCCGATGTCGTGAGGGCGAGAACCGCGAGAGCCGCCGAGCCGAGCCGGAGGATGCGGCCTCGACCGAGCGAGGACAGTCGCCCGTCGGCGACGAAGTATCCGAGCTGCTGCACGAGCATCCAGACGAAGAGCAGGTTCGCCAGGCCCACGGCTTCGACACCCGTCGCGATGCGCGTCAGGTCCACGGCGAGAACGGCCGCGGCGAGCAGGCCCACGGTGAGCGCCGGCGCACGCTCGTGGCACGCGACGGCGATCGGCACGAGCAGCGTGCACAGAAGATAGACGGCGAGGAACCAGAGCGGCTGGCTGATGCGGAACCCGGCTTCGGCGACGACGGCAGGGTCGACGCCGACGATCGTGAGGATCGCGAGGAACACCCCGGTCGCGACGAGCGCCGCGAGCGCCGGAATCGTCAGTCGCCGCACGCGTCCGACGATGTACGTGCCCGCTCGCTCTCCCCCGGCACGCCTGCGGGTCCAGTCGGCGAACGACGAGAATCCGCCGAGCACGAAGAAGAGCGGCATGACCTGCACGACCCAGGTCGTCGCGGCGAAGCCGTCCCACATCGACATGGCGTTCTCGAAGACGGGCGCACCGTCCGGCGCGCTGACGCCGACCATCATGGCGTGCAGCGCGACGACGATCACCAGACACGCGGCGCGCGCGACATCGACGGCCGAATCCCGCGCGACCAGGGGCGGGCGATCCGTGGCGGGCAGAGCCCGACGAGCGGTGAGCAGAGACATGCGAGACCTTCCGGCGACGCGTCCACGACGCCGCACGAGAATCGTCTCGCCAAGGTTTCGCACGCGGCATCCATCCCCGGTGCGAATCACACCCCCTACCGGGGTAGGGGTCAGGACGCCGGTTCGACCAGTCCCGCGTCGAAGGCGAGGATGACGGCCTGGACGCGATCGCGCACGTCGAGCTTCGAGAAGATGCGGCTCACGTGGCTCTTGACGGTCTGTTCGGCGATGAACAGCTCGGCGGCGATCTCGGCGTTGGAGCGTCCGTGACCGATGAGCACGAGGATCTCGCGCTCGCGCTCGGTGAGGTCGTTCAGGCGCAGCGCGTGACGGTTGATGGGCGGCCGCTGGGCCGCGAAGCGCTCGAGCAGGCGCCTCGTGACCCGCGGCGAGAGCAGCGCGTCTCCCGCGGCGACGACCCGCACCGCGGCGATGAGGTCGGCCGGAGTGGCATCTTTGAGCAGGAATCCGCTCGCTCCCGCGGCGAGCGCGTCGTGGATGTACTCGTCCGCATCGAACGTCGTGAGCATCATGACGAGCGGGCGATGTCCGTGCGTGTGCTCATCGCGCAGGACGCGTGTCGCTTCGAGGCCGCCGACCCCCGGCATCCGCACGTCCATCAACACGATGTCGGGCCGCAGCCGCCGCGCCAGGGTGATCGTTTCCTCTCCGTCGGCGGCCTGTCCGACGACGGAGATGTCGGGCTGCGCGTCGAGGATCGCGGCGAACCCCGCCCGCACCATCGACTGGTCGTCGGCGATGAGTACCGAGATCGGCATGTCAGTCGTCCTTCCTGGCGGGAAGCCGCGCGATCACCGCGAAGCCGCCCTCGGGCGTGGGTCCTGCCGCGAGCTCGCCGCCCGCGAGTTCGACGCGCTCGCGCATTCCGCGAAGCCCGTGTCCTCCCCCGTCCGTGACGGGTGGGCGGATGCCGGGGGTCGGCGTGTTCCGCACCTCGATCGCGATCCTGCCCGCACTGTCGCGGTCGAGGCGCACGAACGTCTCGGCGCCGGGCGCGTGCCGCGCGATGTTGCTCAGCGACTCCTGCACGACGCGGTACACGGTGAGTCCGGTGAGTGGGTCGTCGGGACCGTCGAGCAGGTTGCCCCGGGTCGTCAGCGGACCGCCGTGCGGGGGCCGTGCGAGCAGCTCGGCCAGTTCGCGCAGCCCGGGCTGGGGCGCCGACTCGGCCGGGTCGTCCTCGCGCAGCACGCTCAGCAGCTGCCGCATCTCGCTCATCGCGGTGCGTGCTGTCGTGGCGAGCTCGTCGAACTCGTCGGCGGCGGTGGGCGCGAGGTCGGGCAGGCGGTACCGTGCGCTCGCGGCCTGCACCTGGATCGCCGACATCCCGTGCGCGACGATGTCGTGCAGCTCGCGCGCGATGCGCGTGCGCTCCTCGGCGAGCTGGCGGCGAGCGGTCTCGGCCGCCGACACTTCGCGTTCGACCGCGAGCAGACGTCGTGCTTCGCGGGCGCTTCGCAGCAGCATCCCGCCGCCCAGCGCGAGCACGCCCAGCGAGGCGAACACGACGAGGTCCGCGACGATCGGTCCGGTCTGGACATCGCCATGGTCGCGCACCGCCACGATCACGAGCAGGCCGACGACACCGGCGCCCCATGCGACGGCGCCGACGACGCGGGGGGCGGTGGTGCCGACCACGCCCAGGGTGAGGGCGACGGCGACCATTGCGGCGACACTCGCCGGCCACGGCGCGGCTGCCGGAGGCACGCTCACGATCGCGAAGGCGAGCACCGCGGCGACGGACAGCGTCGCGGCGAGGCGTGGCCGCACGAACGCGAGGGGGATGGCTGCTCCGAGCGCGGCGGCAAGGGCGATCGCCAGCGGAGCGTCGATCGCGTAGACCGTCGCGCCGAGCGCGGAATCGACGGCGAGCACGGTGAGACCGGCCGCGAGCGCAGCGGTGGTGATGACCGCTCTGGTCGCCCTTCGCCCTCCGGATCCCACCCGCCCATCGTAGGCGCGAGCTCTGGCGATGCGAGGAGAATGCCCCGTGGCCGTTCGCTGCCTCGGCCACGGGGCATGTGTCATGAGCGCGTGGTCCCCGCGCTGGATGAGTGTTCTCGTCGTCTACTTCTTCGTGCCGACCAGGTCCTGGACGGCCTTTTCGACTGCGGCGAACTCGTCCTGCTTCTTCGCGACGAGCTCGAGCGCGGAGACACCCGCGGCCAGCAGCTCGTGACCGAGCTCGCCGACATCCTTGAACTGGTGGCTCGCGTCTCCGACCAGGCCGCCTTCCAGCGCGAGACGGCTCACCAGGTCGAGCTTGAGCACCTTCGTGCCCTCGCGGAAGCTCAGGTCGTCGAAGTCGACCCAGACGATGTTCGGTCGAGTCGTCGACTCGAAGGCGTAGCGCCGGTTGGTCAGATCGAGCACCACCTGCCACAGGGTCTGCGAAGCGTCGGGCTTGCCCGGCTCCGGAGTGCGGAAGGGCTGAGCCGCGTTGCGGATGATGCTGAACATGGCCGCCATCGCCTCGAGCTGCGTCTTGGGCTGCTCCTGGTGCGCCACGTAGTAGGAGGCGCGCGCGAAGCGGTCGCTCGCCAGGGTCGATCCGGGCAGCGGCTGGGTGCCGCCCAGACCCGTGATCTCTTTGGCGAGCTCGAGCTGCTTGTCGAACGTCGGCGAGTTCGTCATGACCTGGTAGTCGCGGCTGTGGTAGACCGTCGGAGTGCCGTCGGTGTACTCGATGATCGCCGAGTCGCCGGTGGCGTCGTTGATGGCGAGGTGCAGGGTCGGCACGAGGTGACCGGTCGGATCGAACAGCTGCGCGATCGCGACCTGCGACTGGTTCGTCCATTCGACCGCTTCCGCGACGGTGGCGAAGTTGTCGAGGTAGTACTGCAGCCAGACGGCTTGACTCAGCTGTGTGTCCGTCGGGCCGGGCGTGCCGTAGTCGGACTCGGCGAGCCACAGAATGTGTCCCGCGAAACCCTCCTCGTTCATCCCGTCGCAGGCGATCAGATCGAAGGCCGTGGCCACGACGCTGCCGTACTTGGCGGTCCAGGTGAGGTCGCCGTTCACGCCGTCGGTGCGCTCGAGTCCGCGCGGCAGCTTCCAGAGGTTGGAGAGGAGGTCCATGTGGAAATCCATGTTCCGGCCGACGATGACCGATCCGTTGGCATCGGGCCATACAACTCGTGTGCACATGCGCTTGACGTGTCCAATCATTTTCAGTCACCGGCGCGGCTGTGGCCGGCGCGAAACGGTGCGGCAGAGAACCATCGACGCCGGGATACCTCTGCATCGCGGCGCCGTTCGGGGTCAACCATGGCCGATGGCAGACATGAGAGCAAGCTCATTCGACCGTGTTCTGGCGACGGCCGAAATGGGGTGAGACGTGGGTGTTCGGCGGGTGACGGGGAGGGTGCCGGGCGGGTTACGGGAGGGCGCGATACGGCCGCGCGTGGCAGCGTCCGCCGAGAGCGGACTCTAGGCTGAGAACCGCGCGCCCGCACGCGAGGGGGAACCGCAGACGGCGCGTCGAGACACGAGATCAGGGGATCATGACCACGACAGACAGCGGCGCGCCCGCGACACGAGGATCAGCAGCATCCGAGGGCGACGGCTATTTCGCACCCGGCAGCGTCAGCCGGCGCGTCTTCGCCGACCCGTCGTCCAAGCTCGGCGGTGTCGCCGGCATCCTCCTGCAGTCGCTCAACCCCATGATGATGCGACTGTTCGAGGCGGCCAGCGGCTATTCCAGCGACATCGAGGGCCGCGGCGAGCGCACGGGCCGCTACGTCGACACGACGATCTTCGGCGACAAGGCGCACGCCGATGCCGCGGCGGAGGCCGTCCGGCGACTGCACGCACGTGCCGTGTGGACCGATCCCGAGACGGGGAACGAGCTGCGCGCCGACCACGAGCCGTGGCTCGCGTGGACGCACAATGCGCTCGTCTACGGCGTGCTGCGTGCCGCCCAGGAGTTCGGTCCCGATCTCACGCCCGCTGAGCAGGACGAGTTCGTCTCGGAGCAGCGCATCGCGGCCGGCCTGCAGGGTGTCACGGACCCCGCGCTCCTCCCCGCCACGCGCGCCGAACTCGAGGCCTACATCGACGGCAACAAGGACTGGATGGCGCTGACCCTGCCGGCGGCGCGTCTCTCGCGGTCGCTGCGCAAGCCGTCGCTCAAGGGCAACCCGGCCGCCGTCTTCGTGTCGGTCAACGTGCAGGACGCGATCCTCTCGCTCCTGCCCGAGTGGGCGCTGCTGCTGTTCGGCATCGAAGGGCGCCCCATGAACCTGCGCGCCGCCGCGCGGACGACCCGGCGCATCATCGCGAGCGCACGCAAGCGCCGGTCGACCGAGCAGCTCGTCGGTGAGGCGACACAGCGCGTGCAGACCCACCCGTATCGCAAAGTGCGCCGGTGACCGTTCGCGTCACGCAGACGCCGGGCTTCTGGGCAGCATCCGCTTCTCTGTTCGTCGGCGGTCTGCGCCTCGTGCGCTCCGGCGGCGCGAAGCTCGCTGCGGTCGTCCTCGTCACGCAGCTGGTCATCCTCGGGATCTCGCTGCCGCTCGTGCACTGGCTCTTCCGCGAGGCGCTGCGCGCGGCGGGGATGACCGGCCTCGACCTCGGTCAGCTGCAGATCACGGGCGGCCTGCCGTTCTCACTGGGCCTCATCGTCATCATCTGCACGCTGGCGTTCTGGATCGTCGCGCTGCAGTTCACCGTGCTCATCGTGGCGGTCGACCAGGTCACCGCGCGAGGGTCGCTGTCACTCCGGGGTCTCGGGGGTGAGCTGGTCCGGCTGGCGAAGAAGCTCGTCCGGCCCTCGTCGCTCGCGCTGCTGGGCTACCTGTTCGTCGTGCTTCCGCTGAGCGGATTCGGCTTCCTCTCGGCGCTCACTCACGGCATCGCGGTGCCGCGGTTCGTCACCGGCGAGCTGAGCAAGTCGGCCACCGGCAGCACGATCCTCATCGTCTTCTTCGTGGGCCTGGCCGTCGCGAACCTGCTGCTGGCAGCGAGCCTGCCTCTGTTCGCGCTCACCGATGCGACGGGCGGACGCGCGCTGCGCGGAAGCCTGCGGCTGACGTGGGGCGTGCGGGGGCTCTCCCTCGCCCTCGCCATCGTCGGCGCGATGATCGTCGCCTCTGCCGCCGGCGCGGCGCTCACGGTCGTGGCGATCCTGCCGACCCTCGTGACGGATGCCGCCGCGCCGGCCCTCTCCCCCGCCGTGGCGGCGTTCAGCCTCGGCGCTGTGCGCGTCGCCGGCGCCGTCCTCGCGGGTGTCGTCGCGGCGTGGATCGCGGGCATCCTCGTCGTCTTCGTGCGGCGCCACCGCGACAGGGTCCCGGCGCAGTGGCTGGGGATGGACCGAACGACGGCGGATGCCACGGGCTCTGTCCCCCACGAGCATTCGCGCGGTGCGGCGACCGTCGTGGTCTCCGTCTCGGTTCTTGCCGCCGTCGCCCTCGGCCTCGCGAGCCTGGGTCCCATGCAGCGGATCTCCGAGGCGCCGCAGACCCTGTCGCTGGCGCACCGCGGGTTCACGCCGGGCGGGATCGAGAACACCCTCGAATCACTCGATGCGGCAGCCGAGGCGGGTGTGGACATGGTCGAGGTCGATTTCATGCAGACGGCCGACAGAGGGTTCGTCGCGATGCACGACGCGACGCTCGGTCGCCTGGCGGGCGAGGACGTCGCGGTCAAAGACCTCACGACGCCGCAACTGCAGGCACTCACGCTGCGGGATGCGCTCGGGCACACCAGCACCATCCCGACGGTCGCCGAATATGTCACGCGCGCCGACGAGCTCGACCTGCCGCTCCTCATCGAGATCAAGCTGGGCGGGGGCGAGACCGACGATCACGTCGACCTGCTCGTCGCCGAGCTCGAGGAGCTCGGCCTGCTCGAGCGCAACATCTACCACTCGCTCGATGCGGCCAGTGTCGCGCGTCTCAAAACGCTGCGGCCCGACCTCACGGTGGGCTACACGATGGCGTTCGCCGGAGACGAGGCGCCGGACACCCCCGCGGACTTCATCGTCGTGGAACAGTGGACCGCGAGTGAAGCGGTCCAGGCGTCAGCCGAGCGCAAGGGCTACGGCTTCTGGGTCTGGACGGTGAACGACGACGCCGGCATCCGAGAGCACTTCCGGCGGGGAGCCGGAGGCATCATCAGCGACGTGCCCGATCGGGTGGTCGAGATCCGTGCCGAGATGGCAGAGGAGACAGGCCTCGCGGGCAGGCTTCTCGACGCGATGCGCGGCTTCATCACGGTCGGCTAGGTTCGCCGTCTCACGCGGGCTGTCGCGCGCGCTACGACGAGGTCGATCACCACCGCCACGACGATGGCCGCGACGTAGACGACGAGGTCGCGCGCGTCGAAGACAGTGCCGAGCACGAGCATCACCGGCGGGAATTCGGCGCCGAGCGCGAGCGGAACGCCCGTCAGCTGGAAGAGCTCGACCGCGACGCACCAGGCCGCCGCAAGGCCCGCTGCCGCGAGTGGATGCCAGCGCGGGGCGAGGACCATGACGAAGGCGTAGGCGGCGACGGCATACAGGGCATCGCCCGCGATGTCCGTCGCGGGGATGTCGGGGAGCAGCGTGTGTACGGCGAGTCCCGTCGCGACGACCGCGGCGAGCGCGACGGCGGCAGCGATCCGGCGACGCCTCACGCGACGACGACTCACCACAGCGGGTGGATGGAGGCGCGCAGCATCCGGTCGTAGACATCACGGACGGCACGGTCGAACTCGCTGAGATCCGTGTCCAGCAGGTCGGCCGCGCCCGCGTTCGCCCGGGCCTGGGCGACGTTGCGCGCCCCCGGTATGACGCTGGTGACGCCCTCCAGTCCGGCGATCCATGCGAGCGTCGTGGCGGGCAGCGTCGCCCCCTCGGGGACGGCTGCGGCGAGCTCGCTCACGGCGATAAGACCCTTCTCGAAGTCCACGCCCGAGAACGTCTCGCCGCGGTCGAACGCCTCCCCGTGCCTGTTGAAGGTGCGGTGGTCATCGGAGGCGAAGGTCGTCTCGCGCGTGTACCGCCCGGACAGCAGGCCCGATGCCAGCGGCACGCGGGCGAACACCGCGACACCGGCGGACGCCGCGGCCGGAAGGACCTCGTCGAGAGGCTTGAGCCGGAACGGGTTCAGGATGATCTGCACGTTCGTGATGTTCGGGCGTGCGATCGCCGCGAGCGCCTGCGCGCACGTTTCGACCGAGACCCCGTACGCGTCGATGACGCCGTCGTCGACCAGCGCGTCGAGCTCGTCGAACGTCACGTCATCTTCGATGACGGCCGTCGGCGGGCAGTGCAGCTGCACGAGGTCGAGCGTGTCGACGCCGAGATTCCGACGCGAGCGCTCGGCCCAGGCGCGGAAGTTCTCTCTCGTGTAGTTCTCGGGCTCCTGCGCGAGCCGGCGCCCCATCTTGGTGGCCACGGTGATTGCATGACCGGGTCGCTCGGCGAGGAAATCGCCGATGATCGACTCGCTGCGTCCGTCGCCATAGACATCGGCGGTGTCGAACAGGGTCACCCCTGCGTCGGCGGCTGCCGCGAGTACGCCGCGCGCATCGTCCTGCGAGACATCACCCCAGTCGGCACCCAACTGCCACGTGCCCAGACCGATCGCCGACACCTGACGGCCGGTGCCGCCCAATGCGCGCTGCTGCATGGTGCTCCTCTGGTTATCGAGCCTCAGCCCGAGGTATCGAGCGGAATATTCAGCTCGTTCATCCTCTGCCGGTAACTGTGCCCGGCAGCGGTGGCCTGACCGTGGGCGCCCAGCGCGGTCAGCGCGTCGATCAGGCCCTCATGGGCGCGCTGGTCGTAGCCGTCGATGGCCAGGATGCGGCGGTAGCACTCGAGCCTGGTGAGCTCATCCCCGAGTTCCTGTGACGCTTCGGCAAGGCTGTGTGCGGCGGCGAAGAACGCGCCGTCCACTTCGCTGCGCAGCTCCACCGCCCACGATTCCTCGGGTTCCTCGGCGAGCGCATCGCCGCGGTGCAGGTCCAGCGCCGCGCGCAAACGGTCCACGGCAGTGGGGGTGAGCGGCTGCGTGGCGAGCGCCTGCGCCGTCTCTGTGAGGAAGCGCTCGACGTCGATGTCGATCCGTTCGACGCACAGCCGCACGACCGACCCTTGGGTCTGCACGTATGTGTCGCCAGGGAACTGCCCGAGCGGGTCCAGGGCGCGTCGCACCGTCGTGGCCGCCACCGAGAATCGGTTGGCCACCTTCTGCGGTGCCTCGTCCGGCCATAGCAGCTGCATGAGGCTGTCACGGTTGATCGCGATTCCGCGCCGGGCGACCAGGATCTTCAAAAGCTGACGTGCTTTGCGCGATTGCCAGCGAGCCGGGGTGCCGTCGTGCGCGATGACGTCGAACGTCCCCAGAACCTCGATCCTCGGTGCGGGAGGCGGCGCGGCGAGGTGCTCAGCAGGTCGAGGCGGCGCGCCCGATGCGGTTCGGGATGCCAGGAGCCCCGCCGCAGCCCGCTCGATGCCGTGCAGTGTGAGTGCCCTACCGGTGGCGGCGGCCTCCGATGCCAGCACGAATGCCTCCTGCAGGCTGTCGGCGTCGCCGCGGTCTGCCAGGATCGCGGCCAGCTCGACCTGCGCTTCGGCAAGCCACGGGTGCGCACCGATCCTTCCCGTCACCTCGATCGCCCGACGGTAATGCCGGATCGCTCCCTCTGTGTCTCCCTGAGCCAGGGCGACGAGCGCGAGCGGGCGGGATCCGGTTCCCCAACATGTGACGCCGAGGCCGATCGTGGCGAGCCGCTCTTCGTACGGACGCAGAGCATCACCGGCGGCGGCAGCGATCTCGGTCTCTCCCAACTCGACCGCCGAGACGGCGAGGATGCACGCGGTGGCGAGCCAATTGCGGTCCTGGGGGAATTCCGAGAACGGCGGAAGAGAGGCCACCAGCGAGCGGGCTGCACTTCTGCGTCCTTGACGTAGCCACATCCACGCCAGTGACACCGCCCAGACCGGTTCGTGAGGAACGCTCTGCCTGGCGTGCAGGAACGCCGGCTCGAGTTCGACGACGCGTCCTTGCATCCATCGGATGATCGCGAGCTGAGCGACCCACACGCTCCGCGCGTCAGGGTCGCCGCTGTCCAGCGCAATCTGCAGCGCCCGATCGGCGATCTGCTCTGCGCGGCCCGCTTGACCGTCGATCGTTGCGCGCAAACATCGAAACCACGCGGCGTGGCGTTCGTCCGCCAACCAGGGAAACGCGCTCACGAGCGCGCCGGTCTCGCTGAGCGCCGCATCCACCTCGGCGATGAGGCCGAGATCGGCGAGCGCGCTGAGATGAAGGAAGTAGGCGGTGGGCACAAACTCCGACTCCCCCGCTACCTCGGCGATGCGCAGTGCCTCACGGGTGTCGGCGAGGCGCTGGGGAACCCGGTCGGGCGAAACGTCCACGACGGTGGAGGCAACCAGCGCCCATGCGCGCGAGACATCGTCGCCGGCCCGTTCTGCTTCGTGTGCCGCATCCTCGGCCGCGCGCCGGGCTGCGAGGGGGTCGGTCGATATCAGCGCCGAGGCGAGGATGCTCTGCAGACGAGTGCGCACGGCGGGCTCGTCTACCTGCGGCTGTGCCAGCAACTCGGTCACATGGCCGGCCTGTTCGATCGGATCCCGACCGGAGAAAGCGAGAGCGAACCGCGTCGTCGAGGGCATAGCGCCACCATAGCTGGCGTTAAAGCCCACCCTAAGAACCCTTTAGACACGCCGACCTATGGTGATCAGATCACCCGGAGGAAAGAACTGTCGATGTCACCACGCGCGCTGCGAATCGCGGCAATGTCGCTCGTCACCGCTCTGGTCTTGGTCGGCTGCGCCACCGGTCAGCCGTCCGAGGCGACGGACACTTCCGATGCCCCCGCGCCGCAGAATTCCTCGATCGAGCCCGCTGCTGCGGCGAAGAAAGACGTCGGCCAGACGGACCGGGTCGAGCAGGCGGATTCCTGCGATTGGGACTCCGCTCCCCTGACACCCCCTGGAGCTACGGCGCCATCCGACAAGGCGGGTGACCTGCAGTCTCTGATCGTCGGAGCATGGCAGCACACGCACTACGACGACGGCAGCGGTTTCGAGCCCGTCGAACAGGACATTCGCTTCGTCTTCCCCACGAACACTCAGCTCCTTTACTGCCAGGACGTTACCGGCATCACTGATCGCGCAGAGAACCGCGCGGCGATCACGTGGGAGGGCGAGCGGATGATCCTTCCCGGGCAAGCACCCGGTTACATCGTCACGGAGTGGGACGCCGATTCGATGGTGTGGACCAACCGAATGGACGACTCCTCGTACCTTCTCCAGCGGCGATAGCGCCCACGCACCAGCAGACTCCATCGACCAGCGTCCGAACTCCGACGGAAAGAGCCGCGCACATGACGACCGACAGCCTCGTGAACACTCCGCGCAGAATGCCCCGCGCAAGCGGGCGGATGCGGGGGCTCACGGCGCTCCTCGCCGGGGCGGCGGCCTCGCTCCTGATGCTCAGCGGATGTGCGGGCAACGCAGAAGGTGAGACGGAGAGTTCCGACGCAGCGGCAGCGCCACAATCTGACACTGCCCCGGCCGATCAGGATCCTGGCCAAGAGTCAGAGTCCACGGATGCCGGGACGGCGACGGTCTCCATGGGCGGCCGGGAGTTCTCGTTCACCCTCACACTCTGTGGGGTGTATCAGGACAGCGAGGTCGAACTCGCCGGCCCCGGCGGAGAGGCAGGATCCGACCAGCCCAGCTTCCTCGACGGCGGGCTCATGCAGATGGACGCCGATGTGCTCGGCGAGTTTCGCATCCACATCGGAACCGACCGCCCCTTCGATTCGACCGATGAATTCGTCGCGCTCGGCGCCTCGACGGGAGACGGCCTCACCGTGGTCAGGGAAGGCGATGGATACGTCGCCACCGGGAACAGCTGGGATGACCAGGGCACGGATCTCGGCACCGGCACAGTGCGTTTCACCTGCCGGTGAGTCGCACCCGCCTCAGTCGGTGTTGTGGCGGTCGGCGCAGATGATCTCGCCGTCGCCGTAGACGACGGTGGCGTCTTCGCCGGCGGCGATGATGGCCTCCAGCGCAAGGCACGGAGTCTTGGCGGTCGGGTCACCGACGGATCCGTCCATCGTGACCCGCAGGGTCGAACCCACCCATTCCGCAGTCCCGTTCTTACTACTGAACGTGATCTCGACCGCTTGGATCACCGCGTCATCGGATGAGCCGAAGGCGCGCCCGTCGTCTCCATCGGCGTCCGAACCCGAAGCAGCATCCGTGATGACGTCGAGAGCCTCGTCGGCTGAGGTCTGGCTGGTCCCGCCTTGGTCCGTACTCTGCGCGGAGTCGGGGTCGGGGTCCGCGGCGCACGCGGTCGTGACCCACATCAGGCTGAGGATCACCGCCGCGCTTCCTGCGCGAAGAGCGTGTGAGAGTCGCAAGAGATCTCCTGTCTGTAGGTCCGCAGCCGGCGATGAGCCCGGCTGCACAGGAGCCTAGGAGCGGCTCTGTGAGTTTCCTTAAACTCGTGATCTCCTCGGCTAGGGCGTGTCTGACAAATTGTTCGAGAGTGGGCTGAGAGTCTGGACGCGTGTCGCGGTTCCAGTTGCTTTCGGATGCTCAGTGGTCGTTGATC
>NZ_JBSHLZ010000003.1:304895-345090 GCF_053644835.1 Microbacterium sp. NPDC055357 | reverse complement strand
TGCACCCGCCTCGCCCTCGACGCCGACATCGACCACACCACCCCCTGGGCACACGGCGGACCCACCAACATCCGCCAACTCCGCCCCCTCTGCCCACCCGACCACACGCATCGACATCACACCAAGCTCGCCTACCGCACCCGCGACAACGGCACCGTCGAAGTCACCACACCCACCGGATTCACCTCCACCGAACCCCCACCCTTCTAACGACGACAAACGGCGACACCAGCGAGCGGCCCAGCGAGATCACGGGCCAGACAGCGACACCAGCGAGAGACCCAGCGAGATCACGGGCCAGACAGCGACACCAGCGAGAGACCCAGCGAGATCACGGGCCAAACAGCGACACCAGCGAGCGGCCCAGCGGGATCACGGGGGAGACAGCGACGCCCGAAGAGCCCCTTCGAGATCGACGTGTGCGAACCCGAAGCCCGCGCGAAGCAAACGCTCCGGCGTCACCCACCGGCTCTTGAGCACGAGTTCGGGCTCGGTTCGCAGCACCCACATCGCCGGCTCGAGCATCCACCGCGGGATCGGCATGCCGAACGGCACCCCCACGACACGGCGCAGGGTCGCCATCAGCTCACGGTTGTCCGACGCGGTCGGACTGGCGAGATTGACCACGCCGTCGATGTCGTCATGGTCACGCAAGAACCGGACCGCGCCGACGACATCGTCGATGTGGATCCAGCTGAAGCGCTGCCGTCCGCGCGTGTCATGGTGCGGAGCACGCCCGTCACCGCTCGGCGTAGGACCGATGCCCCGGTAGCGACGATGCTGCGGCCACCACCCATCGAGGTGCGGGCCACCGAGTCCCACGCGCGCAAGAGTCGCCAGCATCCGCGTCGCGGGCCCGTCTCCCAGCACGATCGCCATGCGCAGCGCCACGCGCCTTGTCTGGGGAAGATCGCCCGCGAAGAACTCCCGTTCCCAGTCCCGCGCGACGTCGACCGAGAAGCCCGAGCCCAGAGCACCGTCGGCCTCTGCGTTCGGCCGATCCATCGTGTGGCGGTAGATCGTCGCCGTCGAGGCGTTGAACCACACACGCGGCGGCCGGACGGCAGCCGCGACGGCCTCACGAAGCGCGCGCGTCGTGGCGATGCGCGACCGGTAGACCTCATCGCGGTTCGCGTCGACGTACCGGCAGTCGACCGACTTGCCGGCGAGGTTGATCAGGACATCGGCGCCGTCGACGAGACGTGCGATCGCGGCGTCGTCCCCCCACGTGACGGCGGCCGTCCTCCCCATCGTGTCGACACGGTACCCGTCGGCCGCGAATGCTTCCGCGACGCGCTCACCGACGAATCCCGTCGCACCCGCAATGACGACACGAGGCTGCATCCTGATCGCCTCCACATAACTGAACGTGTTCAGATTACGCTAACCTGAGGCCGTGGCGACACCATCGATCTACCAGCAGGCGCTCGGATCGCGGTTCTCCCAGCTCGATCCGGGTCTGCACGCGTACTTCGGTGCGATCCCGACGGGCACGGCAGGTGTCGGTAGCGGCATATATCCCGTCGCCGGATCGCGCATCGCGTGGCTGCGCCCCGTCTTCGCGATGATGGCGTGGCGCGGCATCCTCTTCCCCGATTTCGGCCGCGATGTGCCCTTCACGGTCGTGAACATCGCTGAGCCCGATGGCTCGCTGAGCGCGACGCGCACCTTCGACTTTCCCCGCCGCACCCGCCGCATGTGCGACCGCATGACCGCCGACGGCGAGCGACTCCGCGACCGACTGGGTCGCCGCGGCGGACTCGAAGTCACCCTCGGCATCCGCGTCGTCGACGGCGAACTCCACCTGTCGTCCGAACGGCTCGCGCTCCACCTCCGGCGTCTGCGCATCCCGCTCCCCCACTGGGCCCGCGTCGGCGTCCGGGAGCGCTGGGCCGGCGGCATCCAGCATGTCGATGTGAGAATTCGGATGCCGCTCCTCGGCGACGTCTTCCGCTACGCCGGGTTCTTCACCTTCGCGCACGTGCCCCTGACCGATCCCGAGAGGATGCCTCGATGACCGCACCCACACAGAAGAGCGAGCGCACGCGCGCGCTGCTCAGCGAGATCGCGCTGCGCTCTTTCCGCGAGCGTGGGTACGACGCCACGACGATCCGGCTCATCGCGAACGAGGCCGGCGTCTCGGTCGGCACGACCAACTACCACTTCTCCAACAAGAACGGCCTCGTGCAGGAGCTCTACCTCGAGGTGCAACGCGAGCACGAAGCGGCGGCTCGCCCCCTCTTGGCCGATGAGGACGACCTCGTCGCGCGCCTCGCCATCGTCTACCGCACGGGGCTCGCGGTACTCGAGCCGTATCACGCGTCTGCGCCGGAGTTCCTCTCGGCCGCCGTGTCGCCGAAGGCGTCGATCAACCCCCTGTCCGAGGAGTCCCGGCCATCGCGCGAAGTCGTCGTGGGGCTGTTCCGCGACGCGCTCGTCGGCGCACGTCGCAGACTCCCCACCGATCTCGAAGAGCGCCTGCCCGAAGCGCTCCTGCTCGCGCACCTGCTGCTGACCCTGTTCTGGGTCTACGACTCCACACCGACCCGGCAGCGCACCGAGCGTCTGCTCGAACACGGGCTTCGCCTGCTGCGCCTCTCGCTCCCGCTGCTGCGCGTGCGCGCGCTTCGGGCACCGCTGCGCGGCATGCTCGAGGTCATCGCCGACGTTCGGGCGTGACTACTTCTTCTTCTTCTTGAGCGACTTCTCGGAGACCGACGCCGCCCCCGAAGCCTTCAGCGCGGCGTAATAGTCGCGGGCCTCGTCCTGACGCTCGCGCTCGGCACCCGACGCGATCGGGGCCCGCACGTGCTCGGGCTCGAGCCCGTACGCCTCGACGAGATCCTGCGCGTGCGGACGCAACCGCGCCGCCAGCCGGTCGATGTACCGAGAGACGGATGCTGCGCGCTGAGCCGACAGCCGACCGTTGATCAGATACCACGCGAGGTGCTTCTCGATCAGGTGCATCCCGAACAGGTCGCGCAGCCACGTGAGCACCTGTTGCGTCGACGTGTCGGTCAGCTCGTTGATGCCATCGGTGAAGGCCTCCCACTGCAGCAGCTCACCGTGCGCGCGCGCCGCCTCGATGAGCGCGGCCTGGTTCTGGTTGAACAGGTCGGCCGCTTCGGGGGCCGGGAGCTTCGACGCCGGACGCAGACGCCCCGCGACATCGGCGACCATCTGCTGAACGCGACCCGCGAGCAGCTCGTGCTGCTGATCGGCGCGCAGTCCCAATTCGACGGACCGCGCCGTCGAACCGAAGTCGGCGACGGCCTGCCCGAACTGACGCAGGCCCGCCCCGTGGAAGACCTTGCCCGCCGTCTGCCCGACGGCGAAACGGGCGAGAGCCGCGGCATCCTTGTTCTTGAACTGCTTGGCGTAATCGGACAGCAGACGCTTGCCGACGAGCTGCAGCAGCACGTTGTTGTCACCCTCGAACGTCGCATAGACGTCGAGATCCTGGTGCAGGTTCACCATGCGGTTCTCGGCGAGGTAGCCGGCGCCGCCGCAGGCTTCGCGCGCCTCCTGCACGGTCGAGAGGGCGTTCCACGTCGACAGCGGCTTGAGAGCGGCGGCGAGCGTTTCGAGATCTTCGCGCTCGTCCGGGGTGTCGTTGCGGCCCGAGAAGACGCTGTCGAACTTTCGCAGCAGCTCATCGTGCGCGAAGAACTGCGCGTAGTTCTGGGCGAGCAGCGGCAGCAGGCGGCGCTGGTGCTTGCCGTAGTCGAGCAGCACGACCTCGTCGGTGCCGCTGCCCGAGTCGAACTGGCGGCGCTGGTTTCCGTAGGTGATCGCGATCGTGAGCGCGAGCGCCGTCGCGGTGGTCGCCGCGCCGTCGAGCGAGACGCGTCCTTGCACGAGGGCGCCGAGCATCGTGAAGAAGCGGCGGCCGGGGCTCGCGATGTCGCTCGAGTAGCTGCCGTCGGCCGCCACGTCGCCGTAGCGGTTGAGCAGGTTCTCGCGCGGGATGCGCACGTGATCGAAGTGCAGGCGGCCGTTGTCGATGCCGTTGAGGCCGCCCTTGACGCCGTCGTCTTCTCCGCCGATGCCCGGCAGGAAGCCGCCCTCGTCATCGCGCAGCGGCACGAAGAAGCAGTGCACGCCGTAGTTGACGCCGCCCGTGATGAGCTGCGCGAAGACCGTCGCGGCCTTGCCGTGCAGGGCGGCGTTGCCGAGGTAGTCCTTCCAGGCGCCGCGGAACGGCGTGTGGATGACGAACTCCTCGGCCTCGGGGTCGTACGTCGCCGTCGTGCCGATCGCGGCGACGTCGGAACCGTGCCCCGTCTCGGTCATCGCGAACGCGCCCGGGATCTCGAGGTTCATGGCGCCTTCGAGCCACAGGTCGTGGTGCTTCTTCGTGCCGAGCTGGTGGATCGCCGACCCGAACAGCCCCCACTGCACGCCCGCCTTGATCTGCAGGCTCGGGTCGGCGAGCACGAGCTCTTCGAAGCCCGAGATGTTCGCGCCGTTGTCGGCGTTGCCGCCGTACTCCTCGGGATATGCCCGACCGGATGCACCGTTGTCGACCAGCAGGTGCAGCTGGGTGAGCACGCGCTCGCGGTGTTCGGCCATGGGCATGCCGGGGATCTGCCAGAACACGGGGTCCTTGATCATGGCGCGGGCGGTGCGGCGGGTGTCGGCCCAGGTGCCCAGCAGCAGATCGGTGACCGCCGACGTGTCGATGCGCGGTTCGGACGCCTCGGCCGCCGTGTGCGCGGCGGTCGGCGCGCCGCCGGCAGGCGTGCGCTTGCTCGTGGCGGGCTTCGTGGACCGGACGACGGCATCAGCCATGGAGTATCACCTCTCGTGCAGCAGCAAAATCTCCCTCAACCGTAGAACTTCCACAAGTGAGAGCCAACCCCATTGGTGGGATGCCACAACTCGAGGTTCGGACGCCGTCCAGGCCGGTTGTGCGGTCCCGACAGCACGACCCACCCGGCGAGAGCAACCCCCTGCCGTGCTGCCCCGGTCGCGCGCATCGTTGCAGCATCGCTCGAGGAGGGAGCATCCGATGAATCGCGACACCGAGAAGCCGTCGCAAGCCGAAGGCGAAGACCCCGACCGCCCCGACCAGGGTCGAGCCGAGCCGACCGGCCGCCCGTCGCAGGCCGAGGGTGAGGACCCCGACCGTCCCGACCGTCAGACCCCCCGCGATTGACCGCGAGACTGCAACCGGCGGCCGAGACTGCGGGTGAAACCCACGTTCTCGGCGTGCCGTTGCAGTCTCGCGGTCATGGTGGGACCCGGGCGCGCGCCGCGGCCGCCGGCGCGCGCGGAGGGCGACGCGCGCGGCAAGCGCGACGCGTGCAGCGAGCGCGACGCGGCCGGCGTCAGGCGCCGGCGACGACGGCGAGCACGGCCTCGCCGTAGGCCTCGCGCTTCTTCGCGCCGATGCCGGTGATGCCGTCGAGGTCGGCGAGCGCAGCGGGACGACGCTCGGCGAGCGCGCGCAGGGTCGCGTCGCCGAACACGATGTAGGCCGGAACCCCGAGCTCCTTCGATACGCCCGCACGCCAGGCACGCAGCGCCTCGAACAGGTCGCGGTCGCCTTCGGCGACGTCGACGGGCGCCGAGCTCTTGCGCAGCCGCGCGGGTGCGGCGCCGCGACCGAGCACATCGCGACGCAGCGGCACGGGCGCCTCGCCGCGCAGCACGCCCGACGCGGGCTCACCGAGCGCGAGCGTGCCGTACTCGCCGCGAGCCACGAGGATGCCGCGTGCGAGCAGCTGGCGGACGACGCTGCGCCAGTCCTGGTCTGACAGGTCGGCGCCCAGGCCGTAGGTCGACAGGGCGTCGTGCCCCTGCTGGCGGATGCGATCGGTCGATGCGCCGCGCAGGATGTCGATCAGATGCCCGGCGCCGTAGGCCTGACCGCGCTCGCGCTGCAGCCGCACGATCGTCGACAGCAGCTTCTGGGCGGGGATGAGTCCGTCCCACGTGTCGGGCGCTTCGAGGCACGTGTCGCAGTTGCCGCACGGAGCGGAGTCTTCACCGAAGTATCCGAGAAGGTTCTGCCGGCGGCATCCGACCGTCTCGCACAGCGCGAGCATCGCGTCGAGGTGCTGGCCGAGCCGCATCTTGAACGCACGATCGCCGGGGCTCTGATCGATGAGGCGCCGCTGCTGCACGACATCGCCGAGCCCGTAGGCCATCCAGACGATGGATGCCGCTCCGTCACGGCCCGCGCGGCCCGTCTCCTGGTAGTACCCCTCGACCGACTTCGGCAGGTCGATGTGCGCGACGAACCGGACGTCGGGCTTGTCGATCCCCATGCCGAACGCGATCGTCGCGACCATGACGACGCCGTCGTCGCGCAGGAAGCGGGACTGGTTCGCCGCGCGCACCTCGGCCGGCAGCCCCGCGTGGTAGGGCAGCGCGTCGATGCCCTGCGTCTGCAGGAACTCAGCCATCTGCTCGACCGACTTGCGGCTCAGGGCATAGACGATGCCCGCCGGCTGCGACTCGTCGGCGCCCGCGCCGAGAGACCGGATGAAGGCGACCAGCTGACGCCGCGGGTCGACCTTGGCCTCGATCCGGTACTGGATGTTGGGGCGGTCGAAGCTCGCGACGAAGTGCTGTGCCTCGGGCAGGTGCAGTCGCTGCGTCAGCTCGCGGTGCGTCTCGCGGGTGGCCGTCGCCGTCAGCGCCATGCGCGGCACACCGGGGAATCGCTCGTGGAGGTCGCCCAGCGCGAGGTAATCGGGCCGGAAGTCGTGCCCCCACTGCGACACGCAGTGCGCCTCGTCGATCGCGATCACGCTCAGTCGCCCGCGCTGCAGCAGCTTCGTCGTGGCCGGCCCCGACAGGCGCTCGGGCGCGACGTAGAGCAGGTCGAGCTCGCCCGCGAGATACGCCCGCTCGACCGCCGCACGCTCGGCCGGCGCCTGCGTCGAATTGAGATAGGCCGCGCGCACGCCGTTGGCCACGAGCGCGTCGACCTGGTCGTGCATGAGCGCGATGAGGGGACTCACGACGAGCCCCGTGCCCGGCCGCACCAGCGCGGGCACCTGGTAGGTGATGCTCTTGCCGGCGCCCGTGGGCATCAGCACGACGGCGTCGCCCCCGCCGACGACGTGCTCGACGATCCCGCCCTGGTCGCCGCGGAACGCGTCGTAGCCGAAGACCTCCTTGAGGACGACCCCGGGATCGCTTCCCGTGAAATCCCGCCGCGACGTGCCGGCGAAGGGGTCGGCGAAGGGCACGTCGAGCCCGTACGGTGGTTCGTCGCCGTCGGGCGGCGGGGCGAACTCGTCGGGATCCCACGCGAGGTCGGCGTAGGGATCGGTGGCCGTGTCCGCTGTCGCGAACGACGCGGCGGGCTCGGCTTCGCGGGACATCCTTCCAGCGTAGCCATGGCCGCCGACGCCCGGCCCCGCCTGTGGAAGAGGACTCAGCACCACTTCGCCGCGATGGCCGCGACGACGGTGGCGTTGCGGGTCGTGCTGACGCCCAGCAGCTTCGCGGCGCGCAGCGCCGGCACGTCGGCGTCTTCGTAGCCCGGCACGAGCAGCGCGTGCACGGCACGCCCACGCACGTAGACGCTCCCCGCCTCCGTCGACGTCGCCTCGATGTCGGCCGCCACCGCCGGCTGCGGCGCAGACCTCATCAGCGAGACGTAGTGGCGGATCGCGCGCGGGTGGGCGGCGGCCAGCTCGGCGGCATCCGTCGCGATGCCGGCGAACTCGGTCGGCCGGAACGCGATCGTGGGCACCTCGAATCCGCGATCGGCCAGGAAGGCCCGCTCGAGGGTCTGCTCGATGCGCGCGAGCGAGCGCATCGAGGTCGTGAACCGCACGTTTCCGGTGTTGATGTGGGTCTCGGCGTCGTCGAAACCGGCATCCGTGACGACCCGGCTGATGTCGGCTTTGGAGAACTTGCGCGTGGGGCCGAGATTGATGGCCCTCAGGAACCCGAAGTATGCGGCCATGCCGTTACGGTATTGCGCGCGACGCGCTCGCGGCACCCCCCTTTCGCACAGGGGGTCGCTA
This sequence comes from Microbacterium sp. NPDC055357, assembly GCF_053644835.1. Classification (NCBI taxonomy): domain Bacteria; kingdom Bacillati; phylum Actinomycetota; class Actinomycetes; order Micrococcales; family Microbacteriaceae; genus Microbacterium; species Microbacterium sp. NPDC055357. Next base: position 337,102 of record NZ_JBSHLZ010000003.1, on the reverse strand, counting down.
CAGCCGCACCGCCTCGGTGACCCGCACGACGGCGGCGCCCGCTTCGACGGATGCTGCCAGGTCGACCTCGGCGCGGATCCTCCAGTCGTGGTTCCCGGCGGGATCGTCGATCGTCTGCTCGACGAGCCAGCGACCCTCGGCGGAGGTCTCGTCGATCGCGCACAGCCGCGGCGAGCGCGCGGGACCGCCCGTGAGGATCTCGTCGTGCTCCTCGTAGTACGCATCGAGCACGGCGGGCCAGTCGACGTCGGGATCGAGTTCGACGAGGGCGTCGTCGCGCTGCAGCGCGGCCAGCTGCACACGCCGGAAGAGTTCGTTACGCACGAGCACCGTGAACGCCCGGCGGTTGGTCAGGATCGACGGGGGCGCGGGCGGAAGAACGGGCGCCTCGCCCGCCGCGACCGGATCGACGAGCGCGGCCCACTCGTCGACGAGCGACGAGTCGACCTGGCGCACGAGCTCGCCGAGCCACTCGACGAGGTCGTCGAGATCGTCGGTGCGCGCCTCGGCCGGCACCGTCTGCCGCACGGCCCGGTACGCATCCGACAGGTAGCGCAGCACGAGGCCTTCGCTGCGCGTCAGGTCGTAGAGCGAGACGAACTCGCCGAACGACAGCGCCTGCTCGTACATGTCGCGCACGACCGACTTCGGGGACAGCTCGAAATCGAGGACCCACGGCTGCGACGAGGCGAACGTCTCGAACGCCTGCGTGAGCAGGTCGGCGAGCGGCTTGGGATAGGTGATCTGCTCGACCAGCGCCATCCGCTCGTCGTACTCGATGCCGTCGCGCTTCATCGCGCCGATCGCCTCGCCGCGGGCGCGGTGCTCCTGCTGCGACAGGATCGCGCGCGGATCGTCGAGGGTCGACTCGATGACGCTCAGCACGTCGAGCGCGTAGTGGCCCGTGCCCACGCCGGATGGGCTCGACGAGGTTCGGAGATCCGCGCGTGCCTCGGAGGATCCGTCCGCGTCGCTGCGAACTTCGCGCGACTCTCCGAGGTTGACGGCGGATGCTGCACCCGCACCGCCCGCCGGACGGTGGTCGTCATCGGGCGACAGCAGCCCGATCGCGGCGAGCGCGAACGGCGACAGCGGCTGGTTGAGCGCGAAGTTGGGCTGCAGATCGACCGTGAGGGCGATACCGGAAGGCCCCGCCTGCACGACGCCCGCCGTCACGAGCGTGCGGAAGATCGCGAGCGCGCGGCGCGCGAGGGCGTACTGGCGCGCGCGGGGCTCGTGGTTGTCGAAGACGAGCGAGCGCACGTTGCCGAACACGTCGCCTCCGCGCGCGATGACGTTGATGAGCATCGCAGCCGTCAGCTGCAGGTGCGGCACGAGGGGCTCGGGCGAGGCCGCGACGAGCCGGTCGAACGAGCCCTCACCCCAGTTGACGGTGCCCATCGGCGCCTTCTTGCGCACGATCTTCTTGCGCTTGGCGGCGTCGTCGCCGGCCTTGCGCAGCGCCGCGGCGTTCTCGATCTCCCACTCCGGCGCCATGACGATGACGTTGCCGTGCGTGTCGAAGCCCGCCCGGCCCGCGCGCCCGGCGATCTGGTGGAACTCCCGGGCCGAGAGCTGCCGCATCCGCTGTCCGTCGAACTTCGTCAGCGCCGTCACGATGACGGTGCGGATCGGCACGTTGATGCCCACACCGAGGGTGTCCGTGCCGCAGATGACCTTGAGCAGTCCCTGCTGCGCGAGAGTCTCGACGAGCCGGCGATAACGGGGCAGCATGCCCGCGTGATGCACGCCGATCCCCGCCCGCACGAGGCGCGAGAGCGTCTTGCCGAAGCCCGTGTTGAACCGGAACGCACCGAGCGCCTCAGCGATCGCGTCGCGCTGCTCGCGCGAAGCGATCTTGGTGTTGACCAGGGCCTGCGCGCGTTCGAGCGCCGCCGCCTGCGAGAAGTGCACGATGTAGACGGGCGTTTCGCGTTCGTCGAGCAGGTTCTGCACGACCTCGGGCACGGGTTCGCGCGAATACGAGAAGTGCAGCGGCACGGGACGCTCGACGCCCGTCACGAGCGCCGTCGGGCGGCCGGTGCGACGGGTGAGGTCGTCGGCGATCGGCGTGACGTCGCCGAGCGTGGCCGACATCAGCAGGAACTGCGCGCGCTCGAGGATCAGCAGCGGCACCTGCCACGCCGATCCTCGCTCGGGGTCGCCGTAGTAATGGAACTCGTCCATCACGACCTGGTCGATCTCGGCATCGCGCCCTCGACGCAGCGCGATGTTGGCGAGGATCTCGGCCGTGCAGCACACGATCGGCGCGTCGGGGTTCACCGACGAGTCGCCGGTCACCATGCCCACGTTCGTCGCGCCGAAGATCTCGACGAGGGCGAAGAACTTCTCGCTCACGAGGGCCTTGATGGGTGCCGTGTAGTACGTGCGACCGCCACGGGCGAGGGATGCCGCGTGGGCGGCCACCGCGACGAGCGACTTGCCCGTTCCGGTGGGCGTCGACAGCACGACGTTGGCGCCCGAGACGAGCTCCATGACGGCTTCGTCCTGCGCCGGATAGAGCGTCAGCCCGCGGTCGGTCGCCCATTCGACGAACATGTCGTACACGGCATCCGGATCTGTGCCGACCGGCGGGGGAAGAAGGCTCACCCGTCGAGTCTGCCCGACGCGCCGCGGACGGTGGGCCCGCCTCGTGCCGCGTTCGGGTGCTGAGGCTCGCCAAACACCCCACGGCCGCCTACGTTGGAATCACGCGCTCCCCGACGAGAGGACCGGCATGACCGACCAGCCCGACCTGACCCACGAGCCGACCGTGACGCGCGACGACGCGCAGAGCAGATACGAAGTGCACGTCGGCGACGTGCTCGCCGGCTTCACCGAGTTCCGCACGGATTCACGCGGGCGCGTCGTGTTCCCGCACACCGAGGTCGACCCCGCCTTCCGCGGAAAGGGCCTGGCCGGCGTGCTGATCGGCGAGGCGATGACCGACAGCGCCGCGCGCGGCGACACCGTCGTGCCGGTGTGCCCGGCCGTGGCCAAGTACGTCCGCGCGAACGAGATCGGCGGGCTCACCGTCGCGTGGCCCGACGGACCCTGACGACGTGACGCGCCACGACGAGGCGGGACTGCTGCGCGACGAGCCGCCGCAGCTCGCCGCGGCAGCGGACTGCGACGGTCCGCGCGCCGTCCGGATCGATTCGCGGGAGGTGCCGCTCGGCGGGGTGCGGGCGATGAGCGTGCGTCGGCTGCTGCCGCACCGAGACCTGCCCATGGTGGGGGCGTGGTGCTTCCTCGACCGGTTCGGTCAGGAGAGCGTGAAGATGCGGCTCGAGCCGCACCCGCACATCGGACTGCAGACGGTCACCTGGCCGCTCATCGGTGAAGTGCGCCACCGCGACTCGGTCGGCAGCGACATCGAGATCGGTCGCGGCGAACTGAACATCATGACCAGCGGCGCGGGGATCTCGCACTCCGAGTACTCGGTCGGCGACGGTCCCGTCCCGCTCGACGCGTTGCAGCTGTGGGTCGCGCTGCCCGAGAGCAGGCGCCACGGGCCGCCCGGATTCGAGCGCCACGTCGACCTCCCGAGCGTCGAGCTCGCGCCCCTGACGGCCGGCACACCCGGGGGTGCGGCATCCGTCGTCGTCGGAGCCTTCGCGGGCGCGACATCGCCCGCCACGATGCACACGCCGATCGTCGGCGCCGAGATCGATCTGCCCGCCGGAGCGCATGTGCGACTGCCGCTGGATGCCGCATGGGAGCACGCGATCGTCGGCGTCGACGGCGACGTCACGGTGCACACCGAGGCCGAGACGACCCGCGTGGTGGCCGACGAGCTGCTCTATCTCGGCGTCCACCGGGAGGAGATCGACGTCTCGACGGATGCCGGCGCGCGGATCTTCCTGCTCGGCGGCGAGCCGTTCGAAGACGAGATCATCATGTGGTGGAACTTCGTCGGGCGAGCTCACGAGGAGATCGTCGAGGCGCGTGAGGACTGGGAGTCAGGCTCCGACCGCTTCGGCCATGTCGTCGGGCACGGCGACGAACGCATCCCCGCGCCGCCCATGCCGGCTGTGCGCCTCACCCGCCGTCGTCGGCGGATGTGACCCGGACTACGATCGAACCGTGGCCCGAACCTCGCTGTTGTCGACGCGTGTGCTGCTCGTCTGCGCCGCGATCGGCGTCGCGACGGGCTTGCTCGGCGGCATCGCCGGGTGGGTGACCGTCCCCCTGCTCGCGGCCCTGCCACAGGTGTACGGGCTCGTGCTCGGCGTGCATGTCCTTCCCGGCATCATCGCGCAGGAATCGTTGCGGCTCCCCTGGGTCGCCCTCACGACGCACCTGCTCGCGGCGCTCGTCTCGTGCGCCATCGCGCCGCCGTATGCGATGCAGTTCCTCGGCACGGCGATCCTCTTCGGCGGCATCCAAGAGCTCGTCGCCGCCCTCGTGCGCTACCGCTCGTGGGCCCCGTGGCGGTTCTTCGTCTCGGCCGTCTTCATCGGCATCGTCGTCGCCGCGGCCGTCTTCTTCGCCGCGAACATCGGCACGATGGCGCTGTGGGCGCAGATCCTCTACCTCACCGTGTCGGTGCTCGGCCCCGTCGTCTGGACGGCCGTCGGCCTCGCCATCGGCGCGGGCCTGCGCCGCGCGGGCGTCGGCCACCGCGGCGAGCGAGCACGCTGACGCCGCTGCCAGGCGCCGGTCGACTACGCGAAGCGGTTCTGCACCGTGACGCCGACTTATCGTGACGTCGCCGCGCGCCGGGCGTCCAGCCACTCGGCGAAGACCGCGTCGTAGCGCGCCACGCTTATCGCGTCGGGCTCCACGTCGTGGAACGTCACCCCAAGCCGTTCGCGCGCGTCGTCGAGATCACCCGCCAGCCCCACGCCCACAAGGGCAAGCCCCGCAGCACCGAGCAGCGTGACGTCGGGATCGCTCGCGACCCGCACGGTGCGGCCGAGCGCAGCGGCCCGCAGATGGGCGACGTGCATCGAGCGCGCCGAGCCTCCCGCGAAGATCAACGGCATCTCGCGCCCGGGGTCGAGCAGATCGACGCCTTCCCTTACGACGAACGTCGCCCCCTCCTGCGTCGCGCGCAGCAGCTCGGGCGCTCCGTGGTCGGGCGTGCGACCGAGCACGGCGCCACGCGTGTCCGCCCGCCAACGGGGGAAGCGCTCGCCCGACATCGTGGGGATGACGCGAAGCCCGCGGCTACCGGGCTCGACCGCCGCAAGTGCTGCGTCGGAGACCGCGCCCACAAGCAGCCGCCAGTTCGCGACGGCACCTCCGGTCATCCCCGTCGCGCCGCCGGCCGTCCAGCGGCCGGGCACGAGTGCCGGGTTCGCAACTGCACCCGCGGGGATACCCTCGACGTCGCTCACGAGCCGGCCGACTACGTCCGTTGTGCCGGCGACGTCGGCGATCGCACCCTGGGTGGCGCCGAGTAGGAATCCGATCCCGACCGACCCATCGGGACCGCCCGCGACGACCGGCAAACCCGCCGGCAGTCGGCAGCGCGCGGCCGCGTCGGGCAGCAGCGTCGCCGCGACCTCCTGGGACGCCGCCTGCGGGGGGAACCAATTCGCGGGCACGTCGAACAAGTCGAGCGCCCGCGCCTGCCACTCGAGCCGACGCACGTCGCTAGCCAGGGTGTAGGCGGCGTTGATCGTGTCGGTCACGAGCCGACCCGTGAGACGGGCGACGAGGAAATCCTTCGGGCTGAGAAGCGACGACACGCGCGAGGCGAGGCCACTCGCTCTCAGATCCAGCGCGACTGCAAGGGCGCCGCCCATCACCGTGGGACGACCGGCGGCGGCGAGCAGGTCCTCCAGCTCGTTCTTTGCCACTCCGCCGAGCAGCGTGACACCGCGCGTGTCCGCCCAGCCCCCGCCGGGGGCAACCGGTGCGAGCAAGTCGTCAACGGGCACCGTGCCGATGTGGGCCGAGATGGCCAGCGCGGCGACAGTGTGAGCGCCGCCGACCGCGTCGAGCTCGGCGAGCGCCTGCTCCACCTCGGCTAGCAGCGCGAGGGCGTCGAAGACCTCGCCTCCGACGCTTGAGGCGCGCGCGACGCGAACGGAGCGGACAACGCCGGCATCAGCGTCGACAAGAGCGGCGCGCACAGCCGATGTGCCCACGTCGACGGCGACGACGGCGGAGTTCGCGCTCACTCGGCATCGATCCGCAGAAGCAGAGGAAACTCCGGCAGCGTCCAGCCCCGTGTGTACTCGACGGGTCTGCCGGCGGCCGAGTAGGTCGTACGCAGGCCGAAGAGCACGGCACCGCCGGTGGCGGCTCCGAGCAGCTCTGCTTCGGCCTCGTCCAGCATCGAGGCCGTCATCGACTGCTCTGCCCAGCGCAGCTCGACGCCGTAGCGTTCGGACAGAGTGCGGTAGAGCGACCCCTCGAGGAGTGGTGCGCGCACGAGCCCGGGCGCCACCGGATAGGGGATCCACGCATCTTGGAGGGCCGCCGGCTTGCCTTCGACACTGCGCACGCGTGTCAGTCGATTCACGAGGTCGCCCGGCGCGAGCTCGAGCGCGGCCGCCACGTCGTCGGGCGCCTCGGCGAGCTCGGCGCGGATGACGTCGCTGGTGATATGCAGAGACGATTCGGCGAGCTCGTCCGAGAAGGAGCGCAGCCGATTGAGTCGGCGACCGCGACGCGAGCGCTCGCGCACGAACGTACCGCTGCCCTGCTTGCGGATGACGAGCTCGTCAGCGCCGAGCAGGTCGAGGGCCTGCCTCACCGTCATACGGCTGACGCCATACTGCTTCGCGAGCTCATGCTCACTCGGGAGCTGTGCAGCGGGTTCGAGCACGCCCGAGCGGATCTGGCCGACGATGTCGTCGTAGATCACTCGGTACATGGGAGCCCGTTGCATCAGATCGCTCCCTCCTCCCTGAGCTTCGCGATCTCGCCCTCGTCGAAGCCGAGGATATCGCGGTAGACGTGAACGTTATCCTCGCCGACACTCGGTGGCGCCTTGCGTACGGTCGGAGGACTCTTCTCCATGTGGATCGGGTTCGCCGGCATCCGGATCGTGCCGTGAACAGGATGCTCCGCCTCGGCGATCATGCCGCGAGCAGCGATCTGCGGCGACTGGGACACCTCGCGCACACTCGCGACCTTCGCGTACGGCACGCCGGCCTCGTCCAACCGAGCCGCGATGTCGTCGCGTTCGAGACCAGCGGCCCACTCCTGGATGATGCCTTCGAGCATGTCCTGCTGGGCCATCCGGCCCTCAACCGTCGCGAACCGCTCGTCGGCGGCGAGATCGTCACGCGCCATGACGGCGCAGAGCTTCGGGAAGAGCGAGGCTGTTCCCGCCTGGATGTAGATCGGTCCGTCAGCGGCCTCGTACACGTTCACGGGCGCAGTCAGCAGGTCGCGCGAGCCCGAGCGCGGCATCTCGAGGCCGAGCATGAGTTCTGCGATGAGCCGCGTTCCGAGCGCGGAGAACATTGTGTCGAAGCTGGCGATGTCGACGAGCTGACCCTCGCCGGTGCGATCGCGGTGCATGAGTGCCGCCATAGCGCCGATCGCACCTTGATAGCCCGTCGTGTAGTCCGCGATGTAAGTGCCCGACAGCGTCGGCTTGCCATCGGGCTCACCCGTCATGCTCATAAGCCCCGAAGACGCCTGGGAGATCGCGTCGAACAGCGCTCGACGGGAATCCGGGCCGGTCTGGCCGAAGCCAGAGATCGAGACGAGGATGACGTCGGGGTTGAGCTCCTTCATCCGCTCGTAACCCAGGCCCATCTGCTCGATCGTCCCGGGACGGAAGTTCTCGATCACGACATCAGCCCAGCGCACGAGATCCTCGAGGATCTCCAAAGCACGCGGATGCCGGGTGTCCAGCGTCGCGGCCTGTTTGTTGCGGTGGTACAGGAACATGTAAATGCTCTCGCCCTGCCAGTAGGGGCCGTGGTGGCGCGAGTCCTCACCGGCGGGACGCTCGATCTTCACGACCTCCGCTCCGAAGTCGGCGAGGATCTGCGCGCACAGCGGACCCGCGATGAAGCGCGATAGGTCGAGGACCTTCACCCCTGTGAGGGGACCGGGAGCGGTCCCTTCCGTCGTCTGTTGCTGCGTCGTCACAGTGTCTCCTTGCTCTCCGCGCGTCTCAGGAACCGTGCGGCACGAACGCGGGATAGGTCCACGCGTTCGCCGCGCGATCGAGCACGACATCGACCACGACCGGTTTGCCCGATGCGAAGCCGTCGCGCACGGCGGTCACGAGGCCGTCGACCTCGGTCACCCGTACTCCATCCAAGCCCATGCCCCGGGCGACCTGCGCGAAGTCGACTTCGTGGAAGTCGACGCCGATCGTGCGTCCGTCGAAATGCAGCACCTGCTCCTGACGGATGTTTCCGTAGCTGGAGTCGTTTAGCACGACGATCACGACGGGTCCGCCCACGCGCGCGAGAGTTTCGAGTTCGCCGAGGCTCATCCCGAGAGATCCGTCGCCGATCAGCGCGAGCACGGGCCGGGACGCATCGTCGACGACGGAGGCGATCGCGGCCGGGAGGGCGAAGCCCATGTTGCCGAATCCGACGGGCTTGATGTAGCGGTACGGCACGTCCATCTCCCACAGGAACGACCACACGCCGGGGTTGCCCGCGTCGGGGATGAGAACGGCATCGCGGGGTGTGACGTCGCGCAGAGCGCGCACGACGACGGCAGGCGAGACGACGTCCGAGTTCTCGGGTGCGAGATCGTCCGAGAGCGCCCACCAGTCGCGTTCTGCCTGCTGCAGCTCCGAGATCCATTCGGCGCGACCCTCGCGAGTTGCCGCCGCCTCGTCGACGGTCGCCGCAATGAGGTCGGTCGCGAAAGCGGCGAGGTCGCCCACGACGCCCGTCGTGACCTCGGCATAGTATCGCCCGATCATGCTCGGGTCGATGTCGACCTGCACGATCTCGGGCAGCTGGCGGCGCCAGCGCGTCGTCGACACGGCGTTGAGGCTGTTGCCGAGAGCAAGGATGAGGTCGGCGTCCCCGATCACTCGCGTCGTGAGGTTCGTGCCCATGCGACTGAGCGCGCCGAACACCAGCGGATGCGTCGTCGGCACGGCTCCCATGCCGTTGAACGTCGTGATGACGGGAATGCTCAGCGCATCCGCCAGGGCGAGCACGGCCTCCGACGCCTGCCCCCGATTGCCGCCGTTGCCGACCCAGATGACCGGCTTCTCGGCGGCGAGCACGCGCGCCGCCACGGTCGCGATCTCATCGGCGGCGGCGACGGGGCGCGTGCCGACCCAGGAGCGCGCGGGATGCACGGCGGGAACGGCCGGCGAGTTCTCGACAGGCAGCTCGATCGTGTCCCGCGCGAAGTCGAGGTGCACGGGGCCGGGGTTGCCCGTCATGGCGTTGATGTACGCCTCCTCCATCGCCTGCTTGATGCTCGACGCGTGGGCGACGAGACGGCCGTACTTCACGAAGGGCCGGAAGATCTCGACGTGATCGGCGTTCTGCGCGTCATCCTTGTGGATGTTCTCGCCGTTGTTGTTGCAGGTGATGATGATCGCGGGGCTCGAGTCGCGGAATGCCCCGCCGACGCCGGTCAGCAGGTTGGTCGCGCCGGGACCGGTCGTCGAGATCGCCACCGCGGGGCGACCCGTGAGGCGTCCATAAGCGTCGGCCATGACGGCCGCCGCATTCTCGTGCCGCGTGTGGACGAACTCGATCGACGGCGTGTCGATGATGGCATCCGTGATGGCGAGCGTCTGCCCGCCCACGACGCCGAACACCTTCGTCACCCCCAGCGATTCGAGCATCTGCACGACCAGCTGTCCGCCGGTGATCTTCTCGGTCATGGTCTTCTCTCTCATCTCCGGTATCGGTCGGGAAGCGGCGCACTCGCCCACCCCGCGGCGCTCAGGGCTCCATCGGCCCTGCGCACCCACACCTGCAGTTCGACGCGGCCGTCGGCGACCGCGGTGACGACGCCGCTGGCTTCGATGGGCTCATGCACGTCGACGGTCTTCAGGAACTTGATGCGCAGCCATCCGCCCTCGAAGAAGACGGCGCCGAACGCGCGGGTCATCATCTCGGCGAGCGCGCCGAACTGCTGCTGGCCCTGCACGATCGGCACGCGCAGGCCACCCGCGCGAGCCAGGTCGAGGTCATTGTGGATGTTGCGGACGTACTCGCCGACACGAGAGAACACCGCGGCCTGCTCGGTCGTGTAGGTCTTCTCAAGTGGGGCGAGAACCTGACCGGCAGCGGGCGCATCCGGATCGAAGGCAGGCGCGTCCGCGGGCACCGTGCCCGTCACGCGCTCCTCGGGCTGAGCGGGGGTCGCGCTACCGCGTCCCGCGACATCGCCCGGCCGGGTGCGCAAGATCTCGACACCGCGGTGGCGCAGGATGCTTCGCCCATCGGCGCCAGTCGCGGTGGCCTCCATGACGACGTAGCCCTGTCCGCGACGCTCGTAGGCTTCGGTGTACGTGCCCTCGAGCGTCACCTCCTCGTCGAGGAATGCCGGCGAGTCGAACCACAGCTGCTCCTCGGTGTGCAGTCCGACGACCTTGCTCGCGGCATACACCGTCGTGAACAGTTGCACGAGGTCGTTGCCGAGTAGCGCGGCGTGGCCGATACGGCATCCGTCGAACGGGCTCGCATCGAGGTACCACGGGTGGTAGTCATCCTGCGTGAAGGCAAAGCGCTTGATCTTGTGGTCGTCGACACGGACCGTCACGGGGCCGAGCCTCTCGGGGATCTCGAGGTTCTCGAACTCGGGCTCTTTGAGGCCGGCTTCGAGGTCGTCCACTTCGAAGGCGCGTGCGGGGTCGGTCAGATCCCGGTGGATGCTGGTCACGGCTTCTCCTCTCCCACTTTGGTCATGTCGGCCTTGTTGGTCTCGGGAGCAAGATATGCGCACAAGCCTCCGATGATCAGCGCGATGACCGTGATCAGTGCGATGGGCCACGGATCTCCGCCCGTCGCGGCGAAGATCGCCGTCGCCGCGAACGGCCACAGCCCGATGAGGACCGACGGGATCTGCGCTGCGAGCGAGACTCCCGTGTAGCGGACCTTCGTGCCGAACAGCTCGGAGAAGAACGACGGCTCGACCCCGTACACCGCCCCGACGCCGATCGCATAGGCGATCGCGTACGCGATGTACATCAGGACGATGTTGTCGGCGGCGAGGATCCAGAAGAACGGGAAGGACACGAGCGCTCCGACGACGGAGCCGAGAATGAACACCGGACGACGTCCGATCCTGTCGCTGAGCTTGCCGAAGAAGTAGTACGTGTAGATCGCGATCGCCGCCGCGATCGTCGAGGCCCACAGCACGTTGGTTCCATCGATGTTCGTATAGTTCGTGGCGAAGGTCAGGCCGATCGTGAGGATGATGTAGCCGAAGACCGCCTCGCCGAACCGCATCCCCATCGCGAGCAGGAGCGGCTTCTTGAAACGGCGGAACAGCTCTGCCAGGGGCATGCGCTCCTTCGGCTTCTCCGCTTCGGCCTTCGCCTCCAGCTCTTCCTGCGCCGCCTGGAACGTCGGGGTCTCGGTGAGCTTGAAGCGGATGAAGAGTCCGACACCGATCAGCACGATGCTCAAGAGGAACGGAACGCGCCAGCCCCAGCTCAAGAGTTGTTCGTCGGGCAGCATCGAGACGAGGGCGAAGATCGTGGTCGACATCACCAGACCGATCGCGTTGCCGATCTGCGGGAAGCTACCGTAGGCGCCGCGCTTACCCTCGGGGGCGTACTCGACCGCGACGAGTGCCGCACCGCCCCACTCACCGCCGACGCCGAACCCCTGCACGAGGCGCAGGAACACCAGCAGAATCGGGGCGAGGATGCCGATCTGGTCGGTCGTCGGCAGAAGACCGATCAGGAAGGTGGCGATGCCCATCATCATCAGCGTCGTGATGAGGGCTGCCTTGCGTCCGAACTTGTCGCCGAAGTGACCGAAGACGACTCCGCCGAGCGGACGGGCGAAGAATCCGACACCGAACACGGCGAAGGCCGCGAGTGTGCCGTAGATGGGGTCGCCGTCGCTCGGGAAAAACAGTCGGCCGAAGACGAGTGCCGACGCAGTGCCGAAGATGAAGTAGTCGTACCATTCGACGGCGGTGCCGACGAGGCTCGCGACGGCGGCCCGGCGCGCGAGCTTCGTGCGCTGCGCCTGATCGTGCGGCGCCGCGGCCGCGTTCTGCTGTGTCATGCTGACTCCTTCGTCATACGGGATCGTTCGGCGGTCATACCTGCTGCGCGGGTCACAGCAGAGTGGTGGGACGAGCGGGGTCGTCGGAAATCTGGGCGGACCCCCAGCCGACAGCGGTGCGGGTGCCGTCCGACTTGTCGACCCACACCTCGACCTCGAGCCGGCCGGAGTCCTCGCCGACGACAGCACCGCTCGTCGTGAGGACGTCGCCGACGTATGCGGGCGAGATGAAGCGCAGGTCGAGCTCACCCGAGGTGAACCACGCTGCGCCGAACACATCGACAAGATTCGCCACGATGTGCCCGGTCTGCTGCTGTGCTTGGACGATCGTGCGGTCGAGGCCGGACAGAGCTGCCTTCTCGACGCTCGTGTGGACGTTGCTGAAGCCGCGGCCCGCCCAGGAGAAGACCGACATCTGATCCTGAGTGAACGACGTTGTGCGGCCCGGCAGTGCAGCGCGCGCGGGAAGTCCGTGCGCGGCAACGGTGATCGCAGGGACCGAATCGTCGACGGTGCCCAGCACCGTGCGATGACGCTCCCCGCTCGCCGAGCGGCTTTTGCCGACGACGTCGCCTGCGACCGTGCGCATGATCTCGCGACCCACGTGTTCGACCAGCACGCGACCGTCCTCACCGCGGGCCGTCGCTTCGAGGGTGACGTAGCCCTGTCCCCGGCGCTCGTACTTGTCGGTGTAGCCTCCCTCGACTGTGATCGTCTCACCGACGCGGACGGGCGAGCGGAATCGCAGAAGCTCGTGCGTATGCAGCCCCTGAGCGGTGTTGCCGTCGTACTTGTCGTAGAAGAGGAAGAGCAGCTCGTTCGCGAGCACGAGAGGATGTCCGACCGGGCCACCGAACGGGGAGTCTACGAAGTACCAATCGCCGAAGTCGTCCTGCGCATAGGCGTAGTCGAGTACAAACCGGCGGTCGATGAGCTGCGATACCGGCCCCATCGGCTCGGGGACTTCGACAAGCTCGTATCGGGCTTCCTTCAGCGACATCATCGTCAGCCTCTCCTTGTGAACAGAATGAGCTATTTGTCTATACGACTAGACAACTGAGAGTAACCCTAGGTTATTCCGACTGTCAAACCTCAGTCCCTAGCCGGGCGTCACCGCCACAGCTGCCGCCGCTGGGTAGGGGTCGACTACGTTGGAAGCTCCACCGCTCAACCTGGACCATCGGTGACCCTTCCCGAATACGAACCAAATGCCTCGCGCCCCACGGGCGCCGCGGTATCGGGCCGTCGTACCTTCGTGCGCGTGCGCGACCTCGCGATCCGGCACGAGGGTGCGGACATCGCGCTTCCCGCATCCGCGTCGTTCGACATCGACCGCGGTGAGGTCGTGCTGCTGCTGGGCCCGAGCGGATCGGGCAAGTCGACGCTGACGCTCGCCCTCAACGGCCTGATTCCGCACGCTGTGCCCGCCGAACTCACCGGTGACGTCGAGGTCGCCGGGCTGCGTACGACCGATGCGACGGTCGCCGAGCTCAGCACGCACGTGGGCATGGTCTTCCAGGATCCCGACGCACAGCTGGTCACGGGAACGCTGCTCGACGAAGTCGCCTTCGGACCCGAGAACCTGCGGATGCCGGTGGGCGAAGTCCTCGCGCGCGCCGAAGACGCGCTGCGCCGGGTCGGCCTGTGGGAGCGGCGCACCGAGAACCCCGACAAGCTCTCGGGCGGCGGCCGGCAGCGCCTCGCGACCGCGTGCGCACTGGCGATGGGCTCGCCCCTGCTCGTACTCGATGAACCCACCGCCAACCTCGATCCGCGCGGGATCGAGGAGGTCTATGCGGCGCTGGCCGAACTCGTCGCGGCCGGAGATCGCGCCATCCTGCTCGTCGAGCACAACCTCGACGCCGCCATCGGGTTCGTCGACCGCGTCGTCGTGCTCGACCAGGGCGGACGCGTCGTCGCCGACGGATCGGTCGACGCCGTGCTGCGCGACCGCGCCGACGAGTTGCACGACATGGGCGTCTGGCTGCCGGTGTCGGCGCTCGCGGCCCTGCAGCTGCGCCGCGCGGGATACGCGCTCGACCCGCTGCCGCTCACGCCCGACGAGCTGGCGGCCGCACTCGGGGCGGGCGACCCTTCGGCGAGCTCAGGGACCGGGCGAGGTGAGCGGGACGACCCTTCGGCGAGCTCAGGGACCGGGCGAGGTGAGCGGGACGACCCTTCGGCGAGCTCAGGGACCGGGCGACGTGAGCGGGACGACCCTTCGGCGAGCTCAGGGACCGGGGCGCGGCGGGGTGACCCTCCGGCGGGCTCAGAGGCCGAGGGTGGACTGATCCAGGTGCGGGGGCTCGCCGTGCGGCGGGGGCGCACCGAGGTGCTGCACGGCGTCGACCTCGACGTCGCGGCGGGAGAGTTCGTCGCCATCGTCGGCGCGAACGGCGCGGGCAAGACGACGCTGCTGCAGGCGATCGCCGGCGTCGTGCCGCCCCCGCGCGGCACCGTGCGGATCGGCGACCTCGACGTCGCCCGCGCCGACGTCCGCACCCTGTCGTCGCACGTCGGCTTCGTCTTCCAGAACCCCGAGCACCAGTTCATCGCCCACTCGGTGTACGACGAGATCGCGCACGGACTGCGCCTGCGACGCCTGCCCGACACCGACGTGCGCGAACGCACCCTCGCCCTGCTCGAGCGGTTCGGTCTCGCCGACCGGGCGGAGACGCACCCCTTCCTGCTGTCGGGCGGTCAGAAGCGCCGCCTCTCCGTCGGCACCGCTCTCGTGGCCGGCGCCCCCGTGCTGGCGCTGGACGAGCCCACTTTCGGACAGGACCGTGCCCGCGCCGACGAACTGCTGCACCTTCTGCGCGAACTCAACACCGAGGGAACGACCATCCTCGTCGTGACACACGACATGCAGCTGGTCACCGAATACGCCGACCGCACGGTCGTCATCGGCGACGGGAGGGTCCTCCGAGCGGGACCCACGGCCGACGTCTTCGCCGACGACGAACTGCTCGAGCGCGCGGGGCTGCGCCCGCCGCCCTTGCGCCGCGCACTGCGCGGGCTCACGCGGCATCCCGAACTCTCGCGCATCACACGGCTGGCCGACCTTCCCGACGGGGGTTCGTCATGAGCGCGACGGGGCCCGTCCTCACGGTCGCACCCGGCGGCCGCTTCGACCCGTACGCCGAGCGCGTCGCCGCGTCGCCCCTGCGATTCCTCTACGGCCTCAACCCGCTGGCGAAGCTCTTCGCCCCGCTGCCGGTCATCGTCGTGCTCGTCTTCGTGCGCGACCTCGCGACGCCCGCGGTGTTCCTCGGGCTGGCGTACGCCCTCCTCCTGGTCGGCGTGCGCTTCACGCCCCGTCTCGTCGGCATGCTCGTGCTCGCGATCCCGCTCGCGACCCTCGCGCTCGCGCTCGGGTTCGCGGTGTGGGCGGACGCCGCGCTGGTCTCCGACACCCCGATCGCCTGGCGGATCGGCGACTGGACCATGTACCAGGGCGCCCTGCTCATCGGTCTCGCGACGGGACTCCGGCTCGCCGCGATCATCGCGCTCACCCTGCTCGCGGGCCTGTCGACGGCGGGGCCCGACTTCGTGCGGGCGAGCGTGCAACAGCTGCGCGTGCCGTACCGCATCGGCTACACGGCGCTCGCGGCCTTCCGCTTCGTGCCGCGCTTCGGGCACGAGCTCGACGTGATCCGGCAGGCGCACCGTGTGCGCGGGGCGCACGGCGGACGCGGCCCGTTCGCGGCGCTCGCACGGTGGTTCGGCTACATCGTGCCGCTCATGGCCGGCGGCATCCGGCACGCCGAACGCGTCGCCCTCGCGATGGATGCGCGCGCCTTCGGCGCCCACCGCGACCGCACCGAGCGGCACCTCGTGCCGTGGCGAACGCGCGACACCGTCTTCGTCGTGCTGTTCTGGGCGGTCTCGGCGGCGCTCTTCGTCGGCGCCGCCGTCCTCAGGTAGCGGTTCGTGTCAGCGCTTGCCGACGATCTGCCGGCTGACGAGGTCGCGCATGATCTCGTTCGTGCCGCCGTAGATGCGGTGCACGCGGGCGTCGAGGTAGGCGCGGGCGATCGGGTACTCGGTGATGTAGCCATAGCCGCCGTGCAGCTGCACGCCGACGTCGAGCAGCTCCGCCTCGCGGTCGGTGGTCCAGAACTTGACCTTCGCGGCCTCTTCGGCCGTGAGCTTCTCGTCCTTGTAGAGCAGCATCGCCCGGTCGACGTAGGCCCACATCACGTCGACCGTCGTGGCCATGTCGGCGAGCGTGAAGCGGGTGTTCTGGAAGTCGGCGATGCGCTCGCCGAACGCCTCGCGGCTGAGCGTGTAGTCGCGCGTCCACACGAATGCCGCCTCACCGGCCGCTGCGGCGGCCACGCCGATCGAGAGGCGCTCGAGCGGCAGGTTCATCATGAGCTGGATGAAGCCGAGGCCTTCCTTGCCCCCGATGAGGTTCTCTTCGGGAACGAACACATCCACGAACGACATCTCGGCGGTGTCCCACCCGTGGAAGCCCATCTTCTCGAGCTTGCGGCTGTGGTCGAAGCCCTCCATGCCGTCCTCGAGGATCAGCAGGCTGAACGCGTCGGGGCGGTTGCCCTCGCCCGTCTTGACGAAGGTCACGACCATGTCGGCCGTCTTGCCCGACGAGATGAACGTCTTCGCACCGTTGACGAGGTAGCCGCCGTCGACCTTCTTCGCGGTGGTCTTGATGCCGCGCAGGTCCGAACCGGCACCGGGCTCGGTCATCGCCAGCGCACCGAGGATCTCACCGGTGGCCATTCCGGGGAGCCACTTCTCCTTCTGCGCCTGAGTGCCCATGTGCACGATGTACGGCACGGCCAGGTCGTCCTGGATGCCGAACGCGCCCGCGAGCGAACCCTGACCCGCGCCGATCGTCTCCTCGAGCACGATCGAGCGGAAGCGGTAGTCCTGAAGCATCCCCGCTCCGCCGAACTCCTCGGGAACGGACAGGCCGATGATGCCCGCCTCGCCGGCCGCCAGCATGGTCGCGCGGTCGATCTCGCCGTCGGCTTCCCACTGCTTGCGCTTCTCTTCGGTCGCGTACCGCTTGACGAACTCCTTCACGACGTCGCGGAAGGCTTCGTGGTCCTCGTCGTAGATGTCGCGTTCCATGAGCTGCGTCCTTTCGTGAGCCAAAAAAGGCGGGCCTGGTAGGCCTCGTCGCCGCAGGCGAGTCTAGCCGCGGCATCCGTCGTCAAGCCATCGTTGTGACATCGCATCCCACGTTTCGCGGTACTCGGTACCTCGTTTTGTCGGATGCCTCCACCCGGCGTCAGTGCTGGTGGTCGTAGTGCGGCGCGGGCGGGAGTCCGAAGAACTCCTCGAGCGTGCGCCAGCCGCCCTCGTGGTATTCGCGGGCCAGCTCCACGCCGATGTAACGCAGATGCCACGGCTCGGACAGGTACCCGGTGACGTCGGTGCCGCCCTCTTCGTAGCGCACGACCCAGCCGTACTGCCACGCGTTCGCGGCGATCCACTCCCCCTGGGTCGTCGAGGCGAGATCGTCGATCGTGCCGCACGTCTCGGCGCACGGCACGACGTCGGCCGCCAGGCCCGACTGGTGCTCGCTGTATCCCGGACGCGCGCTCACGAGATCGGCCTGGTCGCCACCGCGCACGCGCGCGTGGTGCTCATAGGTCGCGATCTGCGTCGCGTACGAGCGGTAGGCGCTGGCGACGCCGATCTCTCCCGCCCCGCCCGCGATCGACGCGGCGGCCATGTGCGTCATCGCCTCGGCGGCTTCGGCACGCAGTTCGCCGCCGCCGAGGTCTCGCATGCCGGCGGGCACGGCGAGGCTTTCGGGGGCGTAGTCGATCGGCACGAACGGTCGCGCCTTGTCGACGACGAGCCACGTGCGCGCGGGGTCGTCGAGACGGATGCAGGGAGCCAGACCCGACGCGACAGCGTCACGGAACACCGTCGCGCCGCCCGCCGCGGTGATCGCCGCGGTCTCGTCTCCGGCCGCGATAGCGGCGAGCACGGCGGGTTCGCCGCACGGGTCGGGGACATCGCGCACGATGACGGAGGTCTCATCCGGAGCGAACGCCTCGGCCGTGAGCGGCAGCGCCCCGAGGCCGGGCAGGGCCTGGATGCGCACTTCCCCGAGCGTGTCCGCGACGGCCTCGTCGGCGACGATCGCCACCGGCGCCGGAGCGAGCGCGACGGTGACCGCCGACGCCGAGCCCACGACGATGAGGCTGGCGACCGTGAGAGCCGCGCTGACCGAGGCCTGCACGGCGTGGCTCATCCGCGCGTGACGGATCGGCGCACGGCGGCGGCGGCCGGGGAGCAGGGGCGCCGGGCGCGCCGCGACAGGGGGCAGCGGAGGCAGCGAGGCCTTGAAGATCGGCGGGGTCTGCGACGACGCGGATGCTGCATCGCGAGCTTCGCGCAGCGCTCGACGCGTGAGCGGGATCTCGTCGGAGAGCCGCCCGGGCGCGGCGGCGCCATCGCCTGCCGCGTGCGCGGCGCGATGCATCAGGGGGGACTGTTCGGAATCGGGCACCGCCTCCTATTCTCCCCCGCCGAGGGGCCTCGGGGCCAGTCGTTGCGCGAGTCGGCGCGGCACTTCGAATCTTCGCGCGTGTTCGCTTGACATAGTTTCGTAGTTCTGTTCCCATAGGTGCATGCGATGGCAAGGGCAGGAACTGGGCGTACCGGATGCCGCGGCCCTGCCGGGTCTCGAGCAGCTCAACGGGCTCGTCCGATCCGTGACGACACCCGAGTTCGCCGACATGACCTTCCACGAGGTCTTGTGCAAAAGCGCCCTCAACCACGTTCCGGGCTCTTCGGCGATGCCGTTCGACTGGACGATCAACCCTTACCGGGGCTGCAGTCACGCATGCAGCTACTGCTTCGCGCGGGGCACCCACGAGTATCTCGACCTCGACGCGGGGCGCGACTTCGACTCGCAGATCGTCGTCAAGGTCAACGTCGCCGACGTGCTGCGGCGAGAGCTCGCGCGCGGCTCGTGGAACCGAGAGCACGTCGCTCTCGGCACCAACACCGACCCGTATCAGCGCGCGGAGGGCAGGTACCGACTCATGCCCGGGATCATCTCGGCGCTGACGGACTCGGGCACGCCGTTCTCGGTGCTCACGAAGGGAACGATGCTGCGCCGTGATCTGCCGCTGCTGGCCGAGGCTGCAGCATCCGTCGACGTGTCGATCTCGATGTCGATCGCCGTCTTCGACGACACCCTGCAGCGCAGCGTCGAGCCCGGCACACCGTCGGCGACGGCGCGGCTCGAGACCGTGCGCGCCGCGACCGCCGCGGGGTTCCGCGTCACCGTCTTCCTCATGCCGATCCTGCCCCACCTGACTGACTCGGTGGCGGCGATCGACGATGCTCTGCAACGCATCAAGGATGCCGGTGCCGTACGTGTCGTCTTCGGCGCGCTGCACCTGCGGCCCGGCGCCAAGCAGTGGTATTTCCGCTGGCTCGAGCGCGAGCATCCGCATCTCGTGTCGGCGTATCGCGGGTTGTATCCAGGGGCATCGACGACCGCGCCGAAGGCCTATCGCGCGTGGCTCGCCAAGCGCGTGCGTCCGCTCATGCGCGTGCACGGCCTTGACGGACACGACGAAGAAGCCACGCCACGCAGGTCCGCGCCGTCGGCGGCGGCCACACGGTCACGAGTCGTCACGACGACCCGTGGCCGCGCGGCCGAAGCCGCCCCGGCGATGCTCTTCTGAGTCTGTACGAACCGTCCGGCACGCGCGACAATGGTCGCGGAGGACCCGATGGCGCGAATACTGCTCTCGGCCGCCCCCTTCACGGGGCACGTCGCTCCGATGTGCTCTGTCGCGCACGCGCTCTCTGCACGGGGCCACGACGTGCGGGTCTACACCGGTCCCGCCTTCGCCGACCAGGTGGCGGCAACCGGTGCGCGTCTGCTGCCGTGGCGGAAAGCGCCTGACTTCGACGAGAACGATCTGCAGAGCACATTCCCCCGCCTGATCGGAAAGAAGGGCCTCAGCCAGGTCTTCATCAACATCACCGATGTGTTCATCGGCACGGCGCCCGAGCAGGTCGACGACCTCCAGGCGGAGTGGGACCGCGAGCCGTGGGACGCGATGGCGGGCGACGACGTATCGGTCGGCGCTGTGTTGTTCGCCGAACGGAGCGGTGTGCCGTGGGCGACCGTATCGGTGCTGCCGCTCAACATGGCGGCTCCGTCCGGACCGCCGAGCGGACTCGGCCTTGCACCGGGCCGCACGGCCATCGTGCGCACGCGAGACTCGGTACTGCGCGCCGCGGTGCCCCTGCTGTCGCTGCCCCTGCGCCGCCCGCTCGCGCGCGCTCGCGAACGCGTCGGGCTGGCTCCGTCGCGACGCACTTTCGATCGTGTCGTGTTCTCACCACGACTCGTGGTCGCCAGCGGCGCCCCGCTGCTCGACTTCGCACGCACGGATCGACCCGCGCACGTCCACTTCGTCGGGCGCCTCACGGCGCTTTCGCAGGGCGAAGTACCCGCCTGGTGGGGTGACCTGGACGCACGACGCGTCGTGCACGTGTCGCAAGGCACCCAGAACATCGACCCCGCCGACCTCATTCGCCCGGCTGTCGAGGCCCTCGCCGACCGCGACGTGCTCGTCGTCGTCTCGACCGGGATCCGGAATCGTGTCGAGCTGCCCTTCCCCGTGCCGCCGAACGTGCGCGTCGCCGGAGTCCTTCCGTATTCGGCGCTGCTTCCGCGCCTGGAGGCCATGATCACGAACGGCGGGTGGGGCGGCACCCTCGCCGCACTCTCGCACGGCGTCCCGCTCGTGATCGCGGGCGGCGATCTCGACAAGCCCGAGATCGCCGCGCGCGTGGCGTGGTCGGGATCCGGCGTGAACCTGCGGACCGGAACCCCGTCGGCGGCGAAGATCGCCGACGGCTACGACCGTGTCATGGACGACCCGGCGTTCCAGGATGCCGCCGGCCGAGTCGCGCAGCAGCTCAACAGCCTCGGCGGCGCCCCGCGCGCTGCGGAGCTGCTCGAGACGCTCTTCGCGTCCTGATCGCCGTCACGCTGCGACCGTTCGACGGCGACGTCGCGGCCTACTCGGGAACCGCCTGCCGGCCGGAGATCTCCTCGAGGAGATCGTCGCCCAGGCGCACCTCGTCGAAGGGCGCCTCGATCTCGGCCCGATCGAGCAGTTCGGTCATACGACGGCGGCGCTGACGGGTGATGAGCGTCACGACGTTGCCGGCACGACCCGCGCGGCCGGTACGGCCCGAGCGGTGCAGGTACGTCTTGTACTCGTCCGGCGGATCGGCCTGCACCACGAGATCGATGTCATCGACGTGGATGCCGCGTGCGGCGACGTCGGTCGCGACGAGCACGTTGACGCGGCCCGACGTGAGCCGGTGGAGATTGCGCGTGCGCTTGGCCTGATTGAGGTCGCCGTGCAGCGCGACGGCGTTGATGCCCGCATCATCGAACTGCTCGGCCAGCATCTCGGCGTACGCACGCGTGCGCGCGAACACGAGCGTCTTGCCCTCGCGGTCGACGAGCGACGTGAGGATCTCGGCCTTGTCGCGGTGGTCGATGAGGAGCACGCGGTGGTCGATCGTCGAGGACTCCTGGTCTTCTCCGGCGACCTCGTGAACGGCGGGCTCGACGAGGAACTCGTCGACGAGCGCCGCGACTTCGCGGTCGAGGGTCGCCGAGTACAGCAGCTTCTGGCTGCCCTCGGCGGTGTGGCGCAGGATCCGCTGCACGGGCTCGAGGAACCCGAGCTCGCACATGTGATCGGCCTCGTCGAGCACGGCGATCGAGATGTCGGACAGATCGAGCTTGCCCTGCTGGACGAGGTCCTCGATGCGACCGGGGGTGCCGATCACGATGTCGACGCCCTTGCGGAGCGCACCGACCTGACGCGCCTGCGGCACGCCGCCGTAGATCTGCGTCGTGAACAGGCCCACGCTGCGGGCGATCGGCTGGATCGTGCGGTCGAGCTGCAGTGCGAGCTCGCGCGTCGGGGCGAGGATGAGTGCCCTCGGCGCACGGGCGAACTCACGACGCTTGCCGGCCTGGCTGCGCAGCACGCTCTCGACCAGCGGCGCCCCGAAGGCGATCGTCTTGCCCGAGCCCGTGCGTCCGCGCGCGAGCACGTCGCGACCCTCGAGAACGGCGGGGATCGTGGCGGCCTGGATCGGGAAGGGGCGCGCGGCGCCCAGTTCGGCGAGGACGCGGACGATGTTCTCGCCGAGTCCGAGGTCGCCGAACGTCAGATCGGCGACGTCGCCGGCCTGCAGTGCCTCGGCCTGCAGACGCTCGTGCACGACATCGACCCGCTGCTCGTCGCGCGCGGGCTTGGCCGTCCAGTCCGAGCGACCGGGGCGGTTGTCCGTGCCACGGCGAGGGCGGTCGTCGCGACGGTCGGCGCGAGGCGCGGGGCGACCCGCGTCACGGCCGCCGAAGCTGCGGTCGGACGAACGCGTCCGGTCCTGCGATCGGTACGGTGCTCGGTCGTTCGACTCACGGCGCGGGCCGCGGTCATCCCGGTCGAACCGAGGACGCTCGCCCGACTCACGGCGCGGGCCGCGGTCATCCCGGTCGAACCGAGGACGCTCGCCCGACTCCCGGCGCGGGCCGCGGTCATCCCGGTCGAACCGAGGACGCTCCTCGCGGCGGTACGACGGGCGCGCGTCGCCGTGCGTGCGGCGTTCGGTGCGGTCGACCCGGTCGGCGTACGGCGGGCGACCGCGGTCGCGGTCACCGGCGGGGCGCTCGGTACGTGCCGCGGGGCGGCCGGTGCCGCGAGCATCCCGGTCGTTGCGGTCGAACGAGCGCGATCCGCCCTGCGGCGAGTACGTGGGCCGGTCCGAGCGGGCTCGCTCGTCGCGCCGCGGCCGGTCCTCGTCGAAGCGGGGACGATCGCTGCGCGCGTGCGTGCGGATGCCGCGAGCCTCGTCGCGGCCGGCCTTCTCCTGCGCCGACCAGCGGCGCTTCGGTTCGGCCGCGTCGGTCTCGGCGGGACGATATCCGCGGTGGTGGGGGCTCTTGCTGCCGGGCTTGTTCGCGCTGGCACGGCCGGGAGCGGCGGCATCCGGTCGGCGCTTGCGATCCTGGTACGACCCCTTCTTCTTCTCGCCGTAGCGCGGCTCGAAGTTCTTGGCGGGGCGACCGCCGGCGGGCTTCTTGTTTTTAGGCATGATGATGTCCTTGTGGGTTTTCTCGCACGAAACAGCGCCCGCGCAGCGCGCGGGCGAACCCGGACATCCGTCGGCCGGGGGCCATTCTCAGTGATGGTCATGCGCGTCGATCGACGCTCACCATCGGCCCCTTTGGACTCACAAACCCATCCGCGCGTGCGATGAACACGGCGCGGCGTCCTGAAGCCGACTTGTCAACATTACCGGTCATCGGCTGAAAGATCACTGTTCACCGAACGCCTCTTACACCCATTACCCTATGAAAGGTCGGTGACTTGCCGTCAGCTGGGGAGAACTTAAGCCACCGGCATGCTCCGCGCACGAGCCGGGCCTGGGGGAGGTCGGGTGTACACGTGCGAGGCGTTGCCGCTACCCACGGTAACTTCATGACCTATCTGCTCTCGGAGACACCCCGACCTGTCGCCCTGGCCGCCATCGGGATGTCGGGGGCCCCTTCGAAGCGACCCGCTCTGCGCGTCTCGGGGTCGCACCGCCTCGGCACACTCGCGACCGGCGCACTCGTGCTGGGGGTCGCCGTGGCGATCCTCACGACGAGCGACCCGTACTGGTGGCACCTGCACTACTCACAGCTCGGCACGTTCCAGGACTTCTCAGCGCGCGCCTTCAACGCGACCGTGATCGTGTCGGGCCTGCTCCTCACGGTGTACGGCATCGTGATCGGCGTCGACCTGCCCGAGCGGATCTCGCAGCGCCGGGCGATGTGGATCCGCTGCTCGATCTCGTCAGCCGGCGCGCACATGATGATGGTCGGGCTGATCCCGATCCCGGTCAGTTCGATCCTGCACGACATCGCCGCGACGGGTCTCGCCCTGTCGTTCCTCTCGTTCGTCGCGTCGGGCCTGCGCTGCCGCGCGCTGTCGAACGCATTCCGCCGCTTCGCCGTGGTCGGGGTGATCCTGCTCGCAACGGGCATGGTCGTGCTGGCCGCGGGTCTCATCACGCTCGCGTTCTACGAATCGCTCGCCTTCTCGACGATGGGCGTCTGGCTGCTGGGCCTTCCGCGTGCGATCTGCGCGCAGGACGACGAGACCGCGGATGCCGCATCCCCCGCGCTCGTCGCCCGCTCTTCGCCGCGCGAGAACATCCTGACGACCTACCCCGCGCCGATCCGCGCCGTTCGTCCGTCGAAGCCGTCGACGCGCGAGCGCATCAGTCCTCGCGCGCCGGCCGTTCCTCAGCTGCGTCGCCGGTCGTCGTGGCGTCGTCCGTCGGGTCACCCGCGGAACCTGGCTCGTGCTCGGGCTCGGGCACGTCTGCGGCTGCGGGCTGCTGTTCGTGCCCGCTCTCGGGCTCGAGCTCACGCGCGGGAGACGTAGCGTCGGACTCGCGAGACGACGACGCGTCGGCAGGCTCAGCGACCGCGATGGCTGAGACTCCCCCCGCGGCGGCGGCCTCCTGCAGGCGACGCTCGCGACGCGTCGCGGGTGCGTCGGCGGTCGATGCGCCGACGACGACAGGCTCGCCGCGTCGCGCACGGCGGCGCTCCTTCGCGCCCTCGACGAGGTTGTAGAGGGTCGGCAGCACGAGCAGCGTCAGCACGGTGGACGAGATCAGGCCGCCGATCACGACGATCGCGAGCGGCTGCGAGATGAACCCGCCCTGACCGGTGATCCCCAGGGCCAGCGGCGTCAGCGCGAAGATCGTCGCGAGCGCGGTCATCAGGATCGGACGCAGGCGTCGCGAGCTTCCGGCGACGGTGGCGTCGCGCGCGGTCAGCCCCTTCTCGCGGTACTGGTTGACGAGGTCCACGAGCACGATCGCGTTGGTCACGACGATGCCGATCAGCATCAGAACGCCGATCAGGGATGCCACACCCAGCGGCACGCCCGTCACGATCTGCAGCAGGATCGCGCCCGTCGCCGCGAACGGCACCGAGACGAGCAGCAGGATCGGCTGTCGCAGCGACTTGAAGGTGGCCACCATGACGATGTAGACGATGAGGATCGCCGCGAGCAGAGCCAGACCCAGCTGCGAGAAGGCATCCGCCTGCTGCGAGACCACGCCTCCCAGCGACGCGTCGGCCGATGCCGGCAGGTCGGCGTCGGCCAGCGCGGTCGTGACGGTGGCCGACGCCGCCGTCAGATCATCGGTCGACGGCGTGACGGTCACCGTCGAGGTGCGCTGGCCGCGCTGCGTCGTAATCGAGGTCGGGCCCTCGCTCTCCTGGACGGTCGCGACCTCGGACAGGGGAACCGGCCCGACCGCGGTCGGCACCTCGAGGGCGCGCAGCTCGTCGAGAGTCGCGGGGGTCTGCGAGGCGGCGAGGAAGACCGTCAGGGACGTGTCGTCGATCTCGACCGAGCCGACCTGCTGCGGACGCATCGTGTTGGACACCAGAGCGCCCACGGCGACCTCGGACAGGCCGAGCGATGCCGCGGCGTCTCGATCGACCGAGACGGCGATGTAGGGCAGCGAGGCGGAGAGGTTGCTCGTCACCTGACCGAGGCCCTCACCTCCGGCGAGCGCAGCGACGACGGCATCCGTGGCCTCTTGCAGCGTCGAGCTGTCCGGTGCCGTGACGTCGATGGCGATGTCGCTCGACCCGAAGCCCCCGCCACTCGCGGCGATCGTGATCTCACCCGCATCCTCGAGATCGGCGATGGCATCCTGGACGTCTTCGCGCAGGAGCACCTGGTCCACGCCGGGGTTCGTCGTGATCGAGTAGGTCACGCCGGTGCCGCCGCCGGCGAAGGCGTCACGCAGCGCGGAGCCGCTCGACCCGATCGACACCTGCACCGTCTCGATGCCCTCGATGTCCGCGAGCACGGCCTCCACCTGCTCGGCTGCCGCAGACTCCGCCTCGAGCGATGCCGCCGGTCCGATGCTCTGCGTCATCGTGAAGGTGTTCTGGCCGGAGTCCCCGAGGAAGTTCGTCTTCATGAACGGCGCTGCGGCGGCCGTGCCGCCGAGCACGAGGACAGCCAGCAGAAGCGTCGTCCACGAGTGCTTCAGCGTCCAGTTCAGGACCGGCAGGTACGACTTCTGCAGTCGGCTCGGCGGGGCGGCGGGGTCTTCGGGGTCGATCGCCCGGCCCGCGGCATCCAGGATCTGCGTGCCCGGACGCAGGAACCAGTAGGCGAGCACCGGCACGATCGTGAGCGCGACGAAGAGCGAGGCGAGCATGGCGATCGTGGTGGTGAGCGCGAACGGCCGGAACAGTTCGCCGGTGACGTCATCGACGAACGCGATCGGCAGGAAGACGGCCACCGACGTGACCGTCGAGGCGGTGATCGCCGCGGCGACCTCACGCACACCGATCAGGATCGAGCGCTTCTTGTCGGCGTCACCGACGTAGTGCCGCTTGATGTTCTCGATCACCACGATCGAGTCGTCCACGACGCGTCCGATCGCGATCGTGAGCGCACCGAGCGTGAGGATGTTGAGCGAGTAGCCGAGCGCCTGGATGCCGACGAACGTGATGAGCACGCTCGTGGGGATGGAGATCGCCGTCACGAGCGTCGAACGCACCGACATCAGGAAGACGAGGATCACCAGCACGGCGAACACGAGGCCGAGCAGGCCCTCCTTCGCGAGCGCGTCGATCGACTCCTGGATGTAGGGCGCCTGGTCGAAGACGACCGTGAACTCGGCCCCTTCCAGGTCGTTCTCGAGTGCGGGGAGCACCGCGAGCACACCCGTGCTCACGTCGACCGTGTTGGCTGCGGGCAGCTTGGTCACCGCGATCGTGAGCGCCGGCTCGCCGTCGACGCGCGACACCGACGTGACGGGGTCCTGGTCCTGCACGACCGAAGCGACATCGCCGATCGTGCGCTGACCGGCGGCGAACTGGTCGGCCGAAGAGGGCACGAGCGGCAGCGCGGCGATCTGCTCGACCGAGTCGATCTTGGTGCCGGTCTGCACCGTGAGCGTCTGCCCGGCCTCGGTGACGTCGCCGCCGGGGAACAGCACGCCGTTCTGGTCGAGGGCGTCGGTGATCGCCTGCTGCGTGTAGCCGGCGGCGGCGAGCGCAGCTTGGTCGGGAGTGATCGTGACGCGCTGGCCGATCCCGCCGACGATCTCGGCGGCATTGACGCCGTCGACGTCCTCGAGCTCGGGGATGACGATGGACTCCAGGCGCGCCTGGATCGTCTCTGCGTCGTCGTAGCCCGTCACGGCGAGCTGGATGACGGGGAAGTCGTCGATGCTCGCGGAGATGACGTTGGGCTCGACGCCGTCGGGCAGCTGACCCTGTACGCGGTTGATCGCCTGAGCGATCTTCTGTTCGGCCGTGGCGAGGTTCGTGCCGTACGAGAACGACGCCTGGATGATCGACGCGTTCGTCGTGCTCGTCGCCGTCGTCGTCTCGAGGCCGGGAACCCCCTGGATCGCCGCTTCGATGGGGGTGGAGACGTCGTTGTTGACGACCTCGGGCGACGCGCCGGGGTAGGCCGAGACGACGATGAGCGCCGGGAACTCGATCGACGGGATGAGCTCCTGCTTGAGGCTCGTCAGCGCGAGCCCGCCGAAGATCGCGGCGACGATCGTGATGAGCGCGATGAGCGCGCGGTTCTTCAAGCTCAGGACGGCGAGGTTCGACACGGGGGCCCTTGCGTGATCGTGAAGGATGCCGCGGCGCGATACTCGCGCTGCGAGAGCCGGCGCTGCGGATACGAGAACGTATCCGGCTCAGTATCCCACGGCGTTTCTGAGCCTCCGCCGACAGCGCGGATCGCTGTCACCGCGCCCGGCGCCGGGCGGCGCGGACGACGAGATCGCGGATCGCCGACTCGGGCGTGATGCCGAGGTCGAGCAGCTCTCCGCGCCCGTACGCCGAGAAGACCCGGGGATCGATGTAGCTCCCCCGGGCGACAGCGGGTGTGTTTCCCAGCGCGGCGGCCGTCGCGTCGACGGCGAGCTTCTCGGCCTGCTTGCGCTCTCGGGCCGTCGCCGCCGGCCCGATCCGCGCGAGCGCCTCGGCGGCGAGGATCGTGCCGCGGAGCGTCCGGAAGTCCTTCGCCGTGAAGCGCCCGCCCGTGAGGGCGCGCACATGGTCGTTGACGTCACCCGGGCGGAGCGCGACGCGCCTCCTGCCGTGCCGGTAGGCGAGCAGGGCCGCACCCGGCCGCCCTTCGACGAGCAGGGGCATCACGACGGCGAGGTCGTCATCGGCGATCTCGAGGAGCGCCCGCTTGCCGCTCTTGCCGGGGAACGAGAGCGTCACGACGGATTCCTCGACGACGGCGTGGCGTCGCTGCAGGGTCGTCAGCCCCCGGCTGCCGTGACGGTCGAGGTACCGGGTCGAGCCGACGCGCGGTGCCGCCGTGTCGAGCAGTCGGAACGCGACGGCCAGGACGCGCTCGCGGTCCAGCTCGTCGGCGCGCAGCGCCACCGTGACGCGCCGCCTCGCGCTCGGCAGCGCGGCCGCGAGCGCGAGCGCACGGGCGAACTTCCCGCGGTCGCGTCGAACCCGCCACGCGGAGTGATAGACGTACTGGCGCCGGCCCGCGGCATCCGTCCCCACCGCCTGGATGTGGCCGAACGGCTCCGCGGAGATCCAGACGTCCTGCCAGGCCGGCGGGATGACGAGCTGCGAGATGCGCTCGCGGTCGGCGCCGGTCGCCGCCCGCCCGTCCGCCTGCACGTAGCTGAAGCCGGAACCGGAGCGCACGCGACGCAGTCCGGGGTCCTCGTCGGGACGCACCCGGATGAGTCGATCCGCCACCGCCGTCAGTGGTTGCGGAGCATCGAGATGAGCTCCGCCTTGCGCTTGCCCGAATACCCGGTGATGCCCAGCTCCTTCGCGCGCTTGCGAAGCTCGTCGACCGTCCAGTCCTCGTAGTCGCCGGCCTTGCCCCCGCGCCGGGCGACTTCCTTCGCGCCGTCGCGGGCCGCGGCGTTGGAGATGCGGGCGGCCTTCTCCTTCGAGGCTCCTTCGTCGCGCAGCTCTTCGTAGAGCTCGGGCTTCTTCAGACTGTTCGATCCGCGTCCTCGGGGCATGGCTCCTCCTTCGTCGTGCCTCGAACGGTACGCGGACGCCGTGGGCGGGCGCAGGGGCTTGACACCCGTGCGCCGCGACCCCACTAGCACCATAAGAATCCGGGGTGCAACCCCTGTCGACGTTCGCGACGGGAGTGCCATGGTAGAGACGTGCTCAAGCACGCGGTGCGATCAGATCGTGCCGTTCAGAGAAGGAGGACTCTCCATGAACATCGCGCTGATCATCATCATCGTGGTCGCGATCGTGCTCGCCATCGTGGGCGGACTCGGTGAAGCCCTGAGCTGGCTGCTGTGGGTCGCCCTGATCGTCGGAGTCATCGCGCTCATCGCCCTGTTGTTCCGGCTCATCAGCGGCAGCCGCCGCACATAAGTTCGCGTCGCGCTGTCGGGGCAGCGACGCTGAGAGAACGGATGCCGCAGACCGGTCTGGTCTGCGGCATCCGTCGTCTCTCGGCTCAGAGATTCGCGTCCGCGTACACGCGCAGCGCATCGCGCACGAATTCGGCGCCGGCCGACCCGCCGGCATCCGTCGCGTAGTTCGCGCCGAATCGCGGGTCGGCGACGTACATCTCGCCGAGGCCGAGCACGTAGCCCCGGATCGTGTCGCGAGCCGTCGGTGCGCCGGGCACGGACCTCAGCCACTGGACGTGGCGCTCCGCGAGCGCCTGCGCCTCGTCGCTGTCGGGCGCTGCACCGCTGTGCGCGGCCGCTATCCAGTCGCGGTTGAGGTCGGAGACGCGTCGCATCCACGCGGCCTTCGCCGCGTCGTCCTGCGCTCGCCACCAGGCATCGCCCGCCGCGTAAGCATCCGCGCCCCAGCGCTGTTCGACTTCGTCCTTGTACTTCGTGTGGTCGAAGCCGTCGAACATCTTCTCTGCCATGAGTTGTTCACCCCCTCTCAATGCCGTCACGGTCGATACGACCGACGCGATCTGTCGCGCCAGCCGCTCCTGCTCCTGCCGAAGCCAGGCGAGATGGCTCTTGAGAGCCGCCTCCTCGGAGCCCTCGCGCTGCAGGATCTGGGCGATCTGGGACAGCCCGAGCCCGAGGTCGCGCAGCAGCAGAATGCGCTGCAGTCGCACGAGGGCGCTCTCGTCGTAGTGGCGATAGCCGTTCGATGCGATGCGCGAGGGCGCGAGCAGCCCCCGCTGGTCGTAGTGACGCAGCGTGCGGCTCGTCGTGCCGGCGAGCTTGGCGATCTGCTGGATCGACCACTCCATGGGCTCTCCTGTCTTCGTGTGACCCACGCTAAAGGTTGACGTAACGTCAAGGTCAAGTGGATGTTCCCTGAATTTCCTCGGCATGACGCGATATATCGTGTTACTGTCGCGGCACGCGATATATCGCGAGATGAAACCTGGAGGAAGCATGGACTACGAGAAGTGGGTCGTCCACCCCGGCGAGACGCGCGTCATCGACATCGAGACGGTGCGCGCACTCAAGATCGGACTCGTCGGCGGCCAGATCGACGTCGTCGCGCACGACGAGCCCGGTGTCCGCATCGAGGTGCACAGCGTCACGGTCAAGGATCTGCGGATCGACGTGACCGACGGCACCGTCGAGATCGACCATCCGCAGCTGCGCTGGGACAACTTCCTCGAAGTGTTCCGCAACTTCGGCGACGGCGGCCCGAAGGCCGAGATCAGCGTCGCCGTGCCCCGCTCGATCGCGCTGACCCTCGGGGTCGTGTCGGCGAGCGCCCTCGTCACCGGACTCGACAGCGATGCGCGACTGAACACCGTCTCCGGCGACATCATCGTCGACGGGTTGACCGGCGACGTGACGGTCAACGCCGTCTCGGGCGATGTGCAGCTGCGCGGCCTCGACGGGTCGTTGTCGGCGAACAGCGTCTCGGGCGACGTCGCCGTGACGGGCGCGCTGCGCAAGGTGACGATCGACACCGTCTCGGGGGCCGTCTTCGTCGACCCCGATGGCGCGATCCACACCGTCAACCTGAACACCATCTCGGGCAACGCGACCATCCGGCTCGACGACGGCCTCGCCGCGAACTACGTCGTGCGCAGCGTCAGCGGACGCGTGCAGATCGACGGCACGGTGCGCTCCGGCCAGAAGACGGGTCCCGCGACGAACTTCACCGGTTCGACCGGCGAGCTCAGCGGCACGTTCGTCGACATCCGCGCCAACTCCGTCTCGGGCGACCTGACGGTGCTGCGGCGGGTGGGCGTGCAGACGGATGCCGCCGGCGCCGACGAGGAGGAGTGGTGATGAGCCCCGTCTTCTCGCACGGCGACCTGCGCCTGTACCTGCTCAACCTGCTCGATGAGGGCCCGCGCCACGGCTACGACATCATGCAGGCGCTGTCCGACCGCACGGGCGGCACCTACACCCCGAGTGCGGGCACGGTGTATCCGCGCCTGGCGAAGCTCGAGGAGGAGGGGCTCGTCACGAAGTCCGTCGACGGCCGCAAGACCGTCTACGAGATCACCCCGGCCGGCCGCGCCGAGGTCGCCGCTCGCGCCGACGACCTGCAGGGCATCGAAGAGGGCCTCGCCGACAGCGTGCGCCTCATCGCCGACGAAGTGCGCGGCAGTGTGCGCGAAGCGATGAAGAGCCTGCGTGCCGACCTCGCGGCGGCGAGCAAGCAGGAGCGCCAGAAGGCGGAGTCTGCACCCCCCGCGCCGTCGGATGACGTGCGCAGTCGCAGCCGCGAGCAGTTGCACCGCGCCGACGCGCTCGTGAGCGCATTCCGCGGACGCGTGCGCAGCGACGTGCGCTCGCACGTCGCGCGGGGCGGTGAGCTCGCGGCATCCGTCGTCGATGAGCTCGAACGCGCCATCGACGACGCCGCTCGCACCCTCACCCGCGCCCTCGACCGCTGACCCCGTACCCAATACCGGTGAGACTGCATCGGGGCGGAGGGGAGCGTCGGGGTGCCCACAAGGGCTATCCCCGCGTGTGTTGTTTGATGCTAGAAGGAAACAGGGTTGCCTTCGCGAGGGGGGGGGGGAGCAAAGG
>NZ_JBSHLZ010000003.1:0-304885 GCF_053644835.1 Microbacterium sp. NPDC055357 | reverse complement strand
CATAAAAAACCCCCTCCACCCCCCCCCCCCCTCCTCCACCCTCGCCCCCCTCCCCCACCCCTGGGGAGCTTAGCTTGGGTCCCGGGTCTCGTGGGGTTCACCCGCAGTCTCGCCCCGCCGTTGCAGTCTCGCGGTCAAGCAGGCCAGATGTCCTCGTCGTCGGGGACGGGGTCGCCCAGCGGCACGACGAGCAGGGGGCGATGCTGGCGGTGCGACAGGCGCGCCGCGACCGAGCCCGTGAAGAACTCGCGGATCGACTCGCCCATACCCCGCTTGCGGGTGCCCACGACGATGAGCTTCGCGTCGACCAGGTTGGCGAGGTGCTTGATCGCGAGGGCGGGGTCGCCCACGAGCTGCCGCACGCTCCACTGCAGCCCGGCGCCCTCGAGAACAGCGGATGCCGCGGCGCGAACGCTCTCGAGCGCACCCTCGCCCGCCGAGATGTCGATGTCGATGGGCGCGGAGTGCACGTAGCCATCGGGGTCTTCGTAGGTCACGAAGCGCGTCACGTCGACGTGCACGACGATCAGCGGAGCCCCCAGCATCCGCGCATAGCGAGCCGCTTCCCGCAGTACGCGAGGGGACTGGTCGGGGATGATCCCGGCCAGCACAGCACCTCGGAAGGCGTCGTCGGTGCTCGCGTCAGCAGGTCGGACTTCGTCGTCGGCCATACGTCCTCCGCCTCTCGGGCTGCCCGAGCAGCTCACGAACCGCCGGGGTCTTGGGCTTGCGTGTTATTCTGAATGCTACTCTTCCCGGCCGACATGCCGGATCGTGAATGCGTCGGGCCCGCGCAATGTCCGCGGCTCAGAAGTGAGGGGGTCTCGCATGGGGCGTGGCCGTCAGAAGGCGAAGCACACAAAGATCGCTCGCGAACTGAAGTCGTTCAGCCCGAGCGTGAATTATGCGGCGCTCGAGCGTGAGCTTGCTCACCCGTCCACGGACGACGAATACGTCGACAAGTGGGCCACCGAGGACGAAGACGAGGACGAAGACTCGTTCTCGTACGGCACAACGGCCTGACCCGACGGGTCACCAGGCTCCGTGCCGCTGCTCCCAGGCGTCTTCGACCGTCTGGGAGCGTGCTGCGACGACCCCCGCGGGGATCAGCGCGAGCAGCGTGACGCCGATCAGCACGAGCGGCAGCGTCCACGACGCCGTCGCGTCGTGCAGCAGTCCGAACGCGAGCGGGAAGACCGCCGCGATGCCGTAGCCGATGCTCTGCACGAACCCGCTCAGGGCCACGGCGCCCTCGTGCGTGCGGGTGCGGATCCCGAGCAGCACGAGGCTGAGCGGGAACAGCAGCGAGGCGACGCCGAGCAGCACGGTCCACACGGCGGGGGCGAGCGACGGCGCGACGAGCAGCCCCGCGATCCCGCCGAGGCCTGTCACGACGGCGACGGCGAACAGTGCACGCGTCGCGTGGAAGCGCACGACGAGCATGGGCACGAGCAGCGAGCACGGCATCCCGATCGAGGCGAACAGTGCGAGCATCGCGCCGGCTTCGGCCGGTGAGAGCCCCGCGATGTCGATGAGCACCTGCGGGTACCACGCGAAGAAGACGTAGGCGACGACGGCGGAGGCGGTGAACGTGACGACGAGCGCCCACACCAGCGGAAGCCGCCACAGCCGGCCGAAGACGCGCGGGTTCGCCGTCTCGATGTCGTCGGCGGCCGCACCCGCGCGCCGACTCCGCACGACGAGGATGACCCAGGGGATCATCGCGACCGCGGCGAAGACCGCCCAGACGCCGATCGACAGCCGCCAGGATGCAGCATCGGCCACCGGAACGGCGATGAGCGGCGGCGTGAACGTCGCGATCGCGAGCATCGTGGAGTACACCGACGTCACGAGGCCGATGCGGTCGGGGAAGTACTTCTTCACCAGCGGCGGCAGCAGCACGTTGCCGACGCCGACGGCGGCGAAGATGAGCGCCGTCGCGAGCAGCAGGGTCGTGGCGTCGACGGCGAAGCCGCGCAGGACGAGACCGACGGCCACGACGACCATCGCCGCCAGTCCCGTGCGCTCGAGCCCGTAACGGCGCTCGAAGAGCGGCGTTACGATGCCGAACACGGCGTAGCAGACCGGCGGCGCCGTGCCGATGAGGCCGACCACGGCGGCGGGCACCGTGAAGTCCTCGCCGATCTTCGCGAGCAGGGGCGAGAGGGATGCCACGGCGGTGCGCAGCGAGAACGCGAACAGCACGATCCCGATGAGGGCGATCGCCCGACCCCGCCAGAGCGAGCGGGAGGGGGCCGATGTCACCCCGCAAGCTTAGGACGGCCCGGGCGCCCGCTCGTCACCCGCGGAACGCGGCGTGACCGGTGATGTGCTGACCCAGGATGAGCGTGTGCACTTCGTCGGTGCCCTCGTACGTGCGCACCGACTCGAGGTTGTTGGCGTGCCGCAGCGGGGAGTAGTCCAGCGTGATGCCGTTCCCGCCGAGCACCGTGCGCGCATCGCGCGCGATGTCGATCGCGATGCGCGTGTTGTTCAGCTTCGCGACCGAGATCATGTGGTGCTCGAGCTTTCCGGCATCCTTCAATCGCCCCAGTCGCAGCGCGAGCAGTTGCGCCTTCTGGATCTCCAGAGCCCAGTTCACGAGCTTCTGCTGCGTGAGCTGGAACGCCGCCAGCGGCTTGCCGAACTGCATCCGGGTCTGCGCGTACGCGAGTGCCTGGTCGAAGCTGTCCCGCGCCGCACCCACGGCGCCCCACGCGATGCCGTACCGGGCTTCGTTCAAGCACGAGAACGGGCCCTTCAGGCCGACCGCGTCCGGAAGCAGGGCCTCGGCGGGAAGGCGCACGTCATCGAACGCGACGTCGCACTGCAGCGAGGCCCGCATCGACAGCTTGCGCTCGATCGGCGTCGCCCGGTAGCCCGGGGTGTCGGTCGGCACGAGGAATCCGCGCACCCCCTCGTCGGTCTGCGCCCAGACGACGGCGACGTGCGCGATCGAGGCGAGCCCGATCCAGCGCTTGGCGCCGTTGAGCACCCAGCCGTCACCGTCGCGCCGCGCGAACGTCTGCATCGTGCCGGGGTCGGAGCCCGCCGTCGGCTCGGTCAGGGCGAAGCAGCCGAGCACCTCACCGCGCGCCATGGGCGGCAGCCACGTCGCCTTCTGCTCGGCGGAGCCGTGCTTGTGGATCGCCGACATCGCGAGCGAGCCCTGCACCGAGACGAAGGTGCGGATGCCGGAATCCCCGGCCTCGAGCTCCTGCATCGCGATTCCGTACTCGGTCGCCGAACGGCCCGCACCCCCGTAGCCGTCGAGGTGCATGCCGAGCAGGCCGAGCTCGGCCATGTCGGGAACGAGCTCGACGGGGAAGACCGCCTCGTCGTACCATCGCGCGATGTTCGGCCGGATGCGCCGGTCGACGAACTCCCGCACCCTCGCGCGCGTCTCGAGCTCGGCGGCGGTGAACTCATCGTCGAGATTCAGCAGGTCTGCGGCGGTGCCCACGGTCAGCTCTCCTGCGAGCCTTCCACCCAGGCGAGGTACTCCTCGGACACCGTGCCGGTGACGTAGCGGCCGTCGAAGCAGCTCATGTCGAGGTCGTCGACGTCGGATCCCTCGAGGATCGCGGCCTTGAGGTCCTCGACCTCCTGGAAGACCATGTAGTCCGCGCCGAGCTCTTCGGCGATCTCGGGGATCGTCCGGCCGTGGGCGACGAGTTCGTGCCGCGAGGGCATGTTGATGCCGTACACGTGCGGGTAGCGCACGGGGGGCGCCGCCGAAGCGAAGGTCACCGTCTTGGCACCGGCATCCCGGGCCATCTGGATGATCTCCTTCGAGGTCGTGCCGCGCACGATCGAATCGTCGATCAGCAGCACGTTCTTGCCCTTGAACTCGCTCGACATCGCGTTGAGCTTCTGCCGCACGCTCTTCTTGCGGACAGCCTGACCGGGCATGATGAACGTCCGGCCGATGTAGCGGTTCTTGTAGAAACCCTCGCGGTACTCGATGCCCAGCTTGCGCGCGACCTGCATGGCGGCGGGGCGCGAGGACTCGGGGATCGGCATGACGACGTCGATGGCCTCCATCGGCGTGTGCTTGGCGATCGTGTCGGCGAGGCGGTCACCCATGCGCAGACGCGCCTCGTATACCGAGATGCCGTTCATGATCGAGTCGGGGCGCGCGAGATAGACGTATTCGAACGAGCACGGCACGAGCTGCGAGTCGCGTGCGCACTGCTGCGTGTGCAGGTTGCCGTCGAGGTCGACGAAGACCGCTTCGCCCGGGAGCACGTCGCGCACGACCTCGAAGCCGGCGTTCTCGAGCACGAGGGACTCGCTCGAGACGACCCATTCGTACGAGCCGTCGGCGGCCTGGCGCGTACCGAGGATGAGCGGGCGGATGCCGAACGGATCGCGGAACGCGAGCAGTCCATATCCCGCGATCAGAGCGATCGCGGCGTACGAGCCCTCGACGCGCTCATGCAGGCGCCGAACCGCGGCGAAGATCTGCGCGGGCTCGAGCTCGACGCCCGAGATGACGGACTGCAGCTCATTGGCGAGCACGTTGACGAGCAGCTCGGTGTCGCTCGTCGTGTTGAGATGGCGACGGTCCTTGCGGAACAGCTCTTCGGTGAGCTCGCGCGTGTTCGTCAGGTTGCCGTTGTGCACGAGCACGATGCCGTAGGGCGCGTTGACGTAGAAGGGCTGGGCCTCTTCTTCGCTTCCCGCCTGACCCTTCGTCGCGTAGCGCACGTGGCCGAGGCCGAGATTGCCCAAAAGGGCCCGCATGTCGCGCGTGCGGAACGCCTCGCGCACCTGACCGCGCTCCTTGTGCACATGGAAGGTGCCGCTGGGCTCTGCCGTGGCGATGCCGGTCGAGTCCTGACCTCGATGCTGCAGCAGAAGCAGCGCGTCGTAGATCTCCTGATTGACGGGCCCGCGCCCCATCATGCCGACGATTCCGCACATAGGGGGTCGTTACGCTCCGCTGGTCTGGCTGTAGCTTCCGACGAGGCGCACCGCTCCGCCGTCGACGCCCTTGGCGCCCTGGTCGAACTCGCCCGCGGGTCGCGTGCCCGTGCGCACCGTGCCGACGGGCCACGTCGCGATCCCCTGCTGCGAGAGAGCGGATGCCGCGGCTTCGGCCACGTCGCTCGCGACGACGGCGACGAACCCGATGCCGAGGTTCCACGTGCCCTCGGTGCTCTCGAGCGACAGGCCGCCGAGGTCGGCGAGCACGCGGAAGACCGGCGACGGCGACCAGGTCGACCGGTCGACCTCGACCCACGTGCCGGGGGGCAGCACGCGTGCGAGGTTCGCGGCGATGCCGCCGCCGGTGACGTGGCTGAGCGCGTGGACGCCGTCGAACGTCTCGGTCAGGCGCAGCAGCGGCCGCGTATACAGGCGGGTGGGCTCGAGCAGGGCCTCGCCCCACGTCGTGCCGAAGTCGTCGGCGTTGTCGCCGTACTGGATGCCGGCGCGGGCCACGATGTGCCGAACGAGCGAATAGCCGTTCGCGTGCAGACCGCTCGACGCGAGGGCGAGCACGACGTCGCCGTCGCGCACGTTCTCGGCGCCCAGGACACGATCGGCCTCGACGACGCCCGTCGCGGCGCCCGCGACGTCGTAGTCGTTCGGGCCGAGGAGTCCGGGATGCTCGGCGGTCTCGCCGCCGACGAGGGCGGTGCCCGTCTCGGCGCAGCCGGCCGCGATGCCGCGCACGATGTCGGCGATGCGCTCGGGCACGACCTTGCCGCACGCGATGTAGTCGGTCATGAAGAGGGGCTTTGCGCCCACCACGACGATGTCGTCGACGACCATGCCGACCAGATCGAGGCCGATCGTGTCGTGCTTGTCGATGGCCTGCGCGATCGCGACCTTCGTGCCGACGCCGTCGGTGCTCGCCGCGAGCAGGGGCTTGTCGTAGCTCTTGAGCGCA
Source organism: Microbacterium sp. NPDC055357 (assembly GCF_053644835.1). Taxonomy (NCBI): domain Bacteria; kingdom Bacillati; phylum Actinomycetota; class Actinomycetes; order Micrococcales; family Microbacteriaceae; genus Microbacterium; species Microbacterium sp. NPDC055357. Next base: position 298,989 of record NZ_JBSHLZ010000003.1, on the reverse strand, counting down.
GCCGCGTCGAAGAGCCCGGCGAATCCGCCGACGCCGCCCAGAACCTCGGGCCCGTGCGTCTGCCGCACGGCGGACTTCATCAGTTCGACGGCGAGGTCGCCGGCAGCCGTATCGACACCGGCTTCGGCGTAGGGGTTCGGGGAAGAGGTGGGGGAGGACGCCACAGCACCCAGCCTACCGCGACGCGGAGCGCCCGCCTCGCGGCGGTGCGGCCGGGGGCGCGTCCTACAATGGCGGCATGGGCGGCGCGGGCACTCCGGAGTGGCTTGTCCGCGAGGATGCGGGCGAGGCGGTGCTCGTCGCGCTGTACCTGCGGCAGATGCTCGGCATCCGCTATCCCGACGAACTGCCGCCGCTGCGCGGCATCCCTCCTCGCACGAGTGAGCCGGAGGCCGCCGAACTCGACGTGCTCGAGACGCCCTGGCGGGCCTACTGGAACATGACGGTCGAGCCCCTGGCGAATCCCGCGCCCGGACCGCTCGAGCTCGTGGAGGGCTTCGGCACCCTGCTCGCCCTGCCCGATGACGCCGATGAGCTGCGCGCCGCGATCGTCCCGTACGCATCGGGCGCGCTCGCGTTCGCGCACGAGGCGCACGCGCGCTACCGCGCCGCGACGGGCAGCGGCAGCAGCTACCGCGCGTACGCGAGCGCGATCGCCGAGCACGAACGCCGGGTCGGGCGCCGGGCGCACTCGTTCGAGCTCAACGTGCAGGTGCTACCGCTGACTCAGCGCGGAGTGTGGTGGATCGGCGCCCTGACGGTCGCCGTCACCGACGGGCTGCGCGGCGACATCGCGGCATTCGACTCGGCGATCCACCCGATCATCGCCGAGCTCGCCTGACTCAGTCTTCGCGGACCGATTCGTGGTCGATCGTCACGTCATGGATGCGCTTGCGCGACCGGCGGTCGAGGATGAGCGCGACGAGGGCTCCGAGCACGATGCCGATCGGGATGCAGCCGAGAACGAGAAACCCGAAGACCTGGCCCTGCGAGTACACGATTCCGGTGTAGCGGCTCACATCGAGCGATCCCTGGAACGCGTACGTCAAGATCAGCGCGACGACGATGCCGACCGCGGCGCCGGCCAGCAGGAAGACCGAGATCTTGGGGGCGCGGCGCACGCGCACGACCTCGCGACGATCATCGATGCGAGGAGCGGATGCCGCGTGGTCGGGCTGTTCGGGGGTCTGTGCCATGTCGGCCATTCCCCCATTGTCCCACCTCGGACGAGAACAGCGCCCTCGGAGGCCATCCGGGGGCGCTGTTCTCGCTCAGAGCGTCAGGCGGCGCGGCGACGAGCCGCGAAGATCCACACGACCGCGCCGATCACGACGACCAGGGCGATGCCGCCGATCGCCCACGGCCACACCGACGCGGCCTCTTCGGGCTCGGCGGCTTCAGGCTGCGCCGCGGCGGCGACGGGTGCGTCCTCGGTGACGGCGACGGCGGGTTCGCCGCAGTCCGCCGCGACCGGGATGACCGCCGACACGGGGTCCATCTGCTCGCCCGCCGGATACGTGCCGAAGGCGATGGAACCCGCATCGGTCAGCGTGGAGGCGAGATCCTCGAGCACAAGCGCACCCGAAGCGATCTCGAGGTCGGGCAGCGCGAACTCGACGAATCGCACGCCCTCGTCGGCGACGGCGTCGCCCGCCTGGGTCGTTCCGAGCACGTCGAACACGAGGTAGCCGACATCGCCCGCGAGCTCGATCCGCGCGTTGTCGAGCGTCGTGTCGAGCACGCCGTCGTGGCCGTAGAACCGCACGCTGCCCTCGAACGCGACGAGTCCCGTGCCTGCTTCGAGGTCGACCGTGCCGGTGCCCTCCGACCAGACGAACTCGGGGTACACGTACTCGACGCCGGCGACATCCCAGCCGCCCTTGCCGATGCCCTCGATGTAGGTGCGGAATCCCTCACGGAAGCCCCAGTTCACGCTCGCCCCCGTCACGACGCAGCCCGCGAGGGCCTCCGCTTCGCGTGCGAGCGTGAAGCGGACTCCCCGATCGACCGATCCCTGGAAGGTCAGCGTGTGCTCCCCGTCGGCGAGGGTCGCCGGCAGCGATCCCCGCCACGTCGCGGTGCCCGCGGCATCCGCGGTCACTTCGCCGAGCAGGACGGGGGTCGAGTACACGACGACGCGGATGCCACGTTCGTTCGGCTGGAAGCCGGATGCCGAGATCTCGACCGACTCGCCGGCCTCGAGCGCGGCGCGCGTCGCATCGTCGAGCTGGATGCCCTCGGTCGCCGGCGGCGTCGCGGGAAGCTCGGTGCGCGCGCCGGCAGGAGCAGCCGCCACGGTGCCCGACGACCCGCCCGGCGCGAAGCCCGCCGCACCGACCGTGAAGGTGATCGGGTCGAGCGACGTCGAGTAGCCGTTGAGCACCCGGTTGAGCCCCGCGTTCGTGAGCGACACGGGCGCGCTGGTGAAGGTGACGGCCCCGTTCGAGGTTGTTTTGGCCGCAGCGCCGAGGTTGATGTTCGCGAAGTGCACCTGCGACCCGGCGGAGGCGACGTACAGCGCCGCGGACGTGGGAGACGTCGCCCGGATCTGCGGGTTCGCGACCGTGACGTCGAGCACGCCGGCGTGGGCCATGAACCGGACCGCTCCGAGGTACGACACCGAGCCCGTGCCCGCTGCCGCATCGAAGGTCGCGCCCGCGGCCTGCCCGAACTGGAACAGTCCGTTCGCGCGTGTCGCGCCGCCGCTCACGGCGATGCTGCCCTTCGCGAGGGTCGTGATGTAGTTCGTGAAGCTCGACGAGAGCGCCCAGCTCAGCGATCCGGCTGCCACGGGAATGCCGGGCGCCACCGGCACCACGGGTTCAGCGGGGTCGACCGGCGCCGGCGGGGTCGTGCCGGGGAAGAGCGCGGTCCACTGCGCGTCGGTGATCGGCACGTCGGCGCGCGCGAAGATCGTGTCGGCATCCGGTGCCGCATGCTGCTTCCACACGATCACTTCGTAGCGCTTGGAGCGATCGAGCTTCGCCGTCGGGGCGACGAGCGTGAAGCTCGTCTCACCGTCGGTCACGGTCGGGAACGGCAGCGCGAAGGCGACATAGCCGCCCTCGGCGTCGAGCTGAGCCTCGGTGCCCTTCTCGATGATCGCGGCGTACACGCCGGAGACCGATCCGAGCTTCGACGCCTGCACGCGCACCGTCGCGCCGGTGGCCTGCGACGCCGCCGTCACCGAGACATCGACGGACGGGCCCGACGGGGTGGCGAAGGCGATCGGCGTGTAGGTCTCGAACGGGGCGTGCTTGGCCCCGGAACCCGAGTACGTGTAGATGCCGTAGTTACCCGAAACCAGGTCATCGGCCTCGGCCACCGTCAGCTCGACCTCGAACGAACCATCCGCCGCGATCACGAACCCCCCGTTGGCGGCGTTGACCGCACCACCGAAGTCGGCCGCAGCCACACCCCAGCGCTGCTCGAAGACGGTGCGCGCGGACGCGGGCGCCGACTCAGACGGACGCCACGCATCAGCGAACGCGCCGAACACGACATACGCGCCGGCGAACGTACCCGCCAGCGGCGGACGCGTGCCCGTCGTGCCCGGCGCATCCGGAACGAACCCGGTACCCGTGACCGTCACCGTCTCACCGGCAGGATTGAGAGCCGACGTCTTCGACACCGACACGGAAGGTGCGGGCTCGGCGAAGGTGATCGGCGTGTAGGTCTCGAACGGGGCGTGTTTGGCTCCGGAACCCGAGTACGTGTAGATGCCGTAGTTGCCCGAAACCAGGTCATCGGCCTCGGCCACCGTCAGCTCGACCTCGAACGAACCGTCCGCCGCGATCACGAACCCGCCGTTGCCGGCGTTGACCGCACCACCGAAGTCGGCCGCAGCCACACCCCAGCGCTGCTCGAAGACGGTGCGCGCGGACGCGGGCGCCGACTCGGACGGACGCCACGCATCAGCGAACGCGCCGAACACGACATACGCGCCGGCGAACGTACCCGCCAGCGGCGGACGCGTGCCCGTCGTGCCTGGCGCATCCGGAACGAACCCGGCACCGGTGACCGTCACGGTCTCACCGGAGGGGTCCAGGGCCGACGTCTTCGACACCGACACGGAAGGGACCGGGGCGGGGTCGGCCGGATCGGTCGGGTCTGTGGGGTCGGTCGGCTCGGGATCCGGTGTCGGCTCGGGGTCCGGTGTCGGCTCGGGGTCCGGTGTCGGCTCGGGATCCGGGAGCGGCTGCCAATCGAGGGCGAGCGTCGCGTTCTGGCTCGGATCGTTCATGCCCTGCCCGTGCGCCTTCGACGCGTAGACGGCGTACTGCACGCCCTCGGCGTGCGCGGGCACGGTCAACTGCACCTGGAAGGACCCGTCGGCCGTCATCGGCGCCGTGCGCTGCCCGCCGCCCGCGCCGTCGACATTCCCGACGCCGACCCAGACCACATCGGTGATCTGCGCGCTGCCCGGGTAGAACCCCGGCAGGCCGACGGGCCCGACGCCGATGTACACGCCCGGCGCAGCGCCGGCGAATCCGGAACCCGTCACGGTGACCGCGCCCCCCTCGCGGGGCACCGCGTCGGCGGAGAGCGCGGGGCCGGCGGCGAAGGCGGCCGGGGCGCTGATCGCACCGGCGATCACGAGGAAGAGGGCGAGAAGCGTCGCGATCACGGTCTTGCCGCGATCGAGGACGGGCTGTGAGGACACGGTGTCTCCGGCTCTGCCGACGCGCGCGCAGCGCGGCCGGTGCGTCTGTGCATACGGGTGGGGATTCGGCAATTAGGTGTGGCTTACCTAAACTTGAGTCGACCGTAAGGCAGCCCTCTGGCCTCCGTCAAGTTTAAGTAAGGCTTACCTCATGCATCGCACCCGTCTCCTCGCCCTGGTGGCCGCGGCTGCACTGCTGCTGAGCGGATGCTCGGCCGCAGGCGCAACCTCGCCCGAACCGGTCGATGCGAACTGTCCCGACGCCGTCGTCGCCCTGAGCGATCTCGAGCCTGTCGCCGAGCCGCGCGCGGTCGAAGGGCCCTCGACGGCGTGCATCCCCTCGCTCGCCATCGAGCCCGTCGCCGACACTTCTGCTCCCGCGCTCCCGGTGACGCTGACCGATGCGGAAGGCCGCGAGGTCGAGGTGACCGATGTGTCCCGCATCCTTCCCGTCGACATCGCGGGCACGATCGCAGCGACCGTGTTCGCCCTCGGGCTCGGCGGCAACGTCGTCGGCCGCGACACGTCGACCGACTTTCCGGGCACCGAGGAGCTGCCCGTCGTGACGAAGTCGGGCCACACCCTCAACGCCGAGGCGATTCTCGAGATCGCCCCCACCGTCGTGCTGACCGACACCTCGATCGGCCCGAAGGAGGTGCGCCAGCAGCTGCGCGACGTGGGCATCGCCGTCGTCGTCATCTCCTCCGAGCACAACCTCGAGACCGTGGGTGACCTCGTCGACGAGATCGCCCACGCGCTCGGCGTCGATCAGCGCGGCGACGCGTTCCGCACGCAGCTCGAGACCGAGATCGCGGACGCCCGGGCAGAAGCGACCGACGTCGCTCCGGCCGCGGCATCCGATCGTGTCCGGATGCTGTTCCTCTATGCCCGCGGCAATGCGAACATCTACTACATCTTCGGTCGCGACTCGGGTGCGGATTCGCTCATCGAGGCGGTCGGCGGCATCGACGTCGCCGGTGAGATCGGCTGGGAGGGCATGAAGCCCATGACGGCCGAGGCGCTCGTGGCGGCGCAGCCCGATGTCATCGTCATGATGACCGACGGCCTGTCGTCGGTGGGCGGTGTCGACGGACTCATCGAGGTGATCCCCGCCGTGGGGCAGACTCCCGCCGGGGCCAACCGTCGTGTCATCGACATGGCCGACACCGCGATCCTCAGCTACGGGCCCCGCTCTCCCGACATCGTCCGCGCGCTCGCGCGAGCGCTCTACGCGCCCCCCGCCGCGTCCGGCCCGGGCGCATGACGAGCGAAGTCGTCGTCCCGACACCGACCCGGGGTCGTACGCCGCGCTTCGTCGTGCTGACGATCGTGATGTCCGTCGCGCTCGTCGCGACCGCGCTCGTGTCGCTCGGCATCGGCCAGTATCCGCTGCCGCCGGCCGAAGTGCTCGGCATCCTGCTGCAGGCCATCGGAATAGACACCGGGCTCGCGCCTGACGCGCCGACGGCCAGCGGCGTCGTGATGGACATCCGGATGCCGCGGGTCGTGCTGGGCCTTCTGGTCGGCGCTGCCCTGGCCGTCTCGGGCGTGCTCATGCAGGCGATCTTCGGCAACCCGCTCGCCGACGCGGCCGTCGTCGGCGTCTCGTCGGGAGCCGCTCTCGGGGCTGCGGCGAGCATCACGTTCGGCGTCACGGCGCTGGGCGGCTGGTCGACACCCGGCCTCGCGTTCGTCGGCGGGCTCGCCGCCGTCTTCGCGGTGTACTTCGTGAGCCGGTCGGGGGGACGCACCGAGGTCGTCACGCTGCTGCTCACGGGCATCGCCGTCAACGCGATCGCGGGGGCGGGGCTGGCCTTCATGACCTTCCTCGGCACGAACGCGACGCGCGAGCAGATCGTGTTCTGGCAGTTGGGCAGCCTCAACGGCGCCCTGTGGCAGAACATCGCACTCGTCGCGCCGCTGCTTCTCATCGGCACGATCGCGGCCCTCGTCGTCGCGCGCCGGCTCGACCTGTTCGCATTGGGCGAGCGCACCGCGCGTCACCTCGGGGTGCGGGTCGAACTGCTGCGCATCGTCGTGATCGTGACGGTCGCCCTGCTCGTGTGCGCCGCGGTCGCCTTCGCCGGGATCATCGCGTTCGTCGGGCTTGTCATCCCGCACCTCATGCGCATGGCGATCGGACCCGCGCACCTGCCGCTGGTCATCACCAGCGCGATCGGAGGAGCGCTGCTCATCGCGATCGCCGACCTCATCGCGCGCACCGCCGTGCCCCTCGCCGACCTGCCGATCGGCATGCTCACCTCGCTCGTCGGCGGCCCGTTCTTCCTCTGGCTGCTCGTGCGCACGCGCCGCCGGGCAGGGGGCTGGGGATGACCGTCCGCCTCGAAGCCCGCTCCGTCACCGTCATCCCCGACGGGTCGCGCCGCGCGATCCTTTCAGACGCGTCGGTCGAAGTGCACGACGGTGAAGTGCACGCCCTCGTCGGCCCCAACGGAGCCGGCAAATCGACCCTGTTCGGCGTCATCGCCGGGGACACGACGGCGACGCACGGCGAGGCCCTGCTCGACGGGCGGCCCCTGCGGGAGTACCCGGGGCGCGAGCTCGCACGGCTGCGCGGTGTTCTGCTGCAGCAGAACACCGTGACCTTCCCGTTCACCGTCGCCGAGGTCGTCGAGATGGGGCGGGCGCCGTGGGCGCGCACGCCCCACGAGGACGAGGACGACGACGCGATCCGCCGCGCCCTGCAGGACACCGACATCACGCAGCTCGTCGCCCGCACGATGCCGTCGCTCTCGGGAGGAGAGCGCGCCCGCGTCGCTCTGGCGCGCGTGCTCGCCCAGCGCACCGGCATCCTGCTGCTGGACGAACCGACCGCGGCTTTGGACCTCAAGCACCAGGAGGACGTGCTCGCCGTCGCGCGGCGCCGGGCGCGTGAGGGAGCCGCCGTCGCCGTCGTGTTGCACGACCTCAACGCGGCGCTGTCGTCCGCTGATCGCGTGACGCTGCTGTCGGCGGGGTCTGTCGTCGCATCCGGGGATCCCGCCGAGGTCCTCACGGCGGAGCGCATCGAAGAGGTCTACGCGCAGCCGGTGGACGTGTTCCGGCATCCGGTGACGGGCACGCCCGTCGTCATGCCACGGCGCTGACGGGGCGGTCGATCGAGCCGGTCCGGGCCGGTGCGCGGTCGGACCGGAGCCGGTGCCTGTCGAGGTGTGGTCGGTGCCCGTCGGTGTGGAGTCGGTGCGCCCGTCAGGGCCGCAACGGCAGGAGGTCGGAGACATCGGCGCGCGTGCCGGAGGCGACGATGCGGCCCGCGGTCGCGGCATCCGACCACAGCTCGTCGCCGAGGGCGACCGCGATCCAGGTCGCCGGGTCGGTCTCGACGACGTTCGGCGGAGTGCCCCGCGTGTGCCGCGGCCCCTCGAGCACCTGCACGGCACCGAACGGCGGCACGCGCACCTCGACGGTGTGGCCGGGCGCCTTCTCGGCGAGCAGCTGCAGCAGATAGCGCACGGCCGTGGCGAGATCGGTGCGGGCGGGGCTGTCGGCGGCGCGGACAGACGCGAGCGCGGCACGGCCGTCGTCGGTCGAGATCTTGCGGGCCATGGCTCCACGCTACGCCGTGCACAACTCCTCAAGAACGCGCGCCCAGGCCCTCGAACGCCGCGTCGGCCCTGGTACGTGAGGAGTTGTGCACACGACCCGTCCCGGCGGGCCTCGGTAGGCTGGGCGCGTGAGAATCCTGGTCCTCGGTTCGGGCGCGCGCGAGCACGCCATCATCCTCGCGCTGCGTTCGGAGGAGGCCTCGCACGAGATCTTCGCCGCCCCCGGCAACGCCGGCATCGCGCGCGACGCGTCGATCGCCGACCTCGACGCCAACGACCCCGCTGCCGTCACGTCGTTCGCGAACGAGAACGCGATCGACCTCGTCGTGATCGGCCCCGAGGCCCCGCTCATCGCGGGGGTCGCCGACGCGCTGCGCGAGCGCGGCATCCCCGTGTTCGGTCCCGGCAAGGGGGCCGCACAGCTCGAAGGGTCGAAGTCGTTCGCGAAGCGGGTCATGGAAGCGGCGGAAGTGCCGACCGGCGGCGCGACCCGTGCGCGCACGCGCGCCGAGGTCGAGACCGCGCTCGATCTGTACGGTGCTCCGCACGTCGTGAAGGCCGACGGGCTCGCCGCCGGCAAGGGCGTCATCGTGACGTCGGACCGCGACGCAGCCCTCGCTCACGCGGATGCGTATCTCGCCGACGGCGCCGTGCTCGTCGAGGAGTTCCTCGCGGGCCCCGAAGTGTCGCTGTTCTTCCTGAGCGACGGCGACCACGTGCTGCCGCTGAGCCCCGCGCAGGACTTCAAGCGCCTCGGCGACGGCGACACCGGGCCCAACACGGGCGGCATGGGCGCGTACTCCCCACTGCCCTGGCTCGCCGACGGTTTCGGCAGCGAAGAGGCATTCGTCGACCTCGTCACGGCCCAGGTCGCCGAGCCCGTCATCCACCAGCTCGATGCCGAGGGCACCCCCTTCATCGGCCTGCTCTACGCCGGACTCATCCTGACCGAGCAGGGCGTCAAGGTCATCGAGTTCAACGCGCGCTTCGGCGACCCCGAGACCCAGGTCGTGCTGCCGCGCCTGGTCGACCCGCTCTCGGAGCTGCTGCTGGCCGCGGCATCCGGTCATCTCGAGGATCAGCCACGACCGGCGTTCGCCGACGAGGTCGCGGTGACCGTCGTGCTCGCGAGCGAGGGCTACCCGCAGGCACCCGTGACCGGTCGCAGGCTGACCGGCCTCGACGCGGCGGCCGCCGTCGACGGGGTGCACCTCGCGCACGCCGCGACCGCCGAGCGCGACGGCGCTCTCGCCGCGACGGGTGGGCGCGTGCTCAACGTCGTCGGGGTGGGAACGTCGTTCGCCGAGGCCCGCGACCGCGCCTACCGGGCGCTCGGCGAGATCGCCCTCGAGGGCGGTCAGCACCGCACCGACATCGCCGCCCGCGTCGTCGAACGCTGAGCCTGGGGGTCTCGGCTGAGGGATGCCGCGACTCAGCGCCGTGCGTCGTGGATCCACGACGCACCCAGCCCGAGCAGCACCGCGTCGGACGTCAGCAGCTCGAACGACTCGCTCGATGCCTGGGCGAGCAGCATCCGATCGAAGGGGTCGTGACGCGCCAGCGCGGGGAACCGCGCCATCGCCGCCGCGTGGTCGACGGTGAACGGCAGCTCAGTGAGTCCGGACCTGGCGAAGACGCCAGGAAAGCTCTGCCCGCCGGGCAGAGGAAGCCGGCCCAGCATGTGCTTGATCGTGATCTCCATGACCGTCGCCGAGGAGTAGTGCACCCGCGGGGCCGTCGCGATCCGACTGCGGCTCTGCGCGCCGAGGTCAGCGCTGTCGCGGTAGAGCCAGAGCAACGCGTTGGTATCGAGCAGGATCACGCGTCGACCCGGTAGAACATGTCGGAGATCTCGGCGTCGATCCCGTCGAACAGCTGCGGGTCGTGCTCGGCCTCGCTGGCGCCGAGCCCGAAGACGATGCGGACCTCGCGATGCGGAACGATGTCGACGACAGGGGTGCCGGCTCGAGCGATCGTGATCTCCTCCCCCGCGAGCACGCGCACGATCAACGCCGACAGCTGCGACTTCGCTTCGTGAATGTTCACCTGCGCCATGCGCTCCACCTTATCCAGGTTAGTCGGACTTAGCTAGACTCGGTGACCACCGGGGTCTTTCATCGACCCGGTCCAGGCATCGCGTTCGCCGGCCGAGCACGCTTGGGATCCCTCTGACTCCGTGGCATCCGGGTCTGGCCGTTGCACCGCGTCCGGGATAATGGGCGCGTGACGAAGCCCCTCGATCTGCCCGGCTGGCACCACGTGTACTCGGGCAAGGTGCGCGACCTGTACGAACCCGACTCGCCGACGGCGTCCGAGGGGCGGATGCTGGTGGTCGCGAGCGATCGCGTCAGCGCGTTCGACCACGTGCTCTCGCCCGGCATCCCTGACAAGGGGGTGCTGCTCACGACCCTCAGCCTGTGGTGGTTCGACATGCTCGCCGGGGCCGACGGGGGTCGTAGCATCCCGAATCATCTCGCGGCGTCCCATGTGCTCGGTGCCGATGACACGGCGCTCGACCTCATCCCCGAGGCCGTCGCCGGCCGGTCCATGATCGTCAAGAACCTCGACATGCAGCCGATCGAATGCGTCGTGCGCGGCTACCTGACCGGGTCGGGCTGGGCCGAGTACGTCGAAAGCGGCACGGTCTGCGGCATCCGCCTGCCCGAGGGTCTGTCCAACGGCGACCGTCTGCCCGCACCCATCTTCACCCCCGCGTACAAGGCGCCGCTGGGCGAGCACGACGAGAACATCTCGTTCGAGCAGACCGTCCAGCTCGTCGGCAACGAGCGCGCCGAACTGCTGCGCGACCTGTCACTCGAGATCTACGAACGCGCCGCGCGCACGGCCGAGCAGCGCGGGCTCATCCTCGCCGACACGAAGTTCGAGTTCGGCCTCGACGGTGACGGCGTCATGACCCTCGCCGACGAGGTGCTCACGAGCGACTCGTCTCGGTACTGGGATGCCGCGGCGTGGGCCAACGGCGCGACTCCGGCCGAGCGCATGGCGAGCTTCGACAAGCAGATCGTGCGCGACTGGCTCGCCGCGAACTGGGCCCACGCGCCCGGAGGCTCGGCGCAGCGCGCAAGCGATGCGTCGAGTGGGCGTGGGGAGGGCAAGACGGGTGAGCCCCCCGCGCTTCCCGCCGAGATCGCCGAGCGCACGTCCGCCCGCTATCGCGAACTGCTCGAGCGCCTCACCGGCGCCTGAGTCACGCGTTCTTCATCGCCTTCAGCCGCGAGAGCAGCGCCGGGCCGGATCGGTCGAGGATCCGCCCGCCGATCAGAACGCCGACGACCACGAACACCGCCCCGAGCACGACACCCACGACGCCCGCGATCCAGCTGAGCAGCGCGCTGTCCGTGAAGAACCCGATGAGCCCGACGACGATCGCCGGGGCCGCGAGCACGATCGACACGAGCCAGACCCCGAAGAAGACGAGACTCTGCAGAAAAGTCGTGCCGGGCACCTTCTTGAAGGGGTTGTCCCCCGAGCCGGCGACCGGAACGACGATCTGCGCACTCGTCACGGCGCACACGCCGTACCCGGTCAGGAGGATCCCGAGCGACATTCCGAGGATTCCGGGCAGCTGCGTCCAGTTGCCCGAGAAGAAGAACGGCAGCACGGCCGCGAGCAGCACGAGCGGCACGGCGACGACGCCCGCGGCGAGGATGCGTCCGGCACGGTCGGCGCGGCCGCTGACGCCCGAGGCGAGCTCGGTACCGAACGCCGTGCCGTCGTACGAGATGTCCGCGTACACGACGATGCCGATGACGAGCGCGATGAGGGGCGCCGCGAAGCTCAGACCGTTCGCCACGTCGCCGTCACGCAGATAGAACCACAGCAGCACGGGCACGAGCGGCACGACGATGAGCTGACGCAGGTAGCGCGGATCGCGCAGCCAGTAGGTGAGCGATCGCGCGAAGACGGCTCCGGCAGGGCCCGTCGGCACGCGTCCGAACAGGCCGATCCTGCCCGCGGCGACCGTCGCGGCGGAACTCGACCGGGGATTGGCGAGCGACGCGGCGAGCGACCAGCGCCACAGCGCCCACAGCAGGCCGAGCGTCGCGAGAGCGATGACGAGCTTCACGGCGGCGGCGAGCCAGTCCCCTGCCGCGACATCGCCTGGCACGGCCCAGGCCGCTCCGACAGGGGTCCACCCCAGTACGCGGATCGCGACGAGCAGCGTGTCGACGTTGAGCGCGAACCCGGTCGCGACGCCCGCGACGATGGGTCCCGCGAGCATGAGCGGAACGAGCACGAGCACACCCGACGCCTCACGCAGCCGGCGCCTGCCGCCCAGGCCCGACACGAGCGAGGCGACCGCACGCGACGCGACGACGGCGGTCAGCACGGCCAGCGGCACGCACACGACGGCGGCGGCGAGCGCGAGGGGCCAGTGGATCCACGTCGCGAACGTGCCGAGCGCGGCGACCGAGGTCACGATCCCCGGGATGCCGCACACTCCGGCCAGCGTCAGCGCGACCATCATCCGCCGCAGCGACATCGGAAAGACGACGAGCCGTTCGGGGTCGAGCGTCGCGTCGACGCCGAACACGATGAGCGGTCCCAGCACCCACCCGAGCGTCACGAGCGATCCCGCCCCGACGATGACGCTCGTTGCGAGGTCGAGCGGTCCGAACCCGAGCACGACCAGGCCGACGATCGCACCGAGCAGCACCCCCAGGCCGTACAGCGCGCCGAAGATGAACCCGACGAGCTGCCACGGACTGCGGGCGAGCTGGTTGCCGAGAACCCGGAAGCGCAGCTTCAGGAGTGTCGCAACCATTCGGGCCCTTCCGTGTGGCGACGGCCGCCGACGAGGTCGACGAAGCGGTCCTGCAGCGACTGTCCGGCGCGCACTTCGTCGACCGTGCCGGCGACGAGCAAACGCCCGGCGGCGATGATCGCGACGTGGTCGCACGTGCGCTGCACGAGGTCCATCGAGTGGCTCGAGACGATGACCGTGCCGCCCGAGCGCACGTAGCCGGTGAGGATGTCCTGGATGTTGGCTGCCGAGACCGGGTCGACCGACTCGAACGGCTCGTCGAGCACGAGCAGTCGCGGCGCATGCACGAGCGCGCACGCCAGCGCGATCTTCTTGGTCATGCCGGCCGAGTAATCCACGACCATCGTGCCGGCGGCATCCGTCATGTCCATGAGGGCGAGGAGGTCGTGCGTGCGCCGCGCGACCTCGTCGTGCGGCAGGCCGAAGAGCAGACCGTTGTAGGTGACGAGCTGCTCGCCGGTGAGCCGGTCGAAGAGCTTGACGCCGTCGGCGAGGTTGCCGAGCATCGCCTTCGCCCGCACGGGCTCGCGCCACACGTCGACGCCGTGCACGAGCGCCTGCCCGGCATCGGGAACGAGCAGGCCCGTCGCCATCGAGAGGGTCGTGGTCTTGCCCGCGCCGTTGGGGCCGACGAGGCCATAGAACGAACCGGTCGGCACCGTGAGGGTGATCCCCTCGACGGCGACCTTCTCGCCGAACCGCTTGTGCAGTCCGTTCAGCTGAAGGGCCGCGCCGTCCACGGGTCCGGGGGCGGGAATCGGCGGGACCGGCGGCGTGCCGGGCGGGACTGGTTCGGTCAAGATCGACTCCGTCACACATCTCGGATGCCGCGGGCAGAGGCCTGCGGCATCCACCAGCCTTTCGAACTCGTGCGCGGTTGCCGATCTCGCCGCGCCGTGCTCGCTAAGGTGAGGCGAGCAAAATCGAATCGAGCGCAAGGAGCGCCCCATGGCCCTGTGGAAACTGCACGGCAACGGCCGGAACGTCGAACCCGGAAAGGTCGTCGCCCCCGACGAGCGACTGAACTGGCCCGCGACGATCGCGATCGGGGCGCAGCACGTCGTCGCGATGTTCGGGGCGACGTTCCTCGTGCCCGTCTTGACCGGCTTCCCGGTGCCGACGACACTGCTGTTCTCGGGAATCGGCACGCTGCTGTTCCTGATCATCACGAAGAACAAGCTGCCCAGCTACCTGGGCTCGTCGTTCGCCTTCATCGCGCCGGTCACGGCGGCGACCGCGACGGCCGGGATGGGGTCCGCGCTCGCGGGCATCGTCGCCGTCGGCGTGCTGCTGGCGGTCGTCGGGTTCATCGTGCAGTTCGCGGGCCTGGGGTGGGTCGATCGGTTCATGCCGCCCGTCGTCGCGGGCGCGATCGTCGCGCTCATCGGGTTCAACCTGGCCCCCGTCGCGTGGTCGAACTTCCAGCTGCAGCCGGGCACGGCGACCATCACGCTCGTCGCGGTCATCCTGTTCAGCGTGCTGTTCCGCGGGTTCCTCGGGCGGATCTCGATCTTCCTCGGCGTCATCGTCGGCTACGTCGCGGCGCTCATCTTCGGCGAAGTCGACTTCTCGGCGCTCGAGGAAGCCGCGTGGATCGGTCTGCCGGAGTTCCACATCGCCGACTTCGCCTCACCGGGCACATGGAGCGCCATCGCGATGTTCCTGCCCGTCGTGCTCGTGCTCATCGCCGAGAACGTCGGACACGTGCGCGGTGTCGCCACGATGACCACCCCGGCGGTCAACAAGCACACGGGTCGTGCGCTCATCGCCGACGGTGCCGCGACGACGCTCGCGGGCTTCTTCGGCGGATCGGGCACGACGACGTACGGCGAGAACATCGGCGTCATGGCTGCGACGCGCGTGTACTCGACGGCCGCCTACTGGGTCGCCGGTGTCGTGGCGATCCTGCTCGCGATGTCGCCGAAGGTCGGGGCGCTGTTCAACTCGATCCCCGCCGGCGTGTTGGGCGGCGTGACGACCGCGCTGTACGGCCTGATCGGCATCATCGGCATCAAGATCTGGGTCGACAACCGCGTCGACTTCTCGCGCCCCGTCAACCAGTACACCGGTGCCGTCGCGCTCGTCATCGCGATCGCGGGCTTCACGATGGAGTGGGGCGACTTCCAGCTCGGCGCGATCGTGGTCGGTGCCGCCGCGGCGCTGCTGATCTACCACCTGGGCAACGCGATCGCGCGCTGGCGCAAGACCGGCGCCGACGACGGCGGCCCGATCCCGGCCGTCGGCCCGCTCGGCGGCGACCCCGAGGACGCCCCCGTCCGCTGACGCTCTCGACACGCGCCCCCTCACCCGCGAGACTGCAACGGGAAGGCGAGACCGTGGGTTCCACCCGCTGTTTCGGCCTCCCGATGCAGTCTCGCGGTCATTGCGGGCGCGGGGAATGAGAACGGGGGGATGCGGGTTGTCTATGCACATGAATGCACCACGACTTGCCTCGGACACGGCCATGGGGCCCGTCACCCTCATGGTGGGCGACCTCGACGCGATGACGGCGTACTACCGCGACGTCGTGACGCTCGAACTCCTGTCGACCGAGGGTGAGACGGCGACGCTCGGTCGCGCCGGGCTGCCCCTCATCGTGTTGCGCCGGGACCCCGCACTGCGCCACGCGGCGCCGGGATCGGCGGGCCTGTTCCACACGGCGATTCTCTTCGAGACGCAGGAGGCCCTCGCGGCGGCGCTGTACAGCGTCGCGCGGCACGCCCCCGGCACGTTCACCGGCTCCGCCGACCACCTCGTCAGCCAGGCGTTCTACATGACCGACCCCGAGGGCAACGGCATCGAGCTCTACTGGGACCGCGACCGCAGCGAGTGGTCGTGGGTGCACGGTGAGGTCGAGATGGCGACGCTGCACCTCGATCCGAACGCGTTCCTCGAGCAGCACCTCACCGAGCAGGCCGCCCTCGGCTCGACCGGCGCGCAGGCGGCGACGATCGGTCACGTGCACCTCTCGGTGGGCGATGTCGCGACGGCGCGCGCGTTCTACGTCGACGCGCTCGGGTTCGACGTCACGACGCAGATGGGCAACCAGGCGCTGTTCGTCAGCGCCGGCGGGTACCACCACCACATGGCGATGAACGTCTGGAACTCGCGCGGCGCGGGTCCGCGGATGCCGGCACTCGGCCTCGGACGCGTGGATCTGGCGCTTCCCCACGACGATGCCCTGGGCGAGCTCGGGGAGCGACTCGCGTTCGCGGGTGTCGCGACGCGCGACGACGGCCGCACGCTGAGCTTCGACGATCCGTGGAACAACGCGCTGCACGCGACGGCCCCGGAGCCCGCCCGCTCCTGAAGCGACCGCAGGTCAGACGGAGTCGCGGATGATGAGGTCGGTCTCGAGGATCGTGACGTGCTGCGGCTGCCGGCCCGCGAGCAGATCGAGCAGGATGCCGGCCATCTGCTCCCCCTGCGCGAACGACGGCTGACGCATCGTCGTGAGCTGCGGCACGACCGAGGTCGCGACGGGCGAATCGTCGAACCCGACGATCGCGATGTCTTCGGGCACGCGCAGCCCGGCAGCCCCGAGCACGCTCAGCGCGCCCCGCGCCATCAGGTCGCTCGCGATGAACACCGCGTCGGGCGCAGAACCCGCTGACAGGATGCGCCGCATCGCGGCCGCGCCCCCGTCGGCGGTGAAGTTGCCGTCCTCGACAGCGACGGGATCGAGGCCGCGGCGGGCGAGCGCCGCGAGGAACCCGTCGAGCCGGTCGATCCCCGCCGGCATCGTGCGCGGTCCCGTGATCGTCGCGATCCGGCGCCGACCGGCGTCGATGAGATGCTCCGTCGCGATGCGCGCCCCCGACGTGTTGTCGACGTCGACGTAGTAGTCGCGGTCACGCTCCCGCGCCGGGCGACCGCCGTACACGACGGGCACGGCCGACGCGATGCGGTCGATGAATGTGTCGCTCGTGTGGTGCGAGACGATGATGGCGCCGTCCACCGCGCCGCTGCGCACGTAGCTCGTCGTCTTGTCGCCGGGGTCGTCGCTGGCGATGAAGAGGTTGAGCACGAAATCCGAACGACTCAGTCGCGCGTTGATGCCCGACACGATCGCGGCGAAGAACGGGTCGCCGAAGAAGCGTGTCGTGTCTTCGGGGACGATGAGGGCGACGGCGTGCGTCTGCCTGCTCGCGAGTGAACGCGCGGCTCGGTTGGGCACGTAGTTGAGCTCGGCGATCGCTCGGGTGACGGCATCCAATGCTTCTGGGCTCACCGCCGTCGAGCCGTTCACGACGCGCGACACGGTCGACCGCGAGACCCCCGCCGCGGCGGCGACCTCTTCGATCGTGACCGAGCCGCGCATCGCTTCCGTGCTCATCCGTTGATTCTCCTCGATGATCAGGATGCCGCGCCCACCGGCGCCGCATCCAGCGCGCGCGCGGCGATGATGCGCATGTACTCGCGGCCGCTGTCCTTGATGGTGCGCTCCTGCGTGTCGTAGTCGACGTGCACGATGCCGAACCGCTTGTCGTAGCCCCACGCCCACTCGAAGTTGTCCAGCAGCGACCAGTAGAAGAAGCCGCGCACGTCGGCGCCGGAATCCACGGCATCGAGGACCGCCGCGAGGTGGGAGCGCACGAACTCGGTGCGCTCGACGTCGGCGACGCGCAGGGCCTCGCCCTCGCGCACGGGTTCGTCGTCGTAGGCCGCGCCGTTTTCGGTGACGTAGAGCACCGTGCCGGCATCCTTCGCGTACTCCTCCCACACCCGGGTGAGCAGGCGCGTGAGCCCTTCGGGCTGGACCTCCCAGTTCTGTGCCGTGCGCGGCAGACCCCGCTCATGCCAGTGGATGCCGTCGTGCGACGGGAAGGGGGAGGCCGTGGGCCGGTCGATGTCGGGATTGCCGGACGGCACCGCTACCGACCCCGGCGTGCCGCCCACGAGTTCGCCGTGGTAGTAGTTCACGCCCAGCGTGTCGAAGGGGCTCGAGATCGCCTCGAGGTCTCCGGGGCGCACGGCTGTCTCGAACGCGGCGACGGCCTCCGCGTCGACGGCGCGGATGTCCTCGACGACGTCGGCGGGGTACGCCTCGCGGTAGATCGGGTCGAGGAACCACCGGTTGAACTGCCCGTCGATGCGACGGGCAGCGTCGACGTCACGGGCGTCGGCCGGGTCAGCGGCATCCGCCACCGTGAGATTGAGCGTGATGCCGAGGTCGAGCGATGCGTCGCGGGCGCGCAGCTCGCGAAGGGCGAGCCCGTGTCCGAGCAGCAGGTGGTGGGAGGCGAGCAGCCCCTCTTCGATGCTGCGGTGGCCGGGCGCGTGGGCACCCGCCGTGTACGACAGGAACGACGAGCACCACGGTTCGTTGAGGGTCGTCCACACCCCGACCCGGTCGCCGAGCGTGTCGTGCATCGCGAGCGCGTAGTCGACGAACCGCTCGCTCGTCTCGCGTGAGGCCCAGCCGCCGCGGTCCTGCAGCGCCTGCGGCAGGTCCCAGTGATAGAGCGTCAGCCAGGGCAGGATGCCGGCGCCGAGCAGCTCATCGACGAGGCGCGAGTAGAAGTCGAGGCCCTTCGGGTTGAGGGTGGCACCGTCGGGGGTGACGCGGGCCCACGACGTCGAGAACCGGTAGGTCTGCAAGCCCATGCGCTTCATGAGCGCCACGTCGTCGGCGTACCGGTGGTAGTGGTCGCACGCCACGTCGCCGTTGTCGGCGTCGACGACGGCGCCGGGGACTCGGCTGAAGGTGTCCCAGATCGAGGCCTGGCGGCCGTCTTCGAAGGCGGCGCCCTCGATCTGGTAGGCAGCGGTGGCCGCTCCGAACAAGAAGTCCGTCGGGAACGGGCGAGACGCGGACGCGGTCATGCGAACGGGATCCAATCTTTCTGCGGTGGTCACGGTGGGCTATCCCTTCACGGCGCCGGCCATGATGCCGCTCACGAGCTGCTTGCCCGCGAAGATGAACAGCAGCAGGAGCGGGATGGTGGCGAGCACGACGCCGGCGAGCACGACGGAGTAGTCGACGAAGTAGTTGGACTGCAGGAGCGACAGCGCCACCGGCAGGGTCGGGTTCTGGCGGTCGAGCACGATGAACGGCCAGAAGAAGTTGTTCCACGCACCGACGAAGGTGAAGAGGAACAGCATCGCGGCGGCCGGGCGCGCGGCGGGCAGACCCACCGTGAGGAAGGTGCGGAACATCGTCGCGCCGTCGACGCGCGCGGCCTCGATGAGCTCGTTCGGCACGGCCTGGCGCAGGTACTGCGTCATCCAGAACACGCCGAAGGCGCTCGTGAGGGCCGGGATGATGATCGCGCCGATCTCACCCGTCCAGCCGAGCTCGGAGAACAGGATGTACAGCGGCACGACGCCGAGCTGCTGCGGCACGGCCATCGTCGCGACGACGAAGACGAGCAGGCCCGCACCGCCGTGGAACCGCAGCTTCGCGAACGCCCACCCGGCGAGGGTCGAGGTGATCACGACGGCAGCGGCGATGAGGAACGAGCTGTAGATGGAGTTCCACAGGGCGCCCCAGAAGTTCACGGCCGGATTGGTGACGACCGAGATGGCGTTGTCGATGAAGTTGCCGCCCGGGATCCACGGGAACGGCTGACGCAGCGTCGTCGCGTCGCCCGAGCCGATGATGAACGACCAGTAGAGCGGGAAGATCGCCGAGAGGAACACGACCCCGAGCGTCGCGTACGCCCAGAAGCCCGGCCGCGCTCCGCGGATGCGCGTCGTCTTCGCGCCGCGGCGTCGCCTGCGGGCGTTCGGGATGCTCTCTTCCACGACGGCGAGCGGGGTGGGTGTGCCGAGAGTGCTCATGACCGGGCCCCCACGTTCTTCTTCGCTTCTCGCGCGCGTTCGCGCAGTTGTCGTTTGGTGAGTTCGGAGCGCAGCCCCTCATCGCGCAGCAGGGTGCGCGTGACGAGCAGGTTCACGAGTCCGATGAGCAGGATGACGAGGAACAGGATCCACGCCATCGCTGCCGCGCGGCCGAAGTTCCACTGCCCCCAGCCGATGTCATAGAGATACAGGGTGACCGTGAGCCACTGCTGCCCCGCTCCGCCGCGACCGAACTGGTCGAACACGCGCGGCTCGTCGAAGATCTGCAGCCCCCCGATCGTCGACGTGATGATGACGAAGATGAGGGTCGGCTTGAGCGAGGGGAGCGTGATGCTGAAGAACTGGCGGATCGGACCGGCTCCGTCGACGGTGGCCGCCTCGTAGTAGTCGCGGTTCACGGCCTGCATCGCCGCGAGCAGGATGAGAGCGTTGTAGCCGGTCCAGCGGTAGTTGACCATCGTCGCGATCGCGACATGGCTCCAGAACGGATCGACGTGCCACGGGATCGCAGAGATGCCGATCGTGCCGAGCCACGAGTTCGCCAGGCCCGACTGGTCGGCGAAGATCGCGTTGAAGATGAGGCCGACGGCGACGGGGGCGACGACGAAAGGCACAAGCACGCTCATGCGCCAGAACGTCTTCGCGCGGATGTTGCGATCGAGCACGGCCGCGATGAAGACGGCGAGGATGAGCTGCGGGATCGAGGACAGCAGGAAGATGCTGAACGTGTTGCGCATCGCCGTCCAGAAGTGCGGCTGCGTGAGGATCCAGACGTACTGGTCGAACCCGACGAACTCGCCGGAGTTGCGCACGAGATCCCAGTCCATGAACGAGATGACGGCGGTGTAGGCGATCGGGAACAGCCCGACGATCGCGAACATGATGAAGAACGGCGAGATGTACAGGTAGGGCGAGATCTTCAGGTCCCAGCGGCTCAGCCGATGGGAGAACGAGATCACTCGGGGTGGCCTCGCCGGAGCGGGGGCGGCGGCCCTCGTTCCGGTGGTATCCGTCGCGGTCACAATCGTCCTTCGTCGTCGTCGTCGGAGGGGCAGAAGCGGGGGCGGATGCCGCGTGGTGGCATCCCCCCCGCCGGTCAATCGGTCAGCGACCGGGTCAGAATGCCGAGATCTCGGTGAGCCACGTGTCCCAGGCCTTCTCCTTGTCTTCGAGACCGTCGAAGACGCGGGTGACGGCGTTCTGCAGCGCGTCGTGGAACTGGAAGTACTTCGGTCCCTTGTAGGTCGACACGGTGATCGCGTTGGCGCGCTCGATGCCGATCTCGCCGGTCGGCGCGTCGTTGAAGTACTCGTTGACGTAGCCGGTCAGGTCGGTGCTCGTCTGCGCCTCGAGCTGGCTCGGGAAGGTGCCCGCGTTCACGAACGCCTTGATCTGCGTCTCGGGTGCGGTCAGCCAGTCGGCGAGCTGCTGCGCCGCCTCGACGTTCGCGCCGTTGGCCGGGACGACGAGGTACGAGCCACCCCAGTTGCCACCGCCCTCGGGGAAGGCGTCGGCGACATCCCAGCCCGTGACCTCGGGCGCTTCGCCCGCGATGATGCCGTGCATCCACGGCGGGCAGAGCATGGCGGCGAACTCGCCGCCGGCCATGGCCGCGTACCAGTCGTCGCTCCACTGGCCGGGGAAGGCCGAGATCGGGATCGCCTGGTCGACGACGGTCTCGTAGGCGGCGCGGATCTCAGGGTTCTCGGCGGCGATGATGGCGCCGTCGGGCTCTTCGTACGCGAACTCGAGCTGGTTCACCAGGCCCTGCAGCACGGAGTTGGCCGAATCGATGAACGGCGTGCCGGTCTGGGCGACGTAGTCGGCGCCGACCTCGAAGAAGGCGTCCCACGTGGGGAAGAGCTCGGCGACGGCTTCGCGGTCGCTGGGCAGGCCGGCCGCTTCGAACAGGTCGCCGCGGTAGCAGACGGCCTGCGGTCCGATGTCGGTGCCGTACGCGACGAGGTTGCCGTCGGCGTCGGTCGCGGCGGCTTCCTTCCAGTCGAGCCAGCGGCCCCTCAGGTCGTCGGGGACGGGCGCGACGAGGTCGGAGTACTGCATCATCTCGGTGAACCAGTCGATCTCGACGGCTTCGACATCGCCGAGGCCGGACTTGCCGAGCTTCTGGAAGAAGTTCGCGCGGGCGTCGTTCGAGGTCGCGGCCTTGTTGTGCACGACCTTGATGCCGGTCTCTTCGGTGAACTCGGCCAGGAGTTCGTCGGTGTAGCCCATGTCGTTGAAGGTCGAGAGCGTGAGGGTCACGTCGCCGTCGGCCCCGGGGTCGGGCGAGTCCCCGCCACCGGAACAGCCGGCGAGGACCATGGCGGTCGCAGAGAGGGCGGCCACGGCCACGGCGCCCTTGCGGATGGCTCGAGTGTTCACTGTCACTCCTATGTGTTGTCAGGTCGGTTGATGCTACGTGCAGGATCGGTCGCGGTGCGGCGTCCGGTCGTTCGTGGGAGCGGTCCCATCGAAGTGGCGCCCACACTACGGGAGCGCTCCCACGAGCGCAAGACCCCGATCTCCTTGACCGCGAGACTGCATCGGGGCGCCGAAACCGTGGGGTTCACCCGCTGTCTCGACCCGCCGTTGCAGTCTCGCGGTCAGGAGCGGGGGCGGGAGGGCGGGCGGCCGTAGACTGTCAGGGTCCCCCGCCCGCGACATTCCGGAGCCCCGTCATGCCCACCATCGTCGTCGACGTCATGCCCAAGGCCGAGCTGCTGGACCCGCAGGGGAAGGCGGTGTCGGGTGCACTGAGCCGTCTCGGCGTCGACGCCATCACGGGCGTCCGCATCGGCAAGCGCTTCGAGCTCACCGTCGAGGGCGAGGTCGACGAGGCCACCCTCGCGACGGCCCGCCGCATCGCCGACGAGATCCTCTCGAACTCCGTCATCGAAGACGTCGTCGGCATCGAGGTCGTCGAATGACCGTCCGCATCGGCGTCATCACCTTCCCCGGCTCGCTCGACGATCGCGACGCGCAGCGCGCGATCCGCGTCGCCGGCGCCGAACCCGTCGCCCTCTGGCACGGCTCGCACGACCTCGACGGCGTCGACGCGCTCGTGCTGCCCGGAGGCTTCAGCTACGGCGACTACCTGCGCGCCGGCGCGATCGCGGCCCTCGCGCCGATCATGACCGAAGTGTCGGATGCCGCGGCGAAGGGCATGCCGATCCTCGGCATCTGCAACGGGTTCCAGATGCTCGTCGAGGCTCACCTGCTGCCCGGCGGCCTCATCCGCAATGCGCACCAGCAGTTCATCCGCCGCGACCAGCGCCTGCGGGTCGAGAACGCCGACACGGCGTGGACGAGCGACTTCGCGGCCGGCCAGGAGATCACGATCCCGCTCAAGAACGCCGACGGCGGCTACATCGCCTCGGAGTCCGAGCTGGACCGTCTCGAGGGCGAAGGCCTCGTCGCGTTCCGCTATGTCGGCGTGAACCCGAACGGGTCACTGCGCGACATCGCCGGCATCGCGAACGAGCGCGGCAACGTCGTGGGTCTCATGCCGCACCCCGAACACGCCGTCGAAGAGGGCTTCGGACCGAACACCCCCGCCGCGATGCGGTCGGGCGTCGACGGTCTGGCGTTCTTCACCTCGGCCGTCGCCGCGGTCGTCGGCGCAGCCGCCTGACCCCCGGCATCCGGCGCCTCGATATCGTGGAGCGGTGAGCCGCCCCCTCGTCATCAGTGTCCCCACGCAGGAGTTCGCCGACGATCTGCGTGACCTTCCCGACGACGTCGAGATCGTCGTGTGGTCGATGGAAGATGCGGCGCCCCGCGCGCACTTCGACATCGTCATGCCGCCGTACATGTCCACGACGCGCGTGCTCGACCGGCTGCACGGCGTCTCGGTCGGGCTCGTGCAGGGCGAGTCGATCGGATACGACGGCTTCGCGCGGCTTCTGCCCGCGGGACTCGTCTTCGCCAATGCGGCATCCGTGCACGAGGCGTCCACGGCCGAGCTCGCCCTCGCTCTCACGCTCGCCTCGCAGCGCAGCCTGCCGCAGTTCGTGCGCGCGCAGGACGCGCACCGGTGGGCACCCGAAGAGACGGGGAGCCTCGCCGACCGCCGCGTGCTGCTGCTCGGCTACGGCGGCGTGGGCAAGGCCGTCGCGGCACGCCTGGCGCCCTTCGAGACCGTGCTGACGGTCGTCGCCTCTCGGGCGCGCGACGAGAGCGGCGTCGCCGTGCACGGCATCGACGAGCTGCCCGCGCTGCTGCGCGACACCGAGATCGTGATCCTCACCCTGCCCGGCGGGGACGCGACGCGCCGCATGGTCGACGCGGCCTTCCTCGCCGCACTGCCCGACGGCGCGCTCGTCGTCAACGTCGGGCGCGGATCGCTCGTCGACACCGACGCGCTCGTCGCCGAGGTCGCGAGCGGGCGCCTGCGTGCCGCCCTCGACGTGACCGACCCCGAGCCGCTTCCCGCCGACCACCCGCTGTGGTCGCTGCCGGGAGCGCTCATCGTGCCGCACGTCGGCGGCGCGTCGGCGGCCATGCGCCCGCGCATGACGGCGCTGCTGCGCGCTCAGATCGAGCGGATGCGTGCGGGCGAGGAGCCGTTGAACGTCGTGATCCGCACCTGAGCTCAGGCGGTGAAGACCGCGTGCGTGTCGGGCACGAGGGCACGGCCGCCGAGCGCCGTGAGCTCCATGAGCACGCTCGTCGCGACGACGACGCCGCCGAGCGTGGGAACGAGCTCGTGCGCGGCCCGGAGGGTACCGCCCGTGGCCAGCACGTCGTCGACCAGCAGCACGCGCGTTCCGGGGGCGATGTCGTCGTGGGCTTCGATCGTCGCGGTGCCGTACTCGAGCGAGTACGAGACGGATGCCGCCGGCCGAGGCAGCTTGCCCGCCTTGCGGATCGGCACGAGACCCACCCCCGCCGCCGCCGCGACCGCGCCCGCGAGCAGGAACCCGCGCGCCTCGATACCCGCCACGACGTCGAACTGCCCCTCGAAGGGATCGATCATCGCGTCGATGACGGTGCGGAAGGCTGCCGCATCGGCCAGAAGCGGCGTGATGTCGCGGAACTTCACGCCCGGTTCGGGGTAGTCCGCGATCGTGCGGATGAGCGATTCGGCGCGGGCGAGGGGTTCGGTCACCCGCCCACGATACCCGGGCCGCCGGGAATGTAAGCGCTTGCACTATCCTGGACCGATGACGTCGACACAATCCACCGAGCTCTCCGCGCTCACCGGCTCCCCCACGGGGAACGAGTGGTGGCGCACCGCCGTGATCTATCAGATCTACCCCCGTTCCTTCTCGGACAGCTCGGGCGACGGGATCGGCGACCTGCCCGGCATCACGGCACGGCTCGACGACCTTGCGACCCTCGGCATCGACGCGATCTGGCTGAGCCCGTTCCAGCGGTCCCCGCAGAAGGACGCCGGCTACGACGTCGCCGACTACTGCGACGTCGACCCGCTGTTCGGCACCATCGCCGACTTCGACACGATGCTCGCGGCGACGCACGCGCGCGGCATCCGCATCATCGTCGATCTCGTGCCGAACCACTCGTCGGATCAGCACGTCTGGTTCCAGGAGGCCCTCGCCGCAGACCCCGGAAGCCCCGAACGCGCCCGCTACATGTTCCGCGACGGCACGGGCGAGAACAGCGACCTGCCGCCGAACAACTGGGAGTCGGTCTTCGGCGGTCCCGCCTGGACGCGCATCGTCGAGGCCGACGGCACGCCCGGACAGTGGTACCTGCACCTGTTCGACTCGTCGCAGCCCGATTTCGACTGGTCGAACGATGAGGTCCGCGCCGAGTTCCGCCGCATCCTGCGCTTCTGGCTCGACCGCGGTGTCGACGGATTCCGCGTCGACGTCGCGCACGGACTGGTCAAAGCCGACGGTCTGCCGGACTACACGCCCGACCCCGCGGCGGGCTCGATGGGCGGCGAAGCCGAAGAGGTGCCGTACTGGGGCCAGGACGGCGTCCACGAGATATACCGGGACTGGCATGAGCTGTTCGCGGAGTACGACGGCGATCGCGCGCTGTGCGCCGAGGCCTGGCTGTCGACGCCCGAGAAGACCGCCCTGTGGGTGCGTCCCGACGAGATGCACCAGGCGTTCAACTTCGCCTACCTCGAGACCGGCTGGGATGCCGCCGCGCTGCGCGACGTCATCACGCGGTCGCTCGAGGCGTACGGCGCCGTCGGGGCTCCGAGCACGTGGGTCCTGTCGAACCATGACGTCGTGCGGCACGCGTCGCGACTCGCCCTGACGGCCGACAACCCGCAGGGGCACGGCATCGGCCCGGACTCGCCCGGCAAGCCGATCGCCGAGGTGGGCCTGCGCCGTGCGCGCGCCGCCACGACGCTCATGCTCGCCCTGCCCGGCTCCGCCTATGTGTACCAGGGCGAAGAGCTCGGCCTGCCCGAGGTCATCGACATCCCCGCAGACGCACGCCAGGACCCGACCTGGTTCCGCACGAACGGCGAACGCTACGGCCGTGACGGATGCCGCGTGCCGATCCCGTGGACCGCGGACGGCCCGTCCTACGGCTTCAGCGACTCGGGCGCCTCGTGGCTGCCGCAGCCGGCCGAATGGGCCGCGCTCGCCCGCGATGTGCAGGTCTCGGATCCCGAGTCGACCCTGGCGCTCTACCGCGAACTGCTGGCGGCCCGCGCCGCGCACGGACTCGGTGCGGGCTCGCTCCTGTGGCTCGACGGGTTCGACGACGGCGTCGTCGCATTCCGCAACGGGAATGTCACGGTCATCGCCAACGTCGCGGCTCGCCCGATCCCGATGCCGGAGGGTATCGTCGTCGTCGCGAGCGGTGACGTGTCGGATGGCATGCTGCCCGCCGACACGGCGGTCTGGCTCCTCGACGACTGAACCTGGCGGAAGAGAGCGACGACGTGGTCGGCATCAGTGAGGTCGCCCGTGCGGCGGGTGTCTCGACGGCGACCGTGTCGCGCGCCCTGAGCGGTCGCGGTCACGTGTCGGCCGCGACCCGTCTGCGCGTCGAGACGGCGGCGAAGAGCCTCGGCTACGTCGTCTCGTCGTCGGCGTCGAGCCTCGCCTCGGGCCGAACCCGCAACATCGGCGTGCTCGTGCCGTTCCTCGACCGCTGGTTCTTCTCGACGGTGCTCAGCGGCATCGCCTCCGCGCTCATGCGCCGCGGCTACGACATCACGCTCTACTCCCTCACGGCCGACCGCGGCGAGCGCCACGAGATCTTCGAGACGTTCCTGCGTCGACGGCGCGTCGACGGCGTCATCGCGATCGCGCTCGAGCTCGATCAGGCCGAGACCGACCGGCTGGCCGAACTCGGGCTCCCCGTCATCGCGATCGGCGGACCCAACCCGCGCCTGACGACCCTCACGGTCGACGACGTCTCGGTCGCGCGACTCGCGACCGAGCACCTGATCGCGCTCGGCCACCGCGACATCGCGCACATCGGCGCCAGCCCCGAGTTCGACATCGACTTCCACATCCCCACCCGTCGCCGCCTCGGGTTCGAGCAGGCGCTCTCGGATGCCGGCATCCCCGCCCGCGCCGCTCTCTACGAGCCGGCGGACTTCACGATCGAGGGCGGCTTCCGCGCGGCCAGGCACCTGCTCGAGCGGCCCGGCGAGCGACCCACGGCGATCTTCGCCGCGTCGGACGAGATGGCGATCGGCGCGTTGCTGGCCGCCCGCGAACTCGGATGCCGCGTGCCCGACGACCTGTCGGTCATCGGCATCGACGGCCACGAGCACGGTGAGTTCTTCCGCCTCACGACGGTGGACCAGTTCCCGCTCGGGCAGGGGGCGCGCGCCGCAGAGGCGATCCTCGACGAGCTCGAAGCGCCCGGTGATCACCACGATCCCGCGCGCCTGCCGTTCGAGCTCATCGTGCGCGACTCGACCGCCCGGCGCTGAGCCGCGGCATCCGGCGGTCACGGGATCGACCGAGGTCGCGTGAGTAGGCTCGGCAGCATGGCCATCGACCTCGAAGCGCTCTACATCGACCTGCACCGCCACCCCGAGCTGTCGTTCCAGGAGACCCGCACGGCCGGCGTCATCGCGCAACACCTCACCGAGCTCGGACTCGAGTTCGAAGAGGGCGTGGGCCGCACGGGCCTGGTGACCGTGATCCGCAACGGCGACGGCCCCGTCGTGTGGCTGCGCGCCGACATGGACGCCCTCCCCGTCGAAGAGCAGACGGGTCTCGCCTACGCCTCGACCGCCCGGGGCGTCGACCCCGCGGGGCTCGACGTGCCCGTCATGCACGCGTGCGGACACGACATGCACGTGGCCGCCCTCATCGGCGCGCTCGAGCGGCTCGTCTCGACGAAGGACGAGTGGTCGGGCACCGTCGTCGCGGTCTTCCAGCCGGCAGAGGAGTACGGCGCGGGCTCACTGGCGATGATCGCCGACGGCGTGCTCGATCGGTATCCGCACCCCGACATCGTGCTCGGGCAGCACGTGACGCCGCTGCCCGCGGGCACGATCGGCGTGCGGGGCGGCACGCAGATGGCGGCATCCGACGGCATCACCGTGACCCTGCTCGGCCGCGGCGGCCACGGGTCACGGCCGCACTCGACGATCGACCCCGTCGTCATGGCGGCGGCGACGGTCATGCGGCTGCAGACGATCGTGTCGCGCGAAGTCGATCCGCGCGACGTCGCCGTCGTGACGGTCGGCTCGATCCACGCCGGACTGAAGAACAACATCATCCCGGCGGAAGCGCGTCTCGAGCTGAGCCTGCGGTATCCGGACGAGACGACCCGCGCCGCCGTGCTCGAGAAGGTCGAGCGCATCGTGCGCGCCGAAGCCCAGGCATCCGGAGCCGAGCAGGAGCCGATCATCGCGACCGACCACTCGCTGCCCCCCACGATCAACGACGACGCCGCGACGGCGCGGCTGACGCTCGCCTTCGACCGCGCGTTCGGCGAGGGCACCGTCGTCGATCCGGGCATGTTCACCGGCAGCGAGGACGTGTCGTGGTTCGCCCGCGAGTCCGGTGCGCCCCTCGTCTTCTGGTTCTGGGGCGGGGTCGACCCCGAGACGTATGCGACGGCCGCGGCGGCGGGCACCATCGCGAGCGACATCCCCACGAATCACTCGCCGTTCTTCGCACCGGTGCTGCGCCCGACCCTCGAGAACGGTGTCGACGGCCTCGTCGTCGCCGCACGGGAGTTCCTCGGCGGGCGGTAAGGCTCTACCTCGACGACGCGAAGCCGTCGCACGAGATCGCGTTCGCCGCGCTGACGGATACGGCCGCGCTCTCGAGGATCACGGGGACGTGGATCGAGGAGCTGCCGCAGGACGCGATGCTGCTCCGGCATCCTCGCGGGCGTCGGCGAGCCGCATCCCCGAAAGGAGCCCCGGCAGACCCCGCCCGGAAGCCGTCGTGAAGAAGACGAGCAGCGACAGCAGGACGAAGACCGCCGACGCGAGATTCCAGGGCATCGGAAGGAGCCCGAGGAGCGCCGCGCCGCTGACTCCGCCGACCCAGCGAAGGGGGCGCGCGACCAGCGCCGGAAGCCGCCCACCGCCATAGCGGAGCTGCACGGCGAGGTCGCCGATCGACCGGCCCGTTCCGACGATGACGATGAGCCAGATCGCGGCCGCAGCGCACGTCGCGGTGACGGACGCGACGTGCCCGGCGAGCAGGGCTTCGCGCTGCCCCGTGAACTCCAGTACGAGCTGGGTCGTGATGGCGACGGTGAAGTACAGCAGGCCGAACCCCACGACGTCGCACACGATCGCGACGAAGCGGCGCCCGCGGGTGACGGGGTGCGGCAGGGCGGCATCCGTCGCGCGATGCGCTCCGCGGTACCGCTTCGGGACGACGAGCGACAGGACGGACCCGAGCACGGCTCCCGTCGTGTTGGTCAGCATGTCGTCGACGTCGAAGACCCGATAGGCGCACGGGTAGACGCCCCACACGCCGGTCAGCTGGGTCGTCTCGATGAACGCCGACAGACCGAGACCGACGACGAAGGCGATGAGGATGCCGCGGCCGCCGAGCACGCGGATGAAGAAGCCGAGCGGTGTGAACAGCAGCACGTTGAGCAGCAGCTGCAGGACGGCGGGGTCGGTCAGCGTGTTGCCGGGACGGCGCATCGCGCCGCGCACGTCGTCGACGAACTGGAACAGATCGAGGTTCACCCCGGCGCAGCGGATCGTGTCGGGATCGGGCAGCGGCAGCAGCGTGTACGTCCAGATCGCCCAGAAGTAGACCAGCGCCGCGGCCCACAGCACGAAGCGCCCGAAGCTCAGCCCTCCGCGCCGGCGATAGCTGATCGCGACGAAGGGCACGAAGAAGACGAACCCGACGGCGGCGCCGATGAAGATGGCCAGAATGCCGAGGATGACCTGTTCGTCCACGCCAGAATCATTTCATCCCTCGCGTGCGCGCTTCGCGCACACGGGCCGAGACGGCACGCAATGACGGTGGACGGCGCCGCGGCGCGGCATCCCGCGTAGCCTGGAGGGATGAGCGCCACGACGACCGACTTCGACGTCGCCGCCGTGCGCGCGGACTTCCCGATCCTGTCGCAGACCCTCAACGGACGGCCGCTCGTCTACCTCGATGCGGGCGCGACGAGCCAGAAGCCGCAGGCCGTGCTCGACGCCGAGATCGACTTCCTCACGCGGGCGAACTCCGCCGTGCATCGCGGCGCGCACACGCTGGCCGCCGAGGCGACCGAGCTCTTCGAGGACGCCCGCTCGACCGTCGCCGGGTTCCTCGGGGCGCGACCCGACCAGCTGGTGTGGACGAGCGGCGCGACCGCCGCCCTCAACCTCGTCGCCTACGCGATCGGCAACGCCACGGCAGGGCGCGGCAGCGCGCGGTTCGCCCTCGCCCCGGGCGACGAGCTCGTCGTGACCGAGACCGAGCACCACGCGAACCTCATCCCCTGGCAGGAGCTCGCCGCCCGCACGGGCGCCGTGCTGCGCCACATCCCCGTGCGCGATGACGGCACGCTCGACCTCGAGGTCGCGGCATCCGTCATCGGCGAGCGCACGCGCGTCGTCGCCTTCACGCACGTCTCGAACGTGCTCGGCATCGTCAATCCCGTCGCCGAGATCGCCGCGCTCGCCCGTGCCGCCGGTGCGCTCACGGTGCTGGATGCGTGCCAGTCGGTGCCGCACCTGCCGTTCGACTTCGCCGAGCTCGGCGTCGACCTCGCGGCGTTCTCCGGGCACAAGATGCTCGGCCCGTACGGCGTCGGCGGACTGCTCGGGCGCAGCGACGTGCTCGAAGACCTGCCGCCCTTCCTCACGGGCGGATCGATGGTGACGACCGTGACCCTCGACGAGGCCGGCTTCCTGCCGCCGCCGCAGAAGTTCGAAGCCGGCACGCAGCCCGTGTCGCAGGCGATCGGCCTCGCTGCCGCCGTGCGCTATCTCGACGGGCTCGGGATGCCGCGCGTGCACGCCCGCGAGCGGAGGCTCGAGCAGCGCATGCTCGAGGGGCTGCGTGGGATCGACGGCGTGCGGGTGCTGGGTGACGCTGCAGGGGTCGAGCGGATCGCGATCGCGGCGTTCGACGTCGACGGGGTGCACGCGCACGACGTGGGGCAGTTCCTCGACGACCGCGGCGTCGCGGTGCGCGTGGGTCACCACTGCGCCAAGCCCCTGCACGCACGACTCGGCCTGACGGCGTCGGTGCGGGCGTCGGCATCCGTCTTCACGACGGAGGACGACATCGACGTGTTCCTCGACGCGGTCGCCGGCGTGCGTGGGTTCTTCGGAGTCGGCGCATGAGCGGCCTCGAGGCGCTGTACCAGGAGCTGCTGCTGGACCACTCCAAGCGTCCGCGCGGCAAGGAGCTCGCCGACGAGCACGGTCGCTCGGCGACGTCGCACCAGCACAATCCGGTATGCGGCGACGACGTCACGCTGCGCGTGCGGCTCGACGACGCCGGCGAGACGATTCGCGATGTCACGTGGGACGGCGCCGGCTGCTCGGTCTCGCAGGCGTCGGCCTCGATGCTCAGCGAGCTCGTCGAGGGGTTGCCCGTCGGCGAGGCGTCCGCCCTGATCGACGGGTTCCGCACGGCGCTGCGCTCGCGCGGCGCGATCCCCCTCGACGAGGACGTCTACCTGGATGCCGCCGCGCTCTCGGGCGTCTCGAAGTACGTCGCGCGCGTGAAGTGCGCCATGCTCGCGTGGGTCGCACTCGAAGATGCCCTCGCCCGCGCCTGACGCGTCGACAACTCCGGACCCGTCGACGCGAACCGGCCCCTGGGCCCGGCCGGCGCAGTTTCGTCCGGAGTTGTCGACGCCCGTCGCCCGATAGCACACCCGCCCGGGGAGCGCCGCCCCCTGGAGCCGGCCGAGCGGCTTTGGCATCGTGGCGGAATGGCACACACTCAGCAGTCCGCCGCCCACCCCCTGCGCGAAGACGGCGTGTCGCTGCTCGTGCGGGGCTACGGCATCAGCGCCCACATCTGGCGGCGCGTGCGCGACGGCGCGCGATCGGCTCCCCTGCGGCTGCTCGCCAAGGACGCGATGTTCGTGCGCGGGGCGGAGGGCGTCGCGCTGTTCTATGACGGCGAGCGCATCGCCCGGCACGGGGCGATGCCGAAGATCGTCCAGGAGACCCTCTTCGGCCACGACTCGGTGCACAGCCTCGACGGCGCGGCGCACCGCCACCGCAAGGCGACCTTCGTCGACGTCGCCTACGAAGACGCGCAGGTCGAGCGCCTGACCCCGCTGCTCGAGCACGAGTGGCAGTTCGAGCGCGACTCGTGGCTCGCGGGTGGTCGGCGCAGCGCCTACGACGCGGCGGTCGGAGCCTTCGGCCGGGCCATCATGCGCTGGGCCGGGCTCCCGGGCACCCCCGATGCGCAGACGCGATGGGCGACGCGCCTCGCCCAGATCGTCGACGGCTTCGGCGCTCCCTACTCGCCGTCGTTCGTGCTCGCGCAGCTCAACCGGCTCTGGTCGGATCGGCACGCCCCCCGCCTCATCGAGGCCGTCCGCGACGGGCGGCTCGCGACCCGCGAGGGCACGGCGCTGCACGAATGGGCCTGGCATACGGATGCCGCGGGCGAAAGGCTCTCGCCGAAGCTGGCCGGCGTCGAGCTGCAGAACAGCATGCGGCCCATGATCGCCGTCGCCCGCTTCGTCGCGTTCGCGGCGAAGGAGCTGCACGATCGCCCCGAATGGCGGCAGCGCATCGCCGCAGAGACCGAAGAGCGGGGCACGCTCACTCACGGGCCGCTCGCGACGGCGTTCGCGCAGGAGATTCGTCGCACGGCGCCCTTCGTTCCGATGCTGCCGGCGTGGGCGACGACCGATGTCGAGATCGACGGGCAGCATCTCGCCGCCGGCGGCCGCGTCGTGCTCGACATCCTCGGGACGAACACCGACGACCGGTCATGGAATGACGCCGACGCCTTCGACCCCGATCGCTTCGTCGGCGTCGACGACTACGAGGCGATCGCCGCCTTCGTCCCGCACGGCGGCGCGTCGGTTCCGGACGGCCACCGCTGCCCGGGCGAGAAGCTCGCGATCGCGGGACTCGCCGCCGCGGTCGCGACCCTGAGCGACCCGCGTCTGACGATCCTCGACGAGGGCCTCGACGTCAACGAACGGCGTCTGCCGACGAAGCCCCGATCCGGCGGCAAGATCCGCTGCCCCTTCCACTGACGCTGACGTCGCCGAGCCCGACGACCCTTCGACAAGCTCAGGGACCGATCCAAGCTCAGGGACCGGTCCAAGCTCAGGGACCGATCCCACCCTCAGAGACCGAAACCACCTCAGGGACCGATCCCACCCTCAGAGATCGAAACCACGGAACCACGCTCGGGGAGCCGCAAGTCGCGGCGACGACACTTCGGCAACCGCTCAGCCGAGGCCGCGGCGCTCCTCACCGGACGCCGCCTCACCGTCGACGGGTTTGCGGGAGAGGCCGACCGAACCCGCACCCGGTTCCTTCGACAGTGCCGCCGTGACGGCTACCGATTCGTCGACGCTCGGGTAACGCGGCCGCAGCTGCACGGCGTTCCGGGCGCGCTGCTCGCGCTTCGCCTTGCGCGATGCCGCGAAGAGGTTGAGCGCCTCGACGAAGATCGCGAACGCCATCGGGCCGTAGATGAGGGCCTTGTCGATGTGGAAACCGAAGCCCTCGGCGATCAGGAACACCCCGATCAGCAGCAGGAACGACAGCGCCAGCATCTTGACCGTGGGGTGCGCGTTGACGAACCCGAAGATGAACCGGGCGGCGAACAACATGATGCCGAACGACAGCACGACGACCGTGATGATGATCAGCATGTTCGTCGTCATGCCGACCGCCGTGATGACCGAGTCGAGAGAGAAGACGAGGTCGAGCACGAGGATCTGGGCGATGACCGATCCGAACGTCACCCCCTTGCCGTTCGACGTGCCCTCGGATTCCTCCTCGCCCTCGAGCTTGTGATGGATCTCGGTGACGGCCTTGTAGACGAGGAAGAGACCGCCCGCGATGAGGATGAAGTCCTTCCACGAGAACCCGAGGTCGCCGATCGAGAAGATCTCCTCGGTCAGCGTGATGAGCCACCCGGCGAAGAAGACCAGAATGATGCGCATCAGCATCGCGAGCGTGAGCCCGAGGTTGCGCGCCTTCGCCTGCTGCTCCTTGGGCAGCTTCGAGGCGAGGATCGAGATGAAGATGACGTTGTCGACCCCGAGGACGACTTCGAGCACGAACAGCGTCAGGAAGACGGCGATGAGGTCGGGCGTGAAGGCGAAAGAGAAGTCCACGCAGTGATCTTAGGGTCGGGATGCCGCTGCTCCGCGAGGGCTTGCGGCATCCCTCCCCGTCGTGCTCAGGCCTCGGCGAGCACGCGTTCCAGTCGCGCGTAGCTCGACTCCATGCCGTCGGCCATGCCCGTGGCCAGCACCATGTCGCGCGTCGCGCTGTCGGGGTACTCGATGAGCGTCGTGATGAGGGTCGCGCCGTCCTCTTCTTCGAGCTGCAGATCGTTGAGCGTCGACGGATAGTCGGTGCCCGTCATGTGCTCGGTCGTGACGCCCCGACGCGGCGGTTCGCTGAGCACCGTCTCGCCGTCGAACCCGAAGCGCTCCCCCTCGGTGCCGGGGAGGGGCTCCCACTCGTACCGGTAGCGCCCGCCCACGGCAGGGTCGACGTCGCACACCGACATCTGCCAGCCATCGGGCCCCAGCATCCATTGCCGGATCAGGTCCGGCTCGGTGTGCGCGCGCCAGACGAGCTCACGCGGTCCTTCGATGAGCCGCGTGATGCGCACGTGGGTGTCATCGAGAATCTCGGTGCGCGTGCCTTTGCCGGCCGCATACTCGCGCAGCCCCTGCAGTACGCGGTCGAGCTGGTTGATCGCCATCGTCGATCCCTCGACGGCGCCGAACGCGACGACCTGTTCGAGCGCATCGGCGGAGTCGAAGTACGTCGTGTTGATCAGGCGCGACCCGGTCTCGGTCGGCTCGAACCGGAAGACGACGCGCATGGCGGGCATCCCCTCGAGCGGCGCACCATCCTCATTGACGAAGTTGTCGAGCACGGTGAACCCACGCGGCTCGTCGATCTCGAGGAACTCCCACGACCCCGACGATTTCTCACCCTGCGGGCTCGTCATCGTATAGACGGCGCGACCACCGACGGTGAGATCGAAGGTCGGAAATGTCGCGGGCCATCCGGGCGGGCCCCAGAACCGCTCGAGCTGGCTCGGATCGGTGAACGCGCTCCAGACCCGTTCGACGGGCGCATCGAAGTCGGCCGTGAGCGTCATGGTGAGCGCTTCGGGGTCGGTCGTGACATCGGTGACAGGCATGATCAAGCTCCTTCTTCTTCGGAGGGTTCGGACGGTTCGGTCGCTGGGACGGACAGCAGCGCATCGAGACGCGAGATGCGGGCGCGCCAGAGTTCTTCGTAGCGCGCGAGCAGTGCACGGGCGCGAGCGATCATGGCCGGATCCGCTCGCACGAGTCGTTCGCGCCCCTCGGCGCGCTTGACGATGAGCCGCGCGGCCTCGAGCACCGAGACGTGCTTCTGCACCGCGGCGAATGACATGTCGTACTCGGCCGCGAGCATCGAGATCGACAGTTCGTCGTCGATCGTGCGCCGCACGATGTCGCGCCGCGTCGTGTCGGCGAGCGCCTGGAAGACGCGGTCGATCTCGTCATCGCTGAGTTCCCTTTGTGCAACCATTTGGTTGCACATTACTCCCGATTCACGCTCTCGGCAATACCTCTGCAACCCCCGGAGCCGCGACTGGGGTCAGGTCCGCGCTCACCTTCGTGCCGAACAGTGACGCCCCGGCTCACCGAACTCGCGGTCGACGATCTGACCGAGGCTCGCGATCGGTCGCGGGCGTGAGACGGGCGCGAATGGCGCCGGAAGGTGTCGCACGGGGTGCCGCGCCTCAGCGAGCACGACTCCAGACGGACCGCTCGCGCAGCGCGAACTCGCGGAACCTCGTGGCGGGACGACCCGTGAGCTTGCGGACCATCCGGTTGGGGAACGCGGAGACGTTGAATCGCACGACACGGTAGATCATGCGCTGCACGGCGATGTAGTCGGCGGGCGCGCCCTGCTCGGCGAGGCGGGCGAGATATTCCTGCTCGGTGGGCCGCGGGTAGCGGATGACACGGCCGAGGACCTCGGAGAGGATGCGCGCGACGTTGCGGTAGGTGAGGGTCTGCTCGCCGTTCAGGGTGTATTTCCTGCCCTCGTGGCCGGGTGAGGTGAACACGGCGGCGGCGACGTCGCCGATGTCGCGGGCGTCGATGAACGCGGTGAAGGCGTGACCCGCGGGGACGTAGATCTCGTCGTCGTCGCGGATGCCGCCTCGGTAGGTCGTGGAGAGGTTCTGCATGAAGAAGTTGGGGCGCAGGAACGTGAACGGCGCATTCCGGGCTTCGAGGTACTGTTCGACCCGATGGTGCGGAACCCCCTTGTTGTGCTGCACTCCCTGCAGGGAGAGGAACACGATCTGGCGGAAGCCGAGATCCATCGCGACGTCGATCACGGGGAACAGGTAGGTGTCGACATCCTCGATCGGCGGCGGTCGCATGAGGAACAGCCGGTTGCATCCGGTCATCGCCTCGCGCAGTGCGTCCTCGTCTGAGCCGAACTCGAAGATTCTCCACTGCGCACCCGCCGGCAGGTCCGCGGCATCCGCCTCGCTGCGCACTCCCGCGACGACGCGTTCACCGCGGTCGAGGAGGAACTCCACGACCGCGGAGCCGACCGTGCCGGTTGCTCCGGTCACGAACACGGCGGGACGGGAATCAATCAGCATGTATGTATGATACAGCTATGCATTCGTCTTTCGCGCGGATCGATGGGGCGCTCATCGACATGCGCCGGATCTGGGCACCGACCA
This sequence comes from Microbacterium sp. NPDC055357, assembly GCF_053644835.1. Taxonomy (NCBI): domain Bacteria; kingdom Bacillati; phylum Actinomycetota; class Actinomycetes; order Micrococcales; family Microbacteriaceae; genus Microbacterium; species Microbacterium sp. NPDC055357. Next base: position 261,876 of record NZ_JBSHLZ010000003.1, on the reverse strand, counting down.
CGTCAGGGCGGGCCGCGCGGGGTGAGGCCGCGGGCGTCGACCTGTCGACGGTGCTGATCGTCACCGCGATCGGCGGTGCGCCCGATGGGCTGTCGGTCGCCGACATCGCGAGCGAGCTGGGCGTCGCACCTGCAACGGCCAGCCGGCTGTGCGATCGCGCGGTCGTCGGCGGGTACGTCGCCAAGGCCAACGCCGCCGCCGACGCGCGCCGGCTCTCCCTCACGCTCACCCCGGCCGGCGGGGCCTTGCGAGCGCAGTCCGAAGCCTTCCGGCTCGACTACCTGCGCCGCATCCTGCACGACTGGACATCTGAAGACGTCCAGACGTTCGAGCGGCTCCTCACCCGATTCGCCACCGCCGTGCACGTCGACCCCCCGACGCCTCCCCGAGGAGACATCCCATGAAGCTCACCGTTCTCGGCGGTACCGGTCGCACCGGCCGCCTCCTCGTCCCGGATCTTCTGAACGACGGCCATCAGCTGACCCTCCTGGTGCGCGACCCCGCCAAGGCCGCGCGGTGGGCCGATCAGGCGACGATCGTCGCCGGTGACATCCGCGACACCGGCGCTGTCGCGGAATCGCTGGTCGGCGCCGACGCGGTCGTATCCGCCCTCGGGCCCGTCGGCAAAGACACCACACTCCTGCGCGACACGGCCCGCATCCTCTCGTCCGCGATGGCCGATGCCGATGTGACGCGCTACGTCGGCATCAGCGTCGCCGGCCTCACCCTCGAGGGCGATCGCAAGCGCGGCCGCGACAAGGTCATCTCCTGGCTGCTGAACAGGCTCGGCGGCGAGCTCGCGAAGGACAAGATCGCCGAACACGCCGCATGGGAAGAGAGTGATGTCGATTGGACGCTCGTCCGCGTCCCGCGACTCATCGACGGCGGAGCAGGAGAAGTCGAGGTTGACCCGCACCGCTCCGGACGCCGCACCACCCTCACTCGGGCGAACCTCGCCCGCTTCCTCGCCGACACCGTCGCGACCGGCTCCTATCCGCGACAGGCGCCGTTCGTCACAGACCTGCGGTAGCGCGGGCCCCGACGAGCCACTCTCACGACGGAGCGATGACGGCGACGCCGACCTCCCGTGCCGCACGTGCCAACCGCTCGTCATATGTGGCAATCGCATCGACTCCGAGCCGCAGTGCCCCGATGAGATGCAGCGCATCGAGCGAGCGCAGCGCAACGCCCGGCAGGAGGCCTGCCTCCCGGTAAAGGCTGAGCGGCAGGTCGTACAGCGAGACGGCCGCGAGGATGTGGGTGACCTGGAGCTGCGGGAGAGCGTACCGGGTCGCGAGTCGGCGCAACTCCGTTTCGAGCAGCAGCGTCGCAACCAGTTCAACGGAGTCTCCGTCGGCCCATTTCACGAACGCGGCGGACTCCGGCTCCTCGACGAGAAGCTTGGCGGCGGCTGATGTGTCGAGATAGAACCGCGTCACCGCTCGCCTCGAAGATCGTCCAACGCTTCGGTGATCGTGCCGTCGACACGGCGTCGAGGCAGAGAACTGAAGCCACCCTGCCGCGTAGCGGGCTGCGCAAGCGGCAGGTCGGCAGCGGTTCGACCGATCGGAATGATCTGCGCAACGGCCGTCCCGTGATTCGTGACCGTATAGGAATCACCCGCAGCAACGCGCTTCAACACCTCCGCGCTGTTGTTGCGCATATCGCGGTGGCTGATCGTCTTCATCCGTCGAACGTAGCACGCGTAGCACAACCACGTGCGGCACATCTATGCCAAGATCGGCCATTCCCCTCGCGCGGCCGCGGCGCTGCCGCGATGGAGCACGACCTTCTCAGCCGCTGACTCGAAGATGCGCACGAAACCGAGACGGAAGGATCGGCCATGACCACGGATCGCGGAGACGACGTCGACACCCCGCGGCCGCGCGTCGTCGGAGACACCTCGCGGCTGCCCTCCATCCAGGGCCGCTCGGCCTGGCGGCTGGAGCCACCCACGCGAGGACTGGATGCGAACGTCATCGATCTTCCGCCCGGCGACGAGATCCGCAGCCACGTCGGACCCGCCCTCGATGTGCTCATCCACATCCTCGCCGGTGACGGATCCCTCGAAACCGATGACGGGAGCATCCCTCTCGCCGTCGGCACGATCGTGTGGCTTCCGCCGCACTCGACGCGGCGCTTCCTCGCCGGCCCGGACGGCCTGCGCTACTTCTCGGTCCATCAGCGCAAGCCAGGGCTGACGATCGCCAGCCGCCCCCGCTGATCTGGCCCGAGGGCTTCACTCGTCCACCCCCACCGGGGATACAGTCGATGCGTCACCGCGGCGAAGGGCAGGTGCTCCGACATGGCGGAAGCGGCCGGGATCATCAATCGGTCAGGTCCAAAGGACGCCGAGGCATTCCGCGGCATCCTGTCGCAGGCGACCGAACAGGCGCAGTCGGTGGCGGACGCCGTCCGCGACCTCGTCTACGACGTTCTGCCGCAGACGGTGGAGGTCGTGTGGCCGAAGCAGCGGTCGGTCGGATGGGGAATCGGCCCGAAGAAGTTCACCGAGCAGTTCGCCTACGTGATGCCGTTCAAGAACCACGTGACGTTCGGCTTCTACTACGGCGGCGACCTGCCCGACCCGAGTGGGCTGCTCCCCACGTCGGGTGGGCGGCAGGCGTCGGGACGTCTCGCGATGCGCAGCCTGAAGCTCGCGTCTGTCGACGAGGTGCAGCGCCCCGAGCTGCGCACGCTGATGGTCGCCGCGGTGGATCACCTGGAACCCGGGCTGCCCGAACGCGAGCGTCCGGAGGGCTGACGAGGTCGTTGCCGGCGGTCACCACCCGTTATGCCGCTCCCAGGTGGGTGCCGGCGGGTTCACTCCGGTCAGGTGATATCGCTGGTGCTGCGATGCGGTCGCGCAGGCGTGGTTGGGAAGGATGCGCAGGCGCGTGCCGATCGGGATGACGGGGAGCGGTCGGTCGCTGCCGTCGCGGATGGCGAGTTGGCCGTGCTCCTGACTGGCGGCGACCATGATCAGATCCGGGATGAGCTCGCCGTCGATCGTGGCGACGAGTCCGTAGCCCTGGTCTGTGCGCTGTGCTGCGGTGCCCCGGTCACGCGATGTGGCCATCCAGCCGCCGTCGGTGAGGATCCATCCGTGGGCGGGTTGTTGGCCGATGACGGTGACGACGACGGATAGCGCGATGTCCTCTGTCGTGCAGACTCCGATGCCGGCCATGACGAGGTCGAAGAAGACGAAGTTGCCGGCCCGGACTTCGGTGACTCCCTCGAGCTGAGTGGCGGCGTGGGCGGTGGGCGTGGAGCCGATGCTGACGACGGGGCACGAAAGCCCGGCCGCATGCAGCCGCGCGGCTGCGTCGACGGCGGTGCTTCGTTCGTTCTCGGCCGCGGCCTGTCGACCCTCTGGGGTGGGGCTGTAGTAGGACTCGCCGGCGTGATCGAGGACGCCTCGCATGAGTCCCGCAGCATCCAGGATGCGGGCGATGTCCAGCAGTGTCGGGTCGTCCGTGCGCAGACCGCCCCGGTGCCCGTCGCAGTCGATCTCGATCAGAGCCGGCACAGCGACGCCGTTCGTCGACGCGTAGCCGACGAGCGCTTCGGCTTGGGCGACGCTGTCCAGCAGCAGCGTCAGGTCGACGCCGCCGCGGACGAGGGCGGCGGCGCGGGGCAGCTTGTGCGGGTCGATGCCGACGGCGTAGAGGATGTCGGTGTATCCGGCGTCGGCGAAGTACTCCGCTTCGGCCAGTGTCGACACGGTGATCGGGCCGGTGCCGCTAGGGAAGACGCGGGATGCCACCTCGATGGACTTCGCGGTCTTGACGTGCAACCGCAGCGGCACCTGGAGGGTCTTCAGGTGGGTGCGCAGCCGGGCGATGTTGGCGTCGACGCGGTCGACGTCGAGCGCGAGGAACGGGGTGTCTGGGGTGTGCAGAGTGGTCATCGGCTTCGGGTCGCTTCGTAGGCGGCGAGGATGTGTTCGGCGAGGGTGAGGTCCTGCAGCGCGAAGCCGGAGCTGTCGAAGATCGTGATCTGGCCAGCGGTCTGTCGTCCGGGTGCGGAGCCGGAGATCACGGCGCCGAGGGGTGTGATCGTGACGTGCTCGGGCGCGTGCTGGAACTCTCCGAGGGTGCGGGTCTGCTCGGCGACGTCGCAGAACAGCGCGGCGTGCTCGTAGAGCGCGGAGGGCAGCTCGCGCTTGCCGGGGCCGTCGGCTCCCATCGCCGACACGTGGGTTCCCGGCCGCACCCATCCCGCCTCGAAGAGCGGTTCCCGAGAGGTCGTGGCGGTCACGATGACATCGGCCGACGCGACTGCGGCGTCGATCGGAGCGGCCTGCGTGTGAATCGTGTTCAGGCGCGCACCGATCCGCGCGGCGAGGGCGTCGGCTTTCTCGGGGTCGCGACCGGCGACCAGCACCGTGGTGATCGGACGGACCCGCGCGACGGCGATTGCTTCGTAGTACGCCTGCGTGCCGGTTCCCACGACGGCGAGGGTGGCCGCGTCGGGGCGGGCGAGGGTCTGCACCGCGAGCGCATCGGCCGCCGCGGTGCGCATCGCGTTTGCGGATGCCGCCTCGATGACCGCGGCCAGACGCCCCGTCGCAGGGTCGAGCAGGATCGTGGTCGACCCGTGGCGGGGGATTCCGAGTTCGCTGTTGCCGAGCCAGTAGGTGCCGATCTTCACCCCCGTCGCTGAGCCGGTGCTGCCGGACTTGAGAGTGAACCGCTGCCCCTCCACCGGGGTCCGCCCCACGACGACGGGGAAGACCATCCCTTCGGAGGTGAAAGCTGCGCGCGCGGCGTCCAGAGCGAGCTGTTCGTCGACGAGCTCACTGGTCACCGCCTCACTGAGATACTGCATCGCTGGTCTCCCTGATCTTGCGAAGGTCGTTGTAGAGGCCGGCCCGGGACACACCGAGACGGGTCGCCACGGCCGCCGATGCGCCGCGGAGCTCGAAGATTCCCGCCGTGGCGAGGTCGCGGATCACGGCCGTCCGGGTCTGCCGGTCGAACCCTCGCGCCGGGATCCCCGCGGCCCGCTCGCGTTGCTCGACGATCCGGTTCATCATTTCCGTCAGCCCCGTCGGGAACTCGGTCACCGGCGCCGTTTCGGTCTCGGCGGCGGGAAGCCCGATGAGGTCGTTCACGGCCTCGGTGATCCGGTTCAGTGCGCTCACGTCCACGTTGATGCACAACGCGCCGATCAGTGCGCCGGCGTCGTCGCGCAACGGGATCGTGGTGCTCTTGAGCAGCACCCCGTCGGGTGTGCGGGTGATGTAGTTGAGGTCGGTGGCGACGTTGTCGCCGTCGGCGAGGACCCGGTGGCCTATCTCGCTCATCCCGTCACCCACCCGACGGCCGGTGACATCACCTGCCACCGCGATCACGGAACGGTCGGGGTCCCGGTAGTCGTGCAGCACGATCTCGCAGGACCGCCCGAATGTCGCCGCGATCCCCGGAACGAGATCACGGACGGTCGCGAACACCCGGTCGGCGGAGTCGTTCATGCGCGGACCGCCTCGACCAGATCGCGGACCGTCGGAGCGGCTTTCAGACCCGACCCGCTCAGCATGACCACGGTGGTCTCGGCCGGATGGACCGTGCCGGCGTGCAGCAGCATCGAGTACGCGGCGGCGGCGGTGGCGCTCGTGGGCTCCACGAACAGGCCCCGTGAGCACAGTTCGTCCAGGGCCCGCACGATGCGCTCCTCCGAGACCGCGACCGTCGAGCCTCCCGATTCGCGCAGCGCCGCGATCATCGGGGCCAGCCGCAATGGACGGGCGATCGCCGTGCCTTCGGCGATCGTCGGCAGGACGGGCCGCTCGACCGGAGTGTCGACGTGTGCGGTGAAGCTCGCGTCGACCGGCGAGCAGTTCACCGGCTGCGCGGCGAACAGTCGTGGCATCCTCGCGATCTGGCCGGCGTTCATCAGTTCACGGAAACCGAGGTAGCAGCCCAGCAGGCTGCTGCCGGCGCCGACGGAGATGACCACGTTGTCGGGAGCACGGAAGCCGAGGTCTTCCCACAGCTCGTACGCCTGCGTCTTCGTCCCCTGCAGGAAGAACGCCTGCCAGTTGTGGGACGCGTAGAACGCCGGCGCCGTCGCCTGACGGATCGCGGCGTTCTGCGACTCCTCCCGCGGGCCCTCCACCAATTCGACCTCGGCGCCGTATGCGCGCACCTGAGCGATCTTCGCCGGCGACGTCGTAGCCGGCGCGAAGATCTTCACCTGCAGGCCGCCGGCGGCCCCGTAGCCGGCGACGGAGGACCCGCCGTTGCCGGAACTGTCCTCCAACACGCTGGTGACGCCACGATCCCGCAGGTAGGACAGCATCACGCTCGTCCCCCGGTCCTTGAAACTCGCCGTCGGGCTGAACCACTCCGCCTTGAACAGCGGTCGCGCCGTTTCCTCCCACGCGTGCTCGATCAACGGGGTCACGCCTTCGCCCATGCTGATCGGAGACGGGATCTCGACCGGAAGCGCGGCGCGATACCGCCACAGCGACCGCTGCGAGTCGTCGATATCGTCTCGGCCGATCCCCGGCCCGGCGTCGATCCACAGCGGGCGACCCGAATCCGACCGCCACCTCGGCACGTCCAACGGGTACGACGAGCCATCGACGAGGTCTCGATACCTTCGCATCACGCGTCCAGCCTAGACGAAACGAGTAGACCTGGACAGAGTGTCCAGGTATGCTCCTGGCTGCTAGAGCGGCTCGCTGAGATATCGCTGGATGGCCGGCGCGATCAGGCGGACGACCTCTTCGAAAGAGAGGTCGGCGAGCGGCTCGATCCGCAGGACATGCCGGACGAATGCTGCTCCCGTGAGGTGTGCACCGGCGAGCGATGCTCGCAGTGCGGGCCGGTCGGCGCTGAGCGCCGGGATGGCGTGGGTGATCAGTCGCGACGTCACCAGGTCGCGCGATCGTTCGGCTGCGCGTTCGGAAGCCAGCGCCGTGCGCACCATCGCAAGCACCGGCGCCGCGGTTTCGGGGTTCTCCCAGAGGCTCAGATATGCACGCGTGATCCGCTCGCCGATGCCGTCGGGCGCGCCATCGATCGCTGCGGTGAGCGCTGCGGAATACCCGTCGGGCAGGGCGAGGGCCGCTTCGAAGAGACCGTCCTTACTGCCGAAGAAGTGCCGGATCATGCCGGGATCGACATCAGCAGCGGCGGCGATCGCGCGCAGCGAAGCCCCTGCATAGCCATCGCGGGAGAACAGCTCTCGTGCGGCCGAGAGGATCACGTCTTGCGTGCGATTGTCGCCCGGACGACGCCCGGGGCGGGTCTGCGGCTTGGGGGTCATCGCCCCTCAGGATATGTGGCGTTGCGACGCAATTCCGCATTTGGGGAGATTCGGCTGGATCATCGCGCTTCCAGCCATTAGGCTCACGCCCAGAACTCCACACTTGTGGAAATAACTCAGGAGCATGCATGTCCCTCACCCCCGCCGCGACCACCGACACGGCGACAGCGCCATCGAGCTGGAGCAAGGTCGCCGGTGTCGTCGCGATCCTGATCGCGATCATCGTCGTCTTCCTCCTCGCCTTCGCCCTGCCGAGCGTCAACTCGGAACCGCGCGACATCCCGATCGCCGTCGTCGGGCCCGGCCAGGTGGTCACGGCGCTCGGTGATGCACTCGAGGAGAACGCGCCGGGTGGATTCGAGATCACCGTGGCCGATTCCGCCGACGACGCCCGGGAGCTGATCCTGAATCGTGACGTCTACGGGGCGTTCATCGTCGACCCGGCGAGCGGACTGACCGTGGACACGGCGTCGGCGGCGAGCTCCTACGTCGCGACGATCCTGGAGGCCGCCGCGCAGCAGATCGGTGCGGTGACATCGCTGCCGGTCGTCGTCGACGACGTCGTGCCGTTCCCGGCGGCGGATCCGCGCGGCATCGGACTGTCGGCGGGCGCCCTCCCGATGGCGCTCGGCGGATGGATCGCCGCCGTGGCGACGGTCGCGCTGGTCCGTGGAAACCGCCAGCGGCTCGCCACCGCAGGATCCTTCGCCGTACTCGGCGGGCTCGCGCTCACCTCGACCCTCTATTTCTGGATCGGCACGTTCGAGGACAACTTCTGGATGACCACGCTGGGGGCCATGCTGGGCATCGCCGCGACCGCGTTCCTGGTGCTCGGCCTCGAACGACTCCTCAAGGGCGTCGGCATCGCGATCGCCGCGGTGCTGCTGATCCTGCTCGGCAATCCGCTGTCGGGCCTGTCGAGCGCGCCCGAGGTGCTGCCCGTGCCGTGGGGCGCGATCGGACAGCTGCTGCCGCCCGGCGCCACCGGGACACTGCTGCGCAACCTCGGGTTCTTCGACGGGGCTGCGACGCTGCATCCCATTCTCGTCCTCACCGCGTGGCTCGTGCTCGGGCTCGCCATGTACGCATTCGCCGTCGTCCGCGATCGACGCGGGGAGGGTCGGCTGACCGCGTAGGTCATCACACCCCGCTACCGGCTCCTACGGAGCACCGCCCACGGCGGGTCGCAACTAGACTTGACCCGTCTGGCCACCCTCGAATTCCTGGAGCTCAGCCGCGTGACCACCCCCTCGCAGAATTCCGCGGCCGTCGCCGACACCGTCGCCAACGCCACCGCCACCCCCGAGAAAGAGCAGCCGTACGCGGCGCTCGGCCTCAAAGACGACGAATACGCCGAGATCCGCCGGATCCTCGGCCGCCGCCCGACATCGGGTGAGCTGGCGATGTACTCCGTCATGTGGAGCGAGCACTGCTCGTACAAGTCGAGCAAGATCTACCTGCGGAAGTTCGGGCAGAAGGTCTCGGACGAGATGAAGACCCGCCTCATGGTGGGCATGGGACAGAATGCCGGCGTCGTCGACATCGGCGAGGGCTGGGCGGTCACCTTCAAGGTCGAGTCGCACAACCACCCGAGCTACATCGAGCCGTTCCAGGGCGCCGCGACGGGTGTCGGCGGCATCGTGCGCGACATCATCTCGATGGGCGCGCGCCCCGTCGCGATCATGGACCAGCTGCGCTTCGGCGCGATCGACCACCCCGACACGGCGCGCGTCGTGCACGGCGTCACGAGCGGCATCTCGTTCTACGGCAACTGCCTCGGCCTGCCCAACATCGGCGGCGAGACGGTCTTCGACTCGGTCTACCAGGCCAACCCGCTCGTCAACGCCCTCGCGGTGGGCGTGCTGCGCCACGAAGACCTCAAGCTCGCCAACGCCTCGGGCGCGGGCAACAAGGTCGTCCTGTTCGGAGCCCGCACGGGCGGTGACGGCATCGGCGGCGCGTCGATCCTGGCATCCGACTCGTTCGACCCTTCGACCAGCTCAGGGACCGATGTCGCCGCAGGCGGCGACGGCGCGGCGAAGCCGCAGCGGAAGCGCCCCGCCGTGCAGGTGGGCGACCCGTTCGCCGAGAAGGTGCTCATCGAGTGCTGCCTCGAGCTCTATCAGGGCGAACTCGTCGAGGCCATCCAGGACCTCGGCGCCGCGGGCATCTCGTGCGCGACGAGCGAACTGGCCGCCAACGGCGGCTCGGGCATGCGCGTCGACCTCGAGAATGTGCTGCTGCGCGACTCCACGCTCACGCCCGAAGAGATCCTCATGAGCGAGAGCCAGGAGCGCATGATGGCCATCGTCGCGCCCGAGAAGCTCGACGCATTCCTCGCCGTCACCGCCAAGTGGGACGTCGAGACGAGCGTCCTGGGCGAGGTCACCGGCGACGGCCGCCTGCAGATCTTCTGGCACGGCGAAGAGATCGTGAACGTCGACCCCTCCACGGTCGCCGTCGACGGCCCGGTCTACGAGCGCCCCGTCGCCTACCCGACCTGGATCGACGCGCTCCAAGAGGACTCCGCGTCGGCGCTGCCGCGCGACCTCGACCCCGACACGCTGCGCGGTCAGTTCCTGCAGCTCGTCTCGAGCCCGAACCTCGCCGACACGTCGTGGATCACCAACCAGTACGACTACTACGTGCTCGGCAACACGGCACTGTCCTTCCCCGACGACGCCGGCATGATCCGCGTCGACGAGCAGTCCGGTCTCGGCTTCGCGATCGCGACCGACTGCAACAGCCGCTTCTGCCAGCTCGACCCGTACGAGGGCGCCAAGCTCGCCCTCGCCGAGGCGTACCGCAACGTCGCCGTCACCGGCGCCGTGCCGACCGCGGTGACGGACTGCCTCAACTTCGGCAGCCCCGAGAACCCCGAGGTCATGTGGCAGTTCTCGCAGACGGTCGACGGCCTCGCCGACGGATGCCTCGAGCTCAGCGTCCCCGTGACCGGCGGCAACGTGTCGTTCTACAACCAGACCGGTGATCAGCCGATCTTCCCGACCCCCGTCGTGGGCGTGCTCGGCATCATCGACGACGTCGCGCGCCGCATCCCCTCGGGGTGGCAGGATGCCGGTGAGAACATCTACCTGCTCGGCGTGACCTCGACCGAACTCAGCGGATCGCAGTGGGCCGACACCGTGCACGGGCACCTCGGCGGTCGTCCGCCCGCGGTCGACCTCGCCCAGGAGCGCAAGCTCGCCGAGCTGCTGCACGCCGCAGGGCAGCAGTCGCTCATCTCGTCGGCGCACGATCTGTCCGGCGGTGGACTCGGCCAGGCCCTCGGCGAGGGCGTGCTGCGCTTCGGCGTGGGCGCCCGCGTATGGCTCGACGAGATCGTCGAACGCGACGGCGTCGACGTCGCGACGGCGCTGTTCTCGGAGTCGACCGGCCGTGTCATCGTGACCGTCCCCCGCGAAGACGACGTGAAGTTCCGCGGGCTGTGCGAAGGCCGCGGCTACCCCGTGCTGCGCATCGGCGTGACCGATTCGCCGAGCGACGACGGCGTCGCCGCTCTCGAGGTGCAGGGCCTGTTCACCGTGCCGCTGCCCGAGCTGTACGAGCAGTCGACCTCGACGCTGCCCGCGGCGTTCGGGCCGACGGTCGCCGAGCCTGTCGCGGGATAACCTGGACGACATGAGCGACGACGAGTACGGCAGTTACGACGACGCACGCCAGCGCCGGATCAAGGTGGTCGCGTGGGTCGTCATCGTCTCGCTCATCGTCGTCGGCGGTGGCGCGACGGTCATCGCCCTGCTCTTCGGCTGACCCACCCCATCTCCCGCACGCCGATTCGGACGGTTAACATCGGAGGGTGGAGCCCCTCCTGGTGTTCATCACCGAGTTCTGGTGGATCGCGCCGGCAGCCGCCGGTGCCGGAGGTGTCGGCTACGCCGCGGTGACCACGCACCGACGACGCTCGGGGGGCACGATGAGCAGATGGCGCGCGAAACGTCTCGAGCTCGAGGCTGCGCGCCACGACGTGCAGATCGCCTACCGCACGATGCTCGAGGCCCGCGCCGACGTCCGTGCCGCACAGGCGAGGGTGCAGCACGCGCAGGCACAGCGCGCGAACCCGACACCGGGCACGCCGACCGTCGCCGAGGCCAAGCGCGACCTGCAGCGCGCGCGCCAGGCGCACAAGAGCGCGACGATGGCACTGAGAGCTTCACGCACCCAGGTCAAGGCGGTCGACGCCCGGCGCAGCGCCGCCGGACCGAACGATCCGCTGCCCCTCGAACGGCTCATGCACGAGCACGACGCCATCACGGCGCGCTGGCTCGAATACGAGACCGACCCACTCGCGATGATCTCGTTCCCGCAGATGAGCGATGCGCGGCATCCCGCGACACACGCCTTCCTGCGCGCGCAGAGCGAAGCACACCGGCTCCGGCCCGCGTCGACGCTCGCCCGCATGCGTCCGGAGGAGTATGCCGCCTATCGCACGGCCGTGGCGAGATACGGAGCGGCGTTCGCGCATGCCGAGGCCGAGGCGCGCCGGGCGGGAGCCGGGACACCGACGCGGATGCCGCGCCCCGGCGCCTCCTCACGCTCTACGCGACCCGCGGCCGGCGTCGAGACCGACCCGCGTGGTGCCGCGCGATCGCTCCCGCCGTCCGAGCCCGAAGCTCCGCGGAGCCAGCGACCGGTGTGGCCGATTCCCGCACGCACATCCCGCCCCTCCGGCGAGAAGCCCCTGACATAGCATGAGCGGGTGGAGACCCTCGCAACCCTCTGGGAGAGCTACTGGTGGCTGATTTTTCCGCTCGGCGGCGCCGCGGTCGCCGTCGCGGGCAAGATCGGCAGTTCGTGGGAGCGACGGGCGAAGCGCCGCCACAAAGAGAAGCTCGAGATGCTCAAGGCCAAGAGCGAGCTGCGGGCAGCACGCGAAACGCGTGCGGTCGCACCCCCGCCGGAGTCGCAGGCGACACAGCTCGCGAAGCTCTTCGCGACGCATGACTCCGTCACCGCGCGCTGGCTCGACTACGAGCTCGACGTAGCGAAGCTCATCGCCTTCCCCGCGATGAGCGACGGTCGCCAGCCACTCACGGCGGCGTTCCTGCGGGCGCAGCGCGTCGCCGACGGGTTGCGGCCCGCGTCACCGAAGGTCCGGCTCACCCCGGACGAGCTCACGGAGTACCGCAATGCCGTCGTCGATTACGAGGTGGCATTCGACGTCGCCGAGCGCGATGCGCGCCGGCTGAAGGCCTCCACCTTCAGCGAGAGCGAGCGGCGCCGCCTCGACAAAGCGCAGCAGCTGCTGACGATCGCGGTCGACCAGGCCGCGACACCGGCCGAGCGCCAGGTCGCCTACAAGCGCGTGCGCGAAGAGCTCGACGGACTGATCTCGCTGTCCGACGACGCGATCGAAGGGCTCGAGAACCAGGTCGCGCTGCAGTTGGCCCCCGGTAGGGACTCCTCCGGCCTCATCCCGCCGCAGACCTCAGCCTGATCGGCGCTCCGGCGGTGCCATCGATGACAACGCGCTCGCCCTCCGAATCGCGGCGAGCGTCAACGGCGCGCTAAACCTCAGGCGGGGCGGTTACCTCCTCGGCGGCCCCGAACGCGATGAGCACCTTCCCCGACCGCGCAGAGTCGCGCGCGCAGTCGAAAGCGGCCACGAAGTCCTCGGCAGCGAAGACGTCGGTGACGACCGCGTCCAGAGAAGCGTCGATCGCGAGGAGGGCGACGGCGTCGTCCAGCTCGGTCTCGAAGCGCTGCGAGCCGCGCACAGTGATCTCGCGACTCACGAGCGAAGACAGCGGAACGGGCAGGTCTCCCGCCGGCGGAATGCCGAGCTGGACGATCGTGCCGCCTGAGCGAACGTATTCATGTGCGTGCGCGGCGGCGATGGGTGCACCGGAAGCCTCGATGACGACGTCGAAAGATGCTGTGGCAGGATCAGGGTCCACACCCAGCCGGATCACGGTGTCAGCACCGACAGCGCGAGCGCGAGCGAGTGGACCCTCATGCAGGTCGGTTACAGTCACCGTTCTGGCTCCGCGGTGACGCAGCGCGGCCACTGCAAGACATCCGATCGGCCCGGCTCCCGTGACGATCACATCCCGCCCCGTGTAGTCGCCACCGAATCGGTCGACTCCGTGAAGGGCGACGGCCAGCGGCTCGGCGAGCGCCGCTCGACGCAGCGGGACTCCGGCGGGAATCGGACGGAGCTGATCGGGGGCGACCGCGATGCGGTCGCGGAGACCACCCTGCGTGTGCGGCCAGGTCGACGCGCTCCCAAGGTAACTACCATCCGCGGTGAGGTGCAGTCCCCGGCGAGCAGTCTCACCGGGCGAAGGTACCGGCCATGCAGGGTGGAGCGCGACGGGAGTGCCAACGGCGGGTGCATCCGAGACCGCGCCACCGATCTCTGCAACAACGCCCACGATCTCGTGACCGAGCACAAGCGGTTCACGGACCGTGTAGATGCCGTTGCGGCCGCTGGCCGCATAATGCAGGTCACTCCCGCAGATTCCCCCGTAGGCGACGGCGACGATGACCTGATCGTCACGAGCACTGATCTCGTCGGCATTCTCTAGACGCAGGTCTTCGGCGCCGTGGAGCGTGACTGCCCTCATGCGGAGACTTCTTCTTCAGCGATGAGCTCCTGCGGCAGTTCCGGAGTCGACTTCTGCGTATCGGTGAAAGCCTGCAGCCGGGTGGCGACGATACTCATCTCGGCGATGCTGGTCCGCGGCGGGAGACTCACGGCGAGATGGACCGCTTCGGCGATGTCTTCTGGCTTTATCGCCCAGTCGCGTACTGCCTGCGGCGGCGGCGAAGGCCGCTTTGCCAGGAGAGGTGTGTCAACGAGGCCGGGAAGCAGTGTGCACACGCGGACGCCGTTCGCGTGCTCGTCGCGCGAGAGACCCCGTGCCAAACCGAGGAGGGCCGACTTCGAAGCCCCGTAGGCGGCGCCACTGTGATCAGGCCATGCCGCCGCGATCGACGAGATGAAGACGACGTCGCCGGAGGTTGCACGCAGCTGATCCAGGAACGCGCTGACCATCGTGAAGGTTCCGGTGACATTCGTGTCGAGGACCTCAGCGAAACTCTGGTCTGTGAGTTCGGCGAACCGTCGCCTCGTGATGTTGGTCCCAGCGGCGCAGACGAGGATCGAGACAGGCACAGACTCGGCAAGCTCGACCGCGAGCGCGCGCACCGCTGCCGAATCCGTCACGTCGAGCGATCGTGGCCTCAGCCTCCCCTCAGCGAATGCTGCGTCGTCGATAGCCTGCAATGACGCTAGTCGCCGGCCCACCGCGTACACGATGGCGCCGGCATCCAAGAGTCGACGAGCGATCCCTTCACCAATCCCACTGCCGGCTCCCGTGACGACCGCAGTGCGCCCCGCGATACTCTGCATGCTCACGACGCGACCCCCTGCGCTACCAGATCGACGCCCACGGCGTCAGCGACGCGAGCCGCAGAGAGCCCGTACTTGGCGAGGAGGAAATCATCGGGCCCGGACTCTGACCACTGGTCGGCGAGACCGATTCTCACGGTGGGGGCGATATCGCTGCGGGCAGCGACGATCTCGCTGACGAGGCCGCCCAATCCACCGATCATGCTGTGCTCCTCCACCGTGTAGATACGCTCTGCGCCCTGCAGGGCAAGGCACAGTGCGTCTTCATCCAGCGGTTTGAGCGAGGGCACATGAACGACGCCGACGTCGATGCCTTTCGCCTCGAGGATGTCGGCAGCCGCCACAGTCCGCGACGTTTGAACACCCGTCGAGACGAGCACGATGCGCCCACCAGGACGAACGACAACCGGTTGCCCGAGCGTGAACACATAGTCGGCATCGAATACTGCGGGAACACCATCGCGGGCCAACCGGACGTAAACGGGTCCTTCGTGATCCGCTGCCCAGCGGATCACGGCGGCGGCTTCGTATTCGTCGGCGGGAGCAAGAACCGTCATGTTCGGCATCGAGCGCATGATCGCAAGGTCAGCGATGTCCTGGTGAGTCTTACCGCTGCGACCGTTCAGCAACCCCGCGTAGCCCGCTGCCAGTCGCACGCTCGCGCCCGTTTGCGACACCAGCATGCGCACTTGATCGAGGGCACGTTGTGTGAGGAACACACCGAATGTAGACACCCACGGGCGGTAGCCGCCGGCAGCGAGGCCCGCAGCGACACCGACCATGTTCTGTTCGGCGATTCCCACTTCGACGAAACGGTCAGGGTGCGCCGCGGCGAAGATATCAGCGCGGGTGGAGTTCGCCAGGTCCGCATCCAGCAGGATGATGCGCGGATCGGTCGTGGCAAGCTCGGTGAGCGTAGACCCCCACACCTCACGTTGTGCTCTCATGTCACTCCTCGATTCCGAGCTCGGTGCGGGCGGTGGCCAATTGGGCGTCGTTCGCGATCCCGTTGTGCCAGCGATAGGTGCCTGCCGTGAACGAAATGCCGTTTCCCTTGCGCGTGTGCGCCAAGATCACGGTCGGTCGGTCCGTGGACCGTGCGTTTTCATCGGCGCGCGCGTAGGCATCCAGAATCTGAGTTTGATCGTGGCCGTCGACGTCGATGACGTTCCATCGGTAGCCCCGGAAGATGTCCGCGAGCGAGAGCCCACCCCACGGCTCCGAGCGGTCGAACCGGTCCCGGCCTTCCACCGGCTTCCAGCCGTACTGCTGCAGACCGTTGACGTCGACGATCGCCGTGAGGTTGCTAAGCGCGTGGCGTGAGGCGAAGTACACCGCTTCCCACACCATCCCCTCCTGAATCTCGCCGTCGCCCATCAGGACCCACGTGCGGAAGTCGCGATTCGACATGCGGGCGGACAGCGCCAGCCCCGAGCCGACGGACAGCCCCTGGCCGAGCGATCCGGTCGAGGCATCCACGCCGGGCGTGAGGCGCATATCGGGGTGCCCTTGCAACCGCGAATCCCCGTGGTCGAACGTCGCGACCTCGTCCACGGGGAAATAGCCGCGCAACGCGAGCACGCTATAGAGCCCGATCGCACAGTGGCCTTTGGAGAGGATGAACCGGTCCCGATCAGGGTCGTCCGGCGTCGCCGGGTCGACGCGCAAGTGTGAGAAGTACAGCGAGACGAGTAGATCTGTCATCGACAGTGGTCCGCCGATGTGGCCTGCGCCGGAGGCCGCGACCGTGCTGATGATGCGCCAGCGCACCTCGCGAGCGATCGCTTCGAGCTCAGGAACGGTCGCGGAGCCCTGCATGGGCGGGTCGACAGGCGCGATCATGCCGCAAACCTCGTGGGCAGGAGGAGGTCGGTTCCATGGAACGTCCGGGCTTCGCCGTACACGGCCCACTCGGCAGCGAGCGCACCCACGGCTGCCGACACGTTCAGTCCGACACCGCCGAGACCGCCCAACGTCACGACACGGTCATCACTCGGACCGATGATGAAGCGTCCGTCCGGGCTGAGCGGGTACACGCCGCTCCAGCCAGAGTCGATGCTCGCGTCGGTCCAGTCGGGGAAACGGTCAAAGAGGGCCTCGGCAAGCTCCTCCATCGCCGTCTCGGAGATATGGCGACTGGAAGTGCCGGGCGCCACTGCGCCGGCCTCCGACTCGTAGGAGTGAAGGCCCGCCAAGAACATCCCCGAACCTTCGGGACGGATGTACACGGCGTTCTCGCCGGATCCCGGGAAATAGGTTTGCACCGTGGGAACGGCTCGGCCGCGCAATGACGGCACACTCATGAGCGCAATCTCGTGGAGTTGATTCTCAATCGGGACGGGGGCGCCGAGACGTTCGCCAACCTCTGAGAGCCAGGAACCCGTGGCGTTGATCACGATGTCGGCCTCGAGGGAACCGGTTGTCGTCTCTATGCGGATGCCGCCAGCCGTGCGCGTCGAACCGAGTACCTCGACGCCGCTCCGGAACTCCACGCCGCACCGACGCGCAACCGCGAGATACGCGGCGCACAGTTCAGGCCCGTCCATGTGGCCGTCCTCCGGCCCGTACATCGCTCCGACGACGTCGTCGACGCGCATGCCCGGAACCAGACGTGCGACTGCCTCTGCATCGAGCAGCTCGGTGTCGGGATAGGTGCCGTTATCGATCGTGTCGCGAACGAGCATCCACTGCTGCTCGGTCCGCGCGAGTCGCATGTACCCTGACCGCGTGACGCGGAACGATGTCTCGCGCTCCAGCTCCGCCAGGCGCGGACCGCTCCCGACACGGAATTGAAGGTCGAGCGGATCGAATGTCTGTCGGTTATAGATTCCAGCAGACAAGGCAGATGAGCCGGCAGCGAGTCCGGTCTTCTCCAACACCGTCACCGACCGGGCACCTATCCGCGCCGCGCTGTATGCCGCGCTCAATCCGGCCACGCCAGCGCCGATGACGACGATGGCAGGTCCGGACGGCTGCGTGTCTTGGCTCATTCCTGACTCCCACCACACCGAAGAGCGATCGCATCGCGCGGATCGCTAACCTCAGGCTAACGTTCGTTAGGCGTCCACGTCAACGCAGACGGTGCTCTCATCTCACGCCCGTGTTGCGCAGGCGGACACTGGGGTGGCATCATCCACACATACGTTAGGGAAATACCTCACACCTCATAGGAGAGGCGCACAATGTCTGATCCCGACAACGCCTGGTTTGACACGGAAGTTCGCGCGCGCGTCGAGGCAATCGAAACTCCCGGCTATGACCTCGGCCAGCGCTTTAGCGCGGTGAGCTGGGTCGTCGCCATCGGAGTGGTCGTCGCGTGCCTCATCTCCATCTTCGTGGTGTGACCCAGCACCGAATCTGAAAAAAGGGACTGATATGAGCTCCGTCAAAGAAAAGGTCACTCGCGAAGCGCTGTACGGAACCCTCCCCGTCATGCGGGGAGAAAAGACATTCGGCTTCTGGGACTTCTTTCTCGTCGTCGCCGGATACGGGATCGCCACCTGGTGTTTCACGCAAGGCGCGTACACAGCAAGTCTCACGGGCTTTGCCGAGATGACGGTTAGCGTACTGGCCGGCAACCTCCTGTTCATCGTCATCATCGCTCTCGCGATTCCACCGGTCGTCAGATACGGCGTTGACCTTTGGGTGAGCCTGAGGGCGCTTTACGGGTACCGCGGCATCCGCGTCATCGCTGTGCTCCTCGTGATCGTCAACTTCCCTTGGTACGCCGTCGCCGCGGGGATCTTCTCCTCCTCGCTCATTCGCCTGATCGAAGGATTCGGCGTCACAGTTCCGGAGATCTTCCACCCTGTCCTGGCCGTGCTGTGTGTTCTCGGTGGGACGCTGATCGCCTTGGGCGGCCCCATCGCGATCAAGTGGTCCAACCGAATCACCGTGCCGCTGTTGATCATCGTCGCAATCGTCATCATCTGCATCGCCCTTGGCGCTGTCCCCTTCGACGCGATCGCTGCGTACAAGCCGGAAGGCGGCGACAGCCCCGCCAACTTCGCATTCTCGATCGAGGCGAGCATCGCCTTCGCGATGAGCTGGGTTGCCGCCCTCGGGGTCATGCCTCGCCTCGCTCGTCGTGAAAGCCACACGGTGGCAGGCACGGTTTTGGCCTACGGCCTCGTCGTTCCTCTGTTCGTCCTGACCGGCGGCATCATGGCGATCGCCATGTTCTTGCAGTTCGGCGTGATGAGCGACGACATGACCGAGATGCTCATCGCGATGGGGTCGCCTGTTGTGGCGCTGCTGGCGTTGATCGGGGTTGGGGTTGCCAATATCACCACCCAGAGCATCGGCTCCTACTCGTACTCCATCGCGCTCAAGTCCGCATTCCCGAAGGCCGACTACCGAGTGCTGGTCTGGATACTGGCGGCATACACAGCGATCCTTGCGGTCTGGGGTGGTGCGACAGAGTACTTCGGCGCGTTCTTGTCGATCGCCGGTCTCGTCTACGCTCCGTTCATCGGCCTGATGCTCACCGATTTCTATGTTGTTCGCCGCGGCCGTTTCTCGCTGCGCTCGATCTATCGGATTGATGGGAACACGGCGTACCAGTACACCGGCGGTTTCAACCTTCTTGCGTTCTTCTCGATGATCGCCGGCGCTGTCATCTCGCTCCTCGTGATGAACCCCGTCACGGGCGAAATCGGAAGCGACGTCTTCTACATTCTGGGCTCCTCGGCCTTCGCGTGCCTCTCGACGGCCGTCATCTATGGCGTGCTCGGGCAGATCCCCATGTTCAAGCACTACCTCCTCAAGGATCGCGACGCGCTCACGCCGTAGCGGGACGACGAAGCGGGGGCGGAGACTGAGAAGTCGTCACCCCCGCTTTCGTGTATGGCATCACGCGTGCGAGAAGGCCTCATTGAAGAGCAGTTCGTCGCTGTCCGCGCCGGCTCGGATGTCGACCATGACGGCAGGAGTCAGCTGGTGCGCGCTCACCCGGGCCCGCGCGAAGAACTCGTGAGCGCGCGCGGCGTGGTCATATCCGGTCGCGGCGAGGACCGGGCGGGCCGCCACGGCCCACGTCGCCTCTCGCATGTCCGCGAGAAATCGTTGTGCGAGGATCCGCGCGCGATCGCACGCGCGCACACCGCCGAAGTATGCCCGAAGGACGCGATCGATCTCACCATCGTCCAGCGCCGCCTCAGAAACGAACGCCGCCAGATCGAAGTAGGGGTTCCCGAGCCCCGCGTACTCCCAGTCCAGGAGCCACAGTCGCCCGTCAGCGCGGAAGAAGTTGGTCGTCGTTGGATCGTTATGGCACACCACATGGGGAATCGGCAGACCGGCGAAGGCCTCCTCGACACGTGCGACATCGGCTACCAGTGCATCGATGTCCTCTGGCACGCGAAGACCTTCGTCTCGCGCGAGCGCGAGGTAGGAAGTGATGTCCGCCACGGCCCCGAAGCGATGGTCTGTCCCCCGAAGTCGCGCATGAGCTGTGCGGATGAGTGTGACGCACTCCTCGATGCCCCCTCCCTCTCGGATCGCGGTCGGTGTCACGAGTCCGCCCGACAAGAAGTCGGTCATCGAATCGCCGATGGGGAACACGACACCACGAAGCGCGGGAGCGAGGCCCCAGTGCGCTGCTTCCCGGTGGATCAGAACCCCTGCCCACCGGTCGATGCCGAAGCGGGTGCTGTTGGCCAGCGATGCGGCGATGCGCAGAACATAACGCGGCACATCGCCGTCGAAGACGAGATAGTTCTCGTTGCTTCCCCCTCCCGACAGCGGCAGCACGGTCATCGCCTTGGCATCGAGCTCGATGGGCGCCATAGCCGCCAAAGCCGTCTGGATCCGTTCGGCATCATCCGGACCGATCGACGCATCGATCACGACGGACGGGGCACTGACCGGTGACGCCTTCATCGCGTCATTCCCCGGAGAAGAGACGGTTGAGTTCCTGCGACAAGATGATGTCGGTCGCCTGATCGGAGATGTCACGAAGACCACCGTGCGAGCTGAGGAGGCTCACCGCGATACCCCCGTCACGAACGACCGAGAAGTCGGAGCGCGGCTCGAACACAGGCTCGGGATCGGACTCCCACGCACGGACCGTCATCGGCAGGTCGCCCTGGACTGACATTCGCACGTCTGCCCATCTGCGCGTTCCGAGCGGAGCCCACATTGCGCCGGCATCCGGGTTCGCGTGCGGAATATTGACGTTGAGAATCTCGCGCGGGCGAGCGAGAGCGGCGAACCGCTCGATGAGTCGAACGACACCGTCCAGGTGGTCGAACTGCTCGGGTGGGTCAGCGAGGAACCGGACTCCCGCGCCGGGGCCTTGCTGCGAAATAGCGACACCGGGAAGGCCGAGCAGAGAAGCCTCAACAGCCGCCGAGACGGTGCCCGAGTAGCGCACATCGTCACCCAGGTTCACTCCATGGTTGACGCCCGAGGCCACGACATCCGGGCGCTCGACGACACCCGCAAGCAGTGCGACGCGCGTACAATCTGCGGGAGTACCCGAGTACGAAAGCACACGGATACCGTCGCGCTTCTCCCGTTCGATCAGCTCGAGGTTCCCGCGGATCATGATGCGATGCCCTGCGGCGCTGCGGTTGCTGTCGGGCGCGACGACCGTCACGCGGTGACCTGCCCGCGAGAGAGCGCTGGCGAGGGATCCAATTCCCTCTGCGTCGAATCCGTCGTCGTTCGTCACCAACACGTGGCTCATGTCGTACCCTTCATAAGATCTTCGCCCTGCGACTTGTGCGCGAGCGTGAAGTATGTGCCGTCAGCCGGACCGACGCACGGCCGCGTGGACGGACCGATCCAAAGCGGCGATGACCCGGTCGATGTCATCTATCGTGTGGGCAGCGCTGAGGAGCATGAGACCTCGCGGCGCGATGAAGATGCCATCGTCCATCGTCCCTTCGCAAACCTCGGCGATCATGGCTCGATCCGAAGTCGTGGCGGTCGCGAAGTCATGCACACCTTCCACTCCCCAGAACATCTGCAGTACGGAACCGACCTGATTCACGCTCAACGGCGCACCTGTACTCGCGGCGATCGTGCGCAGTCCCGCGGCCATACGGACACCGATCGCCTCGAGGTGCGGATAGATCGCGTCTTGCTCGGCCTCGAGAACATTCAGCGTCGCAAGTGCCGCCGCCGTGGCGACGGGGTTGCCGTTGTAGGTTCCCGCGGGGGTCACACCCCCCTCAGTGATCGATGTCATCGCTGCGGCCGTGCCGGCGACGGCGGCCAGCGAAAAGCCCGATGCGATCGCCTTGGCGTATACGGCAATGTCTGGAGAGACTCCGACGAGGGGCGGTGCTCCACGGAGCGCGAGGCGGAATCCCGAAAGCACCTCGTCGAAGACCAGGAGGGCACCGTGTGTCGAGCACAGCTCCCGCACCCGGGCGAGGTAGCCGGCTCTCGGAAGGAAGGTGCCGAAGTTCATGGGTACAGGCTCGGCAATGACAGCGGCGATCCGGTCGCCGTGTTCGGCGAAGACCTGGGCTATCTCGTCCTCGTCGTCGTAGCGGCAGACGATGACTTCGGCATCCGCAGTCATATGGGCCACAGCGTGCTGCCGAGGGGGAAGCCCTGCGCCCATGTACGGCTCGGTGAACTGGTTGTTGAGGAAGAGCGGGTCTATCCACCCGTGATAGTGGCCTTCGAACTTCACGATGAGAGGCCGAGAGGTGGTGGCCCGAGCGATGCGAACGGCCAGGTGCGTGGCTTCGCTTCCGGAGTTGATCAGGGCCACAGTGTCGAAGTGCGGAACGATCGCCAGAACTCTCTCGGCGACCTCAACCTCGGTGGGGTGGTTGCCGTACAGGATTCCGCGGTCCAGCTGTGCGCGCACGGCATCGATGACCTCGGGACGATCGTGTCCGAGCAGCAGCGGGCCCGATCCCATGATCGTGTCGAGATAATCGCTGCCGTCATCAGCGTGGAGCGTCACACCCGATCCGCCGACGAACATCGGCGCCCGAGCTCGCAGGCGAGCGCCGGAGGTCACGCCTCGCGGAAGGACACGCGCCGCCCGTTCGGTCCAGGCTTCCGAACTCGTGCTCGGGGCGGTGTGTGCAGTTCCCATAAAGTTCCTCAGAGTCCTCGTTCGCGGGCCGCTCCGGCGGGCTGGCGCACCGGATGGCCCACGTTCGTGGGCCCTCCGCGTGGCGGTATCGTGGCGGGTCAGTGTCCGTCGACGTAGATCGCGACGTGCTTGAGTACGGTGTGCTGCTCCATCGAGTAGATCGACAGGTCGTTACCGAACCCGGATTCCTTCACCCCGCCGAAGGGCATCTCACCAATCGTGGCGCCGTGGGAATTGACCCACACGGTACCCACCGAGAGTCGCTTGGTGACGCGCATCGCGCGGTCCATGTTGCCCGTCCACACCGACGCTGCCAGACCCTGCGAAACACCATTGGCGAGGCGAACGGCTTCATCCTCGTCGCGGAACGTGCCGACCGTCACGAGAGGCCCGAAAATCTCCTCCTGCACCAGCTCCTCTGAATGCTCGACGCCGCGCAGAACCGTCGGTGGAAGGTAGAAGCCATTACTCGTCGGCGCCGGAGAGGACGATACGATCTCGGCGCCCTGACGGACGGCACGATCAAGCATGCCCGACACACGCGCGTGCTGTGCACCCGAGACCAAGGGGCCCATGCGCACTGCTTCGTCGAAGGGGTCTCCCACGCGCGTCGTGTTCGCCACGCCAGACAGGACAGCGGCAACCTCATCGGCGATGTGCTCAGCGGCGTACACGCGGCTGGCCGCGTGGCAGTCCTGGCCCGAGTTGCGGAACGCGGCCATGAAATAGAGGTCCCGCAGACGGTCAAGATCCGCGTCGTCAAAGACGAGCATCGCAGCGTTTCCGCCCAATTCCAGGTGCAATCGCTTGACCGATGAGGCCGCAGCCTGCATGACCGCCTTGCCGGTCGCCGTGCCGCCAGTGAGCGAGACCATGTTGACGGCAGGGTGCGCCGTGAGGGCCTTGCCGACCTCGGCACCACCGGTCACGATGTTCAGCACACCGGGGGGGAAGACGCCGGCGGCCAGTTCTGCGAGCTTGAGCGTGGACATGTTCGTGTCCGGCGAGGGCTTGAGCACAACGGTGTTGCCAGCCGCGAGGGCGGGCGCGATCTTCCACGAGGCCAGAGAGAACGGGTAGTTCCACGGTGCGAGTGCGGCGACGACGCCCACCGGGTCACGGCGAACAAAGCTGGTGTAAGGCTGACGGTATTCGTTGGCGGCGAGCCCCGTGAGAACACGCGAGGCGCCCGCGAAGAACCGATACTTGTCGACCGAGCTCTCGACCTCGTACGGCACGAGGGGGTACGGCTTGCCGACATCCAATGACTCGATCGCTGCGATGTCCGGGGCGTGCTGCTCGATCACGTCGGCAAGGCGCAGGAGGTAGCGAGCTCGGTCCCGCGGCGATAGGGCGCCCCAGGACTCCTGCGCATCGACCGCGGCGCGCACGGCACGGTCCACCCCCTCGGTCCCGACGTCGTACACGTTGCCAAGGATCTCTCCGGTGGCCGGATTGACCACCGGGAGCGACTGCTCACCGATCGCCGTCAACTCGCCGCCGACAAGCGGCAGGAGCGCCATCTCCGAGAAAGCGGGAGCGCTGATGGGGTTGGGCACGTCACCCTCCAAGTTGCTGACTAACGATCGTTAGTTCCTTACGATCGTTAGGAGCATATCAGGTCAGGTGCTTGGCGCCACCGCTCGCAGAATGTCATCCATGAAAAGGCTTCGCACGAAACGCGACACACTATCGGTCGGCTCGTCGTTCGCGCGGACGCGGCCCGCGTCATCGCAGAGCAGGAGGCACAAGCGAGTCAGCCTTCTGACATCGGCCCCTTGGGGGACCTGCTCGGCAATGAGTTCGGCGAGGTAGTCGTGATAGAGACGCTGCAGACGACGTAGCTCCTTCTGCTGCTCGTCTGCCAGAACGCCATGCACGCCCAGACCAGAGAAAGCGGCGTCCCACGCCAGCGCCTTAGAGCCGTAGTCGAGTTGCCAGAGAACGTGCTGTTCGATGATCGTCCCCAGTTGCTCATCTGAGGACATCTCAGGCGTGAGCGGCGAGATGAGGTGCGCGAGAAACTCCTCGAAGATCTCGCGTAGACCTTCGAAGAGGATCTGACTTTTCCCTTGAGGGAAATGCGCGTAGATGCTGGCGGCCTGTATTCCGACCTCACTGGCGATGGCTCGCATCGAGGTGCCGCCGTAGCCAAGACGCGTGAAGAGCTGGATTGCGGCCACCATGATCTGATGGCGCGTCGTGTCTTTCTCTGCGCGACGGTCGCCGCGCGCGAACAGGAGCAACCGCACGAGAGGCGTCTCGACAGATCGTCCGGTGTCGTGTCGGGGCGCCATGTCGAGAATCATATGGGCTCTAGGCGACCGACCGCGTGGCGGCACAGAACTCCGCGACGTCGGCCGACATCCGCGGCCACCGCAAGCCGCTTCAGCGCACGCGCCGAAACGCGGCAGCGGCTCCGACGAGCTCATGTAACCGCGTCGGACGGAAGCGGTGCCCGCGCGGAGCGTGGATCTCACGCCCGGACACCGCAGTCGAGGTCGGTCAGCCGAGATAGGCCTCCCGCAGCAGCGACGAGTCCTCGAGCAGTGCGGCCGGCGTTCCGTTGTAGGTCACTCGCCCGCCGGTCACGACCACCGCGTGGCTTGCCACGCCCAGTGCCAGGTGGGCGAACTGCTCGATGAGGAGCACGCCTACTCCCGTCTGCGCGATCTGCTGAATCGTGGGCAGGAGCCTCAAGAACACGACGGGGGCGAGACCGAGAGACATCTCGTCGAGCAGCAGGTACTTCGGCTTCGCGGCGAACGCGCGCGCGAGCACGACCATCTGCTGCTCGCCGGAGAGCAGCACCGTCGCGTTGTCGAGCCGCTTCTCGAGCTCCGGGAAGAGCGCGAGCGACTCGTCGAGATCGACTTTCGTGCGGGCGGTGAGCTTCAGGTTCTCCCGCACGGTCAACGAGGGGAAGATCATGCGCCCCTGTTCGACGTGATTGATGCCCAACCGCGCGCGACCACGTCGCGACAGCTTGCGCACGTCGTGCACATCGTCCATCGTGATGCGCCCGTTGACCGTCGTCACGACACCGGAGATGGCCTCCAGCAGGCTCGTCTTGCCCGCGCCATTCGGCCCGACGATGGTCGTGATCTCGCCCGGGACGATTTCGAGCGATACGTCCGAGATGACCGGTCCCACGCCGCGTCGAACCGTGACTTCCTCGAGAACGAGGCTCATGACAGCATCTCCGTTTCCCCCATGTACGCCGTGAGCACGGCAGGGTCGGACAGAACCGCCGCCTGCTCACCCGCGGCGAGCACCTCACCGAAATTCAGAACGACGAGGTTGGTGCACACGCTCCGCACCAGATCCAGGTCGTGCTCGACGATGAGCAGAGTCACGCCGAAGCGGTCGGGGACGGCACGCAGCCGGTCCGCGAACGCGAGGTGCTCTTCGTGCGACAGTCCCGCGGCGGGTTCGTCGAGCAGGAGGACTTTCGGCTTGGCCGCGATGTTCGCCGCGACTTCGATGAGCCGTCTCGTGCCGACATCCACGATCTGCAACGGCGTCGCCGGGTCGGGGCAGCCGAAGAACTCGAGGGCCTCATCGATCTCATCGTCCGCGGATCGGCGTGCGATGAATCGCGCGTAGGCACCGACCGACATCGTGGTCGGCACGCGGTCTTGTTGGAACGTGCGGCGCAGCCCGGCGCGAGAGATCTGGTGCGGCGCACGGCTCCCGAGCCCGATCCCCTCGAGTGTCACGCTTCCCTCGTGCTGCGGCAGAAACCCGCTGAGCGCATCGATGAACGTGGACTTCCCGGCCCCGTTCGGGCCGATCAGTCTCAGGATCTCGCCGCGGCGGATCTGCACATCGACATCGGAGAGCGCGCGCACGGCGCCGAAGCTGACCGTGAGGCCTCGCACGTCGAGCAGGACATCCTCGTGCGGCCGCGGCACCGGTGCATCCAAGGGTGTCAGCGAAGCGAGCGACGACCCCGAGCGCAATCCGGCACGACGACGTCGACGTCGCATGATCGCGTTGCGGATGTCGTTTCCGATGTTCGAGTTCGTCGCGAGCGCATAGATCCCGAGCAGCGCGAACGCGATGTTCGACCACTCCAACGGGATCTTGAACTGCTTGAGGATCTCGGGAACGAGCACGAAGAGGATGCCGCCGACCAGCGCCATGTCCAGGAGGTGTGCGCCCACCGCGATCGCGAGCACGTACATCCCGAGCGAGTTCAAGGTCTGGAACGTGATGTAGTTCGCCGTCGTCACCTGTCCGACGATGAGTCCGCCGGCGATGCCGCCGATGAACGCGCTCACCGCCTCAATCGCCGGTTCCATTCGATTCTGTTCGCACCGTGTCCCAACGACCAGATCCTCGAACTCGTCCACCGCGGCGGGACGCGACTGTCGGGATTGCGCGGCTCGACGTTCGCCTTCGTGCCCGATCGCGCCTTGCAGTCGGTCCAGGAGCATTGCGACATGCTCGAGATGCTGCGCAGTGATGTCGACCCGGTGACGATCGAACTCGCCGCCCGAAATCACCGGTGGCGAACGAAGGATGCACTGCTGCGCGAGCGCAGCACAGGGCCCGCGCCTCTGGAACCGGTGTGACGCGGCATCGGGCAGCGGCATCCGTCGCCCCGGTCCCGCGTGACGCAGAACGGCCCCGGCGCGAGCGCCGGGGCCGTTCTGCGTGGGATATCAGTCCGTGATGATCGTCTCGAAGGCGTCGGGGTTCTGCTCGAGCCATGCGACGATCGCCTCGCGCTCCTGGCCCTCGCCGTACTCGTTCACGACGAGGTCTTCGAGCGAGTTGTACTCGGCGTCATCGAGCTGGATGCCGGCGATGTAGTCGGCGGCCTCGGAGCAGCGCTCCGAGAAGCCCTCCGTGCCGAGGAAGTGCAGGGCCTCGGGGTCGCCCATGGCGCCCTTCGGGTCTTCGAGGTCCTTGATGTCGAACGCGTCGTTGGCCCAGAACGGACGCCACAGCGTCACGACGATGTCCTCCTGCGCATCGATCTTGCTGCCGAGCTCGGTGAGCATGGCCGCGGTCGACGACGTCAGCAGCTCGTACTCGCTGTCGAGGCCGTAGGCGGGCATCATCTCCTCCTGCGTCTGACGCGTGAGGCCGGCACCCGGCTCGATGCCGTAGATCGTGCCGTTGAAGCGGTCGGCGTTGCCGACGAGGTCTTCGATCGAGTCGATGTCCATGTAGGTCGGCACCGCGAGCGTGAGCTTGGCGTTGTCGTAGTACGCACCGAGGTCTTCGATGCTGTCGCCGTACTCGTCCATGTACGACGCGTGGGTCAGCTCGGGCCACGCCGAGGGGTAGATGTCGACGTCGCCGTTGGCGAGGCCGGTGTACAGCGGGCCCGCCTCGGTGAGGGTGTTCATCTCGACCGTGTAGCCGAGCTTCTCGAGCTGGTTCTCGAGCAGGTACGCGGTGCTCAGGCCGTCCGTCCATCCGGGCAGGAAGCCGAGGGTGATCGTGCTGCATTCGTCGGCAGCGCCCGCGCCGGCGTCGCCGCCGTCGGCTCCATTGTCGCCGTTGTCGGTGCTGCAGCCGGCGAGCACGAGGCTCGTTGCGGCGCCCAGCGCCAGGAGTGCTGTGATGTTGCGCTTTTTCATGTGATCTCTTTCTTTCCGTATACGTTCATGCGTTCCGTATGTGCTCACGAGACGGTTGCAGGGATGGTCTCGATCGCGGGTGCCTCTGTCGAGGCCTTCTGCCGCGCCTCGCGGCGTCGGGCGAGAATGCCCAGCAGCGAGGTGCGGTAGTCATTGGGGTTGCCCAGTGCCGCCGTGACGCGGTCGAGGAAGATCGCGACGAAGACGACGCTGAGCCCTGCCTCGACGCCCTGGGGCACGTTGAGTGTGGATACCGCCGCCACGACCTCTTTACCGAGGCCGTCCGCGCCAGCGATGCCGGCGATGACGACCATCGACAGCGCGAGCATGATGACCTGATTGACGCCGGCCATGATGGTCGGCATCGCGAGGGGCAACTGGATGCCGCGCAGGATCTGCCCCGGCTTCGCGCCGAACGCGTACCCCGCCTCGACGGTCTCGGAATCGACGCCGCGGATGCCGAGCTCGGTCAAGCGCACACCGGCCGGCAGCGCGAAGATGACCGTCGCGACCATGCCGGGCACGATGCCGATGCTGAAGAAGACGATCGCCGGGATCAGGTACACGAAGGCCGGCATCGTCTGCATGAAGTCGAGGACCGGTTTGATGATCGTGCTCACGGTGGCGTTGCGCGCGGCCCAGATTCCCAGCGGCACGGCGATCGCCACGGCCACGAGCGTCGCGACGAGCACGAGGGCCAGCGTCTGCATCGAAGCGACCCACATGTTCATGCCGACGATCAGCACGAAGGTGATCACGGTGCCCACGGCCAGCTGCCACGAGCGGACGAGCCACCCGATCAGGGCGAAGATGAGGATCGCGAGCGGAATCGGCGTCGCGATCAGCACATCGGTGAGCGACGTGACGAGCCAGCGCGTGACGTCGGCGACGCCGTCGAGAAGCCACTCGAGGTTCGCCTTGATCCAGTCGATGACGGCTTTCGCCCAGCTGCCGATCGGAATGCGGAACCCATCCATCAGCGCACCCCCTCGCCGTCGCCGGCCCCTCGGGCGACGGCGTCGGCCGCGTCCAGGACCGCGTCGATCTCGGCCTGCGGCACAGGGGGAAGCGGCAGAGCGATCTCTTCCGTGGCGTTGGGCCCTGGTCCGAGTGCCGCGAGGAGCGTCACTCGCGGGATGACGCCGACGAGACGGCCTTCGGCGTCCGTCACGGCGAGCGGCAGCGGCGACTCGACCGCGGGGACGAACAGGTTCATCAGCGTCTCGTCTTCGCGAACGGTCTGCGGTGCGGGCTTGATGACCGAAGTGAGGGTCGTGGCGCCCTGCCGGACGAGCTTGACCGCGTCACGGTCGGAGACGACGCCGAGCAGACGACGGTCGCGGCCCACGACGTAGACGGCCGACATGTAGGCGTCGCGCATCTGCCGAAGGGCCGTGCGCGGACCCGCCGTGTCGGTGACGACCGGCCGGGAGCGCTCCATGACGTTCGCCGCCGTGAGCACGCGCGCACGGTCCACGTCCTGCACGAACTGCTCGACGTAATCGTTCGCGGGGTCGGTGAGGATGTCCTCGGGAGTGCCCGTCTGCACGATGCGGCCGTCGCGCATGACGGCGATCCGATCGCCCAGGAACATCGCCTCGTTGAGGTCGTGGGTGATGAAGACGATCGTCTTCTTGAGCTTCTGCTGCAGATCGAGCAGCTGCTCCTGCATCTCCCGACGAATGAGCGGGTCGAGCGCGCTGAAGGCTTCGTCCATGAGCAGGATGTCGGTGTCGGCGGCGAGCGCGCGAGCGATGCCGACGCGCTGCTTCATGCCTCCCGACAGCTCCGACGGCAGCTTGTCGCCCCATCCCGTGAGCCCGACCAGGGCGAGCATCTCGTCCGCCTTCGCGCGTCGCTCGGCCTTCGAGACGCCGCGCAGCTCGAGGGGGTACGCGACGTTCGCGGCGACGGTGCGGTGCGGAAGCAGCGCGAAGTGCTGGAAGACCATCGAGATCCGATCCCGGCGCAGCTCGCGCAGGCGATTCGCCGGGATGTCGGTGATGGGGTCGCCGTAGACCGAGATGGTTCCGGCGGTGGCGTCGTGCAGCCCGTTGAGCATGCGGATGATGGTGGACTTGCCCGATCCGGACAGCCCCATGATGACGAAGATCTCGCCCGGCGCGACGGCGAAGCCGGCATCGATGACGGCCGCGGTCCCGACATCGCTCACCTCGGCGCGGGTCTCACCGGCACGGAGCCGTTTGACGGCGTCCTTCGGGTTGCGTCCGAAGACTTTGTAGATGTTCCGCGCCTCGATGGCGGGAACGACTGGTGCTGTGGTCACGTGCTTGGCCTCGACCGCACCCGGCTTCGGTGCGGCATCGGTTACGCCCGGGTGACGATCCTGGGTGCGCCTGCCCTGAGATGAGAGTTCAGATGACTGCGCGCGGCGACACACATCGGGTCCGTCGCCTGGACCGCCGACCGTACGCCCCCCGCACCGGCTCCCCAGAAGGTGCGGCATGGCGGTCGCGGACTGGTCGTGCGTGGCCTCGGAAAGGCCCCGACCGACCCTAGTCCCCTCCACTGCGCGTTGCCAAACCCCGTGGGGCTTGACAAGCGCGCAGCATTCGTTGCATGGTTGGTTGGTCAAGTAAGTAACCAACTCAGTGAGGTCGATGTGATCGAAGACGGCAGAGCACTCTTCCTGCAGATCGCAGAGAGTGTCGAGGATTCGATCGTCGACGGCAGCCTGGCGGAAGAGAGCCGAGCGCCGTCGACGAACGAGCTGGCCGCGTTTTACCGCATCAACCCCGCGACAGCAGCGAAAGGGATCAACATGCTCGTCGACAAGGGGGTGCTCTACAAGCGCCGCGGCATCGGCATGTTCGTCGCCGGCGGGGCGCGCGACCTGCTCCTCTCGGAGCGACGCGCCACGTTCGCCGAGCGCTACCTCGATCCACTCCTCGACGAGGCCCGCACGATCGGGCTCGACGCCGAGGACCTCGCGACGCTGCTGCGCGACCGCGCCGCACGAACGACCACCACGGAAGGACCCGCACGATGACCCATGTGATCGAGGTGAAGAACCTCACCAAGCGCTATCGAGACACGCTGGCCGTCGACGACGTCAGCTTCACGATCGAGAAGGATCGGATCTACGGCCTCCTCGGCCGCAACGGTGCAGGTAAGACGACCGTCATGTCGATCCTCACGGCGCAGAACTTCGCCACGTCGGGTGATGTCCGCGTCTTCGGCGCGAACCCCTATGAGAACGCGCACGTCCTGCAGCGCATGTGCTTCGTGCGCGAGAGCCAGAAGTACCCGGATGATGCGACACCGCGTCACGCGTTCCGCGCGGCCCGCCTGTTCTTCCCGAACTGGAATCAGGAGCTCGCAGACCGCCTGATCGACGACTTCCAGCTGCCGCTGAAGAAGACGATCAAGAAGCTCTCGCGCGGCCAGCTGTCCGCCGTCGGCGTCGTGATCGGGCTCGCCGCCCGCGCCGAGATCACCTTCTTCGACGAGCCCTACCTCGGCCTCGACGCCGTCGCGCGTCAGATCTTCTACGATCGGCTGCTCGAGGACTACAGCGAGCACCCGCGCACGATCATCCTCTCGAGCCACCTCATCGACGAAGTGTCCAACCTCATCGAGCGCGTGCTCGTGATCGATCGCGGCCGCATCGTGATGGACGAGGACACCGACTCGGTGCGCGACCGGGCGGCGAACATCGTCGGCGACTCGGCCGCTGTCGATGCCTTCGTCGATGGCCGTGAGGTGATCCACCGCGAGAGCCTCGGCCGCGTCTCGTCGGTGACCGTGCTCGGCGCGCTCAGCCAGGATGACCGCGCGCGCCTCACCGCAGCGGGCCTGGATGTCGCGCCCGTCTCACTGCAGCAGCTGATCGTGCGCACGACGCAGCACGCGCAGCAGAAGTCCGACCCGTCCGCCCTCGACGAAGGAGCCCTCCGATGAGCCGCACCCTCAATGTCGTCCGCATGCAGCTGGTGAACCGTCAGACCTACATCTGGGTTCCCGTGATCGTGCTGGTCGGCTCGCTGATCATCACCCTGGCGATCTACGGGATCATCTCCAGCGCCGGTGTCGACGGCGCCCTGTACGGGGGCGGGGCGCAGGCTCCGCTGTGGTACTTCGCCGTCGTCGGCGCGCAGGCGCTGACGCTGACCTTCCCGTTCTCGCAGGCGATGAGCGTCACGCGGCGGGAGTTCTACCTCGGCACCCTCCTCACGGCGGCGCTCACCTCGGCGATCCTCGCCCTCATCTTCGTGCTCGGCGGCCTGTTCGAGCAGGCCTCGAACGGCTGGGGCATGAACGGGTACTTCTTCTACCTGCCGTGGGTCTGGGAGGCCGGTCCGGCCGCTGCCGGTCTGTGCTTCTTCGCTCTCGCGATGCTGTTCTTCGTCGTGGGCTTCTGGGGCGCGACGATCTTCAAGCGGTTCGGCACTGCCGTCCTGACGATCGTCATCCTCGGAATCGCGCTGATCCTGGTCGGGCTCCTGTGGATCGTGAGCCAGCAGAACGCGTGGTCGGATCTCTTCTCGTGGATCATGACGACGGGCGCGCTCGGACTCACACTGTGGGGACTCGCACTGATCGTCCTTCTCTCGGGAACGTCCTACCTCACGCTGCGGCGCGCGACTCCATAGACACGGATGCCGCGTGGCGGCCGGCGGGCGTCAGCGCCCGTCGGCCGCTTCCGTGTGGTGGCGGATGACTTCGGCCACGACGAAGTTGAACCACTTCTCGGCGAACGCCGGATCGAGGTCGGCGTCTTCGGCCAGGCGACGCAGTCGCTCGAGCTGCTGCTCCTCGCGGGCGGGGTCGGAGGGCGGCATCCCGAACTCGGCCTTCAGCTGACCGACCTGCTTCGTGCACTTGAACCGCTCCGCGAGCAGGAAGATCAGCGCAGCGTCGACGTTGTCGATGCTGCTGCGCAGGCGCAGGAGGGTCGTCGTCGGGTCCTCGTCGGTCATGGGTCGAGATTACCCGTGCCACCCGACCGCTCGGCCCTAGAGTGTGACACATGACCGATGCTTCGGATGCCGCCACCCCACCACCCGCGTCACCGACGCCCGCAGGGTCGGTCGCAGCACCGCCCGCGGCAGATGTGCCGGCAGAGGCGATCCTCACCACCTCCGGTGAGGCACCGGCGTCGCGCAGCTACTGGACGACACTCAACCGACCCTTCATCGCGGGGTTCTTCCTCGCTCTCGGCGCACTGGCGGCATTCGCCGTCGGGGTGGCTTTCACGAACCTCTCCACCGTCCTCATCTACATCGTGTTCGCGCTGTTCGCCGCACTCGGGCTCGACCCGATCGTGCGGTGGCTCGAGAAGCACTCGGTGAAGCGCTCGTGGGGCATCGTCATCGTCTACACGGGCTTCGCGATCCTCATGGCCGGAGTGCTGCTGCTCATCGTCCCGACCGTCATCCGGCAGATCGCGCAGTTCGTCAGTGACGTTCCGTCGCTCATCGCCGACTTCCAGAAGTCCGACTTCTACCACTCGCTGCAGGACAACTTCGGCGACCAGGTCGGCACGATCCTCAACCAGGTCCAGTCGTTCATCACCAACCCCTCCAACATCGCGACGATCGGCGGCGGGCTGCTGCAGGTCGGCGCCTCGATCGCCACGACGATCTCGGGCCTGGTGATCGTGCTCGTTCTGAGCCTGTATTTCCTCGCGTCGCTCCCGACGATGAAGAAGGCGTTCAACCGGGTCTTCGCCGCCCGCAACCGGCCGAAGGCCGCGGGCCTCACCGAGGAGATCACCGACTCGATCGGCGGATATCTGATGGGGATGGTGATCCTCGCGTTCTGCAACTCGATCCTCGCACTCGTCCTGCATCTCGTGCTGGGACTGCCGTTCCCCGCGCTGATGGCGGTCGTCGCCTTCTGCATCACGCTCATCCCGCTCGTGGGCTCGGTCCTCTACTGGGCGCTCGCGACGGTCATCGCCCTGTTCACGGGATGGCTGCCGGCGCTGCTGTTCGCGGCGATCTACCTCGTGTACATGCAGCTCGAGGCGTACGTCCTCACGCCGCGCGTCATGAACCGGACGATCTCGGTACCGGGCTCGCTCGTCGTGATCGGCGCGCTCGTCGGCGGCACTCTGCTCGGGCTGCTCGGTGCGCTCGTCGCCATCCCGGTGACCGCATCGATCCTGCTCATCATCAAGCAGATCCTGATCCCCCGGCAGGACGCAAAGTTGTAGCGAGTCGGGTCAATGCTGCGCAGCAGCGTTGAGGCGACTCGCTACAAGATCGAGTAGCGGCCGCAGGCCGCGTATCGAGATCCCCTCGCGCCGGCCGCAGGCCGCGTATCGAGATCCCCTCGCGCCGGCCGCAGGCCGCGTATCGAGATCCCCCGCGCATCTCGATACGCGCCTGCGGCGCTACTCGATGACCGCGAGCGCGCCACCGTCGTCACGCGGAGACCCAAAGCTCAGCGACTGTTCAGCCGTCGATCGGGAGGATGCACGTGGGGCTGGGCGCCGCGGTGCGGTGACGTGCGCGGCCCGGCACGCCCGTGCGCGTGTCGAGGGTGAGCGAGGCGATGTCGTTCGAGCGCTCCCCGGCGACGAGCAGCGTGTCCCGCACGACGAGGTGATGCCTCGGCCAGACGACTCCTGCTTCGACGAGAGCGACGGGATCGAGGGATTCGCCCGCGCCGCGCACGCGCAGCGTCGCGATCGTGTCGCTTCCCCGCACCCCGGCATAGAGGAATCCACCGTCGTGCGACATCGCGAGCTCGGCGCCCGTGTCGGTCTCGAGGGTCGGACCGAGCGGCGTTCCCGCCGCGATCCGCCAACGGCCGCGACCCTGCGCGAGCGAGGGGTCCCACGCCAGCGTGTACACCTCGTTCGACAGCTCGGTGTTGACGTACAGGTGACCGCTCGGATGCCAGACGGCGTGACGCGGTCCGCTCCCCCGCGGCAGTTCGACCTGCTGCGTCGGCACGAGCCGCGAACCGTCGGTCTGCCAGAACCGCACGAGGTCGAGCCCCAGGTCGGTCGTGGCGAACGCACCGCCCGGCAGCGACACGGCCTGGTGCGCGCGAGAAGGTCGGCCATCGGATGCCTCGCTCGTCGCATCCGCCTCGCGATCGTCGTACGCGGGCACCAGGTGAGCGAACTCCTCGCCGGCCGCCGCGCGCAGCGCCCGCGCCGCGGCGGCGAGATCAATGCCGTCGGGGTCCGCGTCGACGGTGGTGTCCGAGCCGACCGCCGGCGGCAGCACTCGCGGAGTGCCGGGCCGACCCGCGCCGTCGAGCGGGATGCGCACGACGCGCCCGTCGCCCCAGCAGCTCGCGAGAGCAAAGCGCGCATCGGGAGAGACAGCGAGGTGACACACGGCGTCTCCGGCCGCGACGGGCTCACCGAGCGGCGCGAACGTCGCGTCGCCCGTGCGCCGGAAGGCCTGCACGAGACCCCTGGTCTCCAGCGACGCGTAGACGACATCGAGGGTCGGGTGCGCGGTGACCCACGACGGCGAGGTCGCCGCGGCGACCTCGCCCGCGTATCCGAGCGACCCGCCCGCCAGGTGATCGTCGGCGGCGCCGGCGAGCAGCATCCCGATGCCGGTGGCAGAGCCGTCCTTGTCGGGTGAGTAGCCGCCGATGAGGAACCTCACGGGCGACCCTTCGACAAGCTCAGGGACCGGGGCGACGGGCTCAGGGGTCGGGGGGACGGGCGACCCTTCGACAAGCTCAGGGACCGGGAGGACGGGCTCAGGGACCGGGAGGACGGGCTCAGGGGCCGGGGAGGCAGGCGCAGGGGCCGGGGGGTCATCAGTCGACGAGGTCCTGACGCACGATGACGGCATCGCGCGCCGGACCCACGCCGATGACCGAGATGCGTGTGCCGCTCATCTTTTCGAGCGTGAGCACGTAGTCCTGGGCCTCGATCGGCAGGTCATCGAACGAACGGGCGCCCGAGATGTCCTGCGACCAGCCGGGGAAGTACTCGAGGATCGGCGTCGCGTGGTGCACGTCGGATTGGTTGACCGGCATCTCATCGAACCGCTCGCCGTCGACGTCGTAGGCGACGCAGACGGGGATGCGCTCGAGTCCCGTGAGGATGTCGAGCTTCGTCAGCACGAGGTCGGTGATCCCGTTGATGCGCACGGCGTAGCGGGTGATGGGCGCGTCGTACCAGCCGACGCGTCGCGGTCGGCCCGTCGTCGTGCCGAACTCGAAGCCGCGCGAACGCAGCCAGTCGCCCTGCTCGTCGAACAGCTCGGTCGGGAACGGACCT
The DNA here is from genome assembly GCF_053644835.1 of Microbacterium sp. NPDC055357. Taxonomy (NCBI): domain Bacteria; kingdom Bacillati; phylum Actinomycetota; class Actinomycetes; order Micrococcales; family Microbacteriaceae; genus Microbacterium; species Microbacterium sp. NPDC055357. The sequence continues at coordinate 225,358 of NZ_JBSHLZ010000003.1, read as the reverse complement.
GAGCCGACACGGGTCGTGTAGGCCTTCACGATCCCGACGATCCGGTCCAGGCGGTTGGGGCCGACGCCCGAACCCGTCGCGGCGCCGCCCGCCGTCGCCGACGACGACGTCACGAAGGGATACGTGCCGTGGTCGACGTCGAGCATGGTCGCCTGGCCGCCCTCGAAGACGACGACCTCTCCGCGGTCGAGCGCATCGTTGAGCAGGAGCGACGTGTCGGCCACCATGGGCCTGACGCGATCGGCGTACGACAGCAGGTCGTCGACGACCTCGTCGACCGTGATGGCGCGGCGGTTGAACACCTTGACGAGCAGGTGGTTCTTCTGGTCGAGGGCACCCTCGACCTTCTGCCGCAGGATGTTCTCGTCGAAGAGGTCCTGCACGCGGATGCCCACGCGGTTGATCTTGTCGGCGTAGGTCGGACCGATCCCGCGCCCGGTCGTGCCGATCTGACGCTTTCCGAGGAAGCGCTCGGTGACCTTGTCGAGCGTGCGGTGGTACTGCGTGATGATGTGCGCGTTCGCGCTCAGCCTGAGGCGCGACGTGTCGACGCCGCGAGCGCGCAGCGCCTCGAGCTCGGCGAAGAGCACCTCGAGGTCGACGACGACGCCGTTGCCGATGACGGCGTTGACACCGGGAGAGAGGATGCCCGATGGCAGCAGGTGCAGCGCGTACTTCTCGTCGCCGATCACGACCGTGTGGCCGGCGTTGTTCCCGCCGTTGAACTTGACGACCCAGTCGGTGCGTTCTCCGAGCAGGTCGGTGGCCTTGCCCTTGCCCTCGTCTCCCCACTGGACTCCGACGATCACGATGCCTGGCATGGGCTACTCCCCCGTTATCGGACGGTGATGTCCCATCCTATCGACGGCACGGGACACGGCCCCGCTATGTTGAGCGGATGCTCCGCTCCTCCGCCTGGGTTCTGTCGTGGTCGCTCGTGCGGATCCTCGCCGCCGCGCTCGGCGTCGCGGCGATCGTCGCACAGTTGACTCGCACCGTCGCGCGGGCCAACGAGACGACGTCGGGTCACGCGGGGGATGTCCCGACCGTCGTCGCGAACTTCCTGAGCTACTTCACGATCGAATCGAACCTCATCGCGGCGATCGCACTCGCGATCGGCGGCATGTGGGCGTTGGGGAGGGGCCGCGCCGCCGCCGCGGAACCGCGCTGGTTCGCGATCCTGCTCGCGTGCGCCACGACCTACATGGTGATCACCGGCATCGTCTACAACACGCTCCTGCGTGGGGTCGCCCTCGACCAGGGCGTGACGGTCGCGTGGTCGAACGAGGTGCTCCACGTCGTCATCCCGATCGTGCTGCTGCTGGACCTCGTCCTGGCGCCGAAGCGGCGTGCACTCGCATGGAGCACCGTGTGGGCCGTTGCCGCTTTCCCGCTCGTCTGGGTGATCTACACCCTCGTGCGCGGGCCTCTCATCACGGCGCCCGCGACGGGCGACCCGTGGTGGTACCCCTATCCGTTCCTCGATCCGCACAATTTCGAGAACGGCTACGTCGGTGTGGCGCTCTACATCATCGGCATCGCGATCGGAATCATGATCGTCGGGCTCGGCGTCGTGTGGATCGGGCGGCGGCGCGCACGCTCCCGAGAGGCGGGCGCACGCGCGGCCGCCTCGTGATCGGACGCGGCCGCGGCCCCGTCCCCCTACGCTGGACGCGTGCGTAAACGTCTCATCGCTGTCCCCCTCCTCGCCCTCACGCTGCTCGCCAGCTGCTCGACTCCGGCTTCGCCCGGCGCGACGACCGAACCCTCCGCGCCCGCCCCCGCCGAGGCGCAGGGCTGCGAGTACGTCGAGAACTCCGGCGCCGTACGCGACGTGACGGCGCCGGATGCCGAACCCGCTGTCGCGGGCATCGTCGACGCCACCCTGCAGACCTCGGCGGGCGACATCCCGCTCACGCTCGACGCGGATCGCACGCCGTGCACCGTCGGAAGCTTCGTCTCGCTCGCGGAGCAGGGCTACTACGACGACTCGTCGTGCCACCGCCTCACGACGACGGGCATCTTCGTGCTGCAGTGCGGAGACCCCTCCGGCACCGGACGCGGCGGCCCCGGCTACAGCTACGCCGACGAGCTCGACGGCAGCGAGACCTATCCCGCCGGCACGATCGCCATGGCCAACGCGGGGCCCGACACGAACGGCTCGCAGTTCTTCCTCGTCTACGAGGACACGGCTCTGCCGCCGTCGTACACGGTCTTCGGCGAGCTCTCCCCCGAGGGACTCGAGGTCGTGCAGGCCGTCGCGGCAGCGGGCACGGCCGACGGGGCGCCGGATGGAGCGCCGGCCACGACCGTGACGATCACGGGCGTCACCCTCGGCTGATCGCCGCCGGGCCGAGGAACGGCACCGGCTCGGTGATGTCGATCAGCGAGCCACGAGTTCCGGGAGCGTCCAGCTGCCGTCGACGAACGCCTCGCGGGGGCGATAGAGGCGCACCAGGAAGTTCCATCCGTCGGGCAGGGGGATGCTGTTGGGCTCCTCCGCCTCGCCGGGAGGCGTGAATCGTACGGTGATCGCTCCGTCTTCGTCGGGCACGCCCGTGACGGAGTTGACGGTGTACTTGCCCTCCGGATTGGGCTCGAAGTAGCCCGCGGCGTTGTAGACGGACACCGACCAGAACGCATCGACCGGGACGTCCCGCAGGACGAGGTCGTAGCGACCGACGGGGCGCTGCGGGTCGACGCCGATGTAGGACGCTTCGCTCGTGGGCAGCCCGCCCCAGCCGGCGGCCGCACCGATCAGGTGGCGAACGGCGTCGACCTCGTCCTCGGTGCCGAACATGCGGTCGAAGCCCTGGAGCCCCCCCGCCAGCTGCAGCAGCGCGCCGCGCGTCGCGGTGAACGAGGCGGTGTCATAGTCCGGCAGCGTGAACGGACGCGACGAGCCCGCCGACAGCGAGATCTCGTCCTGCAGCGCGGCGACGGCGGCGACGTCATCGGGATCGAGGGGGTCGACGAGCGCGCGCACCGCGACGAGCACGTACTCGGCGTTCGGGGCGATGGCGGCGAGGTCATATGTGCCGGCATCGTGCAGCGCGGCCCGCACGAAGTGCCCCTCATCGAGCACCATGACCGGCAGGTAGCGACCCGCGGCATCCGGAATCTCCAGCGCTGCGCCGCCTGCCAGGTCCACGACGGCGAAGCTGTAGAGCGTGTCGCGATTGAGCCGCACGACGGTCTGCTGGTCGATGGGCGCCGGCTCGCGGTTGTGGCGGAACACGTTGACACCACCGGCATCGCGTTGGATGTCATGGAACATGCGTGCGGTCTCTGCGCGCACGAAGTTGTCGACGTTCACTCTGGTGCTCATGGCCCCTACTCTGCCGCAGACGAGCGAACCTGCCCACGACACGGCGGGATCCTGGTTGCTCACTAGAATCAGAGACATGTCGAAGGTCCTTCAGTCCCTGCCCGTCGGCGAGCGCGTCGGCATCGCCTTCTCGGGAGGGCTCGACACGTCCGTCGCCGTCGCGTGGATGCGCGACAAGGGCGCCGTCCCCTGCACCTACACGGGTGACCTCGGCCAGCCCGACGAAGACGACATCGAGGCGATCCCCGGCCGGGCCCTCGAGTACGGCGCCGAGATCGCGCGGATCGTCGACTGCAAGACCGCACTCGTCGAAGAGGGCTTCGTCGCCCTCGCGTGCGGCGCGTTCCACATCCGCTCGGGCGGCAAGACCTACTTCAACACGACGCCGCTCGGTCGCGCCGTGACCGGGACGCTGCTCGTGCGCGCCATGAAAGAGGACGGCGTCGACATCTGGGGCGACGGGTCGACCTACAAGGGCAACGACATCGAGCGCTTCTACCGGTACGGCCTGCTCGCCAACCCCGCGCTGCGCATCTACAAGCCGTGGCTCGACGCCGACTTCGTGACCGAGCTCGGCGGCCGGCAGGAGATGAGCGAATGGCTCGTCGAGCACGGGTTCCCGTACCGTGACTCCGCCGAGAAGGCGTACTCGACCGACGCCAACATCTGGGGTGCGACGCACGAGGCGAAGACCCTCGAGCACCTCGACGTGTCGCTCGAGACCGTCGAGCCCATCATGGGCGTGCGCTACTGGGACCCCGCCGTCGAGATCGAGACGGAAGACGTCACGGTCGAGTTCGAGCAGGGGCGCCCTGTCGCACTCAACGGCGCGACCTACTCCGACCCCGTCGAACTCGTGCTCGAGGCGAACCGCATCGGCGGCCGCCACGGCCTCGGCATGAGCGACCAGATCGAGAACCGCGTCATCGAGGCGAAGTCGCGCGGCATCTACGAGGCCCCGGGCATGGCGCTGCTGTTCATCGCCTACGAGCGCCTGGTCAACAGCATCCTCAACGAGGACACCCTCGCGACGTACCACGAGCAGGGTCGCCGACTCGGCCGCCTGATGTACGAGGGCCGCTGGCTCGAGCCGCAGTCGCTCATGCTGCGCGAGTCGATCCAGAAGTGGGTCGGGTCGACCATCACGGGCACCGTGACGCTGCGCCTGCGCCGCGGCGACGACTGGACGATCCTCGACACGACCGCCCCGATGATGTCGTACGGGCCCGAGAAGCTCTCAATGGAGCGCGTCGGCGACGCGGCGTTCGGCCCGACCGACCGCATCGGCCAGCTCACGATGCGCAACCTCGACATCGCCGACTCGCGCTCGCGGCTCGAGCAGTACGCCGGCATGGGCCTCATCGGCGGCGCGACCGGCGCCCTGGTGGGCCGCGTGCACGCCGGTGAAGCGGGCGAGATCACCGAGCACGTCGAAGAGCACGACGCCGCGAGCGAAGAGCTCGCCGACGCGACCGACGCGGTGTCGGAGGGCGCCGCGTTCGACTTCGGCACGGACTGACACCGAGACGGCGTCGATAGCTCCGGAGGAATCGCAGGGTCGGGTGCGCTGAGCACCACTTTGCACAATTCATCCGGATTATTCGACGCCTCGCGTCGGTGGGGTTACGATTCTCGACGGTGACACCGACCCGAAAGGTGGCACCGAGGCTCGTCGTGGATGACACGGCGTACCTGCTGCCCGAGCCGTGGAGAGCCTTCGATGACGAGTACCGTCAGTGACCCCGTCGTTTCCGACGACGGCGTGCCCGAGCCCGCGAAGCGACGTCGACCCGTCGGTCGCATCGTCGGCAGGAGCGTCTTCGGCGTCATCGCCGGCGTGACGATCATCGCCCTCATCGCGGCGGGAGCGCTCGTGTGGACGATCCAGCGCTCGTTCCCCCAGCGCGACGGTGTCATCGAGGTGCCCGGCATCGCCGCCGACGTCACGGTGCAGCGCGATGACCTGGGTATCCCCGTCATCACCGCCTCGAGCACCGACGACCTGCTCTTCGCGCAGGGCTACGTGCACGCGCAGGACCGCTTCTGGGAGATGGACTTCCGCCGGCACGTCACGAGCGGACGCGTCGCCGAGCTGTTCGGCGAGTCGCAGCTGGGCACCGACAGATTCCTGCGCACCCTCGGCTGGCGTGCGATCGCCGAGCAAGAGGTCGACGCGCTCGATGAGACCACGCGCAGCTATTACGACGCCTATGCCGAGGGCGTCAACGCCTACCTCGCCGACAACGACGGCGCCGACGCGTCGTTCGAGTACGCCGTGCTCGGACTGCAGAACCCCGACTACGAGATCGAGCCGTGGACCCCGGCCGACTCGGTCGCGTGGCTCAAGGCCATGGCCTGGGACCTCCGCTCGAACCTCGAGGACGAGACGACACGCGCGCTCCTGGCGACCGAGCTCGACGACGAGCAGCTGGTCGAGCTCTACCCCGGCTATCCGTTCGACCGCAATCCCGTGATCGTGCCCACGATCTCCGAGGTTCCGGCCCCGACCGCCGATGCCGACGACGCGGTCGCGATCGCGACGGCATCGGTGCAGTGGACCGAAGTCGACGGCGTCGTCGAGGCCGTCGCGGCGCTCGTCGGCGACACGGGCGAGGGGATCGGCTCGAACTCGTGGGTCGTCTCGGGCGAACTCACCGAGAGCGGCATGCCGCTGCTGGCCAACGACCCCCACCTCGGTGCCGCGCTGCCGAGCGTGTGGCACCAGATCGCACTGCGCTGCGACACGGTCACCGTCGACTGCCCGTTCGACGTCGCCGGCTTCGGCTTCTCCGGCGTGCCGGGGGTCATCATCGGGCACAACGATCGCATCGCGTGGGGCTTCACGAACCTCACGACCGACGTCGCCGACCTGTTCATCGAGAAGATCGAGGGCGATCAGTACTGGCGCGACGGCGAGCTCCTCCCCCTCGAGGAGCGCACCGAGACCATCGAGGTCGCCGGCGGAGACGACGTCGAGCTCGTCATCCGCTCGACGGGGCACGGACCGATCGTGTCGGGCCTGACCGACGACTTCACCGGCATCGCCACCGACCCCCGTGTCGGCGACGGCGCGGCACCGACGGATGCACCCGACGGCGAGTACGCCGTCTCGCTGGAGTGGACCGCGCTGAGCCCGGGCACGACGGCGACGGCGATCTTCGAGCTCAACCTCGCCCAGGACTTCGAGCAGTTCCGCCGCGCGGCATCGCTCTTCGACGTGCCGGCCCAGAACCTCGTCTACGCCGACGTCGACGGCAACATCGGTTACCAGACGCCCGGCCGCCTGCCCATCCGCGGCGCGGGTGACGGCTGGCTCCCGCAGCCGGGGTGGGACTCGGCCTACGACTGGCAGGGCTACATCCCGTTCGAGGACCTGCCCGTCGTCTTCAATCCGCCCGAGGGCTACATCGTGACGGCCAACAACGCCGTCGTCGACGACGACTACGAGTACTTCCTCACGCGCGACTGGGACTACGGCTGGCGTGCGGCCCGCATCACACACCTCATCGAGCGCAAATCGGCCGAGAGCGAGCTGACGCTCGAAGACATGCGCAGCATCCAGGCCGACAACGAGTTCTTCATGGGCAAGCGTCTCGCCGCCGCGTTCCACGACCTGTCGACGGGCCGTGAGGGACCCGATGCCGCCCTCGAGCTGATGCGCTCGTGGGACGCCCAGAACGACGCCGACTCGGCGGCCGCCGCCTACGCGAACGTGCTGTGGGACGAACTCGTGCAGAACCTGTTCGTGCGCGGGCGCGACGACGACCTTCCCGTCGCCGGTCAGGGCCGGCTGTTCCTGCTCGTCGACGAGATCCTGCGGGATCCGCAGTCCGAGTGGTGGCAGAACGACGCCCTCGACGTCTCGACCCGCACGGCGATGCTCACGCGCACGGCCGAGGACGCGTACGAGCGCCTGGTCGAACTGCAGACCGACAACCCGTCGCGCTGGAACTGGGGAGCCCTGCACGCGCTCCCGCTGCGCAGCGAGACGTTCGGCTCGTCGGGCATCGCGCCGATCGAGATGCTGTTCAACCGCGGGCCCTACCCCGTGGGCGGCGGCGCGTCGGTCGTCAATGCGACGGGCTGGGATCTCGGCGTCGACTTCGCGACCGTGACGGTGCCCTCGATGCGCATGGTGATCGACCTCGACGACTTCGACGCCTCGCGGTGGAACCACCTGACCGGCGCGAGCGGACACGCGTTCCACCCGAACTACGTCGATCAGACCGCGGCCTGGCAGCAGGTCGCCCTGACGCCGTGGGCGTTCAGCCCCGATGCCGTCGACGCCGCAGCGACGCACACCCTCACGCTGACACCTGCCGCGTGACGGATGCCGCCGGTCAGCCTCCCGCGGCCGGCGGCGTCTGCCGCGACTCGGCGAGCTCGTCGGTGTACAGCGAGCGCTGCGCGATCGTGCCGTTGCGGTAGGCCTGGCGCGCGACCATGTGCGCCGACAGGGGCGCCGTCGCGAGCTGGATCAGCACGATCGGCGCGAGGAAGGCCACGACGGGCCACGAGCGCAGCGACAGGGCGATCGCGAGGCAGATGAGGATGAGGCCGAGCACCTGCGGCTTGGTCGCGGCGTGCAGTCGCGTGGGCACATCGCGGAACCGCAGGATGCCGATCGCCGCGGTGAGGCACAGGAGCGCACCGATGAGGATCAGCACGAACACCGCGATGTCGAGCCACTGGTCGCCGGTCATGAGCTCTGTCCGTCCCTTCTCGCGACGAACCGCGCGATCGCGATGGAGCCGAACACGCCCACGGCGGCGATGATGAGCAGCACGGGAAGCGTGCGCGTGTGCTGGTTGATCGCCATGTCCGCGCCGAGCATGCACATGACGAGGGTCATGAGCACGTCGGATGCGACGGCTCGGTCCAGGATCGACGGTCCGACGATGACGCGCCACAGCGTCAGCAGGGCCGACACGGCGAAGATGACGTAGATGAGGATGAGGAGGGCGTTCATACGGTGCCTCCGATCGGGGTCGGGCGGGCGGCATCCCGGATCTTCTCGACCTGCGCACGGGATCCCACGGCCTTGACGATGCGGCGCTCCCAGGCGTACACGTCCTGACGCTGCTTCTCGACGTCGGCGGCGCTGCGGACCCCGATGACGTGCAGATAGAGGATGCCGCGATCGCGGTCGGCGTCGATGATGAGCGACCCCGGAATGAGCGAGCACGTGACGGCCGTGTGCGTCATGATGAGGTCGTCGTCGACGACCATCGGCACCGCGATGATCGCGGCCCCCGGCTGGCGGCGCGGGTCGATCACCTGCCACGCGACGATGAGCGAGCCGGCGACGACGGCGATCACGAACGACACGACGAAGACGAGGCCGTACCAGAGGTTGATGCGTCCGGACAGCTCGACCGGCGGCAGGCGGAATGCCCGCGTGACGACGATCGCCGCCACGAGCCCGGTGACGAACGAGACCCACGTGAACTGGCCCCACAGCAGCATCCACAGGGCGATGAGCCAGATGAAGAAGGGCAGTTGGCGCCAGAGCTGGAAGAGCACGGAGGCGGGACGGGAGTCGGGGCTCACTGCTGCGCCTCCTCGCTCAGCTCGACGATCGTCACGGTGCCCATCAGCTGCTCTCCCGCGCGGGCGCACAGCGCGTACAGCGGTCCGGCGAACACCGTCAGCGCGACCGTGACGGCGACCATGCCGGCCGTCGCCGTCGTCATGATCCGCGGGATGACGCGCCGCTCGGTCTGCAGCTTCGCGGCCGGCGCACCGCCGAGGTAGGACACCCGGGCTTCGACCTCGGCTTCGGCGAACTCGTCGTCTTCGCGCCAGAAGGCGAGGTTCCACGCACGCATGAGGGCGTAGAGCGTGAGCAGGCTCGTCACGACGCCGCTCACGATCAGCATCATCATGAGGGGTGTGCCCACCTGCGCGGCGGCGTCGAAGAGGGCGAACTTGCCGATGAAGCCCGAGAACGGCGGCAGACCGCCCAGGTTGACGGCGGGGATGAAGTAGAGCACTGCGATGACGGGTGCCGCGCGCATGAGCCCCTTGACGCGCAGGATCGACGTGCTCCCCGCCCGGCGTTCGATGAGTCCGACCGCGAGGAACAGGGTCGTCTGCACGACGATGTGGTGGACGATGTAGTAGATCGTCGCGCCGATCGCCAGTGGCGTCGCTATCGCGAGGCCGAAGATCATGTAGCCGATATGGCTCACGAGCGTGAACGACAGGATGCGTTTCAGCTCGGCCTGCGCGAGCGCGCCCAGGACGCCGATGATCATCGTGAGCAGCGCCACGATCAGCAGCAGCACGTTGACGTCGTTGTCGCGGAACAGCAGCGTCTCCGTGCGGATGAGCGCGTAGACGCCCACTTTCGTGAGCAGACCCGCGAAGACGGCCGTCACGGGCGCGGGGGCGGTCGGATACGAGTCGGGCAGCCAGAACGACAGCGGGAAGACGGCGGCCTTGATGCTGAACGCCACGAGCAGCAGCAGGTGCAGCACGAGCTGCGTCTCCTGTGGGAGCTCCCCCATCCGCTCGGCGATCTGCACCATGTTCACCGTGCCGAGGGCGCCGTAGATCATCGCGATCGCGGCGAGGAAGAGGATCGACGAGACGAGCGAGACGACGATGTAGACGACGCCCGTGCGGATCCGCGACTCGGTCGAGCCGAGCGTGATGAGCACGTACGACGCGACGAGCAGGATCTCGAAGCCGACGTAGAGGTTGAACAGGTCCCCGGCGATGAAGGCGTTGAAGATGCCGGCGCCGAGGATCAGGTACGACGGGTGGAAGATCGAGACGGGAGTGTCGTCGTCGTTGTCGGCGGCGCCCTGGCCGACCGAGAAGAGCAGGACCGCCAGCAGAACCAGGCTCGAGATGGCCACGAGCAGGGCGGCGAGCGTGTCGACGTAGAGCACGATCCCGAACGGGATCGGCCAGCCGCCCACCGACACGGCGATCGGCTGGTCGGTCAGGTCGACGGTGACCAACAGCACGGCGGCGATGGCGAAGACGAGCGTGAACGTCACGATCGACACGACGACCTGCGTCTTGCGATGACGACCGGCGATGAGCGCGACGGCCGCCCCGAGCAGGGGCAGTGTCACCAGGAGGGGGACGAGGGCGCTCATTCGCCGTCACCTCCCGTCGGGCGACGGCCCGGCCGGTTGAGCGGGGCGTCGTCGTTCAGCCCCGGCACATCGCGACTGCCGAGCACCGTGATGGGCGCCGTGTCGGTGCCGATGAAGTCGGTGGTCACGTCGTCGTCTTCGTCCTCGATCTCGGTCTCGTCGTCGAGCACGTCCTCGGCAGCGGCGCTGCGTTCGCGCACCTCGACGTCGGCCTCGTCGTCTTGCACCGTGTCGGCCTGGCCGAGCTGCCACGACCGGTAGATGAGGGCGAGGAGGAAGGCCGAGACGGCGAACGTGATGACGATGGCGGTCAGCGTGAGGGCCTGCGGCAGCGGGTCCGACATCTCGTCGGCCGAATCGGCGGCACCGTAGAACGGTGCGGCGCCGGGCCTTCCCATCACGATGAGAAGCAGCAGGTTCGCCGCGTTCCCCAGCAGCAGGAAGCCGATGAGCACGCGCGTCAGGCTGCGCTCGAGCATCGCGTACACACCGCACGCGAACAGCGCCGCCATGATGACGATGAGCACGAGGCTCACGTCATAGCCACCGGAGTTGCCCATCAGGCGTTCACCCCCTGCGCGCGCGGTCCCTGAGCCGGTCCACCCGGTCCCTGAGCCGGTCGAAGGGCCTGCAGCTGGCGGTCGACCTCGGCGCCGAGGCTGCGCAGCACGTCGAGCACGAGTCCGATCACCACGAGATAGACCCCGACGTCGAAGAGCGTCGACGTGACGAACTCGATGTGGCCGAACAGCACCACGTCGGCTTCGAAGATGGTGCTCGTCAGGGGCGCCTGACCGAAGAACAGCGGCACGATGGCGCACCCCACGGCGAGCGTCATCCCGATGCCGAGCAGTCGCCCGGCGTCGGTGGGCGCCGCGGCACCCAGTTCGTAGCGCCCGCCGGCGACGTACCGCATGACGAGCGCCATGCCCGCCACGAGCCCACCGGCGAACCCGCCGCCCGGAAGGTTGTGACCGGCGAACAGCAGGTACAGCGACACGATGATGATCGTGTGGAAGAGGATCCTCACGATGACCTCGAGCATCATCGACCGGTCCTCGGGCTTGACTCGCTGCCCGCCGACGAGCCACGCCTGGCGCCGGCCCGACGTCGCCGCCGTGCGCGGACGAACGCCCTCGTCCGTCTCGACGAGCGGGCGGCGTGTGCGATTCGAGAACGCGGGCAGCGCCGTCACGAGCGAGAGCGTGTCGGCGCGGTGCGTCACGAAGACGAGGGATGCCACACCGGTCGCGGCGAGGATGAGCACCGACAGTTCGCCCATCGTGTCCCACCCGCGCAGATCGACGAGGGCGACGTTGACGACGTTCTGACCGTGACCGATGTCGTACGCGAGGTCGGGGAACTCGGTCGAGATGGGCAGGTAGTCGCGCGCGCCGGTCGCGATGAGTGCGACCGCGGCCATCGTGAGACCGACCGCGATGGCCAGGACCGCACGGATCACCGGCTGCACCGAGGCGTTGTGCTCGCCCATGCGCGAGGGGATGCGTCGCAGCACGAGGGCGAAGGCGATGAGGGTCACCGTCTCGACGAGGATCTGGGTCAGGGCGAGATCGGGAGCACCGCTCGTGCCGAACAGCAGGACCATGCCGAAGCCGGTGACCGAGACGAGAACGACGCCCGTGTACCGCTTGCGGGCGCGCACCGCGATGATGCCGGCGATGATCATGAGGGGCGCGACGACGAGCTGCATCGGCGTGTGCCACCCGTCGATGCTGATGACCCAGTCCCCGCCCATGACGAGCGCCGTCGTCTCGGCGGCGATGAGCACGACGAAGATCGTGCCGACGTACACGGGAAGGGATCCCCGCTGGGTCAGGCTCGTCGTCAGCACAGACAGTCGTGCGACACCGCGCAGCACGCCGTTGTAGACGTCGGCCGCCGTGAAGGGCAGCACCCGTCGCGTCCATCCGCGCTTGGTGACCCAGAACAGCAGGAACCCGAACACGAGCGTGCCGATCGAGATCCACAGCGCCGGTTCGAAGCCGTGCCACAGGGCGAGGTGCGCGACGTCCGCGGGCGGTGTGATCCCCGGTGTCGCCCGCGGCGCCAGATCGGCGTAGCCCGACAGGGCGAGGTCGAGGAACGGTGCCGCCAGGCCGGTGATGAGCGTCAGCGCGGCAAGGAGAGCTGGAGCGAGCACGAAGCCGACCGGCGGATGGGGCCACTCCGTACGCGGCATCGCGACGGCGTCGGAGCGGCGTGCGCTCCGCGAGGCCCCGCGCGGACCATCGGCGTCCGCCGGAACGGACACGGGCTCCTTCTTCGTCCAGAACGCGCCCCAGATGAAGCGGATGCCGTAGGCGGCGGTGACGGCGGAGCCCAGTGACATGCCCACGAGGGCGACGATGCCCCACGCCTCTCCCGCCGTCGCCTCGTAGAGCAGGCCCGCGAGCGCGCCCTCTTTCGAGACGAAGCCGATCGTGGGGACCATGCCGACCATCGACGAGACCGCGACGATCGCGGCGGTCGCGAGCGCGGGCGCCTGGCGGCCGACACCGCTCAGTTCGCGGATGTCGCGCGTCGACAGCTGTCGATCGATCACGCCGACGATGAGGAACAGCGACGACTTGAACAGGGCGTGGCTGATGAGCAGGGCGAGGCCTGCCAGCGCCGCATCCCGCGTGCCGTAGCCGAGCACGAGCGTCAGCAGTCCCAGCTGGCTCACCGTGCCGAACGCGAGGATGCGCTTGAGGTCGGTCTCGCGCAGCGCCTGGATGCCGCCGAGCAGCATCGTGAACACGCCCAGGCTGATGACGATCGGGCGCCACGTCGGAGCCATCGCGAAGATCGGCGCGAACAGGGCGATGAGGTAGATGCCCGCCTTCACCATCGCCGCCGCGTGCAGGTAGGCGCTGACCGGCGTCGGGGCGGCCATGGCGCCGGGCAGCCAGAAGTGGAACGGGAAGATCGCGGACTTGCTCAGCGCGCCGACGAGGATCAGCACGAGCGCCGTGTTCACGAGGGCGCCGGTGGGCGCCTCGGCGAGGATCAGAGAGATGCTCGAGGTCCCGGCGTGGACGACCAGCAGCACGACGCCGATCAGCATGACCAGCCCGCCGAGCGTCGTCACCAGCAGCGCCTGCAGGGCGGCTCGACGGCTCGCACCGCGCCTGTTGTAGTAGCCGATCAGCAGGTAGGACAGCACGCTCGTGAGCTCCCAGAACATCACGAGCACGACGAGATCGTCCGTGAGCACGAGCCCGTACATCGCTCCGGCGAACGCGAGCAGGACGGCGCAGAACTGGCCGAGGCCCTCGCTCTTGCCCGCGAAGTACCACCGGCAGTAGAACATCACGAGCGCGCCGACGCCCGTCACGATGAGCGTCATGACCCACGAGAGGGTGTCCATCCGCAACGACAGGACGATCCCGAGCGACGGGATCCAGTCGTATGCCTCGAACGGAATTCCTCCGGCGAGCACCGTCGGCGCCTGCAGCGCCGCGTGGACGAACGCGCCGGTCGGCAACAGCGCCGCAGCGAAGAACGCGCGGGGACCGATGCGGTGCACGAGCCACGGCAGCAGAATCGGGACGATCGCGAACGCGCCGAGGATGAGCAGCAAGGGCGGCCCTCCTCAGAGTCGTCGGGCGGGGTGTTCCCGCGGGCGGCTGGGGCGATCGAAGTGTCGGTCAAGTCTAACGGCGCGAGATTCGTCCCCGAACCGCATTGTGCGATTCAGGCCCGCGCGATCGCGGTCGTGTTCCCTTCGCGGAACACGCAGGTGAAGCGCAGGGATGCCGCCTCGCGGCCCTCGAGCAGAGCGGCGACGGCGCGTCCGGCGCTGCGCCCCTTCTCGGTCGCCGGCTGAACGAGCGTGGTGAGCACGTAGGGCGCGAGCCCGTCGACCACGATCCCGTCGAAGCCCGTCACGCTGACGTCCTCCGGCACGCGCAGCCCCGCTTCCTCGGCGGCACGGATGATGCCCGCCGCGAGAAGATCGCTCTGCGCGATGACGGCGGTCGGCCGCGCGTCGGCGAAGATCGCCCTCCCGGCCACGAGCCCCTCGTCGATCGAGCTCGCTGCTGCCGAGTAGGCGGCGGCATCCGGGAACACGTCGCGCGCACCGGCGAGACGGTCCCGCGTCACCTCGATCACGATGCGGATGTCGGGCGCGATCCAGCCGCCGGTCCACCCGGGTCGGACGGGGAGCGTGACGATCCGGACGTCGGTGTGGCCGAGGCCGCGCACGTGGCTCGCGGCGTGGCGCTGCGCCTCGCGATCGTCGAGCCCGATGCGCGGCACCCCCGCGCCGGCATCGCCCTCGATCACGACGACCGGGATGCCGCGGGAGCGGACGACGTCGAGGGATTCCCGCAGCAGCCCGCTGCAGCCGATCAGGACGGCCGCGTCGATCGGCGCCGTCGTGAGCGACGGTCCGACGGCAGCGGGATCGGCGTGATCGCGCAGCAGCAGCAGTCCCGCGCCGAGCCCCGCCACGCCGTCGGCCAGGCCGTCCATCGTGAGGGTCTTGACCGGATCGAGGAACGCCGTGCCCAGATGCTCTTCGAAGACGACGCCGACGATGCCCGAGCGCCCCGTGCGCAGCGAGGCCGCCCGCGGGTCGGGTCCGGTGTACCCGAGTCGCTCTGCCGCATCGAGCACGCGTCCGCGGGTGGCGTCCGAGACGGGGGTCTTGCCGCTGAACACGACCGAGGCCGTCGACGGCGAGACGCCTGCCTCGCGCGCGACGTCGGCGATGGTCGGGCGACGCGTGCTCATGTCCGACCGATCGTAGCCTGACGCCCCCTCGCGTCGAAACGATTCGATACAGTATTCCGATGAAGATCACGCCCGCCCGTCGCGAACTGGTCAACTGGCGCAACGCGATCTTCGCGATCTTCTTCGCGACGGGGCTCGGGTTCGCCACGTGGGCATCGCGCATCCCGTCGGTCAAGGCAGGGCTGGCGATCAACGACTTCCAGGTCGGCATCCTGCTGTTCGTCCTGGGCGCCGCGTCGCTCGTCGGACTCTCGCTCGCCAACCTCGTGCTGGCGCAGTGGGGCGCGCGCCGCGGCCTGCTCGCCGGTCTCGTGACCTTCGGGGTGGGCCTGGCCATCGTGGGAGTGGGGGTCGACGTCGTGCCCTCCTACTCCGTCACGGCGGTCGGGCTCGCGGTGATGGGCTTCGGCATGGCCGCCACCGACATCATGATGAACGTCGAGGGCGCCGCCAACGAGCAGGGGCTCGGGCGCACCATGATGCCGCTGTTCCACGCGCTGTTCAGTCTCGGCACGGTCGCTGGAGCCGGCATCGGCGTCGGCATGACCGCGTGGGGGGTCGGTGTCGCCGCGCACCTGTGGAGCCTCGGGGCGATCGTCGTCGCCACGGCCGCCGTCGCCGTGCGATTCGTCCCGCGGCGCACGCGCGGCGAGGTCGTCGGCGCCGACGACGCGCGCGGGTCGCGCCGCGAACGGCTCACCGCGGCCCTGGCCGTCTGGCGCGAGCCGCGCATCTACTTCATCGGACTCATCATGCTCGGCATGGCCTTCGCCGAGGGCGGCGCCAACGACTGGCTGCCCCTCGCCGTCGTCGACGGGCACGCCGGCACCGAGGCGCAGGGCGCGATCGCCCTCACAGTGTTCTCGGTCGCGATGACGGTCGTGCGCGCCGTGGGCGGTCCGCTCGTCGACCGCTTCGGGCGGGTCTGGACGCTGCGCATCCTCGCCATCGCCGCGGCCGGCGGGCTCACCCTGTTCATCCTCGCCCCGAACCTGCCGCTCGCCCTCGTCGGCGTCGCGCTGTGGGGCATCGGTGCGTCGCTCGGCTTCCCCCTCGGCATGTCTGCGGCGGCTGACGACCCCACCAGGGCGGCGGCGTCGGTGAGCGCGGCCGCGACGATCGGCTACGTGGCCTTCCTCTGCGGGCCGCCCGTGCTCGGCTGGATCAGTCATCAGGTCGGCCTGCTGCCGACCCTGTGGATCCTCGTCGGACTCATCGTTCTGTCGGGCCTCGCCTCGGGTGCCGCCAAGCCCATCGCCGGGTCGCGGGTCGGCGCCGGGCACTGACGGCGCATCCCCCGGGTCGGCGCGGCCGCGGCCGCCGGTGCCCGCGGGGTCAGGCCTCGGCCGCCCCCGCGGCGAGCGCGACGGCGTGGATCATCGGGATCCTCGGCTTTCTCGTCGCGCGCAGCGCCGCCGTCGAACTCGGACTGTTCGACGGGATCGGCGTCTGACGAACCCCGCCGGCAGCGGCATTAGGCTCGTCGGGTGCGTCTTGTCATTGCCCGCTGCTCCGTGGATTACACCGGTCGACTCAACGCGCACCTGCCCCTCGCGACGCGCCTGCTCGTGCACAAGGGCGACGGCTCGCTGCTCGTGCACTCGGACGGCGGCTCGTACAAGCCGCTCAACTGGATGTCGCCGCCGTGCGCCCTGACGGTCGAGATCCCCGACGAGGACTCGGCGAGCGCGGGCGTGCTCGAGCACTGGCGCGTCACGCACGCCAAGTCGGGTGACTCGCTACTCGTGCGCATCTACGAGATCGTGCACGACTCGTCGCACGAACTCGGCATCGATCCGGGGCTGCAGAAGGACGGCGTCGAAGCAGACCTGCAGCGCCTGCTCGCCGAACAGGTCGATGTCCTCGGCGACGGCGTGTCGCTCGTGCGGCGCGAGTTCCCCACCGCGATCGGCCCCGTCGATCTTCTGCTGCGCGATCCCGCCGGCGGCACGATCGCGGTCGAGGTCAAGCGCCGCGGCGACATCGACGGGGTCGAACAGCTGACGCGCTACCTCGAGCTGCTCGGACGCGACCCGCACCTCGCCCCCGTGTCGGGCGTCTTCGCGGCGCAGGAGATCAAGCCGCAGGCCCGCGTGCTCGCCACCGACCGCGGCATCCGCTGCGTCACGCTGGACTACGAGGGCATGAAGGGCATCGAGTCCGGCGCACCCCGGTTGTTCTGACACCTAGGGTGGTTCGTATGCCGAGCCGACCACCGTGGAGCTGCGTCCTGTGGGACGTCGACGGAACCATCGTGGACGCGTCCGAGGGCATCCTGCGCCGGCTCACGATCACGCTCGAGCACTTCGGTCGCACACCCCCGACGCGCGACGAGCTCGCGCATTGGATCGGTCCGCCGCAGTTCGACTCGTTCCAGGACAACGTCGGCATGAGCCCCGCCGAAGCCGCAGAGGCCGTCGAGTTCTACCGGGAGCTGGCGCACCGCGAGGGCTACACCTCGGGCGCCACGCTCATCCCCGGCATGGCCGAGCTGATCGCCGACCTCGCAGCGATCGGCGTCCCGCAGGCCACCGCGTCATCCAAGCCCGAGATCCAGGTCATCGCGCTCATGGAGCACTTCGGCCTCGCCTCGCACGTGCGCACCCTCGTCGGCGCGACGCCCGATGAACGCACGCTCGCGACGAAGTCGGACGTCGTGGGCGAAGCCCTGCGGCGCCTGCGAGAGCTCGGCGTCGACACGAGCCGTCCCGTGCTCATCGGCGATCGGCACCACGACATCGAGGGCGCAGCCGACCACGACGTGCCGGTCATCTTCGTGCGCTGGGGCTTCAGCTGGCCGCACGAGGCCGACGGCGCGGCAAAGGTCGTCGACGATGTCGCGGCACTGCGCGCCCTGCTTCTGGTCGACTCCGCCGATGACTGAGCCGCTGGGCTGGATGATCCCCGCCCTCGTCGTGTTCGGGGCCGCGGCGCTCGGCGTCGTCGCCGCCGCGTGGGCCCTGCGGCGCGCGCAGCGGTCGCCGCGAGCCCGCGCTGCCGCCGAACAGGTGCGCGGACGGGCGGGCGCGGTGCTGGTCCGGCTCGACGATGCCGTCGACGAGCTCGATCTCGAGGTGGGCCTGTCGGGCGCGCTGTACGGCGGAGGCGCGCCGGCCTCACTGCGGCGAGCGCGCATGACTGCGCAGCACGTGCGCGACGCATCGTTCGAGGAATACCGCGCGCTCACCGGCGACACGGTCGCCCCCGACGAGATGCGCCGGGCCGCGACACGGATCGAGCGCCGTGCGACGGCGGCTCTCGCGGGCGTCGAGGCGGCTCGCGCCGACCACGCCGCCTGGACGAAGGCGCACGTGTCGGCCGAGACCCAGGTCGAGGCGGCGCGGGCACGCCTGCGCGAGCTGCGCACCACGATGGGTGACCCCGATGCGCTCGTCGCGGACCTGTCGGCCCGTTTCGCCGAGGGCGAGTGGGCGGCGGCGGCCCGCTCCGCCCGAGCGGCGACCGAGGGCGCTGACGAGGTGGAGCACCTGCTCGCCCGGGCCGCCGCGGACGCGCAGGACCCCACCCGTTCGGCCCTGGCCGATCTGGCCGCCGCCGAGCGCCGGCTGCGCGCCGCCGAGACGGACGCGCGCGCCCTCGAAGAATCGCACCGGCTCGTGCATCAGGCGGCGCTCGCCCTGCCCGGCGAGTTCGAGTCGGCCCGCAACGCCGTGCGCGGTGCGCTGACGACGCGGGTGCGCCTCGACCCCGACGCCGCCGCGCGGCTCGGAGCCGAACTGCGCGCCATCGACGCAGCGCTGTCGGACCTCGAGACGGATGCCGCGCGTCACCCCACCCGTTCGGTCGACGCCATCGCGCGCCTGCGCGGTCGGCTCGACCTCGCCCTCGGCGACGCCTGGACGGCGCAGCAGCGGCTGCGCGGCGCTCGCACCGCCCTGCCCGGGACGCTCGCGGCCGCGCGCGCCGCGCTCGTCGCAGCGGAAGCATCCGTCACGCGCGCCCGCGCCGGGGCGGAGGCCCGCACACGACTGCTGTCGGCACAGGCCGAACTCGCGAACGCGCGACAGTCCGCCGACCCGGTCGCAGCGCTCGACGCCGCGCGCCGCGCGATGCGCGACGCCAAAGACGCCAAGGCCCTCGCCGATCACGATCGGCTCGCCGGGGCGTCCGCGCCCCGCTCGCTATCGTGAAGGCATGGATGCCGCTACGAGAACGACTCCGCTGACGCTCGTCCTCACGTTCGTCCGGCGCATTCCGGCGACGCTGACGCTCATCGGGCTGATCCTCGCGGTCGGCGTGGTCTTCGCGGGCCTGTGGTCGCCGTTCGAAGACACGGCCCTGTTCGAGCGCGTCGGCTATGGCCTGCCGGCCTTCAGCGAGGGGCTGTGGTGGACGCCGCTGACGGGCACGTTCTTCGTCAATCAGCCCTGGGTGTACCTCTTCACGATCGGCGGCTTCTGGGGCATGGCGTACCTGGAGTACAAGCGCGGGTCCGTCGTCGCGCTCGCGTACTTCTGGGTCGGTCAGCTCTTCGCCATCTTCGCCTCGGCGCTGCTGCTGTGGCTCTTCTCCTTCGCACAGTGGGAATGGGCGCAGACCGAGGCTGCGCTGACCGACGTCGGTGCATCCGGGGGCACGATGGCGTGCATCGCGGCGGCGATCGGCCTGTTCGCACCGCCGTGGCGCGTACGGGGGTGGCTCGTGCTGCTGTCGTTCATCTTCGTCGCGATGCTGTTCTGGGGAAATCTGGCCGACCTCGAGCACACTCTCGCGGTTCTTCTCGTGCTGTTCGCCGACCGCTCGCTGCGCCTGCAGCGGCAGACCGTGCGCGAGCAGCGGCTCGTCGCCTTCATCGCGGTCATCGTGCTCGGCACGATCGAGATCATCACGCTGCTCGTGCCCACGAACGGGCCTTTCGGCGGCACGGAACCCGCGTCGGGCGGGTTCATCGACGTCGCGATCGACGTCGTGGTGATCGGCGTCATCGCCCACTTCCTGCGCAGGGGCCGCCGCTGGGCGTGGATCCTCAGTCTCGTTCTGGCGACGTTCAACATCCTCGTCGGCGCCCTCGTGCTCGTCGCGATCATCATCACGACGCAGGCGCACATCGAAGGCCTCATCGACGCCGAGACCGAACTGGCCCTCGCAAGCGGCATCCTCTGGCTGCTTCTGCTCGTCTATCTGATCTCCGTGCGCGGCGCCTTCCGCTCCCGCCGCACGTCGCGGATCGGACAGGCACCGGCGCCCGACGTCGACGACGTGAAGGAGATGCTCCGCACACACGGCGGGGGGACCCTCTCCTGGATGACGACGTGGGACGGCAACACCTACGCCCGAACGTCGCGCGGAATCGTGGCGTACCAGCGCCGCGCCGGCGTCGCCCTCGCCCTCGCGGATCCGCTCGGCCCGGTGGCATCCCGACCCGAGAGCGTCCGCGAGTTCATCGCCGCGGCGGAAGCGGCGGGCCTCGCGCCCTGCTTCTTCAGCGCGAGCGACGCGACGCGCGACGCCGTGCCCGAGGGATGGCGCAGCCTCGTCGTCGCCGACGACACGATCGTCGATCTTCCCGGTCTCGCGTTCACGGGCAAGGCCTGGGCCGCCGTGCGCGGCGCGCTGAACCGCGCCGAGCGCGAGGAGATCACCTTCCGGATGACGCGACTCGTCGACGAGCCGTGGGGCATCCGCCAGCAGCTCCGCGCGATCTCGGAGATGTGGGTCGGCGACAAGGGACTTCCCGAGATGGGCTTCACGCTCGGAACCCTCACCGAGGCCGAGGATCCCGAAGTGCGCGTCGCGCTCGCGATGTCCCCGCAGGGCGACGTCGACGGGTTCCTCTCGTGGCTGCCCGTATACGGGGATGACGGACGCGTGCGCGGCTGGACGCTCGACCTCATGCGACGCCGTGAGGGCGGCTTCGGTCCCGTCATGGAATTCTTGATCGGCGCGTCGGCGAAGCTCTTCTCCGAAGAGGGCGCCGAGATCATGTCACTGTCGGGAGCGCCGCTCGCTCACGATTATCCGCCGGATGCCGGCGCCATCGCCGTGCTGTCCGAACGTCTCGCTGAGGCACTCGAGCCGGTGTACGGTTTTCGCTCGCTGCACCGGTTCAAGGAGAAGTTCCACCCGCGCTACGAGACGATGCACCTGCTGTTCCGTGACGAGAGCGACCTCACCCGCATCGGCGCGGGCCTGACCCGCGCCTTCCTCCCCGACGCGACACTGCGCCAGTTCGCAGGAGCAGGCCTGGAACTCGTGCGCGGAGACCGCAGCACGTGAACATCGTCTGAGGATGCGCGGCGCGACATCGCCGCGCCGCGCATCCGCGAGTCAGACGGGGCGGATGTTCTCCGCCTGCAGGCCCTTGGGGCCCTGCGCGATCTCGAACTCGACGCGCTGGTTCTCCTCGAGCGAACGGTAGCCGCTCGACTCGATGGCGGTGTAGTGCGCGAAGACGTCAGCGCCGCCCTCGTCGGGAGCGATGAAGCCGAAGCCCTTCTCCGAGTTGAACCACTTGACAGTACCTTGCGTGCTCATGAAATGCCGTTCCTTGCGTGCTCGCGCGACCTGCGCGGGTCGATTGACACGCTAACGAAGAGCGCCGACACGCGGGATTAGCGTGACACAAATGTTGCAGACGCCATCGGACGCCCGGGCCGAGCGGAGCTCAAAGCCCGGGCGTCGACGGATCCCCCCGGATACGTCACGCCGAAGCGCGACATCCACACTCTACCGATTTACCGGCGCTGCAGAAGCGGCGCCCTCCCCGCGCACCGGACGTACACTTGGCGCAGTGATGGCCACCCCTCTGCTTCCGCTCCGCCCGCGCGCAACGGTGCTCGGCGATGAGGTCTACGCGACCCTCAGCGAGGCGATCCTCGACGGCACCCTCCGACCGGGTCAACGGTTGCGCGATCAGGAGCTCGCCGGGAGCCTCGGTGTCTCGCGGACCCCCGTGCGCGAAGCGCTGCAACGCCTCGAGCGCATCGGTCTCGTCGAGATCGCACCGAACCGCTACACACGCGTCTCCGTGCCCGATCCGGAGTTCCTCGGGGACACCGACGAGTTCGTCGCCTACATGCTCGGAAACTGCCTGCGGATCGCGCTCGGCCGGATCGACGACGACGCGCTCGCGAGCGCCGTCGGTCTGGTGGGCGACGTCGTGTCGGCGTCGCGGGCCGACGATCACGCGGGCGTCATGCACGCCACGACGGCTTTCTTCCAGTTCGTCGTCACGGCCACCGGGAACGTCGTCTTCCTCACCGTGCTGCGCGAGGCGGAGACGGTCATCCGGCGAAACCTCGCGGCGTGGCATCCGTTCATCGCATGCCCCGTCGAGCGCACGGCGTCGTACGAGAGGCTGCGAGAGGCGATCGCCGCGCGCGACGGCGTTCTCGCCGAATCGCTCGTGCGAGAGCTGCACGGGTTCTCGTAAGGCGCGACGCTGGATACGGTGGGGCCGTGAACCACATCGAGCTGCGTGATCTCGACGACGACGACCTCGACGCCGTCTTCACGATGATGAGCGACCCCGAGGGTGCCGCCCTCGCGGCCTTCACCGCGGAGGACCCGGAGGACCGCGCCGCGTTCGACGCGTGGATCGCTCGCGAACGCGCCGCCGACGATGTGCTCTTGGCCGTCGTGACCGAGAACGGCGGCTTCGCCGGCACGGTGGCGGCCTTCACCGTCGACGGCGAGCGCGAGGTCACCTTCTGGACCGCGCGTCACGCGTGGGGAAGAGGGGTGGCATCCGAAGCGCTGCGCATCCTCGTCTCACGCGAACCGCTGCGTCCGCTGTTCGCCCGCGTCGCTGCGCACAACGCCGGCGCCGTCGCCGTGCTGGAGCGCAACGGCTTCACCGAGGTCTCGCGCACGATCACGCGCGCGCCCGCCCTCGACCGCGACGCCGAAGAGATCCTCTTCGTCCTCCCCCCGACCCTCGACGGCGTCTGACCGGCGCCCGCCAGGGTGGTCGATGCCGCGTGCGACATACTCGGGAGGAGGGAAGGGGCCAGGAATGGTGCAACCACGGCAAGATGAAGCGCATCACCGCCGTCCCGGCGTCTTCCGGCACCGAGCCCCCACCACTTCGCCCGCGCATGGCCTGAGCACGACGCGCCACACCCGCTATGTCGATGACGGGCACCTCGTGCGGGCCCCGAGCGACACGAGCGTCGCAGACGCCCAGGAGTACATCGACGGGCACGCGAATCGGACGGCACTCCTGCTGTACCCGAAGCCGACAGCCGAAGACATCGCGGAGCTCGCGACCAGCTGGCGGCTCCATCCGCTGCTCGTCGAGGACCTCCTTCAGGCGGGACAACGGCCGAAGATCGAGCGGCACGATGATGCGCTGTTCCTCGTCGTCCGATCAGCGTGGTACATCGACGCGACGGAGGATGTCGACTTCGCCGAGTTCCACATCCTCCTCCGACCCAAGGCGGTCGCCGTGTTCTGCCAGGACGGCCGCTGGATCGACGGGCTCGATGCCGACGGCGCCTCGGGAACCGCCGAGCATGGCGGCCACGCGCTTCTCGACGACGAGCACCTGCTGCACCACGGCCCGGAGGCCGTCGTCTATCGTCTGCTCGACGCCATCGTCGACGGCTACACCCCCGTGCTGCGCGGTCTCGCCATCGACAAGGCCCAGATCGAGCGCCAGGTCTTCAGCGGGGACGCCTCCGTCACCGAACGCATCTACCGGTTGAGCGAGGAGGTCATCGACCTTCAGCAGGCGACGTCCGGACTCGTCGAAGTCCTCGCCGCGCTGCAGAGGGGCTTCGACCACTACGGCATCCCCGAACCGCTGAAGACCTATCTGCAGGATGTCGCAGACCATCTCAGCCGCGCGGACGCGCACGTCGGCGAACTCCGCGAATCGCTCTCGCAGATCCTCACCGTCAACGGCACCCTCGTCGCACAGCGACAGAACGAGGACATGAAGAAGATCTCCGGCTGGGCCGCGATCCTCTTCGCACCGACGCTGATCGGCGCGGTCTACGGCATGAACTTCGACAGCATGCCCGAGCTGCACTGGACCTTCGGCTACCCCCTCGCCATCGGCGGCATGGTCGCGTTCGCGCTGGTGCTGTACCTCATCTTCAAACGACAGAAGTGGATGTAGGGACACCGGGCGAAGAAATGGAAAAGCCCCCTTTCGGGGGCCATTCCATTTCGTGCGCGAGGGGGGAGTTGAACCCCCACGCCCTTTCGGGCACTGGCACCTGAAGCCAGCGCGTCTGCCTATTCCGCCACTCGCGCGAGATGCATCATCCGAAGACGTCACACTCAACTCAGCGAGGATATCACGCGCACCACGCGCCCCCGGAATCCGGTCGAATCCGGGAACCTCCAGCGTGTGCAACTAGCATGTAGCAACCAAGCACCCCCGTCCGAGGAGCTCCGTGGGACTACTTGACAGCTTCGAGAAGGGTCTCGAGCGCGCCGTGAACAGCGCGTTCGCGAAGACCTTCCGCAGCGGCATCCAGCCGGTCGAGATCGCCTCCGCACTGCGCAGCGAGCTCGACAAAAAGGCGGCCGTGGTCAGTCGCGACCGCATCCTCGCCCCCAACACGTTCGCCGTGCACCTCGCGCCGACCGACGAAGACAAGATGGCGGCGCTGGGGGCATCGCTCGACGACGAGCTGCAGGCACTCGTGCAGAAGCACGCGAAGAAGCAGGGATACTCCTTCGCCGGCCCGGTCTCGATCACTCTCGAGCGCGACGACCATCAGTCGACCGGAACCCTGCGTGTCGAGTCTTCGACGGCGCAGGGGCGGGTCGCGTGGCGCGGCGTGCTCGACATCGACGGACGCCGTCATCCCCTGACGAAGTCCCGCACGGTCATCGGCCGCGGCAGCGACGCCGACATCACGATCTCCGACACGGGGACGAGCCGCAAGCACGTCGAGATCCTGTGGGACGGCGAGCGCGCGATGGTGCGCGATCTGAAGTCGACCAACGGCACCCTGCTCAACGGTCACAAGGTGACCGAAGCCGCGCTGACGCCGGACTCGACCGTGCGGATCGGGCGAACCGATATCGTGTTCCGCGTGGTCGCGCAGGCGACACCGCCGACGACGTCGACGCCCCCGCGCGATGTCACACGCGCCTTCGACGTGAGAGAACAGGGACCGCTGCCGTGAGCGAACTGACCCTGCTGCTGTTGCGCATCGGCTTCCTCCTTCTGCTCTGGTTCTTCGTCTTCGCCGTCGTGTACTCGCTGCGGGCCGATCTTTTCGGGGTCAAGGTGCGGAAGATGCCCGAGGCCGCAATGGCCGCGGGTGCCCCGCCGGCCGCGGCACAGGTCACCGCCCCCGTTCCCCCTCCCGCGAAGGGCCGGCCGTCCCAGGGCGGCCCCGCCACGACCGAAACAGCGGAACGCATCGTCATCACGAGCGGACCCAAGGCCGGCCTCGAGCTCGCCCTCGGGTCCGAACCGCTCACGATCGGCCGGTCGAGCGAATCGGGCCTCGTCGTGCGCGACGACTACACGTCGAGTCACCACGCGCGTCTCGTGCTGTGGGGCGACCAGTGGATGCTGCAGGACCTCGACTCGACCAACGGCACCTGGCACGACGGCAATCGCGTCACGACCCCGGTGCCGGTGACGCTCGGCGCGCCCATCAAGGTCGGCGCGACGACGTTCGAGCTGAGGAAGTAGTCTCCGAGCGCATGGTCTTCCAAGGCTCGAGCACCGCGATCTCGCACACCGGCAAGGTGCGCTCCAACAACCAGGACTCCGGTTACGCCGGACCGAACCTGTTCGTCGTCGCCGACGGCATGGGCGGTCACGCCGGAGGAGACGTCGCGTCGAGCCTCGCCGTCGCCCGGCTTGAGGCCGTCGACCAGCCGTTCACCTCTCCGCCCGAGGCCGAGGAGGCCCTGCGCGAAGCGATCGCCGACACCGCGGTCGAGCTCATCGACACGGTGCACGTGCGCCCCGAGCTCGCCGGCATGGGCACGACCGTGAGTGCGCTCGTCATGGTCGACGACTACGCCGTCATCGCGCACATCGGCGATTCGCGCATCTACCTGTATCGCGACGGCGCGCTCACCCAGATCACGACCGACCACACGTTCGTGCAGAGACTCGTGGACTCGGGGCGCATCACGCCCGAAGAGGCCCGCTACCACCCGCGTCGCTCCGTGCTCATGCGCGTGCTCGGCGACATGGCGACCGAGCCGGAGATCGACACCTTCGTCATGCCGACGCTGCCGGGCGACCGCTGGCTGCTCTGCTCGGACGGTCTGTCCGGCGTCGTCGACGACGCGCACCTGGCCAAAGTGCTCGGTCTCGGTCATGCCCCCGGCCGCACGGCGGATCAGCTGCTCAAGCAGGCGCTCGACGGCGGAGCGCCCGACAACGTCACGATCGTGCTCGTCGACGTGGGGGGGCAGCATCCGCTCTTCTCGGGAACCGCCACGATCGTGGGGTCGGCGTCGAACCCGATCGGCATCGAGGTGCCCGCCGCGCGCCCCGGACGCACGAGCTGGCTGCACGTGGGACGCCAGGCGGCGAACGAGCCGACGCACTTCGAACCGGCGGCGGAGTTCCTCGAAGAGCTCATCGAGGAGGACCGCCGTCGTGCGCGTCGCCGCCGGCTCGGCTGGATCGTCGGCCTCGTTCTCGTGCTGGGGCTGCTCGCAGCCGGCACCTTCGGCGCCTACCAGTGGACGCAGACGCGGTTCTATGTCGGGGCCGACGAGGACACGGTCGTGATCTTCCGGGGCATCCAGCAGACGATCGGTCCGATCACCCTCTCGACGCCCTATGAAGACACCGGCATCGAGCTCGACTCGCTCTCGGCCTTCACGCGCGAAAGGATCGAGCAGACGATCTCGGCCGACTCGCTCGACCGCGCACGCAGCATCGTCTCATCGATCACGATTTCCGAAGGAGACGCGCCATGAGCGCCGACACGCAGGCGGTGACCGCCGATACCGCCGTCGTGCGGGCTCTGCGGCGCATCCGCGTGCCGCAGATGCAGCGCAACCGCGAGCTCGCACTGCTCGTCTTCGCCTTCGTCATCAACGGATCGGCCGTCGCGCTCGTGCAGCTGGGTGCTCAGGGCACGATCGACAGCTCGTTCCTCGTCTACTGCGGCGTGCTGACGGTCCTCGTGCTCGCGATCCACATCGTGCTGCGCCTGCGCGCCCGCGACGCCGACCCGTTCGTGCTGCCGATCGCCACATTGCTGACGGGCCTCGGGCTCGCCATGATCTATCGACTCGATCTGCACTGGGACCGCACTGGGTGGGGCGCGTTCTCGACGCGTCAGCTCGCGTGGGCGGCGATCGCGCTCGTGCTCGCGATCGCCGTCGTGATCCTGCTGCGCAACTACCGCGTGCTCTTCCGCTACACGTACATCTTCGGGTTCGTCGCGATCCTGCTGCTCATCCTGCCGATCGTGCCGGGACTGAGCGGCGGCGGCAACGCCGACGTCTGGGTCGACGTGGGGCTGTTCACCTTCCAGCCCGGCGAACTCGCGAAGATCTGCCTCGCGATCTTCTTCGCCGGCTACCTCGTGCGCACACGCGAGAGCCTGACCTCGGTCGGCAAGCGGTTCCTCGGCGTCACGTGGCCGCGCGCGCGCGAGCTCGGTCCGCTCATCGTGCTGTGGCTCATCTCGCTCGGCATCATCGTCATGCAGCGCGACCTCGGCACGGGCCTGCTCATCTTCGGCATGTTCGTCGCGATGCTCTACGTCGCAACCGGCAAGACGAGCTGGGTCATCATCGGCGTCGTGCTGGCGGCGGCGGGCGCGTTCGTGGCATCCCGCCTGCTGCCGTACGTCGGCACACGCTTCACGATCTGGTTGGATGCCTTCAACCCCGACCTCATGGACAACTCGAGCTTCCAGCTGGTCACCGGCATCTTCGGACTCGCGCAGGGCGGGCTCGTCGGCACGGGACTCGGCCAGGGACGGCCGTATCTCACGCCCGTCGCCGAGAGCGACTACATCCTGCCGGCGCTCGGCGAAGAACTCGGTCTCGTGGGGGTGTTCGCGATCCTGTGCCTCTACATGGTCTTCACCAGTCGCGGAATCCGCATCGGGCTCGCCGGTCAAGACGACTTCGGCAAGCTGCTCGCGACGGGGCTGTCCTTCACGATCGCGCTGCAGGTGTTCATCATGGTCGGCGGCGTGACGCGTCTCATTCCGCTCACGGGCCTCACGACGCCCTTCCTCGCGGCGGGCGGGTCCTCGCTCATCGCGAACTGGATCATCGTCGCCCTGCTGCTGCGCATCTCGGACTCCGTGCGCTCCCGGCCGAGGGTGGTGATCGGGTGACGACCCGTCGATACGGTCGCTTCGCGACCTCCTCAGGCACCAGTGGGCGTCGTGTACCGAGGGGGTGCGACCTGTGACGAAAGAACTGCGCCGGCTCAGCATCCTGATGCTGCTCATGTTCGTGGGGCTGTTCGCCTCGACGAGCTGGATCCAGATCGTCCAGGCCGACGAGCTCGCCGAGAACGCCGCGAACCGCCGTGCGCTGTACGACTCGTACGAGGTGCAGCGCGGCGCCATCATCGCGAGCGGATCGGCGATCGCCCGATCGGTGCCCTCGGGCGACCTGTACAGCTGGCAGCGCGTCTACACGGATGCCGCCATGTGGGCGCCCGTCACCGGCTACATCAACCCCGTCCTCGGCTCATCGACGGGCATCGAGGCCGCGATGAACCAGGAGCTCAGCGGCACGGCCGGTTCGCAGTTCCTCTCGCGCCTGGATCGCATCATCTCGGGACAGCCGCCCCGCGGCTCCGACGTCGCGCTGTCGATGGATGCCGCCGTCCAAGCGGCCGCGTACGAAGCGCTCGGCGACCTGCAGGGCGGGATCATCGCGATCGAGCCCTCGACCGGCCGCATCCTCGCGATGGTCACGAGCCCCAGCTACGACACGAACCTGCTGGCCTCGCACAACGCCGGCGAGGTCGACGACGTGTATGCGGAGCTCGTCGCCGATCCGGGCAAGCCGCTGTCGAACCGCGCGATCGCGGGCGACCTGAACGCACCGGCATCCACCTTCAAGCTCGTCACCGCCTCGGCGGCCTTCGCGTCGGGCGACTACACGCCCGAATCGACGCTGCCGAACCCCGCGATCTATCAGCTGCCGCAGTCCACCGCCACCGTGCGCAACGCCTCGGGCGGCACGTGCGGTCCCGGCGAGACGGTCACGATCGCCGACGCGCTGCGGCTGAGCTGCAACATCCCGTTCGCCGAGCTCGCCGTCGAGCTCGGCAACGAGGCGATGCGCGCCGAAGCCGAGAAGTACGGATTCAACTCGTCGTTCGCGATGCCCCTCGTCTCGACCCCCTCGTCGTACCCGCCCAACGAGGACGACCCGCGCATCCTCGACGCCGCGCAGACGGCGCTCACGGGCTTCGGACAGGGCCGCGTCACGGCGACGCCGCTGCAGATGGCGATGGTGTCGGCGGGCATCGCCAACGAGGGGATCGTCATGAACCCGCGCATGGTGGATCGGATCATCGGACCCGACCTGTCGGTGCAGCAGGAATTCGAGAACACCGAGTTCCGACGTGCTCTCGACGAGGACATCGCGGCGGACATGGTCGCGCTGATGGTGGCCAATGTCAGTGAGGGTGTCGCGAGCGGTGCAAGAATAGACGGGGTCGAAGTGGCCGGGAAGACCGGGACGGCAGAGAACGGGGCGAGGCCCTACACGCTGTGGTTCACGGGCTTCGCGCCCGCGGACGATCCGCGGGTGGCCGTTGCGGTCGTCGTCGAAGACGGCGGCGGTCAAGGACAGTCGGGCAGCGGGAACGCGATCGCGGCTCCCATTGCGAAGAAGGTCATGGAGGCGGTGCTGGGCAGATGAGACCGACACAGGGTGTGACGTTCGGTGGCCGTTACGAGCTCGATTCGCGGATCGCGATCGGCGGCATGGGCGAGGTCTGGGAAGCGACGGACCACGTCATCGGACGGACCGTCGCCATCAAGATCCTCAAAGACGAGTACATGGGGGATCCGGGCTTCCTCGAGCGCTTCCGCGCTGAGGCCCGCCACGCGGCCCTCGTGAACCACGAGGGCATCGCGAGCGTCTTCGACTACGGCGAAGAGAACGGCAGCGCGTTCCTCGTCATGGAGCTCGTGCCCGGCGAGGCGCTCTCGACGATCATCGAGCGCGACGGCTCGCTCTCGACCGACAAGACGCTCGACATCGTCGCGCAGACCTCGGCCGCGCTGCAGGCAGCGCACGCCGCCGGCCTCGTGCACCGCGACATCAAGCCCGGCAACCTGCTCATCACGCCCGACGGCCGCGTCAAGATCACCGACTTCGGCATCGCGCGCATCGCCGACCAGGTGCCGCTGACGGCGACCGGCCAGGTCATGGGGACCGTGCAGTACCTCTCGCCCGAGCAGGCGTCGGGCCACCCGGCGTCCCCCGCGACCGACACGTACTCGCTCGGCATCGTCGCCTACGAATGCCTCGCCGGCAAGCGCCCCTTCACGGGCGAGTCGCAGGTCGCGATAGCGATGGCCCAGATCAACGAGCAGCCGCCCCCGCTGCCGCCGACCGTCGCCGTGCCGGTGCAGAACCTCGTCATGGCGATGATCGCGAAGAAGCCCGAAGACCGCCCGGCGTCGTCGGCCGCCGTCGCGCGTGCCGCGACCGCCCTGCGCCGCGGTGATGTCGTCGCCGCGGCCGCGGCCGTGCCGGCGATCGCGGCGGGCACCTCGGTCGGCGACGACATGACGCAGCTGCTCGGCACCGACACTTCGGCCGAGACGCGGTTGCTGGCCGCTCCGACAGAAGAAGACGCCGTCGAGGGCGAAGACACCGAGAAGCGCAAGCGCAGCCCGTGGACGTGGCCGCTCGTCGCGCTCATCGCGCTGCTCGTGCTCGTGCTCGGCGCCACGATCTGGGGTCTCGTCGCGAATCAGGAGCCTGCACCCGAGCCGACGAGTTCGTCGCCCTCGCCGACGCGCTCGACTCCGGCGAACACGCCGACCCCCGAGCCGACGTCGGCGAACGTCGTTGCGGCTGACCTCACGGGCCAGACCTGCGAAGCGGCGACGGCGATCCTCGACGACCTCGGCTTCGGCGTGAGCTGCGTCGACGGCGACTCCGCGCCCGACGAAGCGAGCGTCGGCCTGGTCTACCAGGTCGACCCCATGGGCAACGTCCCGTTCGACCGGGTCATCACGCTCACCCGGTACGCCGGTCAGGTGCCCATGGGCACGCCGGCCGCGGCGCGGATCTCGGGAACGGCCGAAGCGGGCAGCACGGTGCAGATCGGATGGGACGGCTACAGCTGCCCCTCGGGCACGGGCAACGTGAGCGGATACCAGTTCACCGCGACGCAGGGAGTGTTCCCCGCCTCGGGCCAGTCCAGCGCGTGGTTCGGCGCGAACGAGCGTTCCGCCGACCTGCAGGTGACCGGTGCCGCCGGCTCGACCCTGCTCGTGACCTACACCGTCACGTGCACGGGCGGAACCGCCGGTGAGCGCACGACCGGCGCCTCGCAAGAAGTGAGTGCCGCGATCCAGGCGCCGCCCGTACCGGACCCCGATCCCACCGACGAAGAGCAGGAGTGAGGGCACCGGCTCGACTATTCTGGCTGAAGGTCCGAATCAGGGAGTCAAGTGTCTGCTGAGCCGCGTGTGCTGTCGGGACGCTACCGTATCGACGAGCTCATCGGGCGCGGCGGCATGGCGAGCGTCTACCGCGGATACGATCTGACGCTCGGCCGCGAGGTCGCGATCAAAGTTCTCGCGCGCGATCTCGCGAACGACAACGCCTTCCGCACCCGCTTCCGCCTCGAGGCGCAGGCGGCGTCGCGCATGGCGCATCCCGCGATCGTGCGGGTCTTCGACGCGGGCGAAGACTCCGAGACCCAGCCCGACGGCTCGGTCCGGCCCGTTCCGTTCATCGTCATGGAGCTGGTCAAAGGCGCCCTGCTGAAAGACATCATCGCGCGCGGACCCGTGCCCGAGACCGACACCGTGCGCTACATGGACGGCATCCTCGAAGCGCTCGAGTACTCCCACCGCGCGGGTGTCGTGCACCGCGACATCAAGCCGGGCAACGTCATGGTGACCGATGCCGGGCAGGTCAAGGTCATGGACTTCGGCATCGCCCGCGCCGTGTCCGACGGCTCGTCGACGGTCGCCGAGACGACCGCGATCCTCGGAACGGCTGCCTACTTCTCCCCCGAGCAGGCGAAGGGCGAGCCCGTCGACGCGCGCGCCGATCTGTACTCGGCCGGCGTCGTGCTGTACGAGCTGCTCGCGGGTCGTCCGCCGTTCCGCGGCGAATCCCCCGTCGCCGTCGCCTACCAGCACGTCAGTGAAGCGCCCGTTCCGCCGTCGGAGTTCAACGAGACGGTGCCGCGCGCGCTCGACGCCGTCGCGCTGCGCGCCCTCGCGAAGGATCCCTTCCAGCGCTACCAGGACGCCGCGGGCTTCCGCGAGGCCCTCGACGCGACCGTCGACGGCAACGCCCCCACGAAGCGCCAGATGAACGCGCTCACGAGCGAGCTGTACGGGCCCAACCCGCGGCAGGCCGCGGAGACGGCCCGGTCGCTGCGGCAGCTGAGCACGGACACGACGATGAAGCGCACGCAGGCGGGGCCGCCGGTCGCGTGGATCTGGTCGGGCGTCGCCCTCATCGCCGTGCTGCTCGCGGCGGTGCTCTTCTGGGTGCTCACGATCAAGCCCGACGGCGGAGATGTGCCGTCGATCGCGCGCATCGTGCCCGATGTCACGGGCGTGACCTACGAGCGCGCGGCGCGCGACCTGGGCGATGAGGACCTCATCTCGTTCCGCGTCGACGAGCCGAACCCCGACGTCGCCGAGGGCATCGTGATCCGCACCGATCCGCAAGCGGGTGAGTCGGTGTCGCCCGAACAGGAGATCCGTGTCTACGTCTCGTCGGGCCAGGAGATGTCGACCGTTCCCGTGCTCGAAGGGCTCGGGCAAGACGCCGCCGTCGCGGCCCTCGACGCGGCCGGCCTCACGCTCGGCACCGTGACCCAGCGCAACGACCCGACCCTGTCGGCCGGGATCGTGATGTCGGCCGACCGAAGCGCCGAGACCGAGATCCCCAAGGGCACGGCGGTGAACCTCGTCGTCGCGTCGGGGCGCGTGACGCTCATCGATGTGACGGGATACACCGTGGATGCCGCGAGCCGTCAGCTCGCCGACCTCGGTCTCGAGGTCGGGTCGCAGGAGGACACGACGTGTCCCGCCGACTCGCCGCCCACCGTCCGATCGCAGTCACTCGCGCCCGGTGACGTTCCCGTGCGGTCCGCCGTGACGCTGGTGTACTGCTCGGGATCGTGAACGGCTGACCCTCAGCGACGCGGGTGCAGCGTCGCGCCGCGAGCCGCGGCATCCGCGTATCCGACCTGTGCGAGCCAATTGCCCAGCAGCCGGTGCCCCCCCTCGGTCAGCACGCTCTCGGGGTGGAACTGCACGCCCTGCACGGGTGCCGTCCGATGCGCGACGCCCATGATGACGCCCGAATCGGTGCGGCTCGTGACGACGAGGTCGCGGGGCAGCGTCTCGGGGACGATCGCGAGCGAGTGGTAGCGCGTCGCGACGAACGGATCGGCCAGACCGGCGTACAGCGCCGAGCCGTCGTGGTGCACGAGCGACGTCGTGCCGTGCATCAGCTCAGGCGCCTCGGCGACACGCGCGCCGAAGGCCTCGCCGATCGCCTGGTGCCCGAGACAGACGCCCAGAAGAGGGATGCCGCGACGTGCCGCCGCCCGCACGACGGCGATCGACGCCCCGGCGGCGGCCGGTGTGCCCGGGCCGGGTGAGACGAGCACGCCCGCGAAGGCGGACACCGTGCCCGCGGCATCCCGGATCTCGTCGGCCTCGATCAGCTCGGTGGACGCGCCGAGCTCGTGCAGATAGCCGACGAGGGTGTGGACGAAGCTGTCGTGATTGTCCACGACGAGCACCGGCGTCACTGGACGGTGACCTCTTGCGGGTTGACGAACTGGCTGATCCACGGGAAGGCGTAGAACGCCAGGCCGTAGAGGATCGCCGCGACGGCGACGAGGAGGATGAGCAGGCGCACCCACCAGGGTCCGGGGAGGGCCCGCCACAGTGCGGCGTACATCAGGCTCCTTCGTTCAGTGCGGAGGGCGCTCCCGCGTCGCGGGGCGTGAACGACTCGAAGACGCCGTACGCCACGATGCGTTCGGCCATCGAGAACATGGGGCTGCAGCTCGTCAGCGTGATGTAGCTCGTCGTCGCTTCGACGTCGAGCTCCTGCGGCACGGGCAGCAGCACATCGACCTCATCCGGGCGGACGTACTGGAGGGTGCGGAAGCGGTACGTGTACCAGCCGTCGGCGGTCTCGACGACGATGGGGTCGTCGATACGCAGCTCGGCAACCTGGTTGAAGGGCTTGCCCCACGTCGTGCGGTGACCGGCCAGGGCGAAGTTGCCGACCTCGCCGGGCATGGGCGACCCAGGGTAGTGCCCGATGCCGATCGGGTCGAGTGTGCCGGGGCGCGTGACGCCGCCGGCCATCTCGACGGCGTAGTCCGCTCCGAAGCGGGGCACCCGCATGACGCCGAAGACCTCGGTGTCGGCCGGTTCGGGCAGGATGATCGGCTCGAACGTCTCGGCGATCGGCTCCTCATCGGGCCGGTCCGCCGGCGGCACATACTCCTGCGCCCACCGCGTGATCGTCTCGTTGCCGGTCGCGTTGCGCTGCGCGCCGTAGATCATGTCGCCCACCCACAGCTGCCACACGACGTAGAGCAGGGTGATGACACCGGCGGTGATGAGCAGTTCCCCGATGACCCCGGCGACCGACACGCGGCGGCGCGGTCGCGCGGAGCGACGGGTCGGGGGCGCTCCCGCTGTCGTCAGTGTGGCTTGCTGCACACTCGAAGTGTAGTGAGAACATGCTGAAGCGAGCCTGGCAGCTAGACTGGCGGACATGGCACGATCCGGCAAAGATGACGACGCGTTGATCGAACGCGCAGAGGGCGAAGCGGCCCCCAACCCCGTGTGGTTCAAGCCGATCATGATCGGGCTGATGCTCGCGGGACTCGTCTGGGTGCTCGTCTTCTACCTCAGCGGCATGCAGTACCCGATTCCGGGTATCCAGGGCTGGAACCTCGTGATCGGCTTCGGCATCGCGTTCCTCGGCTTCCTCATGACGACGCGCTGGCGCTAGCCGCCCGTCTCACACACTCCGCCACCGGCGCCCGCGATGTGCGCGCGCCGGTGGTTTTTGCGCGCCGCGGGGAAGTTATCCACAGGTTCATCCACAGGTGGGGATGAATCACACCGGTGTAGTTCCTCGGATCAGAGGCCGATGTACGGCGGCAGCACCGTGAAGACCGGTACGACCAGCAGCAGCACGAGCCCCGCGCCGACGGCGCCGAGCAGCAAGAGCTGCGTCTTCTGCTGCCGCTGCGCTCGAGTACGCGTGAAGATGAACCCCACGAGCAGTCCGACCACGAGGCCACCCACGTGCGCCTGCCACGACACGTTGAATCCGGGGATGAACCCGATCGCGAGGTTCACGCCGAGGATCACCGCGATCCCGGCGATATTGAGCCCGATATGCCGGCCGATCACGATCAGCGCCCCGAACAGGCCGAAGATCGCACCCGACGCCCCGACGACGGGCGTGCCGAACGACAGCAGCGTGACGGCGACCGATCCTCCTGCCGTGCTCAACAGGTAGAGGGCGACGAACCGTCCCCTGCCGAGAAGCGGCTCGAGGCTGCGGCCGATGAGCCACAGCGCCAGCATATTGAGCCCGATGTGCCAGAAGCCCGAGTGCACGAGCGCGACGGTCAGGATGCGCCACGGCTCGAACGTTCCCGTGAGCGGGGGGTACAGCGTCGGGGCCCAGAACAGCAAAAAGTTCTCGACCGTGCGACCGAACCCGGGGATGAGCGACACGATGTACGCGATCGCGGTGATCCCGATGATCGCGTAGGTCGCGAGCGGCCGCGTGTCGCTGACGACGACCGGTCGTGACCGGGTCCAGCGTCGTTCGGCCTTGCGCTGCGCGGTCGTCTGGGCGGACTGCTGCGCCTTCATGCACTCGGGGCAGACCACGCCTACGGCGGCGGGCGTCTGGCACTCGGGACAGATCGTGCGCAGGCATCGCTGGCAGAGCACGAAGCTCTGCCGGTCAGGATGCCGGTAGCAGAAGTTGTCGCGGTTGCTCGCGAAGTCCGCCGAGGTCACGGGGTGGAGGTGCGCGGCGTCAGACGGCCTGGATGTCGATCGACTCGATGACCACGGGCTCGACGGGACGGTCGCCCGCACCCGTCGGCACAGCGG
The DNA here is from genome assembly GCF_053644835.1 of Microbacterium sp. NPDC055357. Taxonomy (NCBI): domain Bacteria; kingdom Bacillati; phylum Actinomycetota; class Actinomycetes; order Micrococcales; family Microbacteriaceae; genus Microbacterium; species Microbacterium sp. NPDC055357. The sequence goes on along the minus strand of NZ_JBSHLZ010000003.1, from coordinate 188,936 downwards.
CGATCGCGTCGACGACCGCGCGCGAGTCGGCGTCGGCGACCTCGCCGAAGATCGTGTGCTTGCCCTGCAGCCACGGCGTCGGGTCGGTCGTGATGAAGAACTGCGATCCGTTGGTGCCCTCGGGCTTGCCCGTGATGGCGTTGCGGCGAAGGCCGGCGTTGGCCATCGCGAGGATGTAGGGCTCGTTGAAGTTCAGCTCGCCGTTGATCTCGTCGTCGAAGTTGTAGCCAGGGCCACCCACACCCTGTCCGAGCGGGTCGCCGCCCTGGATCATGAAGTTCGGGATGATGCGGTGGAAGATGACACCGTTGTACAGCGGCCCCTCACCGGGCTTGCCCGTCGCCGGGTCGGTCCACGAACCGGTTCCGTCGGCGAGACCGACGAAGTTCTTGACCGTGCGCGGCGCGTGGTCGCCGAACAGGTTGACGACGATGTCGCCGTGGTTGGTGTGGATCGTGGCAACGGCGGAGTGCTGGGGCATGTCGTACATTCTCGCAGACAACTTGACAAGCTCTTTCTCCCTGCCCGGGTACCGTCTGGCAAGATGGAGAAACCACCGACCCCGTCGAGAGGGAGGATCCCCGTGAGCCTCAGCCGCAAGCGCAAGAAGGAACTACGAAAGCTTCAGTCGCAGGCAAACGCCCTGTGGGAGTCGCAGCAGGTGCTCGTCGGGCAGGCGTCCGACGTCGCTCGCGAGGCCGGACGACAGCTGGGACACTTCGGCCGTGAGCAGGTCGCACCGCAGGTGCAGGCCGGATATGAGAAGTACGCGGCGCCCTACGTCGACCGCGGCGTCAAGCTGTCCAAGAACGTGCTCGAGCACAATGTCGTCCCCGCCGCGGGTGCGGTCGTGGGTTCGGCGCTGTCCGCATGGGATGCCGCCAACGAAACGCGCGCTCGCCTCGCGGCCGGCCGCGGATTCGCGCTTCCCGACTCGGGCAAGTACTCGAAGAAGGCCGACAAGTACGCGAAGAAGGTGTCGCGTCGCCTCTCGGCGGGCGTGAGCGCCCTCGAGCCGAAGAAGAAGGGCATGGGCGCCGGCGGCGTCATCGCCATCATCCTGGGTGTCGCCGCGGCGGCAGGCGTGCTGTACGCCGCGTGGCAGACGCTGCGCGCCGACGACGAACTGTGGGTGGCCGACGACCCGCTGCGCGCGCCCGACGCGTGACCGATCCGCTCGCGCGGGTTCGAGAGGCGGCATCCGCTCGCGGGCTCGAAATCGAGCTGCGCGAGCGGCCCGCCGCGAAGAGCCTGCCCGAGGCGGCGGCGCTGCTCGGTGTGAAGCCGGCCGACATCGTCAAGACGCTCGTCGTCAAGCGCCCTTCGACAGGCTCAGGGAACGCGACAGGCTCAGGGAACGCGACAGGCTCAGGGAACGCGACAGGCTCAGGGAACGCGACAGGCTCAGGGAACGCGACAGGCTCAGGGAGCGCGACCGGCTCAGGGAGCGCGACCGGCTCAGAAGCCGCGACAGGCTCGGGGAACACGCCGGAGTTCCTCTACGCGCTCGTGCCGGGCGATCGGTCGATCTCGTGGCCGAAGCTGCGGGCGGTCGTGGGCGTCAACAAGCTCGCGCTCCCCGACCCTGACGTCGCACTCGCAGCGACGGGCTACGAGCGCGGCACCATCGTGCCCATCGGCGCCCAGGGCGACTGGCCCGTCTTCGCCGACGAGAGCATCGTCGGCCGCCGAATCGCGATGGGTGCCGGCGCGCACGGCTACAGCCTGTTCGTCGACGCAGACGCCCTCATCGCCGCGTTCGACGCAACGATCGCCGACATCTCGAGCGAGGCCGGCTAGCGGCATCCCGTCAGAGGACACCGGCCATCTCGAGGCCGATGTCGACCAGCTTGACGTGTTGCAGCGATGGCACGTCCGCGAGCGCGAACCACTCAGCGCGATCCGTGGAGCCGCCGACCTCGTTTCGCAGCTCTCCGCCGATGATGTGCGCGCGATAGACGATGCGCAACGTGTGCAGCGGCGACGACGAGGTGCTCAGCCGCCGGCGCGCGGGGATGACCCGCGAATGGATGCCGAGCAGCCCATCGAGCGCGACGTGATAGCCCGTCTCTTCGTGGACTTCGCGGCGCGCGGCGTCTTCGGGGTTCTCGCCGCTCTCGAGTCCGCCGCCGGGCAGCGTCCAGGCGCCGCGGCGCCCCTCGATCCAGTGGGCGAGGAGCACCCGGTCATCGGGATCGACGATGATCGCGTACGCGGCTACCCGCATGTCCATGCTTCACCCTAAGCGAGAAGCGCCGCCCCGAGGGGCGGCGCTTCTCATCTTGTGGAGCCTAGGAGTCCCCGGCATACTCCGCCGGGGCCCATCGAACGGCCGCTCCGCAGCCTCGTTCGAATCCAGCATCATCATGCGAGAAGGACCGCCCCTTTCGGGACGGTCCTTCTCGCATCTTGTGGAGCCTAGGAGATTCGAACTCCTGACATCCTGCTTGCAAAGCAGGCGCTCTACCAACTGAGCTAAGGCCCCGGGGCTTTGTGTGTGGGGCTACCAGGACTTGAACCTGGGACCTCTTCATTATCAGTGAAGCGCTCTAACCGCCTGAGCTATAGCCCCGATCGTGACTCGTAATGCACGGTCAACCTCCAAGAGGTTACCGGAACCGTGCCGTTTTCACGAATCGACGGACCCTCAGTTCGACGTGAAGCCGACGAGGAGTCCGCCCGTCACCTTGACGGCGAGATTGTAGATCCCGGCGAACACGGCACCGAGCACCGTGACCACGACGAGATTGAGGATCGCCACGATCGCCGAGAAGGCGAGAACCTGCGGCAGGCTCACGAACGTCGACAGCAGGAAGCTGCCGTCCGAGAAGCCCGCGAAGAACTCGTCGGCCCGGTCGATGAGGCCCGTCGTCTGCACGACGAGGAAGATCAGCACGAACGACACGACCGTCACGACGGCGATCGCGATCGCCGCCAGGAACGACAGCTTGACCGCCGACCAGAAGTCGACGTACACGAGCCGCAGGCGCACCTGCTTCGCGCTGGTCTTGCGGCTGGACTTCTTCGCGAGCTTGTCGGCTACCGTGCTCATGCGTCAGTACTCTCTTCGGGGATCTCAGGCGAGACAGCGGGATCGTCGGCGGATTCGTTCGCCGGCTCGGCTGCCTCGGCGTCGTCGGCCAGACCTCGTTCACCATTCCGTGCGATCGCGAGGATGCGATCGTCGGCGGCGGAGCGGGCGAACACGACACCCATCGTGTCGCGGCCCTTGGCGGGGACCTCGGCCACGGCAGAGCGTACCACCTTGCCGCTGGCAAGAACCACCAAGACCTCGTCGTCCTCCGAGACGATGAGACCGCCCGCGAGATCGCCGCGATCGTCGTTGAGCTTGGCCACCTTGATGCCCAGCCCGCCACGACCCTGCACGCGATACTGGTCGACCGCGGTGCGCTTGGCGTAGCCGCCCTCGGTCACGACGAACACGAATCCGTCGTCGGCGGCGACCGACGCCGACAGTAGGGAATCGCCCTCGCGGAACGACATTCCCTTGACGCCCGACGTCGAGCGTCCCATCGGACGCAGCGCCTCGTCGGTCGCCGAGAATCGCAGCGACATGCCGTGCCGGCTGATCAGCAGGATGTCGTCGCCCTCGTCGACGAGCAGAGCGCTGACGAGCTCGTCGGATCCGTTCGTCGTCGGAACCGCGTCGTCTTCGTCGTCGTCGTCGATGTCGTCCGAACCGTCGGAACGCAGCTTGATCGCGATGATCCCGCCCTGACGGTTCGTGTCGTACTCCTCCAGGCGCGTCTTCTTCACGAGCCCGCCCCGCGTCGCCAGGACGAGGTACGTGGCGACCTGGTAGTCGCGGATGTCGAGGATCTGCGCGATCTCCTCACCCGGCTGGAGCGCGAGCAGGTTCGCGACGTGCTGGCCCTTCGCGTCGCGGCCGGCCTCGGCGATCTCGTACGTCTTGGCCCGGTAGACCCGGCCCTTCGTCGTGAAGAACAGCAGCCAGTGGTGCGTCGTCGTGACGAAGAAGTGCTCGACGACGTCGTCGGCGCGCAGCTGCGCGCCCTTGACGCCCTTGCCGCCACGGTGCTGCGAGCGATAGTTGTCGCTGCGCGTGCGCTTGACGTATCCGTCGCGCGTGACGGTGACGACCATCTCCTCTTCGGGGATGAGGTCTTCGATCGACATGTCGCCGTCGAATCCGTGCAGGATCTCGGTGCGCCGATCGTCGCCGAACTTGGCGACGATGTCGGTGAGCTCCTCGTGCACGATCGTGCGCTGGCGGGCCGGCGTCGCGAGGATGTCCTTGAAGTCGGCGATCTGCAGTTCGAGCTCGTTCGCCTCGTCGATGATCTTCTGACGCTCGAGCGCCGCCAGGCGTCGCAGCTGCATCTCGAGGATCGCCTGCGCCTGGTCGTCGTCGATGTCGAGCAGCGCCTTCAGGCCCTCGCGCGCTTCGTCGACGGTGGGCGAGCGACGGATGAGGGCGATGACCTCGTCGAGGGCGTCGAGCGCCTTCAGGTATCCGAGCAGGATGTGCATGCGACGCTCGGCCTTGGCCAGGCGGAACGTCGTGCGGCGCACGATGACTTCGATCTGGTGATCGATCCAGTGCGAGATGAACCCGTCGAGCGGCAGGGTGCGCGGCACGCCGTCGACGATCGCGAGCATGTTCGCACCGAAGTTGTCCTGCAGCTGCGTGTGCTTGTACAGATTGTTGAGCACGACCTTCGCCACGGCGTCGCGCTTGAGCACGATGACGAGGCGCTGCCCCGTGCGATCGGACGTCTCGTCGCGGATGTCGGCGATTCCCGTGATCTTGCCCTCGCGCGCGAGATCGCTGATCTTGATCGCGACGTTGTCGGGGTTGACCTGGTAGGGCAGCTCGGTGATGACGAGGCACGTGCGCCCCTGGAGCTCTTCGATCGAGACGACGGCCCGCATCGTGATCGACCCGCGGCCCGTGCGGTACGCCTCCTTGATGCCGCGCGTGCCGAGGATCTGCGCCGCCGTCGGGAAGTCGGGGCCCGGGATGCGCTCCATGAGCGCTTCGAGCAGCTCTTCGCGCGTGGCATCCGGATTCTCCAGCGCCCACAGCGCACCGGAGGACACCTCGCGCAGGTTGTGTGGCGGGATGTTCGTCGCCATACCAACCGCGATGCCGACCGAGCCGTTCACCAGCAGGTTCGGGAACCGCGCCGGAAGGACGGTGGGCTCCTGCGTCTGACCGTCGTAGTTGTCCTGGAAATCGACGGTGTCTTCTTCGATGTCGCGCACCATCTCGAGCGCGAGCGGAGCCATCTTCGTCTCGGTGTACCGCGGCGCCGCGGCGCCTTGGTTGCCCGGCGATCCGAAGTTGCCCTGCCCGAGCGCGAGCGGGTAGCGCAGCGACCACGGCTGCACGAGACGCACGAGTGCGTCGTAGATCGGCGAGTCACCGTGCGGGTGGTACTGACCCATCACCTCGCCGACGACGCGCGCGCACTTCGAGAACGAGCGGTCAGGCCGGAAGCCGCCGTCGTACATGCCGTAGATCACACGGCGGTGCACGGGCTTGAGTCCGTCGCGGACGTCGGGCAGCGCGCGCCCGACGATGACGCTCATCGCGTAGTCGAGGTAGCTGCGCTGCATCTCGGACTGCAGATCGACCTGGTCGATCTTGCCGTGGTCGTGCACCGGCACGGGGCGTTCGGAAGCTGCGCCTGTCGAAGTTTCGTCAGTCATTCTCGTTCTTCTCTGTAAACCGGTCGCTGAGCCTGGTGCAGGGTCAGATGTCGAGGAAGCGGACGTCCTTGGCGTTGCGCTGGATGAATCCGCGGCGCGATTCGACGTCTTCGCCCATCAGGATCGTGAAGATCTCGTCGGCCGCGGCCGCGTCGTCGATCGTCACCTGCTTGAGCGTGCGAGTCGTCGGGTCCATCGTGGTCTCCCACAGTTCCTTGGCGTTCATCTCGCCCAGACCCTTGTACCGTTGGATCGCATTGTCCTTGGGGATGCGCTTGCCCAGAGCGATTCCATCGGCGAGAAGGGCATCACGCTCCCGGTCGCTGAAAACGTACTCGTGCGGCTGATTCGACCACTTGATGCGGTACAGCGGCGGCTGAGCGAGATAGACGAACCCGGCCTCGATGAGCCCGCGCATGTAGCGGAACAGCATCGTCAGCAGCAGCGTCGTGATGTGCTGGCCGTCGACGTCGGCATCGGCCATCAGCACGATCTTGTGGTAGCGCGCCTTCTCGATGTCGAAGTCCTCGCCGATGCCCGTGCCGAAGGCCTGGATCATGGCTTGGACTTCTCTGTTGCCCAGCGCCCGGTCGAGGCGCGCACGCTCGACGTTGAGGATCTTTCCGCGCAGCGCGAGGATCGCCTGCGTGTGCGGGTCGCGCCCCTGCACGGCCGAGCCGCCGGCGGAGTCTCCCTCGACGAGGAAGATCTCGCTGATCGACGGGTCCTTGCTCGAGCAGTCCTTGAGCTTGTCGGGCATCGCCGCCGACTCGAAGACGCTCTTGCGTCGCGCCGTCTCGCGCGCCTTGCGCGCCGCCATCCGGGCCGACGCCGCATCGATCGCCTTGCGCACGACGTTCTTCGCCTGCACGGGGTTGCGGCCGAACCAGTCGCCGAGCTGATCGCCGACGACCTTCTGCACGAAGGCCTTGGCTTCGGTGTTGCCGAGCTTGGTCTTGGTCTGGCCTTCGAACTGGGGCTCGGACAGCTTGATCGAGATGACGGCCGTCAGCCCTTCGCGCACGTCGTCGCCCGAGAGGTTCTCATCCTTCTCTTTGAGCAGGTTCTGCGCGCGGGCGTACTTGTTCACGAGCGTCGTGAGCGCCGCGCGGAAGCCCTCTTCGTGAGTGCCGCCCTCGTGCGTGTTGATCGTGTTGGCGTACGTGAAGACGTTCTCGGTGTAGCTCGTCGTCCACTGCATCGCCACTTCGAGGGCGATCTTGCGATTGCCGTCCTCGGACTCGAAGGCGATGATGTCGTCGTTGACGTGCTCGGCCTTGCGCACGTGGTTGAGGTATTCGACGTAGTCGACGAGTCCGCGCTCGTAGAGGAAGCTGTCGTTGGGCTGCTGCAGCACGACCTCGCCCGGCTCCGTCTCCTCCTCGTAGGCCGAGGACGGACGCTCGTCGCGCAGATCGATGCGCAGACCCTTGTTGAGGAACGCCATCTGCTGGAACCGGGTGCGCAGCGTTTCGTACTCGAAGTCGGTCGTCTCGAAGATCGTGTCGTCGGGCCAGAACGTGATCGTCGTGCCCGTCTCCGTGCTCTCTTCGCCGCGTTCCAGCGGGGCCTGCGGAATGCCGCCGCCCTCGAAGGACTGCCGCCACACGTAGCCCTGGCGCCTCACCTCGACGTCGAGTCGTGTCGACAGCGCGTTCACGACCGACGATCCGACGCCGTGCAGACCACCCGAGACGGCGTACCCGCCGCCGCCGAACTTTCCGCCGGCGTGCAGCACCGTGAGGACGACCTCGACGGTGGACTTGCCTTCGGTGCGGTGCATGTCCACGGGGATGCCGCGACCGTTGTCGACGACACGCACCGCGCCGTCGGGGAGGATCGTGATCGTGATCGTGTCGCAGTGACCGGCGAGCGCCTCATCGACGGAGTTGTCGACGATCTCGTAGACGAGGTGGTGCAGGCCGCGCGGTCCCGTCGAGCCGATGTACATGCCGGGGCGCTTGCGCACCGCCTCGAGGCCCTCGAGAACCTGGATCTCATCTGCGCCGTACTCTCCGGCGACCCCGCCGCGCGCTTCTGATCCGGTCGTTTCCACTGCGCGTTCGGGATTCTCAGACGTCATTGGGTTCAAGCACTCCAGATCGATGGCGAGGGCACCCGTCAGTCTATCGTCTTCGAGCCGTCGCCGCCCGTTCTGCGCCCGTCTGGCGCGATGAAAACGGATCAGCCACCTATCGGCATGGCTCAGCCGTAGGTATCGCGCGGACCGCGGCCTGGAATGGCTCTCGGGCCCCATTTCCACGAGGGGACGTCCGGCCCCAAGAAGCGGATGGCAGTGACACGGGCCTCGGGGAACCTGCGCACGATCTCGGAGAGGATGTGCGAGCGCATGAGCTGAAGCTGCTTCGCCCACGCCGTGGAATCGGCCTGGACCGTGAGCGTGCCCTCTTGAAAGGCGACGGGCCGGGTGTGACGAGCCGTGTCGGCGCCGGCCACTTCATCCCACGCGCGCACGACGTCTTCGCGTGCCAGCTGCGAATCCCATCCGGCCTCACGCGTCATGGCCGAGAGCACGTCACCGAGACCGTGCGGGTCGCGGCCGGGCGTGAACGGCTCGTGCTCGTCGTCGCCCGAGCGGCGCTTCTTGCGCCGGAACGTGCGGGCAGAAGGCTCGAGTCCGCGAAGCCGCAGGTAGGTGGCGACCGTCTCGGGAACCTCGACCGGCTCAGACATCGGTCGTCTCCAGGATCCTGCCCGCCTCGACACGCACGACCCGCGCACGCAGCGCGGAGGGCACATCCGCGTCGACGGCGGCCGTCACGACGACCTGCTCGAAGTCGCCGACGAGCGCGGCGAGCCGGGCACGCCGATCCGCATCCAGCTCGGCGAAGACGTCGTCGAGGATCAGCACGGGGTCGCCGAGTCGCGATTCGGCGCGCAGCAGTTCGGCCGACGCCAGTCTCAGCGCGAGGGCGATCGACCACGACTCCCCGTGCGAGGCGTAGCCCTTGACCGGAAGTCCGCGCAGCCGCAGCAGCAGGTCGTCGCGGTGCGGTCCCACGAGAGTCAGTCCACGCTCGAGTTCGGTCGCGCGCTTCGCGGCGAGGGCGACCCGGAACTGGTCTTCGAGTGCGCGAGCCGGATCATCGGATGCCGCGGCGTCGATGCCCTCTTCAGGATCTCCGCCGCCGATCGACAGCGCCCACGCCACCTCGGGGCGGTGATCGGCCCCGGCGATGGCGGTGTAGGCCGCGATGAGCGGACCGCGGAGATCTTCGGCGAGGTCTCTTCGGGCGCGGATGACGTCTGCCCCGAGCATGACGAGTTTGTCGTCCCACACTTCGAGCGTCGACAGTGCGTCGCCTCGGATGCCGCGGGCACGCGCGGATTTCAGCAGCGCGGTGCGCTGCTTGAGCACTCGCTCGTAGTCGGAGAGGACACCGGCCATGCGGGGCGAGCGCTGCACGAGCAGCTGATCGGCGAAGCGCCGCCGCGATGAGGGGTCACCGCGCACGATCTGCAGGTCTTCGGGGGCGAACAGCACGACCTGCGCGTACCGCGGGAGTTCGGTGGGCTTGACGGATGCTCCGTTGACCCGCGCCTTGTTCGCGCCCTGCCTGTTGATCTGCACTTCGAGCAGCACGCTTCGCTCACCGTGAGCCAATCGGGCGCGAACGATCGCGGCATCCGCTCCGTCTCGCACCATGGGGGCGTCGTTCGACACGCGGTGGGAGCCGAGCGTCGCCAAGAACGCGATCGCTTCGGCGAGGTTCGTCTTTCCCTGACCGTTGCGCCCGACGAAAACGTTGGGACCGGGCACGAGCGCGACGTCGGCGGCCGCATAGTTGCGGAAGTCGACGAGGCTGAGCTGTTCCACGATCACTCCGCCAGCCTAACGACGGCCCCTGACAGGCTCCTCGCCTCCGCGGTGGGATCGACGCGGTCCCTGAGCCTGCCGAAGGATCGTCCAGGACCGCGACCCTTCGATGAACTCAGGGGCCGTGAGCGAACTCACGGACCGCGGGGCGAGGTCAGCGCAGCAGCAGGTTCGGCTGCAGCAGGTACTTGAACGAGTCCTCGCCCGACTTGTCGACCGAGGTCTGCGGCGTGATGAGGATCGGGCTGAGCTTGTTGGCGTTGTCGCTCGAGGTGAAGGTCACGCGCGCGAACTCGCTGCGCACGGCGCCGAGCGACTCGAGCAGGTATTGCGGGTTGAGTCCGAGGGTGACCTCGTCGCCGATGAGGTTGGCATCGACGGACTCCGATGCCCGCGCCTGCTCGGTGCCCGACGCATCCATCGACACGGTGTCGGTCGTGAAGGTGAACCGCAGCGGGGCCGAGCGATCCAGCACGAGCGACACACGACGGACCGCCTCGGCGAGATCGGCGGTGTTGACGACGGCGTGATGCTCGGTGGCATCCGGGAAAAGTCGCCGCACCGGCGGGAAGTTGCCCTTGATGAGCAGCGACGTCACGGTCTTGTTGCCCGATGTGAACGCGATGATCTCGCGATCGCCGGATCCCGAGAACGCGACACGGATCTCACCGGAGTGCGCGAAGGTCTTGCCGACCTCGGTGAGGGTGCGCGCAGGCACGAGGGCCGTGACGGGTTCATCGGAGGCCGTCGTGCCGCCGTCCCACGGGATCTCACGCAGGGCGACGCGGTAGCGGTCCGTTGCGACGAGGCTCAATGTCGTTCCCGACACCTCGAGCTGAACCCCCGTGAGCACGGGCGTGACGTCGTCGCGCGATGCGGCGAAAGCGACCTGAGCGATGGCCGTCGCGAAGTCCTCACCGGGAACGACACCCGAGTCACCGGTGACTTCGGGGATCGCGGGGTATTCCTGCACCGGCATCGACGAGAGGGTGAATCGCGCGGAGCCGCACGTGAGCAGGATGCCGTCGTCGTCGACTTCGATCTGGATCGGCGCGTTGGGCAGACGGCTGGCGATCTCGGAGAGCAGCCGGCCGTGCACGAGGATCGTGCCGGGTTCGTCGATGGTCGCTTCGATCGTCGTGCGAGCGGATGCTTCGTAGTCGAAGGCCGACAGCGAGAGCCCTGCATCGGACGCTTCGATCAGCACGCCCGCGAGGATCGGCTGCGGATTGCGCTGCGGCAGGAGCTTGACGACGAACGACACGGCCTCGCTGAACACATCGCGATTGACGTGGAACTTCACGAATGCTCCCTCGATCTTGTTGGGAGTACTCATGCTAGTGCCCTCGACTGGTCATGCCGGAGTCTGTCATCGGCGAGATCGGATCCGGTCGAAGTTTTCCCCTTGAGGTGATCGGACCGGGATCTCTATGTCATTCACTGTCATGGTGTTAACCGCTGTGGAAACTGTGGATAACTCTGGGGATACCTTTCGGGACATGGAAACTACATCCGTGTGAGATGTGGAACGGCTGCGGATGACTGCGGGAGCGCATCTCGTCGGTGACGGTGTTCATCCACATGCGCTGTGCCGATCGTGCACACGAATTCGACAGTCCGGCGAAGTTATCCCCAGGTTATCCACATGTGCAGAACCCGCATGATGAGCCCTTGCGGGCCCCATGTCAAACCGACGGATCAGCGTCCGCCGCGACCGAGCTGCGACGTGATCTCGGACACCTGATTGAAGATGGAGCGGCGCTCTTTCATGAGCTCGCTGATCTTCTTGTATGCGTACATCACGGTCGTGTGATCGCGATTGCCAAAGAGCTGCCCGATCTTGGGAAGAGACAGGCTCGTGCGCTCGCGACACAGGTACATCGCGATCTGACGGGCCGTCGCGATGGATTGGGAGCGGCTTGAACCGTACAGATCGTCGACCGTGAGCTTGAAGTACTGCGCGGTGGCCGTGATGATGTCCGTCGGTGAGATGACGTTGGCGTCGTCCTGATCGATGATGTCGCGCAGCACGGTCTGGGCGAGAGACATGTCGAGGGTCGAGCGATTGAGGCTCGCGAAGGCGGAGACGCGGATGAGCGCTCCCTCGAGCTCGCGGATGTTCGATGAGACGACGGTCGCGATGTACTCGAGCACTTCGTCGGGGATGTGCAGTCGCTCGGACTGGGCCTTCTTGCGGAGGATCGCGATGCGGGTCTCGAGGTCGGGTGCCTGCACGTCGGTGATCAGGCCCCACTCGAAGCGGCTGCGCATGCGGTCTTCGAATCCGGTCAGGTGCTTCGGCGGCACATCGCTCGTGATCACGACCTGCTTGTTGTGGTCGTGCAGCGTGTTGAACGTGTGGAAGAACGCTTCCTGCGTCTCGGCGCGGCCCTGCAGGAACTGGATGTCGTCGATCAGGAGGATGTCGACCTCGCGGTAACGCGCCTGGAAGGCCGAGCCGCGGTTGTTCGCGATCGAGTTGATGAAATCGTTCGTGAACTCTTCGCTCGAGACGTAGCGCACCTTGATTCCGGCATAGAGGCTGATCGCGTAGTCGCCGATGGCGTGCAGCAGGTGCGTCTTCCCGAGTCCGGAGTCACCGTAGATGAAGAGCGGGTTGTAGGCCTTGGCCGGGGCTTCGGCGACGGCGACGGCGGCGGCGTGGGCGAAACGGTTGGACTGCCCGATGACGAAACTGTCGAACGTGTACTTCGGGTTCAGGCGGGTGTCGCTGCGGGTGACGCCGGGCGCGGCATCCGGCACGTCTTCGATCGGGGAGCGCGGAGCCGGCGCGGACGCGATCGGCGACTCGGTGTGGATCGGGATCGGCACGGTGAGGTGGGCATCGACGAGATCGGGATTGACGACGACGCGGAACTGCGTGACTTCGCCCTGGGGCGAGGCGGTGGCGATCGCCTCGAGCACGGGACCGCGCATGCGCTTGGTGAACTGTGCCGCGGTCAGGTCGTTGGGCACATCGAGATAGAGGGTGCCGGCCATGACGCCCTGCGGCACGGCGAGGTTCAGGAAGCCCTCGAGCTGGGGGGTGATGCGATCGTCGGTGCGAAGGACATCCAGCACAGCGGACCAGACAGGAACATCTGGATTCTCGTGCGCTGACATAGCCCCCCCGGGGTGTTGATGATTCCACCGGATGCCGCGGATTCATCGCGAACCGCCTGTGGATAACTGCCGGAGCAACGCTAGTCACGGTGCGACCCGGGAGCAAACTCCACTGTAGGGAGGAGCGGCGTGTCTTTGCCAGGGTCCGAGCGGGAAATGGGGATAATGACCCGTTCCGGGTTCGGTTTGAGTTCTGACGACGATGCACGTAGCCTTAGCCGGTTGACTTATGCCCTTCGGGGCTGGTCCCCTCATCGTCGTCTTCGGCCCTCGACGTATCCACGTGGAGCCCGCGGACCACCTCATCCGGAGTGATCTCATGAGCAAGCGCACGTTCCAGCCCAACAACCGCCGCCGCGCCAAGAAGCACGGCTTCCGTGCCCGCATGCGCACCCGCGCCGGCCGCGCGATCCTCGCGGCACGTCGCGGCAAGGGCCGCACCGAGCTCTCCGCCTGACCCAGCACGTTGCTGGCGAGGCCGAACCGACTCACTCGCGGAGCGGAGTACAAGGCCGTCGTCCGTCGGGGCCGACGGTGCGTCGGCGAGCACACCGTGACGTACGTCGGCGGTTCGGCCGATGATTCCGCGGCTCGCTTCGGTTTCATCGTGAGTCGCCAGGTCGGCTCCGCCGTTGTGCGCAACACCGTCCGCCGTCGGCTCAAAGCCGTCTGTGCCGGAGCGCTGCCGTCGGTCCGGCCCGGTGCCGAGATCGTGATCCGTGCGCTGCCGAGCGCGGCGACGGCCGATTTCGGTGAGCTGCGCGACGAGGTCGTCCGCTGCCTCTCGCGTCGGGCGGCAGCATGAGCGTCCTTCCGGCCTATGCTCTCGGCGATGCCCGATGGGCGGCATCCGATCTGCTGCCTTCCATCCCGCTTGCTCCGCGCAACCTCGTGCTCGGGCTGTTGCACGGCTACCGCGCGACGATCTCGCACCTCTACGGCGACGTCTGCAAGTACTATCCGTCGTGCTCGGCCTATGCCGTCGGCGCCGTCCAGCAGCACGGTGCGCTCAAGGGTGCGGCGCTGACCGCCGCCCGTCTCGCACGTTGCCACCCGTGGGCCGTCGGGGGCGTCGATGACGTTCCGGCCCATTCGAGCTTTCGTCACGCGCTGACCCCTCACGGGTTCGTCGTGCCTGTCCCCACCGGAAAGGATTGATCCGCCGTATGGATCTTCTGCTTGCCTCGACACCCGCCCCGGACGCGGGTGGAGGCGGATTCGACCTCATCGGGACCATCCTGTGGCCGCTGAAATGGCTCGTCGAGCTCGTCCTCGTCGGATGGCACTGGCTGTTCACGGCGGCCGGGCTTCCTGCCGCAGAGGGCATCACCTGGGTTCTGTCGATCGTCGGTCTCGTCATCGTCGTGCGCTCGGCGATGATCCCGCTTTTCGTCAAGCAGATCAAGAGCCAGCGGAAGATGATGGAAATCGCTCCTGAACTGCGGAAAGTTCAGGAGAAATACCGCGGGAAGCGCGATCAGCTCTCCCGCGAGGCGATGAGTCGCGAGACGATGGCCCTCTACAAGAAGCACGGCACGACACCCGTGTCGAGCTGTCTGCCGCTGCTCGTGCAGATGCCGGTCTTCTTCGCCCTGTTCAGCGTGCTGAACGATGTGCAGAAGATCCGCGACAATCCGAACTTCAGCGGTGTCGGGCTGCTCAACACAGAGCTCACACAGGAGTTCTATGACGCGAAGCTCTTCGGTGTGGCATCCCTGCACGAGACGCTGATCAACGCCGTCGAGAGCAGCAACACCGTCGCGATCGTGATCCTCGTGATCCTCGTCGTGCTCATGATCGGGTCGCAGTTCTTCACGCAGCTGCAGATCATCTCGAAGAACCTGTCGCCCGAGGCCAAGACCGGCCAGGCCTACCAGATGCAGAAGATCATGCTCTGGGTGCTGCCGTTCGCGTTCGTCTTCTCGGGTGTGTTCTTCCCGCTCGGTGTCGTCATCTACTGGTTCGTGTCGAACCTGTGGACGATGGGCCAGCAGTTCCTCGTCATCCGCGAAATGCCCACTCCCGGTTCGGATGCCGCCAAGGCACGCGAAGAGCGGCTCGCTCGCAAGGGCAAGGCGATCGATTCGTCGGGCAAGGTCGTCCCGATGGAGAAGTACCTCGCAGAGCAGCAGCGTCTGCTCGAAGAGGCCGAGCGCGCTCGTGCCGCGGCCCCGAAGCGCCAGCAGCCCGTCAGCAAGCAGCGTGCCAAGAAGAAGCAGGGCGGTGCCGGACCGCAGAAGAAGCCGGACGCTGACGGCAAAAGCTGACACCCGAACCAGAACGATAACGAGGACACCATGAGCATCTCCCCCGACGTCTCCGCCGAGGAACGGCCTGAGCGCGCGCCGGCGACGGTCGAGCAGCTCGAACAGGAAGGCGACATCGCCGCCGACTTCATCGAGGGCCTCCTCGATATCGCTGACATCGACGGCGATCTCGACCTCGACGTTCGGTCCGGTCGAGCCTATGTCTCGGTGGAGCCGCCGGAGGGTGGCTCGGTGGACCTCTTGTCCGACCCCGACACGGTGCACGCGCTGCAAGAACTCACCCGCATCGTCGTGCAGAACCAGACCGGTCGGTTCTCACGCCTGATCCTCGACATCGGCGGATCCCGTGATGCGCGCCAGCGCGAGCTCGAGGCGCTCGTCGACCGGGCGATCGAGCGGCTCGACGAGGGCGCATCCCAGGCATCCCTGCCGGCGATGTCGAGCTATGAGCGCAAGCTCGTGCACGACGTCGTGGCGGAACGGGGATTCGTGTCGGAGTCCTACGGCGAGGCCGCGGATCGTCACACCGTGATCCGGCGCGCCTGACGCGTTTCACGTGAAACATTCATGAGTGACATCGAGATCGAACCGGCCGCAGCCACGGAGATCTTCGGCGACCGCATCGACCTGGCGCGCCGGTTCGCCGATTCCCTGGGGCGTCACGGCGAAGAACGCGGGCTCATCGGTCCTCTCGAACCGCCGCGGTTGTGGTCGCGGCACATTCTGAACAGTGCGGTGGTTGCTCCCCTTTTCTCTGGGCGCGTCGGAGACGTCGGATCAGGTGCGGGACTGCCCGGGCTCGTCCTGGCTATTGCGCGTCCTGACGTCGAGTTCGTGCTGATCGAGCCGATGGAGCGACGCGTCGCCTGGTTGACGGAACAGGTAGCCGACCTCGGCCTCGACAACGTCGAAGTGCTGCGCACGCGGGCAGAGGACTGGGATCGCGGCGTGCTGGATGTCGTCACCGCGCGAGCCGTCAGTGCGCTGCGCACCCTCGTGCCGATCACCGCACCTCTTGTTAAGGACGGCGGTGAACTGATCCTCCTCAAGGGAGCTTCCGCGCCGGGAGAGATCGACGCGGCTCAGAAGCAGCTGCGCCGATTCCACGTGACCGACGTGCGCGTTGAGATCGTCGGCGCCGACCTCCTGGACGAACCGACCCGCGTCGTCCGCGCCACCGTTCGCTGACCTCCGGACGCCGGTGATCGAGTAGCGCCTGCGGCGCGTGGTCTCGATACGCCGGCTTCGCCGTCTACTCGACCACCGGGTGGGCGCGCGGTCCCGGTGATCGAGTAGCGCCTCCGGCGCGTATCGAGATCCTCCCGGCTTCGCCGTCTACTCCCCACCGGTGGGGTGCGCCAGACCCCGGTGATCGAGTAGCGCCCCCGGCGCGTATCGAGATCCACCACGTTTCACGTGAAACACCCGCGTGGTGAGGTTCGTGGTCTCGATACGCCGGCTTCGCCGCCTACTCGACCACCGGTGGGGTGCGCCTGCCCGGTGATCGAGTAGCGCCTCCGGCGCGTATCGAGATCCTCCCCACGTTTCACGTGAAACACGCTCTCAGCGGCGAACTGGTCTCGATACGCCGGCTTCGCCGTCTACTCCCCACCGGTGGGGACGCAGAACCCCGGTGAGACGCCGAACCCCGGTGATCGAGTAGCGCCTCCGGCGCGTATCGAGATCCTCCCCACGTTTCACGTGAAACACGCTCTCAGCGGCGAACTGGTCTCGATACTCCGGCTTCGCCGTCTACTCGACCACCGGATAGCCGCACGTACCCGGTGATCGAGTAGCGCCTCCGGCGCGTATCGAGATCTTCACTCGTTTCACGTGAAACGCGATCTCTGCGGCGAACTGGTCTCGATACGCCGGCTTCGCCGTCTACTCGACCACCGGATAGCTGCACGTACCCGGTGATCGAGTAGCGCCTTCGGCGCGTATCGAGATCTTCACTCGTTTCACGTGAAACGCGATCTCTGCGGCGAACTGGTCTCGATACGCCGGCTTCGCCGACTACTCGACCATCGGTGGGTGCGTCGGTCTCGGTGATCGAGTAGCGCCTCCGGCGCGTATCGAGATCATGTCCATACGCGTCCTCCACAGAGCATGTCCGTCAGGCATTCACCACGAATGCCCGACCGTGGTGCTTGAGAGTCGCACGCGTACGTCAACGTGGACCGATGGCATACATGTACATCCTCGAGTGCAGCGACCGAACTACCTACGTCGGCAGCACCCGTGATCTAGAGCGGCGTCTGTGGGAACACAACAATGGCGAGGGATCGGCGTACACGCGATGTCGCCTGCCGGTCAGGCTGCTGTACTTCGAAGAGTACGAGCGAGTAGAAGACGCGTTCCGCCGCGAGAAGCAAGTTCAAAACTGGGGTCGCGCGAAGCGTTTGGCCCTCGTGAAGGAACGCGCCGAACGGCTTCCGGAGCTGAGCAAGAAGCGCCGCCGCCCCTCGGTGATCGAGTAGCGCCGGAGGCGCGTATCGAGATCTCTTGTTTCACGTGAAACGTGGGGGTTTCGATACGGCGGCGGGGCCGCCTACTCGACCACCGCGGTGTTGCGGGGCGGAGCTCCGGTGATCGAGTAGTGCGGAGGCGCGTATCGAGATCGGGGTGCGGGTGTTTCACGTGAAATGTGGGGGGTCTCGATACGGCGGCGGGGCCGCCTACTCGACCACCGGGGGTTGGTCGTGGTCGAGTAGCGCCGGAGGCGCGTATCGAGATCATCACACCTGCGCGGAAGCACCGCGTGGGGAGGGGGCAGGTTAGAGTGGGATGCGTTGTCCGACGACCCCATCCAGGAGACCGTTTCACGTGGAACATCCCGACGAACCGGCGCCGACGGCATCCTCTTTCAGCCTCGACGACTCGCCGATCGCCCGGGAACTCGCGGATCTCAATGCCCGTCGACGAGTCCTCGAGAGCGCGGAAGTTCAGTTCAGTGGTCGCACGCGCGTCCTGACGATCTCGAACCAGAAGGGCGGGGTGGGAAAGACCACCACGACGGTCAATGTCGCCGCCGCGCTCGCGGCTGCCGGCGCCCGCGTGCTCGTGATCGACCTGGACCCGCAGGGGAACGCATCGACAGCGCTCGGCGTCCCTCATAGCGCGGAGATTCCGAGCATCTACGACGTCCTGATCGACGAGTTTCCGCTCGCCGACGTCATCCAGACGAGCCCCGAATCACCCCGACTGTTCTGCGCCCCCAGCACGATCCACCTCGCGGGTGCCGAAATCGAGCTCGTCTCGCAGGTCGCCCGCGAACATCGCCTGCGCACCGCGCTCGACAGCTACCTCGCGAGCGAGGAGCATCGCCTCGATTTCGTGCTCATCGACTGCCCGCCCTCGCTCGGTCTGCTCACGATCAACGCCTTCACCGCCGCCACCGAGCTGCTCATCCCGATCCAGTGCGAGTACTACGCGCTGGAAGGCCTGAGCCAGCTGCTCGGCACGGTCCAGATGATCCAGAAGCACCTCAATCCGCGTCTGAACCTGTCGACGATCATGCTCACCATGTACGACGGGCGCACCCGGCTCGCTCAGCAGGTCGCCGAAGAAGTACGACAGCACTTTCCGAACGAGGTGCTCGACACCGTCATCCCACGTTCGGTGCGTGTTTCGGAAGCGCCGAGCTTCGGACAGACGGTCATCGCCTACGACGGCCAATCCGCCGGCGCGGTCGCCTACCGCGAAGCCGCTGTCGAGATCATCCGGCGCGACGGCGCCCCTCAACCCCCACGAGAAGAAGAGGAGTCCTGATGGCGAAGCGCACAGGCCTCGGTCGCGGCATCGGCGCCCTCATTCCCACCAGCGAACCCACTGAGGCTCGTCCCGCCGACGTGTTCTTCCCGCGGGGGACCCCGTCAGAAGGGACTCCTTCGCCCGAAGGCGCCGCATCGCCCGACGACGCGACCACGACGACAGCGGCTCCCACGTCGCCTGAGCTCGTCGCGGTCCCCGGCGCGCACCTCGCGCACATCGATCCGCACACGATCGTTCCGAACCCGCGCCAGCCGCGCACGCACTTCGATGCCGACGACCTCGCCGAGCTCGTGCACAGCGTTCGCGAGTTCGGCGTACTGCAGCCCGTCGTCGTGCGCGACACGGGTGAGGGCACGTACGAGCTCATCATGGGCGAGCGCCGCACCCGCGCCGCCCGCGAGGCGGGCCTCGAGTCGATCCCCGCCGTCATCCGCGAGACCTCCGACGAGCACCTGCTGCGCGACGCTCTGCTCGAGAACCTTCACCGCTCCGAACTGAACCCGCTCGAAGAGGCCTCGGCCTATGAACAGCTCCTCGCCGACTTCGGGATCACGCAAGAGGAGCTCGCGAGCCGGATCGGCCGTTCCCGCCCGCAGATCAGCAACACGATCCGCCTGCTCAAGCTTCCCGTGCCCGTCCAGCAGCGCGTCGCCGCCGGCGTGCTCACGGCCGGTCATGCCCGCGCGATCCTGTCGGTCGACGACACCGACGCGATGCAGCGGCTGGCCGACAAGATCGTCAACGAGGACCTCTCCGTGCGCGCCGCCGAAGCTGCCGCGAAGATGACGGATGCCGCCGGCACACGCCGTCCGAAGCCGCAGGCCGGGTCCCGGCGCGCACACCTCGACGACCTCGCGGGACGGCTCGGGGATCGCCTCAATACGCGCGTCAAGATCGCACTAGGCGCCCGAAAAGGCCAGATCAGCATTGATTTCGCCAGCATCCAGGATCTCAACCGCATCCTCGAGGAACTCGGCGAGACGCCGTTCGGCGCGAGCTGACGAAGCGTCGAGCACGCGGCATCCGCCTCGAGAACATCCCGGTCGGCGTCGGCACCCGCGTCGCCGTACCGACGTACCCTGGATAGGTGAGGAACGACGACCAGACGCCCCGGCGCCGAGCGAGCTTGGAACTGCTGCGTGCCGAGGCGACCGACGAACTTTCCGTCGTCATCGACGAGCGTCTGCGTTCCGGTGAAGACCCGTGGGAGTTCATGGAGGACTTGCCGACGGTCGACGAGCTCGTCGTGTTCACGCTGCGTGCCGAGAACATCGAGGCCGACGGCGGCGTGCGTCCGACGGCTGCCCGGCACTACCGCGTGCTGCGTCAGATCGCCGAGGACTATCCGCAGCTGACGCCCGCGGTCTGGCGGCTGCTCGGTGACGCCAATACGCACCGCCTCTGGGATGCCACGGTGCGCGCAGACGCCTCATAGAACACGAAACCCCCGATGACGTAGGAAAACATCACCGGGGGCTTCGGATGCTAGGTGTCAGCCGATGTACTTGGCGAGGTCCTGCTCGAGCGCGAACTTCGGCTTGGCGCCGACGATGGTCGCCTCGACCTCGCCCTTGTTGAAGACCTTCATCGCCGGGATCGAGGTGATCTGGTACTTCATCGCGAGATCAGGGTTCTCGTCGACGTTGAGCTTGAGGATCGTGATCTTGTCGGGGTTCTCGGCCTGGATCTCGTCGAGAACGGGAGCGACCATGCGACACGGTCCACACCATGCGGCCCAGAAGTCCACGAGCACGGGTCCTTCGGCCTGGAGCACGTCCTGCTCCCAGGTGGCCGACGTCGTCGCCTTGGCGGTCATGTGTATCTCCTTCTGTGGGACGTCTCTGGATGGGGGAAACGTGCGAGACGCCGGGTTTGTTCCGAGGGTGTCAGGCGACGCCGACGTCGGCGAGCCCGTCGATGGGGGAGGATTCGGCGGCCGGAGTCCCCGCCTCGCCGAGTGCGGCGAGGTAGTGCTCGACGTCGAGCGCGGCCACGGTGCCGCTGCCCGCGGCCGTGACGGCCTGCCGGTACGTGGGGTCGATGACGTCGCCGGCGGCGAAGATGCCCGGCACCGAGGTGCGTGAGGTGCGACCGTCGACCCACACCGTGCCTTCGGGGGTGAGGTCGAGCTTGCCGTGCACGAGGTGCGTGCGCGGGTCGTTGCCGATCGCGACGAAGACGCCGTCGAGCGCGAGCTCGCGCGTCTCACCCGTGCGGGTGTCGCTCAGCACGACGCCCGTGACGGCGTCCTCACCGAGGATGTCGGCGACTTCGCTGTTCCACACGAACTCGATCTTGTCGTTGGCGAAGGCGCGGTCCTGCATGATCTTCGATGCGCGCAGCTCGTCGCGGCGGTGGATGACGTAGACCTTCGAGGCGAACTTGGTGAGGAACGTGGCTTCCTCCATCGCCGAGTCGCCTCCGCCGACGACGGCGATCGTGCGCTCGCGGAAGAAGAACCCGTCACAGGTCGCGCAGTACGACACTCCACGGCCGGCGAGACGGGCTTCGCCTTCGATCCCGATCTTGCGCGGCGCCGAACCGGTCGCGAACACGATCGACTCCGCCTCGTGCACGCCACCCGAGCCCAGGACCACGCGCTTGACAGGTCCGTCGACATCGAGCGACACGACATCGTCGTACAGCACCTCTGCGCCGAACCGTTCCGCCTGCGCCTGCATCTTCGCCATCAGGTCGGGGCCCATGATCCCCTCGGGGAAACCGGGGAAGTTCTCGACATCGGTCGTGTTCATGAGCTCACCACCGGCCTCGACCGAGCTCGCCACGACGAGCGGCTCGAGATTGGCCCGCGCCGCGTAGATGGCGGCGGTGTATCCGGCCGGTCCGGAACCGATGACGATGACGTGACGCACGAAGACTCCTTCTCGATGACGGATGCTGCGGCATCCGCTGACATCAACCCATGCTAACCACGCCGCATTCCACCGCCGGCGGGACCCGCGGCGATCAGCGACGGCGGGGGATGACGCGGCGTGCGAGATCCAGAGCGGGGCGCAGCTCGGGCGCGCGCAGCAGTGCGAGCACCCCGACATACACCGCGAACGAGACCAGACCGATGAGTGCCGTCGCGACGGCGCCGAGCAGCTTGTCGGCGACGGCCCAGCCGGCATCGCCGCCGAGCAGCAGGAAGGTCAGCCACCCCGCCGCGGCGGCGGGGACGGCGGCGATGAGGAAGCGCCCGTACGCGACGAACCACGCGCCCGCGCCGAGCGCACCCAGCCGCCGCCGCAGGAGGGTCGTGGCGATGACGACCTGCACGAGCGTCGAGATCGACTGGCCGAGCGCGACTCCCGCGGCAAGCTGCGCGAGCGGCAGCGTCGCCTGCGCGACGAGCACGAGGATCACGAAGAGCCCGCACTGGATGACCGTGAACACGAACGGCGTGCGGGTGTCGTTGTAGGCATAGAAGGCACGTTGCACGACGAACAGCACCGAGAGCGGGATCAGCCCCACGAGGTAGGCCACGAGGACGGGAGCCGCAGCGACGGCCGCCCCGGCACTGTCGGCGAAGACCCGGGTCGCGGGAACGGCGGCGGCGATGAGGGCTGCGGCGGCGATCGTGATGAGCATCCCCGTGACACGGATGCTGGCCGACAGGTCGGTTCGCACGTCGTCGTCGCGTCCGGCGTGCGCGTGCTCGGAGAGGCGGGTGAAGTACGGCGTCCCGATCGACATGACGATGATCGAGTACGGCAGCATGAAGACGAGCCACGCGTTGGCCATCGCGAACGCGGACGGTCCGTCGCCCGATGCCTCGGTGATGACGCGGGTCTGCACGAGCCCGGCGAGCGTGCGGACGACGACCATCGCGAAGGTCCATCCCGCGAGGCGTCCGATGTGACCGAGGCCGACGCCACGCCACCGGAAGTCCGGCCGCAGGTGCAGTCCTGTGCGCCGCCAGAAGAAGAGCAGCACGAGCGCTTGGATGACGATCCCGCCGGTCGCGGTGGCCCCGAGTGCCGTGACCATCGTCGGTGTCCAGTCGGACACCGCGGTCAGCTCCGTGCCGAAGACCACGCCGATGAGCCCGAAGCCGGCGATGGACACGACGTTGTTGACGATCGGCGCCCAGGTGAAGGGCCCGTAGACCTTGCGGGCGTTGAGCGCTTCGCCCACGAGGGCGTAGAGGCCGTAGAAGAAGATCTGCGGCAGGCACCAGTAGGCCAGCACCGTCGCGAGCGCCTTCTGATCGGGCGCGAACCCCGGGGCGAAGAACTCGACCAGCAGGGGAGCGCACAGCGTCGCCACGGCGCTCGTCACGAGCAGCACGACGGTGCCGAGCGTGAACAGCTTCGAGATGAACGTGCGACCCCCGTCGGCGTGCGCACTGGCGCGCACGATCTGCGGCACGATGACGGCGGTGAGCAGGCCGTACGAGATGATCTCGTAGATCGTGTTGGGCAGCTGGTTCGCGATCGCGAAGGCGTCGCCCGCGCGGCTGAAGACCGCACCGAGCACCGTCACGAGCACGATCGTGCGGATGAGGCCCGTCACGCGCGAGACGAGGGTGCCCGCGCCGATGAGGGCGCTCGCCCTGCCGACGCTCACGGTGCATCCTCGCTCGAGGGTGTTTCGCCACGGCGGCGCTCTCGAGCACGCAGGATCGTGCGCAGCACACCGAGCACGAGGAGTCCGCCGACGATGACGGCCAGCGCGACGAGGCCGACCGTCTCCCACTCCGCCCGCACGTTCACCTCGACCCGCTCGGATGGGCCGATCGCGACGAACGAGGGGCTGCGCAGCTGCAGCTCGAGGGTGACCTCGCCGTTTCCGACGCGCGCTTCGACCGGAACCTCCACGCGCGTGTTGCTCTGCGGCGTCGCGACGATGTCGTTCGCGCGGCGCACGTTCAGTCGCAGGTCGTTGGGACTGGCGTAGAGCACGAGGTTGACGGCGTAGGGAAGGTCGTTGCGCACCGTGAACGGCAGGCCTGCGCCGGCGGCGAAGAGGTTGATCGTCTTGTTGGGCAGCAGCCGCACGGCCCCGAGCGTCTCGCGCGTCGCGAGGCGGTGCTCCGCGACCGCCGTCGTGAAGTCGCCGGCCCGCGCGGCCCAGCCGACGCCGAGCAGCTGCAGGATCTCGGCCCGCTCGATGCCGGTCAGCAGACCCGGATCGTCGAGGATCGTCGCGAAGCGGCCGAGCTCGTCTTCGTCGCCGAAGAGAGCGGATGCCGCGGCGACGCGCTCGGAGGGAGGCTCGGTGTCGACCAGCTCGACCGCCTGGGCGGCCGTGCCGGCGACACTCGTGAGGGACTGCGTGATGACGCCGGGGAAGTCGGCGACGGCGCTCAGGACGGTGCGGATCCCGATGTAGGACCGGGCGGTCGTGCGGTCGAGAGCGACGAGGAGGGGAGCATCGGCGGCGGCGGCGAAGGCGAGGTAGCCCGTCGCGGCGGCGAGGGGAGAGCCGCGCAGCGCCGACTCGTCGATCGCCGCGGCCTGCGAGAGCAGACGCGAGATCTCGGCGTCGGTGACGAGCAGCCCCGCGTCGCCCGTGGCTGCGCGGGCGCCGACCGCGTCGCCCTTCGCGCCGGCGGTCGTCGCCGTCGAGGGCACGACGGTCAGCGCAGCGCCGTCGTCGAGGGCTCCGAGCTTCGCGACGGCGTCGCGCGTGATGCTGCCGGCGTCGGGCCAGTACACCGTGCCGCGGACCGTCCCGATCGCGACCAGGTCGTCGACCGTGGGGTAGACGGGGGCCTGCGGGTCGGCCGGCTCGGTCGGGGCCGGCGTCGGTGCCACGGGCAGCGTCGGCGTGGGTTCGGCGACGGGCGGAAAGTCGGCCGCCGTCATCGAGGCCGCGAACGACGTGGGCTCGAGCGGGCGCGAGAGCCCCGCTTCGAGCTGCACGGCCGGGTCGGCGTCGCCGAACTGCAGCGCGAAGCGCGTGTTGCCGAGGGCCTCGAGACTCTCCAGCCAGCTCGTCGCACTCTCCGGAGCGGCGATTCCGAGCACGCGGATCGCGGCCGGGATCGCGGGGTCGACCGCGAGGATCGCGCTCGTGCCCGAGACGCCCTCGAGCTGGCTCGTCAGCTCTCCGTCAGGCGCCGTGAGTCGCTCGAGCTCGCTCGCCGTCAGCAGCGCGTCGGCGCGCGCGTCGACCGTGATCGGCACGATGAACGACGCGCTGAGCGGTCGGTCGGGTGCGGGCACGACGATGACGCTCGTCGACACCACGGCGCCGTCGGGCGAGTCGTACGCGGCCTCGAGCGGATACACGCCCGGTCGCAGCTCGACGAGTTCGGGGGTCTCGGGCGGCACGAGGATCGCCGTGGTCTGCTGCTCGCCGGCGGAGACGGGGTCGATCGTGCCGGTGGCGACGGCGCTCGTCGTGACATCGGACGAGCCCGCGAGCCACGCCGTCAGCTCGGCGCGCCCCGCGAGCGGAGCGGTGCCGAGCGCGAGGGTCACGGGTGTCGCGGCGATCCCCGCCGTCGTGTCGTTGTGCAGCGTGACCGACACCGTGAGCGTCTCGCCGGCGTTCAGGATGCCGTTGCGCAGCGGCGCGAGCGTGAACGAGGTCGTGCCGGTCGGCGCCGCATCCGTGGCGGTGGGCGTGGGCGACGGGCTCGGTGCGTCGGCGGCCGCGGGAAGCGGCATCCCGAGCCCGAGGGCGACCGTCAGCGCCGTGAGGATCGACAGCGCGCGCCGGGGCCGGCTCTTCCTCAGGGGGGTGTCGATCATTGCTCTGGGTTCGCTCCTGTGCGATTGCGGACCGCACGACCGAACAGATTCTACGGTCCGCCCCTCGGAGACCTCCGACAGCGCACGCGGTTGAATGGAGGACGTGACCTCTCGACCCTTGCTTCCCGAGCCCGATCCTGCCCTGTGCCGCGCGCTCGCCGACGACCTGCGCGACGCCGGCTTCACGTCGGCCGCGCTGCGCGCCGCGTGGGGTGAGACCGCCGACACGGCGATCGCGCGCGGCCTGCGCTCACCGGCGCTGCGCGCGCTCACCGGCCGCGACGACCCCCTCTCCGTGCTGGGACGACTTTTGGTGCTCGGGATGCCGCAACCCGCGGCATCCGTCGATCGGAGCCTTCCGCGCACGGGGCGCACGGGTCTCGTCGCCCTCGGTCTCGCCGTCGTGTCCGGGGACGAGATCGAACCGGTGGCGATCGTGCGTCCGCAGTCGTTCGCGGACGAGCGCGGCGACGGGGAATGGTGGGTCGCGAGCGACCTCGACGAGAGCGCCCTGCAGGGTGCGCTGCCCGAAGACCACGTGCTCGGGGTCGGCGGCGCGTCGTTGACGCTCGCGTCGCTGCAGCTGCCGACGCCCGCCGAGCGGGGCCTCGATCTCGGCAGCGGGTGCGGCATCCAGTCGCTGCGGGCACGTCGCGCCGTGGATCGCGTCGTGGCGACCGACATCTCGGAGCGCGCCCTGCGGTTCACGCGCCTGAACGCCGCGCTGTGCGGCGTCGACGGCATCGAGACGCGGCACGGCAGCCTCTTCGCGCCCGTCGCGGGCGAGCAGTTCGACCGGATCGTGTCCAACCCGCCCTTCGTCATCACGCCGCGTGTCGCGGGCGTGCCCGCCTACGAGTACCGCGACGCCGGTTTCACGGGTGACGGGCTCGTCGCGGCCGTCGTCTCGGGCGTCGGGGCCCACCTTTCGCCCGGCGGTGTCGCGCAGCTGCTCGGCAACTGGGAGACCCGCGACGGCGTCGACGGTCTCGAGCGCGTTCGGGAGTGGGTCGCGGCGGCGCCGGTCGCCCTCGACGCGTGGGTCGTCGAGCGTGAGCAGCTCGACCCGCTGTCGTACGCCGAGCTGTGGGTGCGCGACGGCGGCACCCTGCCCGGAACGCCCGAGTACGCGCGGCTCATCGACGCCTGGCTCGAGGACTTCGACGCCCGCGCCGTGTCATCGATCGGCTTCGGCTACGTCTTGCTGCGGCGCCCGGCGGCGGGCGAGGCGACGCTGTCACGGTACGAGCGGGTGACCCAGGCGCTGCCCGACGGCGGGCTCGGGCGGCATCTCGCCGACGCGCTCGATGCGCATGACGCGCTCGCGCGGCTCGACGATGCGGCGCTGGCCGCCTGCGTCGCGCTCGTCGCGGCCGATGTCACCGAGGCCCGGCACCAGCTGCCGGGAGCCGAGGCGCCGACCGTCATCGAGCTGCGCCAGGGTGCGAGGTTCGGCCGGTCGCTGTCGGTCGACCCGGGTCTGGCGGCGCTCGTCGGCGCGTGCGACGGCGACCTGCCGCTCGGCGTGCTGATCGACGCCATCGCGGAGCTGCTCGAGGTCGATGCCGTCGCGCTGCGCGCCGACCTGCTGCCCCGCGTGCGCGAACTCGTGTTCACCGGATTCCTGAGTCTCGTCGGTGGGGCGTCGAGTTCTCCGGACAGAAACGGCGTTTCGGGGGCAGGGGAGCGGGAACCGACGATCCGTCCGGAGAAGTGGACGCCGGATCCGCCCCACAGCGCTCGGTAGGCTCGAACCCATGCTGAATATGGCCGACGGCGTCGCGCGCCTGGCCGCGCTCGCGGAGTCTCCCGTCGTCGCGACGCTCGCGCGCGCCTTCGCCGACGCCGGGTTCGACCTCGCGATCGTCGGCGGCCCGGTGCGCGACGCGCTGCTGGGCCGCGAGACCCACGACCTCGATTTCACGACGAACGCGCGGCCCGACGACATCCTGCGGATCATCAAGCCCATCAGCACGGCGCAGTGGGACATCGGCCGTGCCTTCGGCACGATCGGTGCGAAGGTCGCTGGCGCCTCCCCACTCCTTCTCCACGGATCGCGTTCGCGCTCCGCGGAGCCTCGAGGCGCGGGGGCCCAGGTCGAAGTCACGACCTATCGGGCCGACAGCTACGACGGCGTGACCCGCAAGCCCACCGTCGAATTCGGCGACACGATCGAGGCCGACCTCGGTCGCCGCGACTTCACCGTCAACGCCATGGCGCTGCGCGTGCCGTCGCAGACGCTCGTCGATCCGACGGGCGGCGTCGAAGACCTCGTGCGCGGCGTGCTGCGCACACCGGCCGACCCGCACGTGAGCTTCGGCGACGACCCGCTGCGCATGCTGCGTGCCGCGCGGTTCTCGTCGCAGCTCGGCTTCGAGGTCGACCCCGCGACGGTCGAGGCGATCACCGAGCTGCGCGCCACCCTCGAGATCGTGAGCCCCGAGCGGATCCAGAGCGAGCTCGTGCGGCTGCTGCAGACCGACGATCCGACACGCGGCATCCGGCTGCTCGTCGAGACCGGCCTCATGGGCGAGTTCCTCCCCGAGATCCCGGCCCTGCAGCTCGAGGTCGACGAGCACCACCATCACAAGGACGTCTACGAGCACTCCCTCACGGTGCTGCAGCAGACGATCGACCTCGAGCACGAGCGGCACCCGGATGCCGCCCCCGACGTCGCGCTGCGGCTCGCGGCGCTGCTGCACGACATCGGCAAGCCGGCGACCCGGCGGCTCGAGCCCGGCGGCGGCGTCACGTTCCACCACCATGACGTCAAGGGCGCCCGGCTCGCGCGCAAACGACTGCAGGCGCTGCGGTTCGACTCGGACACGATTTCGGCCGTGACGCAGCTCATCGAGCAGCACCTGCGGTTCTTCGGCTACGCCGAGGGGGCATGGACCGACTCCGCCGTCCGGCGGTACGTGCGCGACGCGGGCTCGCAGCTCGAGCGCCTGCACATCCTCACTCGTGCCGACGTCACGACCCGCAACCGGCGCAAGGCGACGCGGTTGCGCAACGCCTACGACGACATCGAGCGCCGGATCGCCGAGCTCTCGGCGCAGGAGGAGCTCGAGGCGATCCGCCCCGACCTCGACGGCAATCAGATCCAGGCGATCCTCGGCCTCACCCCCGGGCGCGAAGTGGGCGAGGCCTATCGGTTCCTCCTCGACCTGCGGCTCGACGAGGGCGTGCTGGGCGAAGACGAAGCCGAGCGGCGCCTGCGCGCGTGGTGGGCCGACCGCGCCTGAGCAGACCCTCCCGTGCGGCGCGCCGTCGACCTACACTGGTCAGGCGTCGATCGGAGCCCCATGTCCTCGCCATGGTCCCCGCAGCGCGACGTCTCACCGGAGGGCGCGCGCCTTCTGATTGAGCGCGCCCACGACGAGCTCGTTGCGGGCAATGAAGCCGACGAGCGGCTGCAGAATGTCCGGCCGCTCGTGCGCGACTCGTGGCGCCGCTCGATCGCCTCCCTCGTCGGCGTCGAGAGCCTGCCGCCTCTCGAACTCGGTGCCGACGTCATCGACACGTACCGCCGGGAGCATCCGCTGGCCGCTGCGGTCGACATCGTGCGCGGACTCCTGCTTCCCGGAGGCGCCGAGGATTCCGGGGTCGTCGTCGCGATGGGGGATGCCGCGGGTCGGCTGCTCTGGGTCGAGGGCGACCGGGCCGTGCGGCGCCTGACGGGCGATGTGGGCTTCGTGCCCGGCGCGAACTGGTCCGAAGACGCCGTCGGAACCTCCGCCCCCGGCACGGCGCTCGCGCTGGGGCGCTCGGTGCAGATCCGCGGGGCCGAGCACTTCAACCGGCTCGTGCAGCCGTGGTCCTGCACCGCTGCTCCCGTCACTGATCCGGAGACGCGTCGCATCCTCGGCGTCGTCGACGTGACCGGGGAGTCGCCCGCCGCGACGGCGCAGGCCCAGCTGCTCGTCGCCGCGACCGCCCGCGCGATCGAGGCCGAACTGCTCGTCACGCGACTGCGCGCTCGGGCCGAGTCCGCTCCGCCCGCGAAGCCGTCGCGTCGCCCCGAGATGACGCGGGCGACGCTTCGGGTGCTCGGCCGAGACCGGGCGCTGCTCGAGCTCGCGGGCGAGGGTGTCGAGACGGTGAGCGAGCTCGGAGCGCGGCACGCCGAGATCCTGCTCATGCTCGCCGTTCACCGCCGCGGGCTGTCCGCCGACCGGCTCGGCGAGCTGGTCTACGGCGACCCGTCCGCCGCCGACACCGTGCGACCCGAGCTCGTGCGCCTGCGCAAGGTGCTCGAACGCACGGCGCCGCAGCTCGCACCCGCGTCGCGCCCGTATCGGCTCACGGTTCCCCTCGAGACCGACGCGCACCACGTGCTGTCGCTGCTCGACCGGGGTGCGCATCGCGTCGCGCTCGCCGCCTACCGCGGCGACGTGCTGCCGGATTCGACGGCGCCCGGCGTCGAGGAGTTCCGCGACACGGTGCGCACGACGTTGCGTGAGGCGCTCATGGCCGAGGCATCCCTCGACGTCCTGCTCGCCTACGCCGACACCGCGCCCGACGACGTCGAGCTCCTCCGCCTGTGTCTGCAGATGCTCCCCGCCCGTTCGCCCAAGCGGGCCCACCTCGTCGCCCGCCTCGACCGACTCGAGTCCTGACCCGGCGGTGAGCCCGCGCGGGCGCCGCATCCCCCGCGCAACGGTTTGCAACGTTGCGGCGCCTACCGTCGTTCCCACGCGACACCGACGTCGCGAAACCGTCGAAGGAGACCACGTCATGACCATCGTCGAAGAAAGCGTCTCGAGCGTCTACGCCGCTCCCGGCCAGCGCGGCTCGGTCGCCGAGTACCGCCCGCGATACGGCCACTACATCGGCGGCGAGTTCGTCGAACCCGTCAAGGGCCAGTACTTCGAGAACATCTCGCCCATCAACGGCAAGCCGTTCACCGAGGTCGGCCGCGGCACCGTCGAAGACATCGACCGCGCCGTCGACGTCGCGTGGAAGGCGTTCGAGTCGTGGAAGCGCACGACGCCGGCCGAGCGCGCCGTCATCCTCAACAAGATCGCCGACCGCATCGAGGCGAACCTCGAGAAGATCGCGGTCGCCGAGACCTGGGAGAACGGCAAGCCCGTCCGAGAGACACTTGCCGCCGACATCCCGCTCGCGGTCGATCACTTCCGCTACTTCGCCGGCGTGCTGCGCGCGCAGGAGGGCACGCTCAGCCAGCTCGACGAGGACACCGTCGCCTACCACTTCCACGAGCCGCTCGGTGTCGTCGGGCAGATCATCCCGTGGAACTTCCCGATCCTCATGGCGACGTGGAAGCTCGCTCCCGCGCTCGCCGCCGGCAACTGCGTCGTGCTCAAGCCCGCCGAGCAGACGCCCGCGTCGCTGCTGTTCCTGTTCGAGATCATCGGCGATCTGCTGCCCGCGGGGGTCGTCAACATCGTCAACGGCTTCGGCATCGAGGCGGGGGCGCCGCTCGCGCAGCACAAGCGCATCCGCAAGGTCGCGTTCACGGGTGAGACCACGACGGGCCGGCTCATCATGCAGTACGCGTCGCAGAACCTCATTCCCGTGACGCTCGAGCTCGGAGGCAAGAGCGCCAACGTGTTCTTCGAAGACGTCGCCCGCTCGACCGATGACGCCTACTACGACAAGGCGCTCGAGGGCTTCACGCTCTTCGCGCTCAATCAGGGCGAAGTGTGCACGTGCCCCTCGCGCGCTCTCATCCAGCGCTCGATCTACGACGGATTCATGGGCGACGCGCTCGATCGGGTGTCCAAGATCGTGCAGGGCAATCCGCTCGACCCGGCGACGATGATCGGCGCACAGGCATCCAATGATCAGCTCGAGAAGATCCTGTCGTACATCGACATCGGCAAGGCCGGTGGCGCGAAGCTGCTCGCCGGTGGCGAGCGGGTCGACCTGGGCGGCGACCTCAGCGGGGGGTACTACGTCGCACCGACCGTGTTCGAGGGCACGAACGACATGCGGATCTTCCAGGAGGAGATCTTCGGCCCCGTCGTCTCGGTGACGTCCTTCGACGACTTCGACGACGGCATCTCGATCGCGAACGACACCCTCTACGGCCTCGGTGCCGGGGTGTGGAGCCGTTCGGGAGACATCGCCTACAAGGCGGGACGCGCCATCGAAGCCGGACGCGTCTGGACGAACACGTACCACCAGTACCCGGCGCACGCCGCGTTCGGCGGGTACAAGCAGTCCGGCATCGGTCGCGAGAACCACCTCAAGATGCTCGACCACTACCAGCAGACGAAGAACCTGCTCGTGTCGTACGCCGAGGGCGCGATGGGCTTCTTCTGATCCGACTCGTCCCTCCGCTGCCACCGGACCCCAGCCGGTTGGAGGGACGGCTCGATAGCCGGGTGAGCCAGGGGCACCCGCGCATCGGGTGGCGGGGTGAGACGCACCACGACGTTCCCCAGACGTTCGCGTCTCACTCCGCCTCTCTGACTTCCCCCTCGGCGAACGGAGAACACTCATGGTCACCCACAGCCGCGTGGCCGTCACGGATGCCGCAGCCGCGCTGCTGCGTGAACTGACGACGCAGCACGGTCCGCTCATGTTCCATCAGTCGGGTGGATGCTGCGACGGCAGCGCGCCCATGTGCTATCCCGTCGGCATGTTCATCACGGGTCCGTCCGACGTGCTGCTGGGCGATCTCGACGTCGGGCTCGACGGGGCCATCGAGGTGTACATCTCGGAAGCGCAGTTCGAGTACTGGAAGTTCACGCACCTCACGATCGACGTCGTGCCAGGTCGGGGTGCGGGGTTCAGCGTCGAGTCTCCGACCGGCATGCGCTTCATCGTGCGCTCGAGGATGCTGGACGGGCCCGAGCTGCAGCACTTCGGAATCGGGTGAGACTCAGCGTCCGAGGATCGACCAGACGAAGCCCATGATCTGCGGCAGCGACCACATCAGCAGCATGATGCCCACGACGATGACGACCGCCCAGGGGATGCCGCGCTTCAGCCGGCGACCCGGCGCGGCCACGCCCGGGGGCGGGCGCAGCGCGGTCGACGGCGCGGCGAAGGGCAGTCCCTCATGCGTCGTGGCCGGAGCGGTCAGCCGGTCGTCGCGCCAGCGCTCCCACTGTGCGAGCTTGTCGAGCAGGGCGCCTACGACCGAGAACAGCCAGCTCCAGGTCGCGGGGTCGAGGGTCGAGAAGTCGCGCTTGGCGTAGAGGAACAGCCAGTCGTCGACGATCTCGACATCGAGGGCCGCGGCGTTGTCGATGAACCGCGCCATGATGTCGGGCGTGAACAGATAGAGCGCGTCGCGCTCGTACCCGGTGGGGCAGTACAGCGAGAAGTAGCGATCGAAGTCACCCTCGAGGCTGAGCCGCTGATCCCGGTCGAACGAGGTCGGAAGGTTCGATCCGAACAGGCCGTTGTTGCCGAGGGCGTCGAGCACGATGTGGGGGAGGGGCACGTCGAGCTTGACGGCGACGTAGCCCCACGAGTGCGTCGTGCGGTTCTTGCCGGAACCGGTCGTGTACCGGTAGTTCGCGAACTCGACGAACCTCGGGCGCGTGCCGCGCACGAGGTCGAGGCTCTGTCTCGACGAGCCGAGGCCGAAGATCATCCCGGGCAGGCGCGGGTTCGCGAGCGTCGGCAGGTAGCCCATGCCGTTCGCCTGCGCGAAGCGGTCGAGCCTGAACCGTCGGGTCGCCGCTCCTCCGCCGACCGCACGGACGACCGCCGTGATGACCGCCGCCAGAATGCCCAGCACGAAGAGGATGAAGATCGTCGCACCGATCGCGACGAACCACGGCGGCGCTGTGCCCGAGACGGCCGCCGTGAGGAAGGCGGTCGCGGCCGTCGACACCGAGATCAGGATCATGATCGCTACGGCGATGAGGACGACGACGCCGATCACGTTGCCGATTCCGCTGCCGCGCAGCGCCCCGGTCGCGCGCAGCCGCTGCGTGAACGCGCGCACGTCGGCGCGGTCGACGGGCTCGACGAGAGGGCGCGGGTCGAACGAGGTCGACCCCTGTTCCTGATGCAGCGACATCCGTCCTCCCCTGGGTCATGCCGAGCCCACGCTACCCGCCGACGCCGAGCCCCCTGACTCGATCCCTGAGCGTGCCGAAGAGCGCGCACCACGCCGCGCCGCGGCATCCGGTATCATAGGAGGGTTGTCCGTTCGCGTTCGATGCGCGGTAAGCCGGATGACGTGCACCACACCCTCCTGCTGTGGGGAGATTCCCCGCAGCCGTTCTAGTCCGAAGGAGGTGGGTTAGTGACGCACACACACCAGTACGAGCTCATGGTGATCCTGAACCCCGAGATCGACGAGCGCCAGGTCGCTCCGAACCTCGAGAAGTTCCTCAAGGTCATCACGAACGACGGTGGCTCTGTCGACAACGTCGACATCTGGGGTCGCCGCCGTCTCGCCTACGAGATCCAGAAGCACACCGAAGGCGTCTACGCCGTCGTCAACTTCACCGCCACGAGCGAGGCCACGCACGAGCTGGACCGCCAGCTCAAGCTCGACGAGCGCATCATGCGCACGAAGGTCCTCCGCGCTGAAGAGGCCATCGCGATGGTCGCCTCCGAGAAGCAGCGCGCCGACGAGAAGGCCGCCCGCAAGGCTGCTGCTCCCGCCAAGGTCGCTGCTCCCGCGAAGGCTGCTGCTCCCGCGAAGGCTGCCGCTCCCGCCAAGGCTGCGAAGGCGTAACGACATGGCCGGCGAGACGATCATCACCGTCGTGGGCAACCTCACGGCAGACCCCGAACTGCGGTACACGCAGAACGGGCTCCCCGTCGCGAACTTCACGATCGCGTCGACGCCGCGCAACTACGACCGCCAGACCAACGAGTGGAAGGACGGCGAAGCGCTGTTCCTCCGCGCGAGTGTGTGGCGCGAGTTCGCCGAGCACGTGGCCGGTTCGCTGACCAAGGGCATGCGGGTCGTCGCGACCGGCCGCCTGAAGCAGCGCAGCTACCAGGATCGCGAGGGCAACAACCGCACCGCGATCGAGCTCGAGGTCGACGAGATCGGACCGTCGCTGCGTTATGCGACGGCTCAGGTCACGCGCGCCGCGAGCGGCGGTGGCGGCGGAGGCAACTTCGGCGGCGGCGGTGGCGGCGGACAGTCGCGTCCCGCGCAGGTGGCAGAGGAGCCGTGGGCTACCCCCGGTTCCTCCAACGCCGGCGGTGGAGACGCCTGGGCGACGCCCGGTGCGTCCTACGGCGACGACACCCCGTTCTGATGCCGACCTCCGGTCCCTGAGCTCGCTAGAGCGTCGAGACCGGGTCACGGCAACAACTTTTCTCACTCTGTAAAGGAAACACCATGGCTGGAAAGGCAACCGGCGATCGCCGGAAGCCGCGGAAGGGCGCGAAGAACGCGGCCCCCGCGAAGTCGATCCGTGTCGGCGTCATTGACTACAAGGACGTCGCCACTCTTCGCAAGTTCATCTCGGAGCGCGGCAAGATCCGTGCCCGTCGTATCACCGGTGTCTCGGTGCAGGAGCAGCGTCTGATCGCCAAGGCGATCAAGAACGCGCGCGAAATGGCGCTCCTGCCTTACGCCGGCGCTGGCCGCTAAGGGGCATCCGATGGCAAAGCTGATTCTCACGAATGAGGTCGCCGGGCTCGGTAGCGCCGGTGACGTGGTCGAGGTCAAGAACGGGTTCGCCCGCAACTACCTCATCCCCCAGGGCTTCGCTGTGGCGTGGAGCCGCGGTGGCGAGAAGCAGGTCGCGTCGATTCGCGCGGCCCGTGAGTCGCGCGCGATCCACGACCACGAAGAGGCCGTCGCGCTCAAGGACGCCCTTGAGTCCAACACGGTGCGCCTGCCCGTCAAGGCCGGCGCCGAAGGTCGACTGTTCGGCTCGGTCAAGACGGGTGACGTCGCAGACGCCGTCAAGGCCGCCGGTCTCGGTGACCTCGACAAGCGCAAGATCCACATCACCTCGGCGATCAAGTCGGTGGGCCAGCACGAGGCGACGATCCGCCTGCGTGACGACCTCACCGCCGTGATCACCCTCCAGGTGGTCGCAGCCAAGTAGCACTCTCCGCTCCCTGAGCTTGTCTCCGGTCCCTGAGCTTGTCGAAGGGTCGAGAGCTTGTCTCCGGTCCCTGAGCTTGTCGAAGGGTCGAAGCGTAGAACGGATGCCGCGGGCCCATCGGGTCCGCGGCATCCGTCGTTTCCGGACATGACGAGGGGCGGGCGCCGCTTCTCCCCCTGAGAGCGACGCCCGCCCGGTCCGTCGGCCGCGGAGCACGGTCCAGGCACGGTCCCGTACTCCGCGGACGAGGTGTGGAGGGAGGGCCGCTGGGGTCGGCCCGCCCTCACGACTCAGGCGCTGCGACGACGCGCGGCGAGGAGCATGCCTCCCGCGGCGAAGAGCGCGAACGCTGCGCCCGCGAAGGGCAGCAGCGACCCGCCGCCCGTCTCGGCGAGCATGTGGCCGTCGGCCGCAGCCGCCGCGCCTACGACGGGCGTACTGGCCGTGCCAGCGGTGCCAGGTGTTCCCGGGTTACCCGGGGTTCCGGGCGCTCCGGGCGTTCCGGGCGTACCGGGTGTTCCCGGCGTACCGGGGGTGCCGGGGGTTCCGGGCGTTCCGGGTGTGCCGGGGGTGCCAGGCGTTCCCGGGTCGGTCGGCGTCGACGGAGTGTCCGACGTGCTGTCACCGACGACCGAGATCGCGTTGCCGCCGAGCGTGATCGGCAGCGCGATCGGCGCGACGAGCTGTGTCCCGCTGAGCACCGAGTCGAGCCCTGACGTCATCGGCATCGGGGCCGTTCCCGTGGAGGTGCCCACGTCGGAGGCCGCCGAACCGGTCGACCAGCTGTCGCCGAGGACGGAGATGGCGTTGCCGGTGACGTCTATCGGCGCGGTGACCGGTGCGACGATCTGGGTGCCGGAGGCGATGCCGTCGTTTCCGTCGGTGGTCGCGGCGGGTGCGGTGTCGGTCATGCCCGGTGTGGCGGGTGCCGTGGTGGTGTCGGACCAGCTGTCACCGAGGACCGAGATGGCGTTGCCGGTGACGTCGATCGGTGCGGTGACCGGTGCGATGACCTGGGTGCCGGAGGCGATGCCGTCGTTTCCGTCGGTGGTCGCGGCGGGTGCGGTGTCGGTCATGCCCGGTGTGGCGGGTGCCGTGTCGGTCATCGCCGGTGCGGGTGCCGTCGTGGTGTCGGACCAGCTGTCGCCGAGGACGGAGATGGCGTTGCCGGTGACGTCTATCGGCGCGGTGACCGATGCGATGACCTGGGTGCCGGAGGCGATGCCGTCGTTTCCGTCGGTGGTTGCCGCGGGTGTGGTGTCGGTCGTGGCCGGTGCGGCGGGTGCCGTGGTGGTGTCGGACCAGCTGTCACCGAGGACCGAGATGGCGTTGCCGGTGACGTCGATCGGCAGATCGAGCGAGACGATGCCCTGCGTTCCGGACAGTATCCCGTCGTCACCGCTCGTCGTCTCCGATGCAGCGGGTGCTGCCGGAGCGGATTCCGCCACCTCGGGTTCGACTGTGGGCTCTGACCCCGTCGATCCGCTGTCGCCGATCACCGAGATCGCGTTGCCCGAGATCGTCACCGGAACGTCGACGGACACGAGGGCCTGCGTGCCTGATGCCGCGGCATCCGAACCGCTCGTCGAGGCCGCGACGGGCTCGGCAGCGGCCGGAGCGGGGGCCGTCGCACCCGAACTCGTCGCGTCGCCGAGAAGCGAGAGCGACGTGCCGTCGATCGTGATGGGGAGCGAGATGTCGACGAGGGCTTGCGTGCCCGAGAGCAGTCCGTCCTCTCCCGTCGTCTCGGCCGCGTGGGCGGCCGTTGCGCCGAGCAGCGTGATGCCGCCGGCGAGGAGCGTGCCCCACAGGGCGCGCTTGATGAGGGTGTTCATGATGTCTTCTTTCGATTGAGTCGAATGGTGCACGCAAGATGCGCGCGAGGATGCTCGCCGCCGAGGGCGGCAGAGCTCGACTCAATCGGGGGAAGCGTCGGTGGGGTCTGCGGGCGCCGGCGGCGCGTCGTCGTCCCCCGGCCCGGCTCGGCGCACCCAGGCACGGTGTGCGGCGAGAGGCAGGAGGGCGGCAAGCGCCCAGGCGCCGGAACCCGCACCGGCGGGTCCCGAAGTAGTGGCGAGAGAAGGGCAGGGGTCACCCGCGAACACGGGCACGGCGAGGCCGCCGTCCGTCACCGACGACACGGCCGACGAGGTCGACGGTGGTGGCGAGAAGGGCTGCGCGGATGCCGCGTGCCGAACGAGCGCGTCGACCGTGCCGGCTGCGGGCACGATCGAGGTGAGGTGGTGGGCCGGAGCGGTCAGTGCGCCGGAAGCGTTCACGGCATCCGAGACGGATGCGGCGGGCTCGACCTCGTCGAGCGAGAGCGACGTCGGGGCGGGCACGAGAATCGCGCCGACGTCCGAGACGGCATCGACCGTGTTTGCGAGGGTGTCGTCGATGCCGGCGCCGATGCTCGTGACGACGTCGTCGACGCCGAGGCCCGACACGACGGCGCCGACGACGGGAACTTCGGTCAGCACCTCGACGACCGGCGCGGTCACGGCGCTCACCACGCCGCCGGAGACGACCTGCTGCACGGGCGTCGTGACCGTGCTGACCGCCGAATCGATCACCTCGCCCACCGTCTGAAGAGGTTTCTGCACGGGCTCGGGTGCAACGTCCACGATCGCCTCGACGGCGTTGGATGCCGTCGAGGTCACGCTCGATACAGTCGCTCCGAGCAGATCGGTCGTGCCGCCGATGAGTCCGGTCACGGCACCCGTCAGACCGCGTTCGTCATCGGTGGCCGCGTGCGCATCGGATGCGCCGAGCCCGAGGATCACAGAGACCACGGTGCCCGCGAACGCCACGCTGATGCCCATCAGCGCTGCGCGAGCGAGCCTTCGCGGCTCACTCCAGGTAACGGTCTCCACGTTCATCTCCCGAGATAAGAACGTTGCGCGTCCGGTTGAACGCGTCTGAGGGTGCCTGGATGTCCGACGGTACTCCAGAGTGCGGCAGCTGTCCATGGCGTGCACGATTCGTGCGCGTGGTGTCTGCGAGTGGCGCGTGCTGTGCGCGCCGAAAAATCCCGTCTGACCCGGCGCGTCTTCGAGTTGCGATCCGGGGTGATCTGTGTACAACCTCGCAACCTTCAACGCCTACTTAAACCACATCCTTATCCACAGGGTGTGGATTTGGTAAGCCCAGGTCAATGGGCATTTATTGGACGACCATGCGAGAGGGTGGTGATCTTATCCACAGGACTTGTGCACAGGTGCGTCGGCGTTTCACGCTGACTCTCCACACAGTTATCCACAGGCTGGTTTGCGAGTGTCGGAGGCCCTCCCTAGCGTGGTGAGCGGCCATCTGGGGACGACGCGCGATCTTGCGCAGAAGGGGGAGCGCATGTCGATCGCGGACATCTCCGAGGAACGTCTCGGGGGCCCCCGTGAGCATGAGCGCACCCCGCCGCACGACCTGCTCGCAGAACAGAGCGCGCTGGGCGGCATGCTGCTGTCGAAGGATGCCGTCGCCGATGTCATCGAGACGTTGCGCGGCGCCGACTTCTACATCCCCAAGCATGAGCTGATCTTCGAAGCGATTCTCACGCTCTACTCGCACGGCGAGCCGACCGACGTCGTCGCCGTGACCGACGAGTTGATCAAGACCGGTGAGCTCCAGCGCGCCGGCGGCGCCGACTACCTGCACACCCTCACGTCGATCGTGCCGACGGCCGCGAACGCCGGGTACTACGCCTCGATCGTGTCCGAGCGAGCGCTCCTGCGCCGCCTCGTGCAGGCCGGCACCCGCATCGTGCAGATGGGCTACTCGGGTCAGGGCGAAGCCGTCGACGTCGTCAACAGCGCGCAGGCCGAGATCTATTCGGTGACCGGCGCCGAGGTGGCCGAAGACTACGTCCCGCTCACGATCGCCGTCGATGCGGCTGTCGATGAGATCGAGGCCGCCCGCGGGCGCGACGGTCAGATGACCGGCATCCCGACGGGGTTCGCAGGTCTCGACCAGTTGACGAACGGGCT
The DNA here is from genome assembly GCF_053644835.1 of Microbacterium sp. NPDC055357. Classification (NCBI taxonomy): domain Bacteria; kingdom Bacillati; phylum Actinomycetota; class Actinomycetes; order Micrococcales; family Microbacteriaceae; genus Microbacterium; species Microbacterium sp. NPDC055357. The sequence goes on along the minus strand of NZ_JBSHLZ010000003.1, from coordinate 149,555 downwards.
GCACCCCGGACAGATGATCATCATCGCGGCGCGCCCTGCTATGGGAAAATCGACGCTCGCTCTGGATTTTGCGCGTTCTGCGGCGATCAAGCACGACATGCCGACCATCCTGTTCTCGCTCGAGATGGGTCGCAGCGAAATCGCCATGCGTCTCATGAGCGCCGAGGGCGCGATCCCGTTGCAGGCGATGCGCAAGGGCACGCTCGATTCGCGCGACTGGACGACGATCGCCGCGACACGGGGTCGCATCAACGATGCGCCGCTCTACATCGATGACTCCCCGAATATGACTCTCGTCGAGATTCGCGCGAAGTGCCGCCGTCTCAAGCAGCGCGTCGGGCTCAAGATGGTCGTCATCGACTACCTGCAGCTAATGACGTCGGGCAAGCGCGTCGAGTCGCGCCAGCAAGAGGTCTCGGAGTTCTCACGCGCGCTCAAGCTCCTCGCGAAAGAGCTCGGTGTGCCGGTCGTGGCCCTCTCGCAGCTGAACCGTGGTGCCGAGCAGCGCTCCGATAAGAAGCCCGCCTTGTCCGACCTGCGTGAGTCAGGCTCGATCGAGCAGGACGCCGATATGGTCGTCCTCCTGCACCGCGAGGCCGCCTACGAGAAGGACAGCCCACGTGCCGGCGAGGCCGACCTCATCGTCGCCAAGCACCGTAACGGCCCCACCGACACGATCACGGTCGCCTTCCAAGGCCACTTCTCGCGCTTTGCCGACATGGCACCGGGCGACTTCGGGTAGCAGCAGCGAGCAGCTGATTTAGGCATCGGTTGAAGATGTCCAATCGCGGATGCGCTTCGCTGTTGCATTTGACGGGCCTTCACCGGGCATCTTTGCGGGCGGGTCCAACGAGAACCGCCTTCGCACGGCACCGGTAGCTACGGCCGGATCAGCCTCGGAATCGACAAGCGTCGCGGTGGTCAGACCGGCCTGTGGGCGGCTGACCACCGAGAGGCGCGTGGAGTGTCCCGGCGCGCTGTTGTTCACGCTCGCGTCATACAGCACAACCTGTCGCCTGACCTCACATTCGAACCTCGGGGCGACGCTCTGGGGCCGTACTACCTCGCTGAGACAACGCGTGGGGGTCGCGGGCGGCGGTCATCCCGGGGAAGGATCCCCGGCGCTCGCCTGTTGTGCCTGGTATCGGCCGGTTCCGCTCTCCGAGATCCGGTCTGCGACGTTGCCGGCCTCTTGGAGGACCCGCAAGCGACCTGTCCTCATTGCGCGGCTCGCTAGTGTCAAGGTGTGGCGGGCAGACGTAGTCGAGCGGTGCTCCTCTGGGGAGGTGCGGCGCTGATCGCGCTCGTAGGCGCAACCATGATCGTGATCGGAATGTTCACACCAACGGGGGTCGCCTCATTCGGTTGGTTCGCCTACCAGCCTTTGACCGACGCGACCTTCTCCCCGGGCGGATCAGCAGTGATCCTCTCGCGCATCGCTGTCGCAGGATGGGTCATCTTCGCTCTGGCGCTGGTTGCGCTCGCCTTCCTCGCAGGTCGGGTGGTCGGCCGGAGACCTCGCGAGTAGCTCAGGGACGACCTCGATCCAGACGAGCGCTGGTTGGCGTCCGCTGAGGGACCGGCGTACGGTCGGTGCGAGGCAGCGCCGTCGAGCGGGCCGGAGCGACGCGGCAGTCGCGCGCTCGGCAGAGCTATGCAGTAACGATGCGAACCCGTGCTTGTTGATTCCGCCTCGACGCGCGGTCACTGATCTCGCGCGGAAGCCATGTCGCGTTCAACCTGCGAACTACTGACCGCCGAGCACGCGCAGATGCCTGGACACCCGTGTCGCAAAAGTGGGGCAGCCAGCATCCCTCAGTGCGTCCGCCAGGGGCTTCGTTGAACGCCCCCTTTCTCGTTGCCTCTTCCAGTAATTGACCTGCTCCATCGTCACGCGGCGGACGCACGCGTCGGCGCCGTCGTCCACCAGGCAGAAGAACTGATCCGGCCTATAGATCTCGTATTGAAGGAGATCGGGATCGCCAAAGTCTCGTCCATTCATGGTCAGCAGCTTGTGGGCGCCGCTGGCGACCGCCGCCGCGTTGACGTGAATGTCGCCTGGGTCCTCACCGTCGAAGTCAATGTCGGCGTCGAAATCGTCGACGACTTCATCAAGGTTCGCGAGTAGGTGGTCAAACCGTCGCTTCGATGATGCCCCGCGCGCGGTCGGATTTCGTCTGCGCCACACCCGAACCGCTTCCACCAAGACGTCGAACGACGAATGCAGCTGAAACATACTGTCGGTCTCGTTACGCAACATGAAGAGCCAGTCATACTGCGTGCGGGACGCGAGCACGTTGGAGTCGACGAACACGCGTTGGAGCACGCATTCAGACTACTGAGGAGCGACCTTAGTCCTCGCCAAACTCGTCGTCCAACGCGCGGAGTGCTGCAAAAGCGGCTCGACGCGAACGCGCGCGTGTCTTGCGGAACGCCAAGACATCAGTCGTGCTGAGCCGCGTGTGGCTGCCAACCTTCTTGGCCGTCAACTCTCCGTCGCGAACCAGCTTCATTAGCGTCGGGCGCGAGACTCCGATAAGTTCCGCCGCAACAGTCGTCGTCAACTCATCGGGAAGAGTGGTCACAGACACCGGGCCGCGGGCAAGGCCCTCAAGCACGTGCCCAACAAAGGCTCCGAGGTCTTCGGACAGCTCAACCTCCGAGCCATCGTCGGTCACCAGCTTGACGCCTCTAAAGCTTCGGTCGTGCGCCTGCCGCACAAGCTCGGATGCTTGCGCGCGCAGCGTCTCGTCGACGAGGACTGTTCCATTCGTCAAGAGCACGGTCATGATGGACTCCCATGCGTACGACGCCTAGTGGTGGGATACGTCGTTGGATCCACCATAGAAGTTTGCACTTGCAAATGCAATTTCTACAGCTATATCTAGAACCCAACCTGCACGGGACTAGGCTTCCGGCTGGAGGCGCTACGCGTGACGAAGTCACCGGAAGCCTAGTCCCGTGCAGGCCGCGTAACCCCGCGCCTCGCCGCACGTGGTGCGCACTCACGGCCGTGCCCTGCCAGTGCGCCCTTGTTAGCCGTGCACTGGCGGACCGGCGCGCGTGCAGTGGTAGACCCGATTCGTAATTTCGTATTACGATTCCGCTATGGGTGGCGAAGAGATGATCAACGGGGCTCCAGTGACGGAGGAGCAGATCGCGGCGTGGGCGGCCGAGGCTGAGGCCGGCTACGACGTCGAGGTTCTCAAACGGCGAGGACGCGGACGACCCGGCCGAGGAGCGGCGCCCGCCCAGGTCGTCGCGCTCCGACTCACCGCCGACGAGCTCGCCGCTCTTGATGCCCGCGCTGAACGCGAGCACAAGTCCCGCTCGGAGCTCATCCGCGAAGCAATCGCCGCGTACGCCGCGTGAAGGTCCACGACTCCGCTCTCAAGCACGGCATCGCAACGGAGGACATCATCCAGGCGGCGTCGTGGCCGCTGTGGATCGACGATCTCGACGAAGGCTCACCTGTCCGTCAACTACGGCTCGGCTTCGACGCGCAAGGACGGTTTCTTGAGCTCGTCGTGCTCGTCTTCGACAGCGGCAACGAACTCGTGATTCACGCGATGAAGGCCCGGCCCCAGATGCTGGATCTGCTCCCGTAGAGACGATCGGCATTCCCACGGATTCGCGTGCGGTGGAGGACCGCATCCGAACTCATCTCGACATCGGTGCCGCGGTCAGATGCAACATTTAGGTCAACTGGCCGTCGCTGCGGATCGAAGTCATCATCGAAACACTTGCTGTCTGATCAGGGCCAAGCCGCCGTGACGCGCGACGCCGACCTGTTGCAGATTCCCGGCCCGCCCTGAATTCACCACGCACACAACGGGCATACTGGTCGCCGTGCCTCGCCTCCTCATCGTGCATCACTCGCCGACCGCGCGGGTGCGGGCGATCGCCGATGCCGTGCTCGCGGGAGCTCAGCACGAGGACCTCATGAGTGTGGCGGTGGTCGAGCGTCCTGCACTCGAGGCGACGGTCGACGACGTGCTGGCCGCCGACGGCTACGTGTTCGGCACGACCGCGAACTTCGGCTACCTGTCGGGTGCGCTGAAGCACTTCTTCGACACGACGTACTACGAGACGCGCGAGGTGATCGCGAGCCGACCCTTCGGCTACTGGATCCACGGCGGCCACGATACGACCGGCGCCGAGCAAGCGATGCGCACGATCACGACGGGTTACGGTCTGCGGCTCGCCGCCGCCCCACTCGTGTTCACGGGGGACGCAGACACCTCGTATCTCGAGGCCGCCGCCGACCTTGGCGCCACCCTCGCCGCCGGGCTCCTGGAGGCCTGACGAGGCATCGGTGCGCACCGGCTTCGGTCTTCACCGGTCCCGAGCCGATTCTCGGCTCTACGTCGCACGCTTGGCGACCCGCTCGCGAGCTCGGGCTCCTGAGCGACGAAGCTCTCCTTGAAGCAAGACACGATCCGGTTGCCGCGCCGTGATGACTCGCCCCCGCGAGCAACGTCGATCAAGATGGCCCGCGTTTGTGGGACTGTGGGCTAGCCCCGGCGCTTCTTCTGATCCCTGCTCCGTCCCGCTGAACTCTTGTTACGACGCTCGCGCCGCCCGTTGATAAAGAGGATCGCCATGGCAACAGCTGTGCCCAGACATCCCACGAATCCCCACCAGCCAGCTGCTCCGCCGCTCACGATGGCGTAGAGCCAGACGCCCGCGCCAACGATCGAGATGCCACCCAAGATTACGAAGATGACTTCTCCGGCGGAGAGACCTTGGCGCGAACTCATAGATCGATGTTGACACAACGCCCATGTTGGCGCCCCGGAACGACAAGTGAATTGCGCTCGGCAGACGACCGGGCGGCGGGCAGTCGGGAGTCAGTCGCGTAGCGGCGAGCCAACCACTTCGAAGTGGAATCCCCCGAAGACCCCGGACAGGAGTGGGCGTGCTTCCGCAATGGCTTCTGCGACCTCGGGAAGTGCAAGGGACGCCTGATGGGCAGCGGCATCCTTCCAGAGCTCAACGACAAACACCGTGTCGGGCTCGGCATCGTTGGTACCCACCTCGTACGCGATACAGCCGACTTCCGAAAGGACGCTGCTCCTCCGTATCAAGTGAGCGACGAGTTCGTCGCGCTTGCCAGGGGCCGCGTCGAGTGTTCCGACGTTCGCAAAGACCATGCGACGAACCTACAGTCGGCGCCCGACAAACCACCTGAATGCGTGCACCGCTGGAGTTGATCACAGCGGACGGCGTGGTGATCGGGGAGCTACGCCTATCGCGCATTTCGGCCGCGCTAAAGGCCGGTACGCCGCGCGGGCCGGCACGCGGAGCGCATCGATGACCTTGCCGCCGCGCTCAGACTGCGGCGGCGAGGAAGGTCGTCAGCAGCCGCTTTGCTGCGTCGAGGTCGAAGGCGGGATCTTGCAGCCAGGCCGCGACCGCCGCATCGATCATGCCGCCGAGCGCGGTCGCGACGACGCGGGGGCCCTCCTGTGGCGCGGGGGAGGTGTCGGCGGCGCGCGCCGCCTCGATCAGGGCGATTACGGGAAGCGCGCGGTCTGGCGAGGTGGGGCGGTCGTCAAGCTCGTTCGGATGCGCGTCGTCGAGGGCCTCCGCGATGACCCGAGCGTGGTCGCGGTGGTCGCGCATGTAGTCGAGGTGCGCGTGGGCGAACCGCACGAGCGCGTCGCTTGGATCGGTCGCCGCTTCCACCCGCGCCTGCACAGCCTCGGTGAAGGCGGTGATCACGAACGAGTACGCCTGCTCGACGAGCCCGGCCTTGGTGCCCACGTGGTAGATGACCGCGGCCTTGGTCACGCCGATCTCGTCGGCGACGCTCTGCAGCGTGCAGGCGGCCCAGCCGCCGCGTGCGATCACGGCGATCGTGGCGTCGAGGATTTCGCGGCGGCGCGCCAGCTCGGCCGCGGTGGGCGGCCGGCCGGCGGCTTCGCGCACGCTGCGGGATCGTGTGGGCATTCCTCAATCCTGGTCCAGGAACGCCTCCACGTCGCGCGCGATGCGGTCGGGCTCTTCGCCCGTGATCGCGTGCGACGCCCCGTCGTAGGTGAGGACGGTGCCGTCGGCGAGCACGCGCTCGGCCGTCTCGCCCGCCGCGGCGGCGTCGTGCATCCGCGACTCCCCGGCCATGATCACGAGCACGCGCGCGTCCACGGCGGCGAGCTGCTTGTCGGAGAAACGGGCCGGAGCCGGCGCACCGAGTGCGTAGTGCTGCATCCCCGCTTCGATCATGTCGGCGACCGGCTCGTCCTCGACGGGGGCGTCGTTCGCGGTCCAGCTCGCGAAGTCGTCGCGCCAGCTGCGAGGCGTCCAGGGCACGGATGCCGGAAGCGATCGCACGACGGCGGCAAGCGAGAGGTCGCCGAACGTCTGCACGGGGTCGATCACGATGACGCGGTCGGCGGCGTCGGGCTCGTGGACGGCGAGGTTCATGGCGATCCACCCGCCGAGCGAGTGACCCATGACGACAGGCTCCCCGGGGAGCGAATCGACGACCTCGGCCAGCCAGCGCGCGTCGTCTTCGTGCGTCTCGATCGGGCGTGAGGGGATGCTGCGTCCCGGCTGGCCGAGCAGGTCGATCACGTAGACGGGGCGCTCGGCGCTCAGCGCCGGAACGTTGTCGACCCACATGGGCGCCCCGGACTGAGTACCGGGGAGGAGAAGGAGCGGATCGGCGTCCTGCGCGGACGGGTCGGTCGCGTCGTAGCGCAACACGTGCACGTCGCCGGCGGAAGTGGGAACCGAGACCGCCTCCGACACGGCGGGGCCCTCGGCCAGGGCGGCGTCGTAGGCCGCGAGGTAGGCGTCGTGTCCGTCGGCGCTGCGGAAGTGGCCGACCGGTGCGCCACCGTCGAACAGGACGCCGCCCATGATCATCCCCGCGACGACGAGAGCGAGAGCGAGCAGCACGCGGGGCCACCGCCGGCGGCGTGGGCGGGCCGGGCGCGACAGGTGGTCGGGCGTGGTGTCGGGCGCGCCCGTGATGACTTGGTCGCCGGTCGCCGGTCGGGGTTCGGTAGTGACGCTTGCTGACCTCATGGTTAGTAGCCTAACCCTGTGGTTAGTCATGTCAACTGGTCATGCATCTCGAACGCGCGAGCGGAAGACTTGCTGTCGCTTGTCCTACCCGGCATCAATGTGATTGGCCTCGAAGGACTCGCGCGCGGCCTACGACGACATCATCTCGAGGGAGGCACTTCTCGGCGCGCTGGGGGACCCTGCCTGGGCGGTTCAGCAGGGTGGGCCGTGGCAGACAGTCCAATAGGCTTCGAGCATGAACCTCCGCCTTGCCTCAGCAGGGGCCGCACTGGCCGCGCTTCTGCTCCTCGCCGGATGCTCCTCAAGCGCCGGCACCACGACCTCGACCGAGCGGGAAGCGCCGCAGTCGGCCGTCGAAGAGCCCGCGCAGCCGTTGGATCTCACCGGCGAATGGACGCAGACGAACTCAAGCTCGGAGGACTCGTACCAGGAAGCCACCATCTCTGGCGACGAGATCGTCATCAATTGGGTCAACGAAGCCGAGTCGACCACCGCCCTGTACTGGGCGGGAACGTACAACGCGCCGATGGAGGCCACCGACATGTACACGTGGGACTCGGTGAACGACACCAGCCAGACCGACACGGCAATTCTCGCCTCCGGTGACTCGACGAAGACGTTCACGTACGAGGGTGGGAAGCTCAAGTACGAACTAGCCGCGATGGGTGTGACGATGACTGTGGAGATGGAACAGCAGTAGTTGTCCGTTGTGAGGGCGCCGCGCCGCGTCCAGCGTCGTCTGAGCGGTGCGCTCTCGCGTTCGTGCGGGGACCGGCGCGCGTGCAGCGGTGGACGCGATCGTAATTTCGTAATACGATTCCGCTATGGGTGGCGAAGAGACGATCAACGGGGCTCCAGTGACGGAGGAGCAGATCGCGGCGTGGGCGGCCGAGGCTGAGGCCGGCTACGACGTCGAGGTTCTCAAACGGCGAGGACGCGGACGACCCGGCCGAGGAGCGGCGCCCGCCCAGGTCGTCGCGCTCCGACTCACCGCCGACGAGCTCGCCGCTCTTGATGCCCGCGCTGAACGCGAGCACAAGTCCCGCTCGGAGCTCATCCGCGAAGCAATCGCCGCGTACGCCGCGTGAAGGTCCACGACTCCGCTCTCAAGCACGGCATCGCAACGGAGGACATCATCCAGGCGGCGTCGTGGCCGCTGTGGATCGACGATCTCGACGAAGGCTCACCTGTCCGTCAACTACGGCTCGGCTTCGACGCGCAAGGACGGTTTCTTGAGCTCGTCGTGCTCGTCTTCGACAGCGGCAACGAACTCGTGATCCACGCGATGAAGGCCCGACCCCAGATGCTGGATCTGCTCCCGTAGAGACGATCGTCATTAGCCCGGTCCGTGTGCGGTGAGGGACCGTTCTCCGGGCGCCGGCAGACCGACTTGCGCCCGGATCTAGCGAACGTAGTTGACGTAGAACGAGCCGGGTGCGCACGAGTATGTGGCGCTACCGATCATGTGAATTCCGTCGCCGAGACGGGCGCATGATAAGTCCCCCAAGTAGTAGTCCCACGGCGAATCGCCGATCTAGACGATTGTGCCGCACACCTCCGACATCTGAGATGCGGCAGGTCGCGGGAGCTTCACTCCCGCGTACGTCGCGTTATGTTGAGCAGCATCGGGTCTGTTCTGGGGAGGAACTGGATGTCCAACGACGCTCCGGCGGCAACGCCAGGCTGGTACTCCGTGGCCAGCGGCGGGAAACGTTACTGGAACGGATACGAGTGGACGACCGATGTCATCGGCGCCCCGACCCCGGAGGCGGAGTGGGCGGCTCTGTCTCCCACGCTTCCTGCACCTACAGTCGTGATCCCTCCACAACAACTGCCTCCCGCCTATGTACAACCGCAGGCCGGTTCGTTTGCTCAGCCCGCAGGCTGGTATCCGGGTCCGACAGGTCTCCTCCAATGGTGGGACGGCAGGTCGTGGGGTCCCTTTGCGCCGCAAACAGCCCAGCCGCAGAAGGAAGTGGGTATCGCGTACCTCTTCTTCTTTCTGCTCGGTGGATTCGCCGCGCATCGGTTCTACCTCGGTCGAATCGGTTCCGCGATCGCGCTGCTATGCATCTGGTGGGCAGGATGGTTCCTGGTCGGCGTCGCTGTCGGTGTCCCGCTTCTCATCGCAGGCGGAATCTGGCTACTCGTCGATCTCTTTGTGCTGCCATCCATGGTGCGCGATGAGAACGCACGACGCCTCGAGCCGCGCTAGCCCTCCAGCTGCATCCGGCATCCGGCATTCGCGCGATATCAGCTATCTGAATCAAGTGAATCGGCGGCGCCCTCTGCGTGCACCGTCCGTACGGGGATCGCGAGCGGCACGCTCGTTGACCCAACTGGATACGGTGGTCTTGTGGCGCTTGACATCTCGTTCCTCACCGTTCCTTTGGGGGTAACGACGCCGCCAGCCCGACCTGTGAATGTCTACGACATCCTTCGGGAGGGCTGGCGAGAGACGCGGGTAGACATGACCCTGCTCTTCTTCCTTGACCCGAACGAGCGGCACGGCCTCGGGTCGCTGGTCATCGACGCGCTGCTTGCTCTTTTGGATGGTGCCGATCTCGTCGGCGCCCGCGGCAGAACCGGAGTCCCATTCGACGCCGGAAGCCACCTTGGATCCGACGAGTGGGAGCTGGGCAGCCAGGTCGACTACATCGACGTCCTCGCCGTAAACCGGACGAGCGGCTTGGCAGTCGTTGTCGAGAACAAGATCGGTCACAAACTCAATAATCCCCTCGATGCCTACGCCCGGCGCGCCCTCTCCGAGGAGGGCGTCGACGCAGCGCTGGTGGCGACGCTCGCGCCTGAACACCGCGTTGCTCCGGAGTCGCAAGCTTCCTGGCACTCTCGCTCAATCACCTACGCGGAACTACGCGCCCAGATCCGCTCCTCAACGGACCTCGTCGATCACCTGCTCAGCCCTGTCGACACCGATCAACGGCGGAGCCTCGATCTGTTGCAGCAATTCATGGAAGCTCGAACTGAAGGGTGGAGCATGACGGACAACACAGTCGAGGCAGCACGCATCGATGAATGGCGAGCGCTGCTTGAGGAACACGGGGAGGCTGTCAGTCAGTTCCTGACGGCACGGAGCAACGTCGAGCGAACGCTTCGCGCTCGCATCAGAAGGCTAGAGCCGCTGATCGATACACAACTCAAGAACGCTGGGCTCGTCGTCGGTTGGGAGTCGCACAGCGGATCAAAGGGCGTCGCCTGGAACGCCTACCACCTCCCAGACGTCGACTGGAGCTATGAGCTCAAGTTGTCCGTGAAACCCGAGTACCCGAGCATCTTCATCTATGAGTACCGCGGGCGAACCTATCAAGACGAGACCGTCCACCCGTTTTCCCTGGGATGGTCGGCCAGCGACGCCGAGATCGCCGCAGAGTTCGTGACGCAGGTCACTCACCTGGTCTCCGAACGTCGAGCGGCCACGGCCTCTGAGTATTAGCGCGACGATCGGCTCGGTGCACGCAAACGCCCCTCAGTGGGCACTGCCCGTATATGGATCCAACCCGGGTGCGCCTCTGCCGTGACGGTGGCACCGTCGGCGGCATGAACCGAATACAGATTGGCTATGCCAGGGTCTCCACCGATCAGGACTCACCTCGCAGCGCGACGCGCTGCTACGGCTGGGAGTCCCCGATTCGAACATCTACCCGATCACGGACTGACAGGCACCAACCGGCCAGGCCCGGACTGCGCGAAGCGCCCGCCGCCGTCCGGACAGGTGACACGCTCGTCGTCACCAAGCTCGACCGGCTCGCCCGTTCTGTGAAGGACGCACGCGACATCGCCGACGAGTTGACGACGAAAGGCGTCGCGCTCAACCTCGGCGGCAGCAGGTACGACCCCACAGACCCAGTGGGTCGGCTGCTGTTCAACGTACTCGCCATGGTCGCCGAGTTCGAACGCGACCTGATCAGCATGCGCACCAAGGAAGGAATGGCAGTCGCCCGAGCGAAAGGTCACCTCAAAGGCCGCTACTCGCGGCCTCGACCAGACGCGACCCCGCATCACGCGTTGTCGGCTCAGGGATGGACGCGGGCGGCGCCTGAACGTACAAGACCGTCATCGGCATGGGCGGTGATCGAGTGCCCGGAATTGCATGCGAAGGAATACAAATCGATTCGCTGTGTTGAAGTAAGAGGCGGGCAGCCACTTCTGCTGGCCCTGCACTGTACGACGCGCCAGGCCCGCGAACATCCAATCTGCTGGGCGTCCGTTCGCATCTGAAAAGGAGTACGAGAATGGCTATTCAGGACAAGGTTGCACTGGTCACCGGAGCCGGACAGGGGATCGGGCGCGGCATCGCGCTTCGTCTCGCCGCCGACGGCTTCGACATCGCCGTCGCCGACATCGAGCCGCAGCGCGAGAAGGGTGATTCGGTCGTCGCCGAAATCGAGCAGCTGGGCCGAAAGGCGATCTTCGTCGCTGCAGACGTGTCGAAGCGCGACCAGGTCTTTGCCGCTGTCGACGCCGCCGCCGACCAGCTCGGCGGGTTCGATGTGATCGTCAACAACGCCGGCATCGCTCAGATCAAGCCCCTCCTCGAGATCACCGCCGAAGAGCTCGATCAGATCTTCCGGATCAACGTCGACAGTGTGGTCTGGGGCATCCAGGCAGCCGCAGCGAAGTTCGAACAGCTCGGTCACGGTGGAAAGATCATCTCCGCGGCATCCATCGCGGCGATCCAGGGGTTCCCCATTCTCAGCGCGTACTCGGCCTCGAAGTTCGCCGTTCGCGGGTTCACCCAGGCGGCCGCGCAGGAGCTCGCTCCGAAGGGCATCACGGTGAACGCCTACGCGCCCGGCATCGTCGGCACCGGCATGTGGGAGCTCATCGACGCCGAGCTCAGCAAGATCAACGGCAAGCCGCTCGGCCAGAACCTCAAGGAGAACGTGGAGGGCATCGCGCTCGGCCGCATCGAGACCCCCGAGGACGTCGCGAAGGTCGTGTCGTTCTTCGCCGGCCCCGACTCGGACTACGTCACCGGTCAGGTGCTTCTCGTCGACGGCGGAATGCTCTACAACTGAGCGGCTCGCGGTCCTAGCCGAGGTCGAGGCTGCGCGCGGTTCGCGAGCAGGCCAGTTGGGCGACGGGGCAGCACGATGATCGCCGACGCTTCGGCGTCATCGTGCTGTCGCCGACCCTGGGTCACGGGGCGCAGCGGCGGACGCTTCGCGAGGATGCCGGACACGCCGCTCGCCTGCCGCGGCGCGGGTAGGGGTGGCTGCGGCGCTATCGTGCGGAGCACCCCCGAGCTCGAGAGGACGAGTGCCATGAGACGTCGCTCCACCCGCCGGCGCGCCGATCGTACCCGCGTGATTCCGCGGCGATGAGCAGTTCCTCCCCGCGCGCCGGTGCCATCCTCGTCGTCAACAAAGACGACGAGACCCTGGGGTTCGTCGACCTGTCCTCGGAGCGGATGGTCGCCGCTGTTCCACTCAGCGGGACGACGGGGCACGAAGTCGCCGTCGCTCCCGACGGCCGCCGGGCGGTGGTCCCGATCTACGGCAACGCGGGTGTCGGCGTAGCGGGCACCGATGGTCGAACCGTCGACGTCATCGACCTCGCCGCGCGCACGCGCGTGGCCGCGGTCGACCTCGGTGCGCCCGTGCGCCCGCACTGTCCGCAGTTCGCCGGCTCGACACTGTACGTCACGGCCGAGACCGGCAACGAGGTGCTCGCCCTCGACGCAGACACCCTCGCGGTCAGGGACCGCATCCCGACGGGCGCACCGCAAGCTCACATGCTCGCGCTCTCGGCCGATTCCACGATCGGGTGCACGGCCAACGTCGAACCCGGAAGCATCAGCATCCTCGATCTCGAGAATCGCAGGCTGCGCGCCGTCGTTCCGGTCGCCGAACGCATCAACCGCATCGTGCTCTCGCCCGACGGGTGCACCGCATACAGTGCCGACCAGCACCGTCCGCGTCTCGCGGTCGTCGACACCGCGTCGGCCGAAGTGCGCGACTGGATCGACCTGCCGGGAATCGGGTTCGGCGCCGCGATGACGAAGAGCGGAGCGATCGTCATCGCGCTGCGGCGGGACAACGCGATCGCGGTGCTCGACCCCGTCTCCGGCCAGATCGAGCGCGTTGTCGCCGTGCCGCGAGGTCCCCAGATGGTCGTGCTCGACCCGCACACTCGCCGTGCCTACTCGGCCTGTCAGCACGACGACGTCGTCGTCGAAGTCGACCTGGACCGGGGTGAGGTGACGCGCGAGATCGCCGTCGGTCGCAACCCTGACGGAATCTGCTGGATAGAGGAGCTGCCATGAGCACAACGACCCCACCATCTCCCCTGCGCATCGGCATTGCGGGGGTCGGATTCATGGGCCGCCAGCACATCGACTTCGTGCGCCGCTCGCAGCGGGCAGAGCTCGTCGCGGTCGCCGATCCGGTCGCCGACCTCGATGACGTCGGATGCGCGGCCTACCGCGATCTCGAGGGACTGCTCGGCAACGCCGATGTCGAGGCCGTCATCCTCGTCACTCCGAACCGGTTCCACGTCGACTCCGCCATCGCGTGCATCGAGCGGGGAGCGGCCGTTCTGCTCGAGAAGCCTGTCGCGACGAGCTATGTCGAGTCGCTCCGCCTGATCGAGGCGGTCGAACGTACCCAGGCACGGCTCCTCGTCGGCCACCACCGTCGGCATCATCCGGCCATCACCCGTGCCCGCGATGCTCTGAGGGGCGGGGCCGTCGGCGACCTCGTCGGGGTGAGCGGGATGTGGGCGGCCCGGAAGGAAGACGAGTACTTCACCGACATCGAATGGCACCGCCGCCCCGGCGCGGGCGTCACGTTCATCAACCTCGTGCATGATCTCGACCTGCTGCGTCACGTGTGCGGCGAGATCGTCGAGGTGCACGCGATGCTGAGCTCGGCGACACGCGGACTCGACGTGGAGGACTCCGCCTCGGTGACCGTGCGATTCGAGAACGGCGCGCTCGGCAGTTTCCTCGCGACGGATGCCGGCGTCTCTCCGTGGGGTTGGGATCAGTCCACCGAGGAGTCGAAGCAGTTCCCCTTCCTGCCCGGCGGTGTGGCATATCGCGTCACAGGAACGACCGGAGCCTTGTCGGTGCCCGATCTCGCGCAGTACTCGTACGGAGCGGACGTCTCACCGAACTGGCACTCTCCGCTGTCGCGCACGTTCCTCCCCGTCGAGCCGAAGAACACCTTCGACGCGCAGCTCGACCACTTCATCGACGTCGCGCACGGAGTCGCGGAGCCCCTCGTCTCGGCCAAGGATGCCGCGCGCACCCTCGCGCTGATCGAAGCCGTGCACCATTCGGCCACGACGCGCCAAGTCGTCGATCTCGAGCGATTCCGTGCGGATCGCCGGCGGGCACACGCGGGAGCCTGAACGCCGGGGACGACGCATCCCGTCGGCTTACTGGGTGGAACGACCTTTGCCAGCCTCGCGCGGCGCGTCATACTCTCGCGTCGAGCCTGGGCCCAGCGCAGGACGCGCCCGAGGCGTCAGCCCGATCGATCAAAGGAGATCACATGAAATCCCTCAAACTCTCGGGGGTCGCGCTTCTCGCTGCGGCGACCCTCGGGGCCGGTCTATTGACCGGCGGAGCGGCGGCGGCGAGCAGTCCCTCGTCTGAGCCTGCCGTCGACCCCTATTACGGGGTGTGTCGTGGCATCGATCCCGAGTGCTTCAACACCGACGGCGGCAATGGGTGGGTCGAGGGTGAGCAGAAGCGGGTCCTGATCTGGAGCCGCACTGCCGGTCCCCGTCACGCACACCTGGGTACGGCGCTGCCCCCGGGGCTGAACCCGCCGCTGGGCGCGAACAACGTCGCGCAGGCTGCCCTGAAGTCATGGGTCGAGGAGCGTGGGATCGCGGTGGACTACACCGAGGATCTGGCGGAGTTCAAGGACCTCGAGCGGTACCACACGGTCATCAACCTCAGCGGCAACCGCGACACGTTCAACCCCGCCGCTCAGGACGAACTGACCGCGTACCTCAACGGGGGCGGCGGCTTCGTCGGCATCCACAACGCCTTCGGCGCGGAGTACGACTGGCCCTACTACGAGGGACTCCTCGGCAACGCGAACTTCTCCAACCACGGTCCGAACCGCAACGGCACGGTCGAGGTCGTCAACGACAAGGACGTGTCGACCTCGTTCATGCCGGAGACCTGGGAGTTCAAAGACGAGTGGTATAACCTCACTCCGTTCCCGACGAACGTGAACTTCCTGCTCAAGGTCGACAAGGCCACGAGCCAGGTGCGCGACGCCGGTCACAGTGACTTCCACCCCGTCAGCTGGTGCCAGTACTACGACGGGTCGAAGTCGTGGCTCACGACGCTGGGTCACGATGTCGCCGCCTGGACGGATGCGGAACTCGTCGGTGACGAGTTCTTCAAGCAGCACGTCGTCGCGGGCATCGAGAGCACGATGGGCGTGTCGGACTTCTGCGCCCCGGCCTCGGACGAGCCCGAAGTGACGACGACCGAACGCGTGCTCGGCAAGAACGTGTACGTGTCGGCGTCGGTTCGCAACCCCTCCGACGTTCCCGTGACGATCAACCTCTCCGCCGCGAACTCCACCAACACCTCGACGAACGAGTTCGGCAAGAAGACGTTCACGAACGTCAAGCCCGGCCAGACGGTGTCGGTGTCGTTCAACTCGCGGTCGCTGCCGCTGCTCGCGGGCACGGTGACGGCCACCTCGACGGGGGAGCGCGACGGTGAAGCGTTCACCGCGACGACGACGACGCCCTACGAGGGTTACTACGGCGTGTGCCGCGGCACCGATGTCGAGTGCTTCAACAGTGAGGGCGGAAATGGCTGGACCGAGGGCGAGCAGAAGCGCGTCCTGATCTGGAGCCGCACCGCCGGTCCCCGTCACGCGCACCTCGGCACGGCACTGCCGGCAGGCCTGAACCCGCCGCTGGCTGCCAACAACGTGGCGCAGGCCGCGTTGAAGTCGTGGGTCGAAGAGCGGGGGATCGCGGTGGACTACACCGAGGATCTGGCGGAGTTCAAGGACCTCGAGCGGTATCACACGGTGATCAACCTCAGCGGAAACCGCGACACGTTCAACGACGCCGCTCAGGCCCAGCTCACGGCCTACCTCAACGGCGGCGGCGGCTTCGTCGGCATCCACAACGCCTTCGGTGCGGAGTACGACTGGCCCTACTATGAGGGACTCCTCGGCAACGCGAACTTCCGCAACCACGGGCCGAACCGTGACGGAACGGTCGAGGTGCTCAACAACCGCGACGTGTCGACGTCGTTCATGCCGGCCACCTGGGCGTTCAAGGACGAGTGGTACAACCTCGACCCGTTCCCGACGAACGTGAACTTCCTCCTGAAGGTCGACCGGGACACCAGTGAGGTGCGGGGCAACGGTCACGGCGACTTCCACCCCGTCAGCTGGTGCCAGTACTACGACGGTGCGAAGTCGTGGCTGACGACGCTGGGACACGATGTCGCCGCGTGGACGGATGCGGAACTGGCCGGTGACGAGTTCTTCAAGCAGCACGTCGTCGCGGGCATCGAAAGCACGATGGGCGTCAAGCCCTTCTGCACCGCGTGACGGTGATGCGGCTCGTCCGCTGACGCACACGGAGGTCCGGGCAGGTCTGGTGACTGCCCGGACCTTCGTGCGTCCCACTCAGCGGGAACATTCCGATGCTCGAGCGGACGCGCCTTGCCTGGTCTCCAGCCCCGGCGGATACTTCAGACATGCGTTCCGCTCCCGGAGGCGAGCGCGTGTCGGTGCTTGATCGCATCCTCGCAATTCTCAACGCCGTGCGCGAGGCAGAGGGCTCCAGCACCATCACCCGGCTCGCAATGACGACAGGCATCCCGAAATCGACGGTGTCGCGTCTCGTCGGTGATCTCGTGCGCCAGCGGTACCTCACTCGCGATGGCGGGAAGGTCGAGATCGGCCTGCGGCTGTTCGAGCTCGGCGCCCAGGCGCTCACACCGCGTCGACTCAGCAGGGCGGCGATGCCGGTTCTGGCCGAGCTCTACAACGCGACGGGCGAGCACCTGAATGTCGCCGTGCACGAGGGCTGCGACATGCTCTCGGTGATCTCGGTGAGGGGACGCCTCGTTCCGGCACCGTCCCGGGCGGGCGTGCGCGTGCCTTCGGCGACGACGGCGCTCGGAAAGGCCGTGCTGGCGTTCTCTGAAGATGACCTGTCCCTGACCCAGGTCATGGTCGATCTGGACGTGCGACGACGCCACAGTCTCGAGCGGGAGTTTCCGAGCATCCGATCCGATGCGATCGCCGTCGACCACTGCGAAACGTTC
This sequence comes from Microbacterium sp. NPDC055357, assembly GCF_053644835.1. Lineage (NCBI taxonomy): Bacteria > Bacillati > Actinomycetota > Actinomycetes > Micrococcales > Microbacteriaceae > Microbacterium > Microbacterium sp. NPDC055357. Next base: position 132,241 of record NZ_JBSHLZ010000003.1, on the reverse strand, counting down.
CCCGGCGTCGTCGGGATCGCCAGCCCCGTCCTCTCACCCGACCGTCTGCCCGTCGCGGCCATTTCGGCGGCCGGACCCGTGAACGACATGAACCTCGAGCGCATCGCCCCCCTCGTGCGGCACGCAGCGCTCGTGCTCACCCGCCGGCTGGCATCGCTGGCGGGAGGATGACGGGCCCATCCGCCGACGACACCGTGAGTGTCCTCGATCGGATGACCCAGATCCTGCAGGCGTTCGACCATGATGACCGTGGCATCGCGCTGTCCGACCTCGCCCGCCGGTCAGGACTCCCGAAATCGACCGTGTCACGCCTCGTCGCGACGCTCGTGCAGCAGCGCTACCTCGAACGTGATGGGCGGCGCATTCATCTGGGTCTGCGCGTGTTCGAGCTGGGACAGCTCGCCCGCGAACCGCGGGAACTGCGAATGGTCGCGTTGCCGATCCTGGTGCAGCTGCGCGACAAGACGCGCGAGAACGTCCACCTCGCGATTCCCGACGGACGGGAACTCGTGTGCGTCGCAGCGGTGCGCGGACGCACCGACGCACTCTCGCGCGTCGGAATGGGAGTGCGACTGCCCCTGCATGCCACGGCCCTCGGCAAGGCCGTTCTGGCGTATGCGCCCCCGCAGGTCGTCGAGGATGCGTTCGCCGCCGGGCTGGCGTCACTGACGCCGTACACGATCACCGACGACGCGAGGCTGCGTCGGCAGCTGACCGACATTCGCGCCGGTGCGCTCGCGATCGAGCAGCGCGAGTTCGCTTCGGATGCCGCCGGCATCGCGGTTCCCGTGTTCACTGCTCCGGGGAGGCTTGCGGCGGCGCTTTCGGTGTCGGGACTCGCCGACGAGTTCGACATCGAGGGCATCGCACCTGTCCTGAGAGGGGCGGCAGCGGCCCTCTGCCGCCGCCTCTCGGCGCCGCCGCGCTGATCGCGCGAGCGTCAGGGCATCTCGCGGCGTGATGTCATGGTTGCGACGATCATGTCGCCGATGAGGCGTCGATGCGACTCCTGCAGTGCGGGATCCAGCATGTCGCGTTGGAAGACGGCGTTGAACGTGTGCCGGTTGGCGACGTGGAAGCACGCATAGGCGCTGATCATCATGTGCACGTCGATCGCATCGACATCGTCGCGGAAGGTCCCCTCGCGCACCCCGCGACCGATCACCTGCTCGAGCAGGGTGATCGCCGTCTTGTTCTCGCGCAGGATCGTGCTCGACCGGGCGAGGTGCTCTGCGCGGTGGATGTTCTCGATGCTCACGAGCTGGATGAACTCGCGATGCGTCGTGTGGTGGTCGTAGGTGACCTCTGCGATGGCGCGCAGAGCCTCGTCGGGAGCGAGGCGGTCGATGTCGACACCCTTCTCGACGCGGCGGATCTGCGCGTAGACCTGCTCGAGCACCTCGACATACAGGCCCTCCTTCGATCCGAAGTAGTAGTAGATCATCCGCTTCGTCGTGCGCGTGCGCTCCGCGATCTCGTCGACACGTGCGCCGGTGTATCCCTTGGAGGCGAATTCCGACGTCGCGGCCCGCAGGATGTCTGCACGCGTACGCACGGCCCGAGTCGTTGTGACCGCAGACTTCGCCTCACCTGTGTGATCGATCATCGAAGCCGGCTCCTCCTGACTGTTCTTCGGCCCTCACGAGGGCGCGGAAGTGGCGTTGCATCCGGTCGATGTCAGGCTCGGCGCCGGTGATGATCTGAAGGCTGACGTATGCCTGCCCGACGGCCATTCGACCGCCATCGATCGTCGGGTGACCCCGACGCCGCGCCTGTCGAAGCAATTCAGTCTCCAAGGGACGATAGACGATGTCGGATACCCACGCGCCTGACCCGAGCGCGTCGAGATCGACGGCTACACCGGGATGATGCACCATGCCCATGGGAGTCGCATGCACGACGCCGCTGGCGGAGGAGAGCGCCGCCGCCAGGTCGTCCGAGGCAAGAGCGGAGACCTGCTGCTCGCTGTAATGCGCGCCCAGACGTCGGGCGAGATCCTCGGCCCGTCGAGGGTCGGCGTCGTGCAGGTCCACTCGCGCGGCGCCGCGGGCGAGCAGGGAGTATGCGGTTGCGGCCCCCGCGCCGCCGCAGCCGACCTGTACGACACGGTCCAGAGATGCGCCGGGAAGCCCGGTCTCGAGACCGAAGCCGAAGCCTCTCCAGTCGGTGTTGTAGCCCACGAGGCGGCCCTCATCGAAGACGACGAGATTGACGGCCTGGAGCGCCGCCGCATGCTCGTCGAGGTGATCGACCAGGGCGAGCACCCGCTGCTTGAACGGGTGCGTGATGTTGACGGCCGAGAATCCCTGGGCGCGCGCGGCGGAGAGCAGTCCGCCGAGGTGCTCATCGATGTACGCAGGCTTCAGCACATCGAAGACGCGATATTCGTAGTCGAAGCCGAGAAGCCTGCCCTCGGCTTCGTGCATTCTCGGGGTCAGGGAGGCCGAGATGCCCTCGCCGATGAGGCCGATCAGGTAACGCATTCCGCGCCTCCGTTGTGTGTACCGGGACGAGCCCTTGTGCCCAAACGTACTGATTAGTACATTCGAGAGGCGAGGAGAATCACCGATGATTCAACTGCGTAGAAGGGGACGCTCGATGTCGAGTCTCGCCGAATGGAACACCACCCCCAGCGCCGTCACGGCGCCCGTCGCCGTGCTCGACCGGATCTTCGCGATCCTCGACGCCGTCAAAGACGGCGATGGCTCGATCTCGATCACCGATATCGCGGGTCGCACGGGCCTTCCGAAATCGACGGTGTCGCGACTGGTCGCCGATCTCGCCGATCACAGATATCTCGAGCGCACCGATGCCGGCGTCACACTGGGACTGCGCCTGTTCGAGCTGGGATCGCGAGCGAACCTGCCGCGGCGACTGATCAACGCGGCCGCGCCCGTTCTGCGCCGGTTGAGCACCACGACCGGTGAACGTGTCGGGCTGTGGGTTCAGCAGGGCACCGACATGGTGTCGATCGCGGTGGCGGGACAGCTGTCCATGCTCCCCACACGCGCCGGAATGCGCTCGCCCGCTCTCACGACCGCCAGTGGAAAGGCGTATCTCGCCTTCTGCGGAGACGTCGCGGTCCTCGACCGGATCAGCGCGACGCTGGGCGACGTCGACGCCGAGGTCTTCCGCGATGAGCTCGCGCACGTGCGCACCGCGGTGGTGGCGGTGGACGCTCAGATGTCCTACCCCGGAATCACGGCCGTCGCCAGTCCGGTGCTGTCGACAGGCCACGCGGTCATCGGCGCCGTGTCGATCGCCGGTCCGAGTGGATCGATGGACCCGGAACAGGCGGCGCCGCTCATCCGCGCCGCCGGCACCTCCATCGCCCGGCGTCTGGCGGCGGCGTAGACCGTGCGCACAGCCGACTGGACCGTCTCTGTCAGCGTGCTCGACCGGCTGTCGGCGGTGCTCGACGCGTTCGGCGAGCACGATGAGGGATTGGGAGTCTCAGAGCTCGCGCGTCGGGCGGGGCTGCCGAAGTCCACGGTGTCGCGGATCGCCGCCGACCTCGTCGAGCAGCGGTTCTTGGACCGTGACGGCGACAAGCTCTACCTCGGGGTCCGGCTGTTCGAGCTCGGGCAGACGGTGCAGCAGCCGCGCGTGCTGCGCCGGCAGGCGCTTCCGGTCCTGCGAGAGCTGCGGGATGTCACGGGCCAGACGGTGAACCTCGGTGTCCTCGATGGCGCGGACGTCGTCGTCATCGCCGTTCTGCCGGGAGCATCGATGACGTTGCCGCCCCCGCTGCGGGTGGGCGCACGCCTTCCCGCGTACGCCACCGCGATGGGTAAAGCCGTCCTCGCCGTCTCGCGGCGAGACGTCGTCTCACGCGTCGTCGCGGCGGGGTTCGAGCCGCGGACGCCGCAGACGATCACCGACGAGCCGACGCTCCTGCGTGACTTGGCTGGTGTTCGCCACCGCGGTGCAGCGACCGATCATGAAGAGTACGTGCCCGGGGTGACCGGCACGGCCAGTCCCGTGCTCGGTGCGGCCGGGATCCCGGTGGCGGCGATCTCGGTCGCCGGCCCGACGGGCGAGTTCCTCATCGATTCGGTGGTTCCGGCCGTTCGTGCCGCGGCGCTCACGCTGAGTCGCCGACTCGCGACGGTCGCCGCGCACTGAGGACGAAAAGTGATGGGGCGGGTGCGCAATGCACCCGCCCCATCACCGTGCGATGTGTCGTGTCAGCCCGCCATGTCGCGGATGGCCTGGTAGGCGGTGAGGTTGTCGCCTTGGTAACGGTTCTCGAAGTACTCCTCGGCCTTCGTGATGAAGGCGTCGATGTCGATCTCTTCCCGCTCGATGACGGTGTAGGTGTCATCGCCGCGGTAGGTGTCGAGGATCTCTTCGGTCTCCGTCTCGACGCAGTCACGGTTCTCGGGGCGGATCTCGTGGATGGTCTGCTCGAGCAGCGCGGCCTGCTCGTCGTTCATCTTGTCGTAGGTCTTGTCGCTGACGATGAGCCAGTGGATGCCCGCGTTGTGGTCGTTCAGCACGATGGTGTCGAGGACCTCGTCGTAGCTCGACGAGTGGGTCGCGACGATCGGGTTCTCCTGTCCGACCGCGATGCCCTGCTGCAGCGCCGAGTAGACCTCTTCGACAGCGACCGAGACGGGGTTGGTGACACCCAGCGCTTCCGCGTTCGCGAGGAACTGCGGCGAGTTGGGGAAGCGGATGGGGACCCCGGCGAGGTCGTCGGGGCTGCGGACCTCGACGTCCTTCGTCGTCAGCGTGCGGTTGCCGAAGAACCAGCCGTCCACGACCCGGACGCCCGTTGCGTCGTGGAAGTTCGTGAAGAGCTCGTCGGACCCTTCGTCGATCCACTGGAAAGCGTGGTCGATGTCGTTGAACGCGTAGGCCGCGTCGATGACGCCGATCGGCTCGTACGTCGCGCTCAGGGCCGACGCACCCTGCAGATCGATGTCGATGTCGCCCGCTTGAACGAGCGGGAAGCGGTCGGCGTCGGGGCCGAGCTGGCTCGCGGGGTAGAGGTCGACGGTGAAGCCGATGTCAGCGTCCTCGAGGCGCTCCTTGAGCAGCTCGACTCCGCAGAAGTAGTTCGGCGTCTGCTCGTTCTGGCTCGTCGCGACGGTCAGCGTGACCGGGTTGTCCTGGTCTGCCGCGGGTTCGCTGGCCGAGCCGCTCGGCGTTCCGCCGCCGGAACAACCGGCGACGATCAGCGCCGTCGCTGCCAGCGCCGTCGCTGCGAACATGCTGCGACGCATTGAATGGGCTGTGCTCATGGGATTCTCCTCTGGCTTCGCACGTCGTCGTACGGGTTGTAGACACTCGTCACCGGGTCATGACAATCGGTCGACGAAAGGACTTTCGGGCACTGCTCGACTCGACCGGAATGCCAAGGTTCGGTTGGTGGCAGTGCCGACTCTGACGGACTTCACCGCGGTGACAAACATATGTCCCGGCGAGTGGAACATCGCGCGTCGTCATCGCGCCAGACCCTCGTCCGCCGACAGGCGGTGGGCGGCGCGGACCGCGAGCTCGTAGCCGTAGATGCCGGCTCCTGCGAGGACCGCGTGAGCCACCTTCGAGACCAGAGACGGCTCGTACTCCCGTGCCAGGATGTTGGTGATGTGCAGCTCCACGATCGGCGTCGAGAGCATCCGCAGCGCATCCAAGAGCGGGATCGACGTGAAGCTGAAGCCGGCGGGGTTGATGACGACGACCGCGTCCTGGCGAAACGCCTCGTGCACCCATTCGACGAGCTCGTGCTCGGCATTGGACTGGGCGAAGAACAGGTCGAATCCCAGCTCGTCCGTGACCCGTTCGCAGAGAGCCCGAACATCATCGAGCGTCGCCGTGCCGTACAGCTCCGGTTGACGCAGTCCCATCATGTTGAGGTTCGGGCCGTTCAGGACGAACAGCTTTCTCGCCATCGACGAGTCCTTTCCGAGGCGCGACGCGGGGTCACAGTCCCATCAGCGACGGCAGGAACGTGATGATGCCCGGGAAGAGCGTCAGAAGGAGCAGAACGGTACCGAGGGGGATGAGGAACGGCAGGACGCCGCGGAACAGCTCGCCCATCGGTCTGCGCGTGATCGACCCGACGACGAACAGCACGGCACCGACCGGTGGTGTCAGAGAGCCGATCATGAGGTTCAGGATCATGACGACGCCCAGCTGCAGGGGGTCGATGCCGAACTGGGCGACGATGGGCATCAGGATCGGCACGAGCACCAGGATGACCGGCGGGGCTTCGAGCGGGATGCCCAGCAGGATCAGCAGCACGTTGAGGATCAGCAGGAACACCAGCGGGTTGTCGGTGAAGCTGACGAGCCACTCGCCGAGGTTGCGCGACACCTGCTCGCGGGCGAGCACCTGACCCATGAGGTTCGAAGCTCCCAGGATCAGAAGGATGCCGCCGGAGATGATGATCGTCTCCTTCGACGACTTCCAGAACACCTGCCACGTGAGCGTGCGATAGATGAGACCGAGCAGCAGCATGTAGACGCACGCGATGCCTGCGCTCTCGGTCGGTGTGAACATTCCGCTGAAGATTCCGCCGAGGATGATGACCGGCAGCATCGCGGGCCCGATGACACGAACGGTCGCCTTGCCGAGCAGTTTGCCGTCGAACGTGCTCTTCACGGCGATCTTGGGGTGCAGGCGCACCCAGATGAAGATGTAGATGGCGAACCCGAGGGCCATGAGCACGGCCGGGATGATCGAGCCGGCGAACAGCGCCCCCGTCGAGATCGATGCCGTCGCGGCGAAGAGCACGGCCGGGATGCTGGGCGGCATGATCGTGCTCATGAGCGACGCCGATGCGGTCAGACCTGACGAGAACCCGTAGGGATACCCGGCCTTGAGCATCTGCGGGATCTGCACCTTACTCGTCGATGCGGCATCGGCGAGGGCCGATCCGCTGATCCACGAGAAGCCGATCGCCGTGCCGAGGTTCACGTAGGCGAGGTTGCCGGGAAGCCGCGCCAGGAGCGCGCGCGCCAGGTCGTAGAGCCGGGTGGCGATGCCGAGATTGTTGGCGATCGACCCCACGAAGATGAACAGCGGGACCGCGAGCAGGGGGAAGCTGTTGATGCCGTTGACGGTCGACGAGAGGGCATACCCGGCGGAGAGACCGTTCGTGTAGAAGTACAGCATGCTCGACCCGATCATCGCGAACGCGACCGGGACGCGCAGCAGCAAGAGCGCGACGAAGAGCAGAATGTAGAGCCAGAGTTCCATCGATCAGCCTTCCATCTCACCGATGTCGAGCTGGCGCTCGGGGCGGTTTGCGTAACGAATCTTGTATGCGGACTGCACGGCGGCCGAGGCGAAGCCGACCAGCGCGAAGATGTAGAGGATGCCGAGGGGCAGGTTCATGGCGGCGCTGAGGCGGACCCACTCGGTTTCGAGCTTGACGTACGCCTCATAGGTCAGCGCGAGGCAGACGGCCACCATGATGACGGCCGAGATCATTCGCAACGCGGTGAAGAGCCATTTTCCCGCCAGCAACTGGTCGAAGATCTCGAGCACGATGTGTCCGTTCCGACCCACGAGGTAGCCGGCCATCGTGAAGGTGAGCGCGATCATGGACAGCAGTGCGAGTTCGCCCGAGCCGACCCAGCCGATCTGGGGGAAGTAGCGCCCGACGACCTGGTACATGGTGCCGAAGATGACGAACGCGAACAGGGTGACGCCGACGGCGATCTCGACACCGGAGAGCGCCCTGATGAACCACGGGTCGGGCGGTACGCCCTTGTTGAGGTCGGGCTCCATGAAGAACGTTCGCGTGGGCGGGAAGATCGACTCGCCGAGTTCCTCCGCGCTCGCGGCTGCGGCCGGGTCGTCGGGAGTGACCTCCTCGGGACCGTTCGTCGTCATGGCGTCGTCGCCACTCGTTCGGGCTGCATGGTCAACCTCTCTGTTGCTGCGGGTCGGGCACCGCGCTCACTGCCCCTGCGACTCTGGTCTGCGCAGGTGGCCGCGCAAAGTCGAGTTTCGCCGAATGGGACATCCTCTGCACGTCCGGGTGCCGCAGATGACGAGCGAAAGGCGGGGGACGCCGGTCGTGCCGGCATCCCCCGCCTCGTCGGGGTTCGACAGTCCTACTCGAAGAGCGAGAGGGTGAGCACCGAGGTGTAGGAACCGGATGCCGCGTTCTCGGCGGCGACCTTGAGGTTGAGGGCTGCGTTGGCCGACCACGAACCCTGGTCGTATGTCGCTACCTGGTCGGTGTTCAGGTAGAGCAGCTCGCCGTCAGCGTAGGCGAGGCCTTCGCTGTCCTCGTCGTCCAGGACACCTTCGATGTCGCCGCCGACCTCGATCGCTGTGCCGTAGTCCGCGGCCAGAGCGGGCGACCACCCGAGATGGTCGGCCGAGATCGAGTCGTCGCCCGAGACGAAAGCGCTCGCCGTGCCGAGGACGAACCACGGGCTGTCGGGAACAGTGCTGCGCGTGTCGGTGACGGTCACGGTCGGGAGGACGCCGGTGAACTCGCGGACCAGCGGGTCGCCCGAGTCGACCTCTTCGAGCGCGGTGTCGTTCGCCGCGACCGAGAGAGCCAGCACGCCCGACGGGTAGCGGTCGGTGATCTCGACGTTGATGTCGACGGTGCCATCGTCGATCTCGTCAGCGGTCGCGACAGCCGTGCCGGCTGACGCCAGCAGCAGCGCGCCGAACGCGATGCCGCCCGCGCGGGTGAGGGTTGATCTCTTCATCATTGAATCTCTTTCTGTGTGATCGCTTCTGCCTCGATCGTGTGACCGAGGCTCGGGTGACGTGTGGGGTGCGAGCCGGGTGCTCGCACCCCACACGCCCGGTGTCAGCCGCCCGCGGGAATAGCCCGGTACGGCGCCGTTCTCGTCTCGGTCACGGACTCACCGTCGACGATCGTCGTCGATGTGATCGTGGCCTCGCCGGCCGGAACAGACGTCGCTCGCGTGTTGAACGACACGGCGACCGACTTTCCGGGAGCGACGTTCGGGAAGACCTTCTTGCCGAACTCTGTCGTCACCGTGATGTCCGCGGCTGCGCCCGTGTAGTTCGTCGCGGTCACCGACACGTACGCCTTGCCCGCGAGCGTGCGAGGTGTCGTATGCGCTGCGACACCCTTCGAGACGGTCACCGTGGCCGTCGAGGTGAGCTGTTCCTGCTCACCGTCGGCGTTCAGGACGTTCAATCGCACCGTGAGGTCGACTGCGCCGGCCGGGACGTTGTTGTCGACGTCGGCCGCATCGAACTGCAGCGTGACGCGGCTCGGTTCGGCCGTGACGTCGGACGGCTCGACGGGCGTCGCCGACAGCGGAGTGATGAGCTCGGCCGCGCTGTCGTACGTGTACCCGGCGGGCAGGTCGAACTGTGCGTCGATCGTCCCGTCGACCTGCGAGAACACGCCCGAGGGTGTGCCGAATCGCAGGTGACCCGGAGTGAATCGCAGAGCGCCCGGCTGATCCTGCGGTGCGAGGACGACCTCGATCTTGCCGGTCGGGCGCGGGTCGGTGCAGTCGTTGAAGAAGTACTCACCGGCACGTGTGAAGGTGTGCTGGTACGTCTCGCCCGGCTGCAGCCTGGCGTTGAACTCACCCTCGAAGTACTGCGTCGCGCAGTGCTCCTTCAGGTTGGGGAAGTTCGGGAACGTCTCGGCCCCGGGGTTGCGGAAGGTGACCGTCGTGCCGACCGGCACCCGCAGGTGCGTGGGCTGCATGGCGTTCGTCGCGACGCTGTCCTGCGCCGCTGCCGTGTCCGCCGTGCGGCTGCTGCGCGCGAGCAGAACGGTGTTGTCGACCGTCTCGCCCGCGACGGCGGAACCGCTCACGGGGCGACGCATGGTCAAGGGAGAGGTGTTCGGCCCCTCCTGGCTTCCCGTCGCGTTCGTGTAGGCACCGTTGAGCTTGAAGGCCCACAGCGAGTCGCCCTGCGTGACCGATCCGCCGTACGGGTTCGTCGACCCGGCGGCGAACACGGCGATGTACTGCTCGCCGTCGACCTCGTAGGTGACCGGAGCGGCAGCGATGCCCGACCCCGTCTGGAAGTCCCAGAGGACGTCACCGTTGACGGCATCCATGATCAGGGCGCGGCCGTCGATCTGCCCGACCACGAGCAGGTCCGATGCCGTCGTCAGCGGCCCTTGGCCGTGCGACATGTCGGTCCCGAGGTGGTTCGTCCACACGACCTTGCCCGTCGAGGCGTCATAGGCGAGGATGCCGCCGGTCTGGTACTGACCCATCGCGCGGAGTCCGTTCGAGCCGGCTCCGTTGTAGTGAGCGACGGGGTTCGTGCCGTACGGGAAGTACACCATGTTCGTGCTGTGGCTGTACGACTGGTTCGACCAGTCGCCGCCGCCGTTCTGGCTCGTCGTCGAGAGGATCGGCATATCCCACTGCGGGTCGTACATGCAGCCCTCGCGGTGCCCTGAGTGACCCTCGGGGTACGTGAGGAACGGCTCATCGGCGGCGACGTAGCTGTCCGGGTTGAAGACGAGGTTGCCCTCGGCGTCGGCCTGGTAGCCGTTGTAGTTCGGCACCGCGCGCCACGGGTTGCCGGGCACGTTGTCGGCATCGAGCTTCTCCCACACGACGCACTCCGGCAGCTGACGCTCTACCGGGAACGGCTGCGTGTCAGGCTGGTTCTGGCGCGAGTCGACGATCATGGGCTTGTCGATCGTGGGGGTGACCGGCTGGCCGTTCGTGCGGTCGATCACGAACTGGTGACCCGACTTGCTGCCGTAGAACGCCACCTTGCGCTCGACGCCGTCGACCTCGATGTCCGCGAGCGTCGGCGGGTGGACGTTGTCCATGTCCCACACGTCGTGGCGGATCGACTGGTAGTGCCACTTGTACGCGCCGGTCGTGGCATCCACGGCAACCATCGTGCTCGAGAACAGGTTGTCTCCAGGACGCTGCGAGCCGTTCTGCGACGAGGTGCAGCTGCGGGCGTTGCCGAAGGTCATGTAGTACATGTTCAGCTCGGGATCCACCGAGCCGTGCATCCAGGGAGCGGCACCGGCCACAGCGGCGCAGTCCGTGCCGTTGTCCAGGACGGGGCCCCACGTCTCGGACGCGTCGAAGGTGATCCCGTCGAGGCCGGTGAACTCTTCACCGCGCTGCGGCCCGCCGAAGAAGTGCCAGAGATACGATCCGTCATCGGCATCGAATGCGGCGACCGCTCCGCGGTTGCCGTCCGCCGCGTGGGCGTAGACGATGCCGTTGTTGTAGACGGTCGCGACCTTGCCGAACCCGCCGAGGCTTTGGCCTTCCGGGCCCCGCGCCGGGACTGCCCACACCTGCTCGCCCGTCTCCTGGTCGAGCGCGATGATGTTGCTGCCGCTTGCCAACGTGAAGATCTTGCCGTCGCCGGCCGAGACGCCGCGACGCGTTCCGGACAGCCCGAAGCCGCCACCGTTCCATTTCCAGATCGGGTCGCCGGATGCGCCGTCCACGGCGATCACGCCGCCCTGGGGCGTGTCCAGGTAGATCACGCCTCCCACGACGATGGGGGTCGTCTGCTGTCCGGTGTGGTTGGTCGCCGGTGCAACAGCCGACACGTGCGTGCGCCACGCCGGCGCGAGCTGGTCGAGGTTGTCTTTATTGATCTGCGTCAGTCCGGAGTAGTGCTGGTTTCCGAGGTTTCCGCCGACCGTGGGCATGTCGACACCCGTGGGTTCGAGGCCGGTCAGACCGGCGGGGGGAACGGGGTCTGAACCCGTTCCCACCGCTGTGGCGGGTGAGGCGGCGACAGCGAGGGTCAGCGCGAGCGCGCCCACCCCCACTACTGCCAGCCTCTTTCTCAATGTCTTGCGCATGTGCGTGCTCCTTGATCGTCATCGATCAGACGGAGGGCGGTGCGTGCCCGCCTCACGTCCCTGGGGGTATGCCGACCGAAGTGCCGAACTGGAGGCATCGGCGCCGGTCAGCGCTCCGGACGCTAGACCGCCCGCTCCGAGGGGGCAACCGATCGGCCCATCGAGTGGTACACCGCGTTGCCTTTCTGCTCAGTGGGACAACGGTTGGTCGGGATCAGTGCGCCTGCTTAGCATGCGACGACCGGCACCTAGCCCTGGACGGAGTTGTCATGGCTGCATCAGCATCCAAAACCCTCACGAGCGAACAGACTCGAGAACTCGATGAGGTGTTCGCGCGGGCACAGGCGGCGCTCGCCGTCATCGAGACGTACGATCAAGCGCGCGTCGATCGCCTCATTCAGGCCATCGCCTGGGCCGTCGCGAATCGCTCGTCGTTTCACCGACTCGTCGACATGGGGATCGAAGAGTCCGGCCTCGGCGATTTCGACAGCCGCATGAACAAGCGCATGAAGATCCGCGGTGTCCTTCGCGACGCGTTGCGCAGCCCCTCCGTCGGCATCATCGAAACCGACGAAGAGCGCGGTCTCGTCAAGTACGGCAAGCCCGTCGGAGTGATCGGGTGCGTCGTGCCGACGACGAACCCCGATCTCACTCCCGCGGGGAACGCGATCTACGCCGTCAAGGCGCGCAATGTCGTCGTCTTCTCGCCGCATCCGCGCTCGAAGGACACCACCTTCGAGACCGTGCGTCTCATGCGCGAAGCGCTCGAGGCAGAAGGCGCTCCCGCCGACATCCTGCAGTGCATCACGCTGCCGAGCCTCACCGCATCGCAGGAGATCATGCGCCGCTCCGATCTGGTCATCGCGACCGGCGGACAGGGTCTCGTGCGCGCCGCGTACAGCTCGGGTACTCCCGCCTACGGCGTCGGCGCCGGCAATGCCACCGAGTTCGTCGATGAGACGGCCGATCTGAAAGAGACGGCGCGCAACTGCATGCTCTCCAAGACATCGGACTTCGGCTCGGGCTGTTCGGCAGACGGAAACGTCCTCGTGCCCGCGTCGCGGTACCAGGACATGCTCGCCGCACTGCAGGACGAAGGCGGTCACCTCGCGACCGCCGACCAGCGGGCTGCGTTGCAGGCGGTGATGTGGGATGACGAAGGCCACCGCCTCGCCGACACCGTCGCGGTGTCCCCGCAGGCGCTCGCCCGAGCCGCCGGGTTCGAGGTGCCGGCGAGCACGAAGTTCATCCTCGTCGAGGGCGACGGCATCGCCGATGACCGGCCGTTCTGCAAAGAGAAGCTGACGACGCTCATGGCGGTCCACGCATACGAGGGGAGCTTCGAAGACGGAGTCGAGGTCGCCAAGCGCCTCTACGACATCGGCGGCAAGGGTCACTCGTGCGGCATCGCGTCGAAGGACGACGCCCACGTCGACTATTTCGCCCGGCACATGCCGGTCTCGCGCATCATGGTGCGGCAGCCCAACTCGAAGGCGAACGCCGGTGCGTTCACGAATGGGATGCCGATGACCTCGTCGATGGGGTGCGGCACGTGGGGCGGCAACATCACGTCCGAGAACGTGTCGTTGAAGCACTACATGAACACGACCTGGGTCTCTCGGGTCATCGCCGAAGACCGGCCCTCAGACGAGGAGCTCTTCGGTGACTTCTACGACGCTGCTCTCGAAGCGGCCGAACCGTCAGCGGTCGCTCGGTGAGCACGATCGATGAGTCGACCACGGGCGAATCCGCCGAGGCCCTCGTCGCCGAAGCGCGCGGGTGGTGGCATACCGACATCATCGACATCCATCCCGGCGAGATCGCGCTGCGCGGGTATCCCATTCAGGACCTGATCGGCAACGCCGGCTTCGTCGACACCATCTGGCTCATGGTTCAGGGCGAACTGCCCACTCGGGCTCGCGCTGCGCTGTTCGAGGCCGCACTCGTGGCATCCGTCGATCACGGTCCGCAGGCGCCGTCGATCGCGATCGCGCGGATGGCGACGACGTGCGGAGCGCCCGTGAACGGCGCGATGGCGTCGGCGATCAACGTTCTCGACGACATCCACGGCGGACCCGGACAGCAGTGCATGGAGATCTACCTCGAGATCGACGCCGAGCTCGACAGCGCGGGCGACGTCCGCGAAGCGACGCGCCGCGTTCTGCAGCGACACCGCGACGCGGGACTCACGTACGTGCCGGGGTTCGGGCACCGTTTCCACCCCCTCGACCCGCGCACTCCGCGCCTTCTCTCGCTCGTCGACGACGCCGTCGCGCAGGGCGAGATCGATGGGCGGTTCGCCGAGATCGGCCGGGCCGTCGAAGACGAGATCAGCCACGGCCGGACACGACGCATCCCCATGAACGTCGACGGAGTGACCGCCGTCATCTACTGCGAGCTCGGTCTTCCGCCGGAGCTGGGTCGAGGTGTCTTCATCTTGGCGCGGTCGGTCGGCATCCTCGCGCATGCCTACGAGCAGATGACGCAGGGCGGACGGATCAAGGGACCCTTGCCGAAATCACTCGGATACACCTACACCGGACCGGCCCGACGCGCCGTCCCGAAAGAGACCGACCAATGAAGGAGAACGACATGAAAGACCTGGTGTCGAACCAGATCATCAGGTACTTGGAGGCGCGTGCCGTCGAGCACGTGTTCGGGTTGTGCGGGCACACCAACATCGCACTTCTGGCTGCCCTCGAAAAGAGCGAGCAGATCTCCTTCATCAATGTGCGTCACGAGCAGATCGCCTCGCACGCCGCCGACGGCTACGCGCGAGCGGGCAAGCGGACAGGTGTCGTGCTGTCGCACCTCGGGCCGGGCCTGACGAACGCCGCGACGGGGGTGGCGAACGCCGCACTCGATTCGATTCCGATGGTCGTCATCGCCGGCGACATCCCGACGCACTATTACGGGAAGCATCCGCATCAGGAGGTCAATCTCCACGCGGACGCGGCCCAATACGAGATCTACCGCCCGTTCGTGAAGCGGGCGTGGCGGGTCGACCAGCCGCACCTCATGGCCGAAGTGCTCGACAAGGCGTTCACGCTTGCGGAGAGCGGGCGACCCGGCCCCGTCCTGGTCGATGTGCCGATGGATGTCTTCTCGGCCGAGGTCGACGTCGCGACGTTCGACAAGGCGATCAGCAATACGCGCACGCTCGCGAAGCCCGGTCTCGACGAAGAGGTCGCCGAACAGATCGTGCGCAATCTGCTGGAGGCGGAGAACCCCGTGCTCTACGTCGGCGGCGGCGTGATCAGCGCCGACGCGACCGACGAGCTGCTGGAGTTCGCCGAGCTGCTCTCGCTGCCCGTGTCGCACAGCCTGATGGGCAAGGGCGCTGTCCCCGACGACAATCCGCTCGTGCTGGGCATGACCGGATTCTGGGGTACGGCGTTCACGAACGAGATGACCCGAACGGCCGACTGGATCCTCGCTCTCGGCACGCGCTTCGCCGAAGCGGACTCGAGCTCGTGGTATCCCGAGTACACATTCGACATCCCGAAGACCAAGCTGATGCAGATCGACATCGATCCCGCCGAGCTGGGGCGCAATTATCCGCTCGAGATCGGCGCGCTCGCCGACATGAAGTCCGCGCTCAAGACGCTCGTGCGCATCGCGCGCCGGCTCGCTCCCGAAACGATCGATCGCGCCGAGCTGATCGGCAGGATCGCCGCGAATCGCGACGATCTCAAGAGCCGCAATGCGGCGGCGCAGGTGTCGGAGGCGTGGCCCATGCGGCCCGAGCGCATCCTGGCCGAGGCGCGCGCCGTGCTGCCCGCCGACGCGATCATCACGACCGACGTCGGCTGGAACAAGAACGGCGTCGGTCAGCAGTTCGACATCCTGACGCCCGGTTCGATCCTGACACCCGGCGGGTTCGCGACGATGGGGTTCGGCGGTCCGGCCGCCGTCGGAGCCAAGATGGCCTGCCCCGACCGCGTCGTCGTCTCTCTCGTCGGCGACGGCGGCTTCGGGCAGAATCCCTCCGTCCTGGCGACGGCCCGCGAGCACAACACGCCCGTCGTGTGGGTCGTGATGAACAACAACGCGTATGGGACGATCGCCGGGCTCGAGAAGGCGGCGTTCGGCACGACGTACGGAACGGTCTTCGGCACGGCGGACGACCCCATGTATACCGACTTCGCAGCGATCGCGCGGGCATACGGCGTCACGGGCATCAAGGTCGAGTCAGCCGCGGAGTTCAGACCGGCGCTCGAGCGTGCGATCGCGCATGAGGGTCCCGTCGTGATCGACGTTTCGATGGTCAACGTCCCCACACCGACGACCGGCCACTGGAACATCCTCGACATCTACTCGCCTGACGAGAAGATCGAACACGTCGCGACCTCGTGACATGCCCAGCTCACGTCGGATGACCGGTGACGCCCATGAGTGACGAGTCTTCTGTCTCGATCTCCACGGTGTCGCTGGCGGGCACGCTCCAGGACAAGATGCGGGCTGCCGTCGCGGCCGGATTCGGTGGGGTGGAACTGCTCGAATACGACCTCCTCGTGTCACCGTGGTCGCCCCGTCGCGTCGCCGAAGAGGCCGCGGACCTCGGTCTCTCGATCGATGTATACCAGCCGCTGCATGTTGAAGCCGTCCGGCCCGGCCTGTTCGATGCCCGCCTGCGCCACGCCGAACGCAAGCTCGATCTGGTGAGCGAGCTCGGCGCGCGCGTGCTCGTCTGCTGCTCGACGACCTCGGACGACGGAATCGACGACGACGAGCTCGCCGCGGAGCAGCTGTCGCGCATCGCCGACCTGGCCGCGCAGCGAGGTGTTCGACTCGCGCTCGAGGCGGTGCCGTGGGGCCGCGTCCGCACGCACGAGCACGCGTGGCGCATCGTCCGGCGGGCCGATCATGCCGCTCTCGGAATGTGCCTGGACAGCTTCCACGTGCTCTCGCACGCCAACGATCCGCAGGTGGAGCTTGCCGCCTTCGATCCCGCGAAGATCTTCCATGTGCAGCTCGCCGACGCGCCGCGCGTCGGCATGGACGTGCGCGAATGGAGTCTGCACTCACGGGTGTTCCCGGGGCAGGGCGTGCTCGATGTCCACGGATTCCTCGAGCAGCTCGCGGTGAAGAGGTATCGAGGCTCGATCGCGCTCGAGGTGTTCAACGACGTCTATCAGCAGGAAGATCCACGCCACGCCGCGATCGATGCCATGCGGTCGGTGCGTGCGCTGGCCGAAGCTGTGGGGGAGCGCGGCCCGGCCGCCCTCCGGTCCGCATCGAGCACCCTTCCACCTGCTCCGCGCCTCGACGGGTACGCGTTCGTCGAGTTCGCGGTCGATGCGCTGTCGCGCCCCCTCCTCGCGCGCCTGCTGGGCAGGCTGGGCTTCACCCACACCGGGCAGCACCGCTCGAAGCCTGTCGAGCTGTGGGAGCAGGGAGACGCGCGCGTCCTTCTCGACCTCGCGCCCGACCGATCGATCGACCCCGCGACGGCGTCGATCATCGCGCTGGGGGTCGACACGTCAGACGCGCGCGCGTCCTTCCGGCGAGCGCAGAGCCTGCTCGCGCCCAAGCTCGCCCGCAAGCTCGGCGAGGGCGAAGCCGACCTGAACTCCGTCGCCACTCCCGACGGCACGGCGCTGTTCTTCTGCGAGGGGGATTGGCTCGCAGATTTCGAGCCGACGGGCGCTTCCGCATCGACGTCACCGCTCCTGCACGACATCGATCATGTGTCGATGACGGACTCCGTCGACGACTTCGAGCCGTCGACTCTCTTCCTCCGTACCGTGCTGGGCCTGTCGGCGGGTGAGCCGACCGAGGTCAATGCGCCGTTCGGCGTCGTGCACCGGTGGACTGCGACCGACCCGGCTCACCGCGTTCGAATCGCGCTGAGCACATCTCCGCTGCGCCGCGGGGACTGGGCTCCGAGCATCTCGAGCCCGCAGTCGATCGCGTTCCGCACCGACGACGTCGTCGCGTGTGCGCGGGCGCTGCACGACAGTGGAGCATCGATCCTGCGCATCCCCGGCAACTACTACGACGATCTCGAGGCGCGGGTCGGCCTTCCGGCTGACATGATCGCCGTGCTTCGCGAGAACGACATCGTCTACGACCGCGATCGACACGGCGAGTACCTGCACTTCTTCACCGAGATGGTGGGATCGCGGGTCTTCTTCGAGATCGTGCAGCGCATCGACGGTTACGACGGCTTCGGTGATCCGCACAGCGTCCCCCTCCGCATGTCGGCCCATCGCCGCCAGCGGATGCGGATGCTCGAGGTCACGTCATCGGAGGTTCCGACCGACCACCGCTACGACTACTCGCTCGCGCACCTGACCGCGCTGAGCCTGACGCCACCCGAACTCGTCGACGCAGCGGCCGCCGCCGGTTACCGCTACGTCGGCCTGCGCATGACGAAGGTGACGGCGCAAGAGCCCAACTACCCCCTCTCGTACGACCCGAAGCTGATGCGGGCCACGAAGACGCACCTGGCGGCCATGGGGGTCGAAGTGCTCGACATCGAGCTCGCCCGCATGACCTCGAGTGACAGCCCACGCGACTACCTGCGCTTTCTCGAAGCGGGCGCCGAGCTCGGCGCCCGCCACGTCATCACGCAGCTCCCCGACGCCGATTTCGCGCGCAAGTCCGACCGATTCGCCGAGTTGTGCGAGCTCGCGCGACCCCTCGGGCTCACGCTCGATCTGGAGTTCCCCTCGTGGACCGAGACGCCGAACCTCTCTGAGGCCGTTCGCGTGCTGCGCGCCGCTGATCAGCCGAACGCGGGGCTCCTCATCGATGCGCTGCACTTCTGGCGATCCGGATCGACGCTCGACGAGTTGCGCGCGCTGCCGCGCGAGTGGTTCCACTACGTGCACGTGTGCGACGCACCCGGAGAGATCCCCACAACGACCGAAGGGCTCATCCACACGGCCCGGTTCGAACGGCTGTTTCCGGGCGAAGGCGACCTCGACATCGCCGGCATCCTCGACGCGCTTCCACCGAACCTGCCCCTGGCGCTCGAGATCCCCCGTGCGACCCTCGTCGCCCAGGTCGGAGCGAAGGAGCACGCGCGGCTCGCGATCGCCGCGTCACGCCGTCATCTGGATGCCGCGGCGCCATCTCTCGCGGGCGGTTGAGAGCCTGCGGCCTCGACGCGCGGAGCGGGGGGATGAGATCCTTGCGCCTCCGACACCCCGGTCGCCGCGAGCGAGAGTTCGAGCAGCTCGCGGAGCACGTCGCGGTCGACACCCGACAGTCGCGTCACGTACAGGCACGCCTTGCTGGCGCGGTGCTTGCCCAGTCGGTCGAGAAGATCGGGCCACCGCGTCGTGAAATCGGTGAGGAAGTAGATCGTGTGGTGCGCCGCGCCCGAGGCGAAGGCGAGGAGAGGCGCTTGTCCACTGTGCCCGCTCTCGTAGCGGTACTCGTATGTCCCGAAGCCGACGATGCGACCGGCCCAGACCACCGGCGGCTCGCCCGTGATCTCGCCGAACAGCTCGAGCAGCTCGTCGGCTTCGTCGCGGCGGGCACCCGTCGCTTTCTCGAGAGCCACCTCGACGGGAACGTCCGACGGTGACATCGCCGGCGACTTCTTCGCGGATCCTGTGTTCTCGCTCATGTCGAGTCCGTCCGTTCGCTGGTGATGACCATCCTGACGCGGCTGCCCCGCGACGATAACCCTCAGCAGGGTCGCGGGTCCTCGGTCATCTCTTCACGATAGGGCGCGACCGGTTTCAGCTCCACGGCATCGACGCGCAGACCCTACGCGCCGTTCGCCGCCCTCCAGTCGCCGATCAGCCGGCGAAGCTCGTCTTTGCGCGCGTCCGTCGCGAACGAGGCGATGATGGAGTTCTCGGCGAGGGTGGCGAGCTCGTGGGCGTCGAACCCGATGGCGGCGACGGCGTCGTAGTTGGCGCCGACGTAGCCGCCGAAGTAGGCCGGATCGTCGGAGTTGATGGTGACGAGCACCCCCGCGTCGAACAGTGCGCGAAGCGGGTGCGACCGGATGTCGGCGACGGCGCGCAGCCGCACGTTCGAGAGCGGGCAGACCGTGAGCGGGATCCGGTGCTCGACGAGGTAGTTGACCAGGTCGGCGTCTTCGATGGCGCGGATGCCGTGGTCGACGCGGTCGACCTGCAGGTCGGTGAGGGCTTCCCAGATGTACGCGGGCGGACCCTCCTCGCCCGCGTGAGCGACCCGGCGAAGCCCCCGGCTCTCGGCGCGCGCGAAGAGGCTCGCGAAGAGGGCCGGCGGATAGCCGACCTCGGCGGAGTCCAGCCCGACCCCCAGCAGCTCGTGCGCACGCGGCGCGATCTCGTCGAAGAGCGCCTCTGCCGATTCGACCGGAAGGTCGCGGACGAAACAGAGGATGAGCCCCCCGGTGATGTCCCATCGGCGCTCAGCCTCGCGGAACGCTGCGAGAAGACCGTCCATGACGACGCCCGGTGACACACCGTTGCGCTGGTGCACCTGCGCGTCGAAGAACATCTCCACGTGGCGCACGCCATCGGCGTGCGCGCGCGCGAAGTAGGCCAGCGCGAGGTCGGTGAAGTCCGCTTCTGTGCGAAGCACGGTCATGCAGACGTAGTACAGGTCGAGAAATGATCCGAGGTCGGTGAAGTCGTACCGGTCGCGCAGTTCCTCGACGTCTGCGAACGGCAGCTGCACGCCGTTTCGCGCCGCGAGCTCGAAGGCCAGCTCGGGTTCGAGCGTGCCTTCGATGTGCAGGTGCAGCTCCGCCTTCGCGAGGCTGCCGGTCTCGTCTTCGAGCGTTGCCGCCGACATCAGTCTCCTCAGGATCCAACCCAGGCCATCGGTACCAATCGACGCAAGTGCTCATAGAACCGGCGCCGCTTGACAAACCAATCATGCCATTGGTTCTATCGAGGAGCGACTCTCGTCGTGACCCGCACCCTTAGCTTCTTCTCGGTGCTTCTCCTCATCCCTAGGACACACCCGACATGACCACGCGTTCCCGCACCCGCACGTCCCTCATCGCCTCGGCGACCGCCCTCCTCGCCGCGCCCCTGCTGCTGGCGGGATGCTCCACTCCGCCGCCTGTCGACGAGGGCGGTGCATCCGGAGACAGCGACTTCATCGCGTGCGCCGTCTCGGGATCGGGCGGATGGAACGACAAGTCCTTCAACGAGCAGGTCTACGAGGGCCTGCAGACCGCGAAGAGCGATCTCGGCGTCACCGTCATCCCCTTCGAGTCGAAGACCGCCGATGACTTCCGCCCCGGCCTGGAATCGCTCGTCGACCAGGGCTGCAACCTCATCTTCAGCATCGGCTTCGACGCGAACGACGCCGTCAACGACGCGGCCGCAGCCAACCCCGACATCGACTTCGTCACGGTCGACGGCTTCGTGAAGGACGAGGCGACCACGAACCTGAAGGCCGTCACCTACGCGATGAGCGAGTCGGCGTTCCTGGGCGGCTACCTCGCGGCAGCGCACAGCGAGACGCACACGATCGGCACGTTCGGCGCGATCCAGAACGGTGCGATCACCGACTTCATGACCGGGTACTACAACGGCGCGCAGCAGTGGGCGGCAGACAACGACACGCCCACCCAGGTGCTCGGCTGGGATCCGGCCACCGAGACGGGCGTCTTCGTCGGCGACTTCGTCAACCAGGTGACCGCCAAGTCGATCTCGGCCGCGCAGCTCGATCAGGGAGCCGACGTGCTCTTCCCCGTCGCCGGCCCTCTCTTCGCCGCGACCGGTGAGGCGATCAAGGACTCCGGCAAGGACGTCGTCTTCATCGGCGTCGACTCCGACGTCGCGGTGACCGCCCCCGACTATGCCGCCATGATCCTCACCTCGGTCGAGAAGCGCACGACCGCGGCCGTGCTCGAGATCATCGCGCAGGCCAGCGCGGGCGAGTTCACCCCCGAGGCATACGTCGGAACGCTCGCCAACGCGGGCACGGGACTCTCGGCCTTCCACGACTTCGCCTCGGCGGTGAGCCCCGAACTGCAGAACGCCCTCGACGAACTCGCGACGCAGATCATCGACGGCTCCCTCGACACCCTCGGCTGAGCCCGGCTCCTCACGCAGAAGGCGCGCGCATGAAACTGGAGCTGCGAGGCATCACGAAGCGGTTCGGACCGCTCGTGGCCAACGACCGCATCGACCTCGAGGTTCTTCCCGGGCAGATCCACTGCCTGCTCGGTGAGAACGGCGCCGGCAAGTCGACGCTGATGAACATCCTCTACGGGCTGTACCGCGCCGAAGAGGGCGAGATCCTCCTCGACGGTGTGCCGCAGCACTTCGGCGGACCCGGCGACGCGATGCAGGCGGGGATCGGGATGGTCCACCAGCACTTCATGCTCATCCCGGTCTTCACCGTGACCGAGAACGTCATGCTGGGCCACGAGAACTCCCGGCGCGGTGGGCGGCTGAACACGGATGCCGGGCGGCAGACCGTGCGACGCATCTCGCAGCAGCTGGGGTTCGAGATCGACCCGGATGCCCTCGTCGAAGACCTGCCGGTCGGTGTGCAGCAGCGCGTCGAGATCGTCAAAGCCCTCTCGCGTCAGGCGAAAGTGCTCGTCTTCGATGAGCCGACGGCCGTGCTCACGCCGCAGGAGACGGACGAGCTCATGCAGATCATGCGCCAGTTGCGGGATGCCGGTACCGCGATCGTGTTCATCACGCACAAGCTGCGCGAAGTGCGCGAAGTCGCCGACACCATCACCGTCATGCGCCACGGGAAGATCGTCGGCCAGGCCGCTCCGACGGCGAGCAGCGCGGAGCTCGCGACGATGATGGTCGGCCGTCCCGTGCAGCTGACGGTCGACAAGAAGCCGGCGCAGCCGCAGCAGGACGGCGGTCTCGTCGTCGACAACCTCACGGTGCTCGATGCCAACGGGCACCGTGCCGTCGACCGGGTCTCGTTCCACGCTCGCGCCGGCGAGATCCTCGCCGTGGCCGGGGTGCAGGGCAATGGGCAGACCGAACTGGTCGAGGCGATCATGGGTCTGCGCGAGGCGACGAGCGGCAGCATCCGTCTGGATGACACGTCGCTCACGGGAATGGACGTCCGCGACATCATCGCTGCCGGTGTCGGATACGTGCCCGAAGACCGGCACCACGACGCCATCGTGTCCGAGTTCACGCTGGCCGAGAACCTGATGCTCAACCGGTCGCACGACCGACCCTTCGTCGCGCACGCGACGATCCAGAATCAGGCGCTCGATCAGTTCAGTCGAGATCGGATGGACGAGTTCGATGTGCGTGCGGGCGGTATCGACAGCCCGATCGGCACGCTCTCGGGCGGCAATCAGCAGAAGGTCGTTCTGGCGCGCGAGCTCAGCCGCGACCTGCGCGTGTTCATCGCCTCGCAGCCGACCCGCGGGATCGATGTCGGATCGATCGAGTTCGTGCACAACCGCATCGTCGACGCGCGCGACGCCGGCGTCGCCGTGCTCGTCGTATCCACCGAGCTCGACGAGGTCGCCGCCCTCGCGGACCGGATCATGGTGATGTACCACGGTCAGATCGTCGGCATCGTGCCCGCGGACACCCCGCGCGACGACCTCGGCCTCATGATGGCCGGCATCCTTCCCGACGCCCAGGAGGCGACCGCATGACCATGCCTGCCTCCGAGCAGACCCGATCGGGCAGTCGAGACCGGCGGCGCCGTGTCGACTGGCACGGCGCGCTGCGCGCCGCGACGACGGGCAGCGCCATGATCGCGGTGCTGTCCATCGTGGTCGCCCTCTTCATCGGCGCGGTCCTGATCGCCGCGACGAACGACGACGTCATCGCGGCATCCGCCTACTTCTTCGGGCGCCCCATGGACATGCTCGTCGCGATCTGGGAGGCGGTGACCGGTGCCTACGGCGCGCTGTTCCGCGGGTCGGTCATCAACTTCTCGGCACCCGACTTCCCCTCGGCGATCAAGCCGCTGACCGACACCCTCACCTTCGCGACCCCGCTCATCATCGCGGGGCTGGGCGTGGCGATGGCGTTCCGCGCGGGCCTGTTCAACATCGGCGGCCGCGGACAGATGCTCATCGCCGCGGGAGCCGCCGGCTGGGTCGGCTTCACCCTCGACCTGCCGTGGGGCCTGCACATGCTCGCCGCCGTCGTCGCCGGCATCATCGGCGGAGCACTGTGGGGCGGTCTCGTCGGCCTGCTCAAGGCACGCACCGGCGCGCACGAAGTGATCACGACGATCATGCTGAACTACGTCGCGTTCTACCTGATCTCGTACCTGCTGCGCACGCCGCTGCTGCAGGCGCCGGGTCAGAACAACGCCAAGTCGCCGCCCATCGACGACACCGCCGTCTTCCCGCTGCTCCTCGGCGACCGCTACAACCTGCACTTCGGCTTCGTCCTCGCCGTCGTCGTCACGATCGGCGGCGCCTGGCTGATCAACCGGTCCTCGATCGGCTTCCGCTTCCGCGCCGTCGGGTTCAACCCGCACGCCGCCCGGGTCGCCGGCATCGACGTCGGCCGCACCTACGTGCTCGCCATGCTCGTCTCGGGCGGCCTCCTCGGCCTCGCCGGCGCGAGCCAGGTGCTCGGCACCAACACCTCGGGCTTCACCGGCGGGGTGGACGCCGGAATCGGGTTCGACGCGATCATCGTCGCCCTGCTCGGACGCTCCCGCCCCTGGGGCGTCTTCGCCGCCGGCATCCTCTTCGGCGCCTTCAAAGCCGGCGGGTTCGTCATGCAGGCTTCCGAGGGCGTGTCCGCCGACATCGTCGTGGTCGTGCAGGCGATCATCGTGCTGCTCATCGCCGCACCGCCGCTGGTCCGGGCCATCTTCCACCTGCCCCAGCCCAGCACGACCTTCGCGAAGGGTGCGGTGTCATGACGGTCCCCACGATCACCCCGCTCGTCCCGACCGAAGACGACGACATCCCCACGCCCCGCAGCTGGCGCACCCCGACGATCCTCGCGACCCTCGCCCTCGCCGCGACGGCGCTGTTCCTGGGCATCCCGCGCACGCAGGCGACGACGTTCCGGCTCTCCACCGACACCGACGTCATCGCTCTCCCCGACCTCGTCGTGCCCGGTTCCGCCGCCGTCGTCGCTGCGGTGCTGCTCCTCATCGGGGCGGGCACGTCAGCCGTGCGGGCGTATCGGCACCGACCGACGCCCCTGTGGGTCAGCGTCGTGTTCGGCGTCGTCCTGGTCAACGGCTTCCTGATCTGGGCGGGGTCCGGAGCGACCCTCCCGCTCACGGGTCTGCTCGTCGGAACCCTCAGCGTCTCGGTGCCGCTGATCTTCGGCTCGCTCAGCGGCGTGATCTCCGAGCGCGTCGGGGTCGTCAACGTCGCGATCGAGGCGCAGTTCCTCGCCGGTGCGTTCTCGGGTGCCGTCGCGGCATCCCTCACCGGCAACCTCTTCGCGGGCCTCGTCGCCGCCATGATCGCGGGGATGCTGGTGGGCGCGGTGCTCGCGGTGTTCTCGATCCGCTACGTCGTCGATCAGGTCATCGTCGGCATCGTCCTGAACGTGCTCGTCACGGGGTTCACGGCCTTCCTGTTCACGCAGGTGCTGAGCCCCAACGCCGCGGCCTTGAACTCGCCGCCCCGGTTCGCGGCGCTTCCCATCCCGTTCCTCGCCGACATCCCGATCATCGGGCCCGTGCTGTTCCAGCAGACACTCATCGTCTACGTCATGTACGTCGCCGTCGCGGTGGTCTGGTACGCCCTGTTCCACACGACGTGGGGTCTGCGCGTCCGCGCTGTGGGCGAGCACCCGCAGGCCGCCGACACGGTCGGCATCCCGGTCAATCGCACGAGGTTCCGCACCGTCGTGCTCGGGGGTCTGGTCGCCGGTCTCGGCGGCTCGTACTTCACCCTCGGGTCGGTCGGCTCGTTCAACATCGACATGACGGCCGGCGCGGGGTTCATCGCGCTCGCCGCCGTGATCTTCGGGCGGTGGGACCCCATCCGCTCGACCCTGGCGGCGCTTCTGTTCGGCTTCGCCAGCAGCCTGCAATACGTTCTCAGCATCATCGGCTCTCCCGTGCCGAGCGAGCTCATGCTGATGCTGCCCTATGTCGTCACGATCTTCGCCGTCGCCGGTCTCGTCGGACACGTCCGCGGACCCGCCGCGGCCGGCAAACCCTACGTGACCGCATGAACCAGACCCCCACACCCGCGAGGACCACGATGACCGACGACGAGTTGATCGCCCTTCTGCGCCCCGACTCCGCGCGCGCGGGGACCCCCGCGACGCAGCTGCGCGATGCCCTGGAGGCGCTCATCGACAACGGCACTCTCGAGAGCGGCCGCCGCCTGCCGACGGAACGGCACCTCGCCGAGACGCTCGACATCTCGCGGCTCGCGGTGCGGCAGGCACTCGAGGCGCTCCAGGCGCGCGGCGCCGTCGAGCGACGGCAGGGCTCGGGAACCTACGTGTCGTCGGCGCGCATCGAGGGCAACCTGCACCTGCTGAGCGGACTCTCCGACGAATTGAGCAGCGCGCAGCGGACGGTCACGACCCGCGTGCTGCAGTTCGGCTACTGCGCCGCCGACACCGCCGTGCGCGACGCGCTCGGGGTGGGGCCCGACGCGCTCGCCGTCATCCGGCTCGTGCGGGTGCGCTCGGTCGATGGCATCGCCTCGACCTTCGAGACATCCTGGCTGCCGTCGCCGATCGCCGCGCATCTGCTGGGGCAGGACCTCACGGATGCTTCGCTGTTCCGCCTGCTCGCCGAGACCCGCGGAATCGTTCCCGATCACGCCACGGAACGGCTGCGCAGCACCGTCTTGGACGCACAGGAGGCGCAGCAGCTCGAGACGCACGCCGGTGCGCCCGCGTTCCGCGTCAACCGCACGACGTACGACGCCGACGGTGCGCCCATCGAGTACGTCGAGACCCTGCTGCGCGGCGACCGGTACTTCTACGCCACGACGCTCGAGGCACCGCACCGGCTGCCCGACGCATCCGAACGTCTCAGCCAGTTCGAGACCCTCGCGGTGGACACCCGATGAGCATGTGGCCCGTCCGCCGGTTTCGCGACCTCACCCTGATCGATTCGCCCGACGGCAGCACGATCGTCATCGCCTGCGACTCGGTGGGCGGCATCGGATCGAAATCGTGCGACACGTTCACGACGGATGCACGTGCCGTGACCCATTTCGCCGCTCGCGTGCCGCTGCTCGAGGTGCTCGCCGCCGGCGCCGCCCCGACGGTGATCGTGGACACCTTGAGCGTCGAGAAGGACCCCTCGGCGATCGACATGATCGACGAGATCAGGGCGATGGCTCTCGAGCTGGGACTCGACCCCGACGTGAGCGTCACCGGCAGCACGGAAGACAACGTCGCCACGATCGCGACGGGCATCGGCGTCACCGTGATCGGCATCGCCCCGGCGGGCGCTTTCCGCGCGACGCGTGCCCGAGCCGGCGACCACGTCTACGCGGTCGGGGTGCCGCTGTCGGCCCCGCAGGACCGGTTGATCCCCGGCGACCCGCGGATGCCGGGTATCGCCGAGGTCGCTCTGCTGGCCGGCATGGACGGCGTGCACGAACTGCTGCCCGTCGGCTCGCAGGGCATCGCACACGAGATCGCACAGCTCGCGCAGGGCCTCGTGGTCACGGCCGCCGGGCCCCACCGCATCGACCGGGCCGTCACCTCCGGCCCCTCCACCTGCGTCCTCGTCGCCGTCGCGCCAGAGGCCGCCGGCACGCTCGCTCTTCGCGACGATCTCCCGATCGAGCTCGTCGCGACCCTCAGCACCGACAGTCCCAGTGAAAGGCACCACTCATGACCGCATCCACACTCACCACGGCGGCCATCGTGACGGACCGAGCCCGTGGCGCGCTCTACGGGGTCGCGCTCGGCGACGCGATGGGAATGCCCGGAGAGCTCTGGTCCCGCGCGAAGGTCGTCGACACGTTCGGCTGGATCGATCGGTTCCTGGATGCACCCGAGGGGCACCCCATCGTCGACGGGTGGGTCGCCGGCCAGGTGACCGACGACACCCAGCAGATGGTCATGCTCGCGGAATCCATCATCAACGCCGGTGGCACGGTCGACGTGCGCACGCTCGCCCGCGATCTCGTCGCCTGGGCGGACCGCGTCGGCGCGACCGAGGGCCGTTTTCTCGGGCCGACGAGCGCGCGCGTGATCCACGCGCTGCGCGAAGGTGCCGATCCGCTCGACACGGGAGTGGCCGGCCTCACCAACGGCGCCGCGATGCGCATCGCGCCGGTCGGAGTGCTGTGCCCCAGCGACGACCTCGAGAAGCTGGTCGATCAGGTCGAGGCGACCTGCGTCATCGCCCACCTCACCAACATCGCGATCGCCGGTGCCGCGATGATCGCGGCGGTCGTCTCGACCGGCATCGACGCACCCGAGGGCCAGAGCCGCGACGAGACCGTTGCCGCCGCGATCGACGCCGCGTACCGTGCCTGCGCGATCGGCATGACGCGCGGCAAGGATGAAGCGGCGGCCTCGCTTCTTCGCCGCACCGAGCTCGCCGTCGAGGCCGCGCGAAGCGACCGCAGCGACGACGACTTCCTGCAGTACGTCTACGACGTCGTCGGCGCCAACACCGATACCACCGAGTCGGTGCCCGCCGCCCTCGGTCTCGTCGTGCGCGCGAACGGCGACCCCGTCCGGGTCGCCGTCCTCTCGGCCAACCTCGGCGGTGACACCGACACCGTCGGCGCGATGGCCGGCGGGATGTGCGGAGCGATCGCCGGATACAGCGCCATCCCCGAAGAGATGAGCGAGCAGCTCGTGCGCGTCAACGAGCTCGACATCGAGCCGGTCATCGCGAAGCTCGTGGGCTACCGGCAGGCTGCGGTCTCGTCTCGCCGGGCCGTCACTGCCTGACGCGCGTCACCCCCACAGCCCGGCCGAGCCGAGCACCTTCGCGGGCGTCAGGCGGATGACGACACGCAGCGGGTTCGGACGCGGCTGCCGATAGCGGGCGGCGTAGAGCGCGACCGCGTGGGCGACCGCGTCCGGCTCGCGCTCGATGACGGCCGTGCCGGCCATGCTCGCCCACCGCGGGCCCGCCACCTGGGCCACCGTCGCGCGCGGGTCCCGCTCGATGTTGCGCACCTTCTGGCTGCCGTCCGACGTGATGATGCGGACCACACCTGCGTCGTCGAGCGTGTAGCCCACGGCGACGACATGGATGCCGGAATCCGGGCCGAGCGTCGAGAGGGTCGCGAGGTGGTATTCGGTGAAGAACCGTCGTCCGTCGTCGGTCAGGGTGGCGAGAGAAGTCATCCGCCCATTCTCTCGCGGCATCCGCGAATCCCGCCGTGAATCCAAACCCCTTGCGCTCACCAACTACTTTGCAGTACAAAGTAGGTATGAACGCACACACGGAAGGCACAGACGAGGACGCACCGCTCGCCCCTGAGCAGATGCTGGCGCTTCTGGAGAACCAGCGGCGCAGCGTCGAGGGCCAGGTCGCGAGCTTCGTCCCGACGATCATCCTGACGTGGGGCATCGCCTGGCTCGCCGGGTTCGGCGTGCTGTGGATGATCGACGGCCTGAAGCCCGATCTCTCGATCCCGCTCCCCGTCGCGGCCACGATCTTCGCGATCCTGATCGTGGGAGCCATCGTCCTCTCGGCGATACTGGGCATCCGTTCCGGCCGGGGCATGCGCGGCAACGCGGGCGACGCCTTCCAAGGCATCGTCTACGGCTGCGCCTGGATGCTCGGCGGCATCGCCATCGCCGTCTTCGGACAGGGTCTGATCGTCAACGGCATGGATCCTGAGGTCGCGAACATCTACTACCCCGTCGCCTACGTGCTCTTCGCGGGGCTCATGTACGTGGTCTCGGGTGCGATGTGGCGCGCCGTGCCGGCTCTGATCCTCGGGGTCTGGACGATCATCGTGGGCCTGGTCGCCCCGTTCTTCGGCTACCCCACGCACTACCTCTTCATGGCGCTGGCCGGCGGGCTCGGACTCATCGCGCTCGCCGTGGCGGCATTCATCCATCTCGCGCGACTGCGTCGCACGATCGCCAGGGCGGGTGAGGTGCGTCGTGGATGAGCTCGACCCCGTCATACACGCACAGGCGCGACTGCGCATCACTTCGGCGCTGGCGACTCTGGATGCCGGTGAGCAGATCGCCTTCCCGCGCCTTCAGGAGCTGCTCGGCATGACCGCCGGCAACCTCTCGACGCACCTGCGCAAGCTCGAGGACGCCGGCTACGTCGCCGTCGAGAAGACGCACGAGCGGCGCACCCCCGTGACGTACATCGCGCTGACCCGCACCGGCCGGCGCGCCTTCGAGGACTATATGGACGCTCTGCGGTCCATGCTGGGAGAGATGAAATGAGCGCTTCGCGACCGCCGCTCGCATCGCTGCGCGGCGTCACCCGCCGTTACGGCGACACGATCGCCGTCGACGATGTCACCCTCGAGATCCAGCCGGGGCAGATCGTCGGCATGCTGGGCCCGAACGGTGCCGGAAAGTCCACGATCCTCTCGCTCATCCAGGGCCTTCGCCGCCCGAGCGCGGGCAGCGTGACGCTCTTCGGCGGCGACCCGCGCGATGCGCCGAACCGGATGCGTCTGGGCGCGACCCCGCAGGAGACGGCGCTGCCCGATGCGCTGCGCGTCGGCGAAGTCATCGACTTCGTCGGGCGTCACTTCGATCGACGCACGCCGCCCGCCGCCCTCGCCGAGCAGTTCGGTCTCACCGATCTGCTGCGCCGCCAGACCGGGTCCCTCTCCGGCGGCCAGAAGCGGCGGCTGAGCGTCGCGCTCGCCTTCGCCGGGACCCCCGACCTCGTCCTCCTCGACGAGCCGACGACAGGGCTCGACATCGACGGGCGCCGGGCCCTGTGGGACGCCATCCGCGCCCAGCACGACACCGGCGTCACGGTCATCGTCACGAGTCACTACCTCGAAGAGATCGAAGCGCTCGCCGAGCGCGTCGTCGTCATCGGAGAGGGCCGCGTGCTCGCCGACGACCGGCTCGACGCCGTGCTGGGGCACGTCGGGCGCAGCCGGGTCGCGATGAAGACCGCGGATGCCGCGGCCATCGCACGGCTGGACACCTCGGGGTTCCACAAGACCGACGGCGACACCGAGGTGTTCACGACCACCGACTCGGACCGATTCATCGGCGACCTCGTGCGCAGCGGCATCCCGTTCCGGGATCTGACCGTACGCGGCGCGACCCTCGAAGAGGCGTTCCTCGCGCTCACGCGCACGGCCGACACCGCAACGACGACAGAGAGGCCTGCAGCATGACCACCACGATGGATGCCGCCACCCGGGTCGCCGATGCGCCACGGGCGCCCGCAGTCGCGCGACTGACGGCGCTTCACGCGAAATACACCCTGGTCGAGTTGTCCCGCACGCCGATCGCGATCATCGGGGCGATCGCGTTCCCGTCGCTCGCGCTGCTGTTCTTCGTCGTGCCGAACTCGACGGTCGCCTCGAACCCCGCGTTCGCGACGCAGGCGGTCATCTCGTTGTCGGTGTTCGCCGTCATGGCGAACGGGCTGTTCAGCTTCGGGCTCACGATCGCCGAGAACCGGCAGAAGCCGTGGGACCCGTACTTGCGCACGCTGCCCGCCCCGGGGATCGTGCGCGTGCTCGCGCAGATCTTCTCGACCGGCCTCATGGGGTTCGTCGCGATCCTTCCGGTCATCGTGATCGGCGCGCTCTTCACCGCCGCCGAGGCGTCGGCCGGCGGCATCCTGCTCGGACTCGTCGCCCTTGCCGTATCGGCGCTGCCGTTCATGCTGATCGGCATCTGCATCGGCTACGCGCTGCCCATGGCGGGGGCGATCGCCGTCGTGCAGGTCGTCATGTTCGGCCTCGCGTTCGCGGGCGGGCTGTTCCTGCCGCCCCTCATGTTCGCGGACTGGCTGAACGCGCTGTCGATGTGGTTCCCCTCGCGACAGGCGCGCGAGCTGGTCATCTGGGCCGTGCAGGGCGGTGAGCTGCCGTGGTGGGTCTGGACCGGCATCCTCGTCTGGACCGTGGTGCTGCTCGTCGCGGCGCTGACGCTGTTCCGTCGCGACGAAGGACGCCGCTACCGCTGACGCCCGCACAGGGTCGATTTCGGACGGTCGCGTATCCTTGCGCCATGACCCGCACGCGAAATCGACACGGGCGGGTGCGAGGCGTCGCATGACGGCTGGCAATGTCGTCGAGGTGCGGGGGCTGAGGAAGAGCTATCGCGACATCGAAGCCGTGCGCGGCATCGACTTCGACATCCGCCGCGGCGAGACCTTCGCGCTGCTCGGTCCGAACGGCGCCGGCAAGTCCACGACGATCGAGATCCTCGAGGGATACCGCGACCGCACGGCGGGCGAGGTCAGCGTCCTCGGCACGGATCCGCGCCGCGGCGGGCTCGCCTGGAAGTCCCGTCTGGGCATCGTGCTGCAGTCCAGCGGAGAGACGGGGACGACGACGGTGCGCGAGCAGCTCCGCCACTTCGCGGGCTACTATCCGAACCCGCGCGACGTCGACGAGGTCATCGCGGCGGTCGGGCTCGAGGCCAAGATCGACACGCGCATCTCGAAGCTCTCGGGCGGTCAGAAGCGCCGCGTCGATGTGGCGCTCGGCATCATCGGCCGCCCCGAACTGCTGTTCCTCGATGAGCCGACGACCGGCTTCGACCCCGAGGCCCGCCGCCATTTCTGGCAGCTGATCCGCCTGCTGCGCGACGAGGGCACCTCGATCCTGCTCACGACCCACTATCTCGACGAAGCCCAGCAGCTCTCCGACCGCGGCGGCATCATCGCCGGCGGCGAACTCGTCGCGATCGGCGCGATCGATGAACTGGGCGGAGCACAGGCGCGTATCCCGATCGTCCGATGGAGACAGGACGGGATGCCGCGCCAGGAACGCACGACCGAGCCCGGGCGCTTCGTGGCCGAGCTCCTGGCGCGCGGCGAACCCGAGCGACTCGAGGTCATCCGTCCGAGCCTCGAAGACATCTACCTCGAGCTCGTCGGAGAGACGGCGGCCGATGTCGAGGCGGTCATCTCGTGAGCACGACGGCGGTGCGGTTCGGACCGCTGCGCACGGTCCGGCTGGGCGTCAGGCGCGCCGGCTACGAGATCCGCTCGTACTTCCGGCAAGGCGACACCGTCTTCTTCACGTTCCTGTTCCCCCTGCTGATGCTGACGATCTTCGCCGTCGCCTTCAGCGACGCCGAGTTCGGCCGCACGCCCGACGGCGACGAGATGACGGCAGCGCAGTACTACCTGCCCGCGATGCTCGCCGCCGGTGTGCTGTTGTCGGGGCTGCAGAACATGGCGACCGACATCGCGATGGAGAAGAGCGACGGCACGCTCAAGCGACTCGCGGGCAGCCCGCTGTCGCCGGTCAGCTACTTCCTCGGCAAGATCGGGCAGGTGCTCGTGACGGGCATCCTGCAGGCGGCCGTGCTCATCGTCGTGGCGGCGACGGCCTTCGACGTGCCCCTGCCGACCGAGCCCTCGGCGTGGCTGACCTTCACCTGGGTCTTCCTCCTCGGGGTGACCACGTGCGCGATCCTCGGGATCGGGATGTCGGCCCTGCCCCGATCGGGCAAGAGCGCGACGGCCGTCATCATCCCGACCGTGCTCGTGCTGCAGTTCATCTCGGGCGTCTACATCCAGTTCTCGCTGCTGCCCGACTGGCTGCAGCAGATCGCGAACATCTTCCCGCTCGCGTGGCTCGCGCACGGCATGCGTGCCGTCTTCCTGCCCGAGAGCTACGCCTCGCTCGAGGCGGGGGAAGTGTGGAACCTCGGGGGCGTCGCGATCGTCTGCGGCATCTGGCTCGTCGCCGGACTCATCGTGACGCGACTCACCTTCCGCTGGATCCGCAAGGACTGACGCACGCCGGTCCGCGGCATCCGAGTGGGCAGACGCCGAAGCGCAAGGGGGTTCCCTGCGCGGCTGCCGCGGCGGATGCTGGCACTCAGGCGAACTCGTCGGTGACCGCACCCCCGCGTCATCGTGCCGAGTCGCAGCAACGAATGGAGCAGTGATGGCCACGCACAAAGTCGGCTACTTCGTCGGCAGCCTGTCGTCGACGTCGATCAACCGGACACTGTCGAAAGCCCTGATCCGTCTGGCGCCCGACGGCCTCGAGTTCACCGAGATCCCGATCGGCAACCTTCCGCTGTACAGCCAGGACTACGACGAGAACTACCCGCCCGAGGCGACCGCGCTGAAAGAGGCGATCGCCGCGTCGGACGCGGTGCTGTTCGTCACTCCCGAGTACAACCGATCGATCCCCGGCGCGCTCAAGAACGCGATCGACTGGGCCTCACGGCCGTGGGGTCAGAACTCGTTCGACCACATCCCCGCCGCCGTGATCGGCGCCTCGATCGGGCAGATCGGCACGGCCGTCGCCCAGCAGAGCCTGCGCGGTGTGCTGACGTTCTGCAACGCGCGGCAGATGACCGCTCCCGAGGCGTACATCTACTTCAAGCCCGACGACTACACCGAAGAGGGCGAGGTGACCTCGGAAGAGACCGCCGGGTTCCTGCGCGACTTCATGAACGAGTTCCGCGACCACATCGAACGGGTGCTCACGGTGCTGCCCCGCGACTGAGCGCGAGGGCCGCGCTCTGCGCCATGCTGGGAGGAGCCCCCGACTCGAAAGAGACCGCATGCCGCGCGACAGCTATTTCGTCCCCGCTGGACCCGACCGCTATTCGCCGACGGATCACGTCGGCGGCGCGTGGAGCGATGAGGACCTCCACGTCGCCACCGTCGCGGGCCTTCTCGTGCACCACATGGACCGGTGGCGCCGAGAGCACGGCGACGCCGACAAGGTGTTCGGGCGGATCAGCATCGACATCCTGGGCAGACTCACCCGCGGCGACATCGAGCTCGAGACGCGCCTGATCCGGCCCGGGCGCACGATCGAACTGCTCGAGACGACGGCCACGATCGCGGGACGGCCGACCCTGGCCGCTCGCGCGTGGCTGCTGGCGACCGAGGACACGCAGCAGGTCGCGGGTGGAGAGTGGATGCCGCTTCCCGCTCCCGATGCGCAGGCCGTGTACCCGATCGCCGAACTCTGGCGCGGAGGCTACATCAGCAGCATCCGCGCGCTCGCCGTCGGGCCGCGACGGCCCGGTCGTGCCGCGGCCTGGCTCACGACGGAGCTGGATCTCGTGGCGGGCGAGGAGACGAGCGAGCTCGCGCGATTCGTCGCGCTCGTCGACACGGCCAACGGCATCGCCGTGCGACAGAGTCCCGACGAGTGGCTCTTCCCGAACCTCGACCTGACGCTGCACTTCTTCCGCTCGCCGTCCGGCCCATGGGTGGGGCTCGACACGACCGTGACCTACGGGCCGTCGGGGGTCGGTCTCACGAGCACCGTGCTGCACGACCTCGACGGTCCCGTCGGGACGGCGCAGCAGATCCTCACGGTTCGGAGCCGCACGACGTAGGCGCGGGTAGCGTGGGATCGTGGCCCTGGCATCCCGTACGTCTCCGCGTCCTCCCCGTCCGTCGGTCGATCTCGTCGTCGTCGCGACCGCGCGGCTCAGCCCCCAGCTCGTGCGCGTGCGCCTCGGCGGTGAGGGTTTCGCGGCGTTCGAGAACCGGCCCGAGACCGACAAGTACGTCAAGCTGAAGTTCACCGCTCCCGAGGGGCATCCCGTCACGCGCACCTACACGGTGCGCAGCGTCGACGCCGCCGCCGGCACGCTCGACATCGATTTCGTCGTGCACGGCGACGAGGGCATCGCCGGTCCCTGGGCTGATTCCGTCCAGCCCGGTAGCGCGCTGAGCCTCACGGGGCCCGGCGGCGGATACTCCCCGAATCCGGATGCCGCGTGGTACCTCTTCGTCGGCGACCTGTCCGCGGTTCCCGCGATCGCCGCGGCCTTGGAGGCCCTGCCCGCCGACGCCGTCGGCACGGCGCTCCTCGAGGTCGACACCGAGGATGCCGTCATCGAGCTGACGGCCCCCGACGGCGTCGACGTGCAGTGGATCGTCGACCCGGCGCACACGGTCGATCTGCTGGCCGCCGCCGTGGGCCGGATCGACTGGCGCGAGGGGCCCGTCGACGTCTTCGCGCACGGTGAGCGCGAATCGATGAAGGCTCTGCGGCGTGTGCTGTTCGACGAGCGGGCGCTCGAGCGCACGCAGGTGTCGCTGTCGGGCTATTGGGCGCGCGGCCGTGCGGAAGACCGCTTCCAGGCCGAGAAGCGCGAACCGGTGGGGCAGATCTTCCCGTCGATCTGATCGGAGAAATCTTCGAGAAATTCTTGCGCTCCGGGGAACAGATGTACTATCCTGTGTTCAGGACAGCGTGTCAGGTGAGTAGCGGATTCTCGATCCACGGGTGTACGGCGACGGAGTTGACGGGGCGGATCATTCTCCACTGATCGGAGTGCGCCGATGTCCTCTCCCACCGCAGCGCTCGAGGCGGCCGTCGCCGTTCTCGCGCGAGCGTGGAGTGACGCGGCCCTTCCTGCCGGCCTCGCTCCCGCCGATGTGCAGACCGCCGTCGACGCGATGTCCGAACCGGGCCTTCTCGCGGTCAACGACGCGCTCGCCGCCCTGCGGCGACAGGTCGACGGCCTCCACGCGAGCGTTGCGGCCGGCATCTCGCGGCGTTCACGACCCGAGCTCGGCAAAGAAGGCCTCGCGCGCAAGACGGGGCACCGCACGGCCGCGAAGCTCATCGCCGCCGCGACAGGCGGCCACGCCGGTGACGCCGCTCGG
This sequence comes from Microbacterium sp. NPDC055357, assembly GCF_053644835.1. NCBI lineage: Bacteria > Bacillati > Actinomycetota > Actinomycetes > Micrococcales > Microbacteriaceae > Microbacterium > Microbacterium sp. NPDC055357. The sequence continues at coordinate 95,886 of NZ_JBSHLZ010000003.1, read as the reverse complement.
CTCGTTCAGGTCGGCGAAGCCACGCGCGAACGCGAGCAGCTGTCCGGTGAGCGTGCGCCGGCCCGCCATCCCCACGTCGCCGCCGCCGTCTCAGACGGCCGGGTGAGTATCGCCGCAGCCGCCGCGATCATCGCCATGCTCGACCGCGTGAGCCTGCGGGCCGGACTCGAACGCATCCTCGAGGCAGAGGCGGCGATCGTCGCGCAGGCGTCGCTGCTGACGCTCGATGAGCTCGCGGTTGTGCTGCGGCGCGCTGAAGCGCTGCTCGACCCCGACGGACTCGAGCCGGTCATCGAAGAGATGCACGCGGAGCGGTCGCTGCGGATCTCGCGGGACCGCGCAGGCATGGTCGTGATGACCGCTCGACTCGACCCCGAGACAGCCGCGCCGATCAAGGCGGCGATCGAATCGATCGTGACGCATCAGCTGCGCACGAGTCGCGGTTCGAACGCGGGCGGCCCGGCTGGCGGACCGGTCGGTCCGGTCGGCGACGCGGGCGGCGTGGCCGGCGGCGTGGTCGGGGCGGCAGGCGAGTCGGTCGGTGCGGTCGGTGCGGTCCGTGCGGTCGGCGACGCGGGCGGTCCGGCCGGCGGGTCGGTCGGCCGGGCAGGCGAATCGGCCGGCCCGGCAGGCGCCGCGGTCGGGCCGGATGACGGCGCGGGTGGCGTCGCGGTCGGGCCGGCAGCGGTCGCGCCCGAGACGCGTTCGATCCCGCAGATGCAGGCCGACGCGCTCGCGATGATCTGCCGCCACCTGCTCGGGTGCACCGATGACCGCGTACCGGCCGCGGCGACGACCGTCGTCGTGCGCATGCCGCTCAGCGCGCTGACGACGGGTGAGGGAATCGGCGAGATCGACGGGATCGATCAGCCGATCGACGCGGGAACAGCGCGCCGCATGGCGGCCGCGGCCTCGATCGTGCCGTGCGTGCTGGGCGGCGACAGTGAGATCCTCGACATGGGGCGCGCGAAGCGCCTCTTCACGGCGGCACAGCGTCTTGCTCTCGCCGAGCGTGACGGGGGCTGCGCGTTCTGCCACCTGCCACCGTCGATGACCGAAGCGCACCACATCCTCTGGTGGGATCGCGACCGAGGCCCGACGGATCTCGGCAACGGCATTCTGCTGTGCACGTCGTGTCATCACCGGGTCCACGCCGACGGCTGGGAGATCCGGATCGACCCGCCACCGGGCGGCGATCCGACCGGCGGCACCGTCTGGTTCATTCCCCCGTCCCACCTCGACGCGACCCGCACCCCACGACTGGGTGGCCGACGACGGTTCGATCCCGACGGCTGGGCACGCGCGGCGTGACCACTGCCGCCGGGTGACCGCGCGGCGTGACCGCTGCCGCCGGGCGACCGCGCGGCGCACCCCGGTTAGACTGGACACGCCGCTCTTCTTTCTGAGGAACCCCGTGACCACCGCCAATTCTTCCCGTGTCTTCGACGCGCGCCACGTTCAGCTCGCGCGCGCCGCTTTCGCGGCGATCGCGGCGATCATGGTCACCTTCTCGCAGGACCACTCCGCGGGAGTCGGCCTCGCCGTCTTCGGGGGCTTCGCCCTCGCGACGGGCATCGTGCACGTCCTCGCGGCGTGGCTCGTCCAGCCCGCCGGCCGGCGCTGGCCCTCGATCATCCTCGCGGCGCTGACGATCGCGGCGGGCATGGTCGCGAGCGTCGGCGATCTGCGCACCTCCACCGGCTTCTTCGCGATCGTCATCACGTGGGCGTTCACGACGGGACTCGTCGAGGCGATCGACGGCTTCGTCGCCCGTCGCGGTCCGCGCGCGCTCAAGCCGGGCGACGTCGCGCCGTGGTCCGACGGCACGCCCGCGGCATCCGTCTCGCCGCTCGCGGCCCGGGAATCCATCGTCGTCGGAATCGCCGGCGTGGCCCTCGCGGTCGCGCTCCTGCTCGTGCCCGCCGAATACGCCCTGCCCTATACGGTCGAAGAGGCGAACGCGTCGTACACCCTCACCGGCATCACGATCGCCGTCGGCCTCTTCGGCGTCTACGCGGCGATCGTCGCGGTCTATCTCGGCATCGCCGGGTTCTCGCCGCGTCGCACGCCGGTGGCCGCCGCGAACCGCCCCGAATCGGAGGATCAGTCATGACTGAACGCCCCACTCGTCGTGACCTCATGAAGCCGATTCAGCTCCTCGGCCTCGCATTCGGGTCCGCGCTGTTCGCCGGCGTCGTGACCCTCGTCTCGATGGGCTTCTTCCAGCAGCGCTTCGACGGCCAGTCCGAGCACGCGCTCGTCGTGGCCGCCGTCGTGGCGGGCATCACGTTCGTCGTCGTGCTCGTCGTCGTCGCGCTGCTGCTGCTCGCGATCGATCCCGCCCAGATCACCAAGACGGTCGACCGCGCCGTCCTGCTGCCCGAAGAAGAGCAGGACGACGACGCGAAGAGCTAGTTCAGCTCGTCGACGAGGCGCGAGGCGATGCCGGTGTAGCCGGCCGGTGTCAGCGCGATCAGGCGCTCCTTCGCCGCGTCGCCGATGTCGAGGCCGCGCACGAACTCCGCCAGCTCGACCGCGCCCACCCGGCGGCCCCGCGTGAGGTCCTTCAGGAGGGCGTACGGGTCGGTGATCTGCGAGCGCCCGGCCGCGATCTCGGCGCGCACGACGGTCTGGATCGCTTCGGCGAGGACCTCCCAGTTCGCGTCGAGGTCCGCGTCGAGAACGGGCTGCGCGAGGGAGATCTCCCCGAGGCCGCGCAGCAGGTTGTCCAGCGCGAGCAGCGAGTGGCCGAACGCGACGCCGATGTTGCGCTGCGTCGTCGAGTCGGTGAGATCGCGCTGCAGGCGTGAGGTCACGAGGGTCTGCGCGAGAGTCTGGAACAGCCCGCCGGCGATCTCCAGGTTCGCCTCGGCGTTCTCGAACCGGATCGGGTTGATCTTGTGCGGCATCGTCGACGACCCCGTCGCACCGGCGACCGGGATCTGCGAGAAGAAGCCCAGCGAGATGTACGTCCACACGTCGGTCGCGAGGTTGTGCAGGATGCCGCCGGCGTGGCGCGCCCTGTCGTAGAGCTCGACCTGCCAGTCGTGCGACTCGATCTGGGTCGTCAGCACGTTGAACCCGATGCCGAGTCCCTCGATGAACGAACGCGAGATCTCGACCCAGTCGGCGTCGGGCTCGGCGGCGAGATGCGCCGACCACGTGCCCGTCGCGCCGGAGAACTTCGCGAGGTACTCGCCGCCCTCGATCTGGCGGGCGACGCGCTCGAGGCGCCACGCGAACACGGCGAGCTCCTTGCCCATCGTCGACGGCGTCGCCGGCTGACCGTGGGTGCGGGACAGCATCGCGGCATCCCGGTGCTCGATCGCCAGTTCTCCGAGCCGCGCGATGACGTCGCGCAGCTTGGGCAGCCACACGTTGACGACGGCACGCTGCACCGTGAGGGCGTACGAGGCGGAGTTGATGTCCTCGCTCGTGCACGCGAAGTGCGTGAGCTCGGCGATCGCGTCGAGTCCCAGCGTCGACAGGCGATCGCGCACGAGATACTCGACGGCCTTGACGTCGTGGCGGGTGACGGCCTCCTTCTCGGCCAGCCAGTCGATCTCGGCCTGCCCGAACTCGAGGTACAGCGCGCGCAGCCGCGCCTTGTCGTCGTCCGGCAGTGGCGACGTGCCGAAGAGCGACCGGTCGGTGAGGGCGATGAGCCACTCCACCTCGACCTCGACGCGGGCGCGGTTCAAGCCGGCCTCGGACAGGTAGTCGGCGAGCCCCGTGACGGCGGCGCGGTAGCGGCCGTCGAGGGGGCTGAGCGGCTGGGGAGGCAGAGAGGTCACGGGTCTCCCGTCGGCGACAGCGCGGACGTCAGACGGCCGGGCGGATCGCGGGTTCGAGCTGCCGGAAGAGCGCCCGGCTCGCAGTCTCGATCATACCGAGCACGTCATCGAACATTCCGGCGCTGGCGTAGTAGGGGTCGGGCACGTCCATGACGTGCGGCGACGAATCGAACGACATCAGCAGCGCGATCTTGTCGGTGTCGGCCTCGCAGCGCGCCCACCCCCGCAGGATCCGCTCGTGCGAACGATCCAGCGCGACGATGAGGTCGCTGCGTTCGAAGTCGGTGTGCGCGAACTGCCGCGCGCGGTGCCGCGCGCCGTCGTAGCCGCGGCGCTCGAGGGCCGCCAGAGTGCGGTGATCGGCGCGCTCGCCCACGTGCCAGTCGCCCGTGCCGGCGCTCGCAGAGCCGACGCGGGCGCCCAGGCCCGCGGCATCCGCGAATCGTCGGAAGACGACTTCGGCCATGGGGGAGCGGCAGATGTTGCCGGTGCAGACGAAGACGACGCGGAAGGGATCCACGGCGGTCGCAGTCATGGCCTCCATTGTGGCGTGCCGTCCGCGCGCACGCATCATCCGATTCGACGACGGATGTTCAGGCGCAGGGTCTTCCGCGCGGATGCCGCTTCCCCTAGCGTTACCCCTGAAAACCGCTCCCCGCGTCTCTGCTGGAGGTTGCCGTGCGTCGTCTTTCCGCCCTCATCGCCGCTGTCGCACTCGTGCTGGTCGGCTCCGCCCCCGCGTCGGCCGCGCCGCCGCCCGAACTCGTCATCAACGAGTTCTCGGCGTCGACGGTCGGCACCGACGTCGAGTACGTCGAACTGCTGGTTCCCGCGGGCGTCGACCTCGCCGGCTACGCGCTGCTGGGCGTCGAGGGCGACGCTCCGGCCACGGGCGTCGTCGACAACGTCATCACGTTCCCCGCTCCGGATGCCGCGGGCCGGTCGCTCGCCGAACTCGCGGCCAACACGCTCGAGAACGGCAGCCTGAGCCTGCTGCTCGTGACAGGGACGATCCCGGCGGTCGGCACCGACATTGACGCCGACGACGACGGCGTCATCGACGACGGGTTCGGATTCGAGGTCGTCGACGCCGTCGCCGTGCACGACGGCGGCGCGACCGACCTGACCTACGGCGGTGTGACGCTCGGCGTCGCGTACGACGGTCTCGCCTTCGCTCCCGGAGGGGCGTCGCGCATGCCCGACGGCGCCGCGGACTGGGTGCGCAACGACTTCGATCTCGCCGGCATCCCGGGGTTCACGGGCACTCTCGTGGCCGGTGAGGCCGTCAACACCCCCGGTGCGGCGAACACGACGACGCTCGAGCCGACCGAGCCGGGTCCGGGTGAGGCGGGATGCGACCTCGACGCCGTGACGATCGGGTCGATCCAGGGCGCGGGCTCGGCGACGCCCGTGCCGGGCACGACGGTGCGCGTCGAGGGAACCGTGGTCGGCGACTTCCAGGTCGGCGGGTTCGACGGCTACTACGTGCAGGACGCCGGTGATGCGGACCCCGCGACCTCGGACGGCATCTTCGTCTACGCTCCCGGCGGTGCCGACGTCGCGGCGGGCGACGTCGTGAGCGTCGCGGGCGTCGCCGACGAGGCGTTCGGGATGACGCAGATCACGGCCGGCGGCATCGAGGTGTGCGGCACGGCCGAGCTGCCGGCGGCGACGCCGCTCACGCTTCCCGCGACGCCCGAGCAGCGCGAAGCCCTCGAGGGCATGCGCGTGACGCTGCCGCAGCAGCTCGCGATCGGCGAGCACTTCGAGTTCGGCCGGTTCGGCACGATCACCCTGACGCTCGGCCGCCAGATGCAGCCGACGCAGCTGTACGACGCGGGCTCACCCGAAGCCGTCGCGCTCGCCGCGCGGAACGCCGCCGAGTCGATCACGGTCGACGACGGCCGCGGCATACAGAACCCCGACCCCGCGATCCACCCGAACGGCGCCGAGTTCACGCTGCAGAACACCTTCCGGGGCGGCGACCTCGTCGCGAACGTGACGGGCGTGCTCGACTACCGCTTCGACACGTGGGCGGTCCAGCCGACGCAGGGAGCCGACGTCGAGGTCGCGAACCCGCGCCCACCCGCGCCCGAGGTCGAGGGTGATCTGACGGTCGCCAGCTTCAACGTGCTCAACTACTTTACGACGCTCACGGGTCCCGACGCCCGCGGCGCCGACGACCCGGTCGAATTCGAACGCCAGCAGGCGAAGATCGTCACGGCGCTCGCCGAGATCGACGCCGACGTGTTCGGGCTCGTCGAGATCGAGAACAACGGCACCGCCGTCGCCGCCCTCGCCGCCGCGCTCAACGCCCGGCTCGGCGCCGAGGTCTACGACCACATCGAGACGGGCGTCATCGGCACCGACGTCATCGCGACGGCGATCCTGTACAAGCCGGCATCGGTCACCCCGGCGGGCGCGTTCCAGCTCATGGACCAGTCCAAGGACTCGCGCTGGCTCGACGACTTCAACAGGCCCGGCCTCACGCAGAGCTTCACCGACGCGCACGGTGCATCCTTCACGGTCGTCGTGAACCATCTGAAGTCGAAGGGCTCGACCTGCGCCGCCGTCGGCGATCCGACCGACCCGAACGGGCAGGGCAACTGCAACGGCGTGCGCACGCAGGCCGCCGCGGCGCTCGCCGACTGGCTCGCGACCGATCCGACCGGTCAGGGCGCGGGGCGCGAGCTGATCCTCGGCGACCTGAACGCCTACGCGCAGGAAGACCCCATGCAGGTGCTCTACGGCGCGGGCTACACCGACGTCGTCGGAGGTGACAGCTACACGTACGTGTTCGACGGGCAGCTCGGCTCGCTCGACCACGCGCTGGCCGGTAGCGACATCGTCGACGAGGTCGCCGGCGCCGCTGTGTGGAACGTCAACGCCGACGAGCCGAGCCTCATCGACTACGACATGACGTTCAAGGCCGACGCGCAGGATGCCCTGTATGCACCGGACGCCTATCGCTCGAGCGACCACGACCCCGTCGTCGTGGGGCTCGACCTCGAGGCGCCTGACACGACAGCGCCGAGCATCACGGTCACGCCGTCGCAGCGGTGGATCGTCCTGCCGATCGGCGACCGCCGCATCGACATGGCGGTGCGCGCGACCGACGACAGCGGCGACGTCACGGTGACGCTCACCTCGGCGACGGCGACCGGCGCCAAGAGGGCGGCGATCACCGCGCTCAGCGACACGTCGTTCCGCGTCCGCGCCGTGAACGACGCCGTCTACACGTTCACCTATACGGCCACGGACGCCGCGGGCAACAGCTCGACCGCCACGGCGAAGGTCTACGTGGGAACCGCGATCTTCCGCCGTTGACCCGGTTCCTCCCCAGCCGGGGGACCGACCCGGGAGTGCACGGATGCCGGTGGGCGCCGGCCGTGCGATGAGTGACGCGCCGATCATGGCAGGGTGACGCAGCTCGACATCATCATCCGGGAGCTCGACGCGCTGGCCCGCCGGTTCGTCGACGCCGCACAGCACGCGCGCACCCTCTCGGGCCTCACCGACTGGCAGTCGCGCGCGGCGACGGCGTTCCACGAGCGCGCCGAACGCTGGGCCGGCGACGTCGCGAGCCTGGCGGCGCTCGCCGACACGGCGAGAGCCGCGGCGGTCCACGCTCGCGCGCTCGAGTGGGCGCGCCTCGATCGAGGCCCGCTGTGACGGGCGAGCTCGACATCCGCGGCGGTGGTGCCGTCGCCGTCGACACCGAGACGCTGCGTGCGACGGCGGCACGGTTCGTCGGTGCCCGCGTCGAGCTCGATGAGCTGGCGGCACGCCTCGGTGCGGTGCAGAACATGCTGTTCGCCGAGCGTCATGCCGGGGCTCAGAGTGCGGCATCCGTGCTGTCGAGGCGGCTCTTGCACGTGCAGTTCGATGCCGACGCGATCGCCGAGCAGCTGCGGGCGGCCGCGGCGATCTACGAGCTCGTCGACCTCGATGCGCAGCACGCGGCAGCCGTCGCGACGGGGGACGAGGCCGCGCTGGACCGGATCGCCCGCCGTCGTGCCGTGCTCGGGGCGGAGTACTCCGGCATCGGCGAGCAGGCGTCGCTGCTCGCGTTCGAGCGCGCGATCATGTGGCCGTCCGAGCTCGTGCGCCAGGCCACCGAGACGGGCTTCGATCTGGGCGGTATCTTCAGCGCTCCCGCTGCCGTCGTCGGAGGAGTCGTCGGCGGGCTCGGCACGATCCTCGGGGTGGGCGTCGTCGGGTTCAGCCGCTGGGGGCAGATCGGCCGGCATGAGCGACTCGCTCCCGCGCGAGACGCGGTCACGGTGCAGCGCGTGTCCACCGGCACGACGACGGCTCCGGCGAGCCTCGCCGCCGCGGCATCCCGCATGCCCGGCGATGGTGCGACGCGCGTGCGGGTCGAGCGGTACGCCATGCCGGGCGGATCGGCGCAGTACGCCGTCTACGTGTCGGGCACGAAGTCGGCCGGCGCCGGGGGGCCCGAGGCGTGGGATGCACGGTCGAACGTCGACCTCGCGGCGAAACGGGCGTCGGCCTCCTACGAGGCGACCCTCGCCGCGCTCGAATCCGCCGGAGCGCGCCCCGGCGACACGGTGCACGCCTTCGGGCATTCGCAGGGCGCCATGATCACGTCGCACCTCGCTCTCGAGGGAGGGTACGACACGCGCACGCTCGTCTCGTTCGGCTCTCCCGTCGAGGCCGATGTGGGGCCCCGCACGCTGAGCGTCGCGCTGCGCCACACCGATGACCCGATCGCCGGGCTCGCCGGCGGCGGCAGTATGGCGCCTGTCGGGGCTCCCGGCAGCTTCGTCGTCGAACGCTCGACCGACCCGACGCCCGATGTGATCGACGCCGCGACGCCGTCGCACGGCATGAGGTACTACGCCGAGACGGCGGCGATGGTCGACGCGTCGACGGATCCGCGCGTCGAGGCCGTGCGTGCCGTGTTCGCCGAACTCGGCACGGCCGAGCGGGTCGACGTCGTCGAGTTCGGTGCGGAACGCGCCGTCAGTCCCGCCGCTTCTGCTGGGGGCGCAGCAGGATTCCGAAGAGCCAGTTGATGAGCGAGATGAGGATCGCCGCGAGCACGCCCCACCAGAAGCTCTCGACCCGCAGGCCCCAGTCCCAGAACGACGTGATCCACCCCGTCAGCCAGAGGAGGAAGGCGTTGATGATGAGCCCGATGAGTCCGAGGGTCAGGACATAGAGGGGAAAGGCGAGCACTTTGATGACCGTGCCGATGATCGTGTTGACGATCGCGAAGATCGCCGCGACGAGCAGCAGGGTCAGGACGAGCTGGAGCGTCTCGCCGGGAGGGAACGCGATGACGCTGACCTGCAACGCGGGGATGAGCGTCACGATCCAGATGGCGAACGCGTTGATGACGACGCGGATGATGAAGCGCATACCCGGCAGTCTCGCACGCGCTCCACCCGCGCGAGCGAGAACAGCGCTGCCGCCCGGTTCCGAAATGGTGTCAACGGCCGAGTGACGCGGCATCCGCTCTCGCTCGTAGACTCTGCATCGTGACCGAAGCCTCCGACCTCCCCATCCGCGTCCGTGCCGAGATCGCCGCCCTGCCGCCGTACAAGCAGGGTCGGCAGGCCGGTGGCGAAGCGTTCAAGCTGTCGAGCAACGAGAACCCGTTCGACCCGTTGCCGGGCGTGCTCGAGGCCGTGCAGTCCGCGACCTCGCTCAACCGCTACCCCGACGCGTCGGCGGCGCGTCTGCGTGAGCGCATCGCCGAGCGCTTCGGCGTCGGGCCGGACTCCGTCCACATCGGCGCCGGCAGCGTGTCGATCCTCGCCCAGCTCGTGCAGGCGACGTCGGGTCCCGGCGACGAGGTCGTCTACGCGTGGCGCTCGTTCGAGGCCTACCCGTGGCTCGCCGTCGTGGCGGGGGCGACCGCCGTGCAGGTGCCGTTGACCGCCGATGCGCGCCACGACCTGCCGGCGATGGCCGCCGCGATCACCGACCGCACGCGGGCCATCATCGTGTGCAGCCCCAACAACCCCACGGGCCCCATCGTGACCCAGGTGGAGTTCGACGCGTTCGTCGCGCAGGTGCCCGCCGACGTGCTCGTGGTCCTGGATGAGGCGTACGCCGAGTTCGTGACCGACCCCGACGCTGTCGACGGCGAGCGCGTCCTTCGGGCCGCCGACCGCCCGAACGTCGTCGTGCTGCGGACGTTCTCGAAGGCGTTCGGTCTCGCGGGTCTGCGCGTCGGCTACGCCGTGGGGCACCCGCGCATCCTCGATGCGGCACGGAGCACCGCCATCCCCCTGTCGGTCACGAACCACGCCGAGGAAGCCGCGCTCGCGAGCCTCGACGCCGAGGCGGACCTGCTCGAGCGTGTGCGCACGATCGCCGAGCGTCGCGATCGCCTCGCGGCGGCGCTCCGCGACACGGGCTGGGCGGTCCCGCAGGCGCAGGGCAATTTCGTCTGGCTGCCCGCGGGCGACGAGACGCTCGCGATCGCCGAGGCCTTCGACGCGGCCGGACTCATCGTGCGACCCTTCGCGGGTGATGGGATCCGTATCTCGGTCGGCGAGGAAGCCTCTGTCGAGAACGTCCTACGGATTGCGGCATCCGTTGTGAAGGACCTCCCAGAAGGGCACTCGGGCCGGTCGATAGCGTAGAACGATGACGACGCCCCTCAGCGAGGAGTCCGAGGTCGTCCGCGTTCTCGCGGCCGACGGAACGTTCGCCCCGACCGCCGCCGCCGAACCGTACCTGGCGCTCATCGACGCGCTCGCCGAGACAGAGCTCGAGCGTCTCTACCGCGACATGGCGGTCATCCGCGCCTTCGACCGGCAGGCGACGAACCTGCAGCGTCAGGGGCAGCTCGCCCTGTGGCCTCCGAGCTTCGGGCAAGAGGCCGCACAGGTCGGGTCGGCGCGCGCGGCCAGGCCGCACGACCACCTCTTCCCGTCCTACCGCGAGCACGTCGTGACCAAGATCCGCGGCGTCGACCCGATCGACATCATCCGCCTCATGCGCGGCGTGACGCACGGCGGGTGGGACCCGACGGATCCTGCGAACGGCAACACCCACATCTACACGCTCGTGCTCGGTGCGCAGACGCTGCACGCGACGGGGTTCGGCATGGGACTCGTCTTCGACGGCCGCTGCGGCACGGGCGATCCCGACCGTGACGAGGCCGTCCTCGTCTACTACGGCGACGGCGCCTCGAGCCAGGGCGACGTGCACGAGGCGATGGTGTTCGCCGCGAGCTATCGCACTCCCGAGGTGTTCTTCCTGCAGAACAACCAGTGGGCGATCTCGGTGCCCGTCTCGACGCAGTCGCGCGTTCCGCTCGTGCGCCGCGGTCACGGCTACGGCATCCCGAGCATCCAGATCGACGGCAACGACGTCCTCGCGAGCTACGCCGTCACCCGCACGGCACTCGATGAGGCGCGCGGGGGCGACGGTCCCCGAGTGATCGAGGCGCTGACCTACCGCATGGGCGCGCACACGACGAGCGATGACCCCACGAAGTACCGCACGTCCGAGCAGGAGCAGTCCTGGGCCGAGCGCGACCCGATCGCGCGGATGCGCACGTATCTCGAGGGCCGGGGCGCATCGAGCGCCTTCTTCGCCGACGTCGACGCCGAAGCCGAGGCGACGGCCGACGACATCCGGGTGCGCACGACCGAGCTGGGCAGCATCCCGAACGACGTGATGTTCTCGCACGTCTACAGCGCGCAGCATCCGCTCATCGACGAGCAGCGGGCGTGGCTGGCCGATTACGAGGCATCGTTCGAGGAGGCCGGCGCATGAGCGAGACGACCACCATGGCGTTCAGCCGCGCCCTCAATGCGGGACTGCGCGCAGCGCTCGCCGACAGCGACCGCGTGCTGCTGATGGGCGAGGACATCGGTCCGCTCGGCGGCGTCTTCCGCGTCACCGAGGGACTGCAGGCCGAGTTCGGCGACCTCCGCGTGATCGACACGCCGCTGGCCGAGTCCGGCATCGTCGGCACGGCGATCGGCCTCGCGATGGCGGGCTTCCGGCCTGTGTGCGAGATCCAGTTCGACGGTTTCGTCTTCCCCGCCTTCGATCAGATCACGTCGCAGCTCGCGAAGATCACGAACCGGCACGAGGGCGCGATGTCGTTCCCCGTCGTCATCCGCATCCCGTACGGCGGGCACATCGGCGCCGTCGAGCACCACCAGGAGAGCCCCGAGGCGTACTTCACCCACACGCCCGGCCTGCGGGTCGTGAGCCCGTCGACGCCGAACGACGCGTACTGGATGATCCAGGATGCGATCGACTCGCCCGACCCCGTCATCTTCCTCGAGCCGAAGGCGAAGTACTGGCAGAAGGGCGAAGTCGACACGACGACCCGCCCGCTGTCGCTGCACGCGTCGCGGCTCGTGCGCCCCGGCACCGATGTCACGCTCGTCGGGCACGGCGCGATGGTGACGACGCTGCTGCAGGCGGCGGCGCTCGCCGAGTCCGAGGGCACGTCGTGCGAGGTGATCGATCTGCGCTCGCTGTCGCCCATCGACTACGGCCCGATCCTGGACTCCGTGCGCCGCACCGGCCGCATGGTCTACGCGCAGGAGGCGCCGGGCTTCACGTCGCTCGGCTCCGAAGTGGCGGCGACCGTCATGGAGCGGGCGTTCTACGCGCTCGAGGCGCCCGTGCTGCGGGTGTCGGGCTTCGACACGCCCTTCCCGCCCGCGAAGCTCGAGGCCACGTACCTGCCCGACGCCGACCGCATCCTCGAGGCCGTCGACCGCGCCCTCGCCTACTGACCCCCACCCATGACCGCGAGACTGCACCGGGAGGCCGAGACAGCGGGTGGACCCCGCAGTCTCGGCGCTCCGTTGCAGTCTCGCGGGTTCGGAGAGGAATGAGCATGAGCATGCAGACCTTCACACTGCCCGACGTGGGTGAGGGACTGACCGAGGCCGAGATCGTCTCGTGGCGCGTCGCGCCGGGCGACACGGTCGCCGTCAACGACGTCATCGTCGAGATCGAGACGGCGAAGTCGCTCGTCGAGCTGCCGTCGCCGTTCGCCGGCACGGTCGGCGACCTGCTCGCCGCCGAGGGCGCGACGGTCGAGGTCGGCGCCGCGATCATCACGATCACGGATGCTGCGACCCCGCCCGGACCGCCGGCGGCGGCGCCGTCCCCCGCAGACGACGGCGGCTCGGTCCTCGTCGGGTACGGGACCGGCGGCGAGGTGACGTCGCGGCGCAAGAAGCCCGCCGACCAGGCGAAGCGCATCGAGGCGTCGACCGGGGTCGTGGCGAGGCCGCCGATCCGCAAGCTCGCGCGCGACCTCGACGTCGACCTGTCGACCGTCACGGCGACGGGCCCCGCCGGAGAGGTGACGCGCGACGACGTCGTGACCCACGCGTCGCAGGCCTCGGTGTTCCGCAACATCGCGACGCCCGAGCGCAGCGCCGTGCGCGAAGAGACGATCGCCGTCGGCGACGACGGCGCCGGCCGCGAGGAGACGATCGCCGTCAAGGGCGTCCGCAAGGCGACGGCGTCGGGCATGGTCCGGTCGGCGTACACGGCGCCGCACGTCTCGGTGTGGACCGACGTCGACGCGACCCGCACGATGGAACTGGTCAAGCGGCTCAAGGCCTCGCCCGACTTCGCCGACGTCAAGGTCTCGCCGCTGCTGATCATGGCGCGCGCCGTGATCTGGGCCGTCCGCCGCACGCCCATGGTCAACGCGGCGTGGGTCGAGGTCGACGGCGGCGCCGAGATCCGCGTGCGTCACTACGTCAACCTCGGGATCGCCGCCGCGACGCCGCGGGGCCTGCTCGTGCCGAACATCAAAGATGCGCAGGACCTCAACCTGCGCCAGCTCGCCCGCGCTCTCGAGAAGCTCACCGCGACGGCGCGCGAGGGTCGCGCCACTCCTGCCGATCAGCAGCACGGCACGATCACGATCACGAACATCGGCGTGTTCGGAATGGATGCCGGCACCCCGATCATCAACCCCGGTGAGGCCGGGATCGTGGCCCTCGGCACGATCCGGCAGAAACCGTGGGTCGTGGACGGCGAGGTCCGCCCGCGCTGGGTCACGACGGTCGCGGGGTCCTTCGACCACCGTGTCGTCGACGGCGACGGCATGTCGCGTTTCATCGCCGATGTCGCCTCGGTGCTCGAGGAGCCCGCGCTGCTGCTCGACTGACGTCGGGTCTCGGGAGAGCACTGCTCCTAAGCGCGAATCGGTATCCGCGCCGCGATTCCGAGCATCGTTCGAGCGAGGTTGTCAGCGACCGGTCCACTCCGGCGCGCGCTTCTCCGCGAACGCGATGGCGCCCTCCATCGCATCCGCAGAGGCGAAGACCGTATCGGACAGTTCACTCTGCAGATCGAAGGCTGCGCCGAGATCCCAATCAGCGGATTCCACGGCGATTCGCTTCGTCGCTTGGAGAGAGAGCGGCGCGTTCGCAGCGATCCGCTCAGCAAGTGAAACGGCCGCGTCGAGCGCAAGACCGTCGTCGACCAGCTCATTGACGAGCCCGAATGCAGCAGCGCGATCGGCGCTAAGTGGGTCACCGGTGAGCAGAACTTCCAGCGCGATCGCGCGGGGGATCCTACGAGGCAACCGGAACATGCCGCCGCCGCGAGCGAGAAGTCCGCGCCTGACCTCAGGCAATCCAAACCGAGCAGAGCGCGCCGCAACCACGAGATCGCAGGCAAGAACCATCTCGAATCCGCCACCAAGAGCCCATCCCTCGACCGCAGCGATCAGCGGCTTCGCCGGAGGAGCCTGCACGAGGCCGGCGAAGCCGCGGTGTCCCACCGTCGCCCGCTCACCCTCGGCGAAGCGTTTGAGGTCCATCCCCGCGCTGAATGTGCCGCCGCGGCCGCTGATGATGCCGACTGACAGCCCTGGATCATCGTCGAGCCGGCTGATCGCATCAGCGATCCCCTTAGCGAGATCACGCGTGATCGCGTTCCGTTGGCTCGGGCGGTTGATCTCGATGATCAGGACGCGGTCGCGCGCCTCGACGATGAGCGCGGGCTCGTTCGACGGGGTCATCGCGGTGCCATCCGCAGGGCGCCGTCGAGGCGGACCGTCTCGCCGTTGATGTATCCGTTGCGCAAGAGAGCGAGGGCGAGCTCCGCATAGTCGTCGGCCTGGCCGAGGCGCTTCGGATGCGGCACACTCGAGGCCAGCGCATCGCGGATGTCATCGCGGAGTCTGGCGAGCATGGGCGTGTCGAACGTGCCAGGAGCGATCGTGTTCACCCGGATCGCCCAGCTCGCGAGGTCGCGCGCAGCGACGAGGGTGATCGCGTGGACCGCGCCCTTCGACGCTGAGTACGAGGTCTGGCCGATCTGCCCCTCGAATGCCGCGGCCGACGCGGTGAGCACGATCGCGCCGCGGTCGCCGTCGATCGGCTCGTTGCCGCTCATCCGTGCCGCTGCGAGCCTGAGTACGTTGTAGGTGCCGATCAGGTTCACCTGGAGTACGTCGACGAAGCTTTGCAGCGGTGCCGGATTCCGGTCGCGGTCGATGATCCGGAGCCGATCGCCACCACGGCCCGCGCAATGCACGACCGACCGCAGCGGTCCCAGCGCCTCGGCTTCGTCGAGGGCAGCGTCCAGCGACGACTCGTCGGTGATGTCGGCGGCGACGAAGCGCGTCTCGGGTGAAAGTGAGCGCGCGTACTCGACGCCGTCGCTGGTCGGCAGATCGGTGATCACCACCCTTGCTCCCGCCCGAACGAGTGCGGCCGCCGTGGTGGCGCCCAGGCCGGATGCCCCTCCTGTGACCAAGGCCGAGGTGTCGCGCAATTCCATCGTCTCTCCTTACTTCGCAGCTCGCAGGCTCGGTGTCAGTCGGCCGCGAGTTCCCGTCCGATGATCTCTTTCATGATCTCCGTGGTCCCACCGACGATCGTCTGGACTCGGCTGTCGCGGAACGCCCTCGCGATCGGGTACTCCTCCATGTAGCCGTAGCCGCCGAACAGCTGCAGGCACGAGCTGACCACTCGGTGCTGCTGCTCGGTGGACCACCACTTCGCTTTCGCAGCCGTCGTCGCTCCGAGCTCTCCACGGTTGAGCTGCGGCACGAGCGACTCGAGGAAGGCACGGGTCACTTCGATCTCTGTGGAGAGCTCGGCGAGTCGGAAGCGGGTCGCTTGGAAGTCGATGATTCGAGAGCCGAAGGCCTTGCGGTCCTTGACGTACTCGAGCGTCCAGCGAAGCGCGGCCTCAGACCCGGCGAGGGCTCGCCACGCGATCGAGAGTCTTTCAAGCGGCAGCTGCGCGGTGAGGTGACGGAAGCCTCCATCTACCTCGCCGACCACGTCCGCTTCGGTGGCGGGAACGTTGTCGAAGAAGAGCTCGCAGGTGTCCTGGGCGTGCAGCCCGATCTTGTCGAGCGTGCGCCCCCGGCTGAATCCGGCCCGGTCTGTGGGGATGAGGAAGAGGGTAAGGCGTGGCTTCTCGTCCGTCGGGGTCGAGCGCGCTGCGACGATCACGACGTTCGAGCTGGTTCCATTGGTGATGAACGTCTTCGCGCCGGAGAGTCGCCAGTCGTTCCCGTCGCGGATCGCGCGGGTGGTCATTCCGCGCAGGTCACTGCCGATCCCGGGTTCGGACATCGCGATCGAGGTGACCACGCGACCCGCAGCCATCTCTGGGAGCCAGTATGCCTTCTGCGCGTCGGAGCCGAGTCCGAGAAGATAGTTTCCGACGACGTCTTCGTTGATGGCCAGACCAGAGCCGAAGCTCGCAGCGCCGACCGCGCCGAGCTCCTCGGACACGATGGCACGGTACCGGTAGTCAGCAACGCCTGCACCGCCGTAGAACTCCGGAGTCCGCAACCCAAGCAATCCGGACTCTGCCGCAGCGAGCCAGACGTCGCGGTCGACAACGCCCTGCTCCTCCCATCGGTCGAGATTGGGGGTTACTTCGCGGGCGACGAACTCGCGGACGAGCGCACGGAACTCGTGGTGGTTGCTGTCATAGAATCCCGGCCCCATCATGTGCTCCACTCCGCTCGCTCCGGCACGCTGGTGGCGCCCACCGCTGTCCATTATTGTACCGTACAGTCTGTACAAAGAGTTTCGATCGGAAAGAGGGGCGAATGGCGCTATGAGCGGTCAACTCGCAGGGTTGAGAGTCGTCGAGTTCCTTGGGCTGGGCCCGGCGCCGTTCGGCGCGCTCGTACTTGCCGACCTGGGGGCCGAAGTGCTGACGATCACCCGGCCGAATCAGCGGGCCATCTCGATGGTGCGCAATCGCGCCATGCTCGAGCTGGACCTGAAGACCCCCGAGGGGCTGCAACGAGCGCTCGAGATCGTTGCTGCTGCTGACCTCGTCATCGAGAGCTTCCGCCCCGGCGTACTCGATCGCCTCGAGCTCACCGTCGAGCGGATGCGTGCGGAGAATCCGCGGCTGATCATCGCGCGGATGACCGGCTGGGGGCAGGCCGGTCCTCTGGCCATGCGCGCCGGGCACGATATCAACTACATCGCCGTCTCTGGTGCTCTCGACGCCGCGACCCGGGCCGGAAGCGCACCGATGCCGCCCGCGAACCTGCTCGGCGACTTCGCCGGCGGCGGCATGTACCTCGTCATCGCCGTGCTCGCGGCGATCATTGAACGTGACCGCACGGGCGAGGGAAGCGAGCTCGATATCGCGATCCTCGACGGCGCCACGTATCTCACGACGATGCTGCACGAGTACCGTGCGCGCGGTGAGTGGTCCGACATACCTGGGACCAACCGTCTCGACACGGGAGCCCCCTATTACGACTCCTACTTGTCCAGTGACGGCTATTGGATCACCGTCGGCGCTCTGGAGGAGAAGTTCTTCCAGGAACTCGCAGACGTACTCGAGATCGACCAAGCTGACCGATTCGACCGTGAGAACCCCGAGCGGTGGCCCGCCCTGCGAACGATCATCGCCGCGGCCATCGGCCGGCGCACTCGCGACGAGTGGGACCGACTCGGCCGGGAGCGGGACATCTGTGTCGCGCCGGTGCTGGCGCTGCGCGAAGTGGCTGCGAACGACCAGGTGAGCGAGAGGGGCCTCATGCGCCCGTTCGGCGAGCGGGGGTGGCTTCCCTCCCTGCCCATCGGATTCGTGGAATCCGCGCCGAGCGCGGCGGCACGGCTGCGCGAGTGGGGGGTCGGCGGCGACGCATCCGCCCCGACTGGTCGGTCCAACGTGTTGGCCTAATCGTGGACGCGGAGCCCGTCGAGGAAGAGCTCGACGTAGAGCTTGGCGATGGCCTCCGGTGACTTCGATCCGGTCGGCTCTATCCAGCGGTAGCTACCCGTGAACATTCCGACGATGGCGCGGCGCACCACCGGCTCGACGGGCATGAGCTCGCCGGTCTCTGCGCCCTCGTCGAACAGTGATTGCCAATACTGCTCATACTCGTGCCGCAGGTGGCGCACCTGCGTGTGGTGCGGTTCGTCGAGTGCCTGCCAGTCACGCATCGACGTGATCCACGCGCTGCGGTTGGTCGCGAGGTCGGTGAGCAGGTGTGCAGCCATCCGGTGGATCCGATCCACCGGCGTGCCGCCCGAAGCGATGATCCGCCTGGCGTCGCGATTGGCTGTTTCGAGCAGGCCGATCGCGATCCGGGCGAGCAGCTGTTGTTTGTTCTTGATGTGGTAATAAAGCGCTCCGCGCCCCAGTCCGGTGGAATCGGAGAGCTCCTGGACGCCGGTGGCGTCGTAGCCCTTCTCAGCGAACAAGTCCGTTGCGATGCGCAACACACGCTCGCCGGTCGTTTCCTTTGGCGGGATCGCACTCATGGGCACCATACTGACACGTCGGTCGGTTTATCGGACAGTTCGTGTGCCATTGTCATCCGACGAGCTCGAAAATCGTGGCGTTCGCGGTTCCGCCGCCCTCGCACATGGACTGGAGCCCGTAGCGGAGGCCGTGATCGCGCATCCGGTGCACGAGCCGGGTTGCCAGGATGGCCCCGGATGCTCCGAGCGGGTGCCCGACCGCGATCGCACCGCCGACCGGATTCATGCGCGCGGGGTCAGCCCCTGTCTCCGCGAGCCATGCGAGAGGCACCGGCGCGAAGGCCTCATTGATCTCGAAGGCGCCGATATCGTCGATGTGCAGCCCTGCGTGCTTGAGCACTTTCGCGGTGGCGGGGATGGGGGCGGCGAGCATCATCACCGGATCGTCGCCGACGACGGCGCCGGAGTGGAGGCGCACGATCGGCGTCAGGCCGAGCTGCGCCGCGCGCTCAGGCGTCGTCACGAGCAGCGCGGCGGCGCCGTCCGCAATCTGGGAAGAGTTGCCCGCATGAATCCGGCCCCCTTCGACGAACGATGGGTTCAGACCGGAGAGTGTCTCCGGGGTCGTGCCCCGCCGGATCGCCTCGTCGGAGGTGATCGTGGCGCCACTGTTGGTCACCGGTACGAGTTGCGCGTCGAACGCCCCCTCGTCGATCGCCTGGGAAGCGAGGGCGTGGGAGCGGGAAGCGTAGGCGTCGAGTTCCGCTCGACTGAGATTCCAGCGCTCCGCGATCTGCTCGGCACCGAGTCCCTGGTTGAAGTCGTCGACGCCGAAGCGGTCAAGCGCGGTGGCGCCGTAGGGTTCGCCGAACTGCCGGGCTGATCCGATGGGTACCCGGTTCATCGTCTCCACGCCGCCGGCGACGACGAGGTCAGCCCGTCCGGTCATGACGGATGTGGCCGCGAACTCGAGTGCCTGCTGACTTGAGCCACAGGCCCGGTTGATCGTCACTGCGGGGACATGCTCTGGCCACCCGGCGGCCAGCGTCGCGAATCGTCCGATATTGCTCGACTGGTCGCCGAGTTGCGTCACGCAGCCCCAATACACGTCGTCCACGTCCCCGGCGTCGAGGCCGGCTCGGCGCACAAGTTCGTTGAGCACGACTGCAGACAGATCTGCTGCGTGCATGGACGCGAGGGTGCCCTTCTTGCGACCGATCGGTGTCCGTACCGCCTCGACGATGACCGCTTCGCGCAGATTCATCCACTCGCCTCCAGTTCTCAGGCGGGACCGTGACCCGCGCTGCATCCATGCTACAGTCTCGTACTGACCGGTACATAGTGCCATGATGAGCCTGAGGAGTCGGAGTGCGAATCGGAATCCCACTCTCCTACGACCAGGATCCGCGCTCGATGGTCGCGCTCGCGGCCGAACTGGACCGCACGGGCATCGACCTGCTCACCGTGCCGGAGGCGTATTCATTCGACTCGGTCAGCGTGCTCGGCGCGATCGCGGTGTCTACAAGCCGGACCAGGCTGGCATCGTCGGTGTTCAACACCTTCTCGCGCACACCAGCCCTGCTCGCCATGACAGCCGGAGGCCTGGATGCGCTCTCCGGTGGGCGTTTCGTGCTCGGCATCGGAGCGTCGGGCCCGCAGGTTGTCGAAGGCTTCCACGGACTCCCGTATCGAACTCCATTACGCCGAGCCCGCGCGGTCGCTGAAATCACGCGCACGGTATGGCGACGTGAGGCGCTCGCCTGGTCGAGTCGCGACTTCGAGATACCGCTGTCGGCAGAGCGCGGTGGCTCCGGCCTCGGCAAGCCGCTTCGACTCATCAATTCGCCTGTGCGGCCACGGATTCCGCTCCTGCTCGGCGCGATGGGAGACGCCGGTGTCGCGCTTGCGGCCGAGCTTTTCGAGGCATGGGAGCCGATGTTCTTCCACCCCGAGACAGCACCCGACGTATTCGGTCCGTCGCTCGCGGCCGGGCTTGCCCGTCGCGGTCCTGAACTCGGCCCGCTCGAAATCATCGTGCAGGCGTACGCGGCCGTCGTCGAGAACGCCGAGCAGGAGCGCATGGCCCTCGACCGCGCACGCCGACACCTTGCGCTGTATGTCGGTGGGATGGGGGCGAAGGGTGCCAACTTCTACACGGATCTCGTGGCCCGGTTCGGGTTCGAAGCGGAGGCGCTCGAGGTGCAGGACCGATACCTCGCCGGCGACCGCGACGGCGCGATGGCCGCGTTGCCCGACGAGCTCGTGCGCTCGCTCTCGCTCGTCGGCGCAGAGCGTGATGTCGTCGAGCGCATCGAGGCGTACGCCAACGCGGGTGTCGGCACTCTGCTGCTGCGGCCGGTGGGGGAGCCCGGGACGGCAGTGCGCGATGCGGCCGCGATCGTATCGCTCGCCGCCTGAGCTCATCCCACCGATCGTAGTCCCGGGACCGCCACCGAGTTCCGGTCGGCCGCTACCGTGTCCATCAGGACTTTCGCCAGCGCATCCGGCCGATCGACTTGCACATGGTGGTGCGCCCCCTCGACCATCCCCCAGGTCACCCCGCCGGCGACTCGGCTTGCGACGTAATCGATCGCGTCACCGGTGATCGCAGGGCTCAGTGCGCCGCCGATCATCGTGACCGGAGCGATGACCCGACCGAGCCATTCGTCGATGAGCGAGTCGGTGAACTGACCGAAGAGTGACGGGTCGAAGCGCACCCGCCAGCCGCCCGGGACCGGGCCATAAGACCATTCGGCTAGATCGCGCAGCGTCTTACGGGACGCAGTGCTGCCCTCGGGCAAGAGGCGGAACGACTCGAGCGCGGTTGACCGATCCTGGTGGATGCGTGCCGGCCCGAGTGATCGTCCGCGGGGCCGATCCTGATCGTCGCCGGGGCGCCGGATCGGTATGTCGACGAGCACCAGTCGCTCTACGAGCTCTGGGTAGGTGGCCGCGGTTGCGATCGACACGAGCGCGCCCATGCTGTGACCGACGACGGTTGCCCGACCGGTCCGCGTGCACCCATCGATGACGGCGGCCACCTCGTCGGCCCATGTCCGCCCCGAATACTGCTCGCGCCACCCGCTCTCGCCGTGCCCGCTCAGATCCAGCGCGACCGCATTCCACCGATCGCCGACCTCACCGAGCATCCAGTCCCACCAGTGATGGTGCGCGGCCGCGCCGTGCACCATCACCACGTCGGGCGCACCCGGCACACCGTCGCGGATCTCCCCGCGAATGCTCGTGCCGAACACCTCGAGTTCGAAAACGCTGAGCGATTCACGCATCGGAGTCGGGCGTGACCGAATCACGCATCCTGCGAATCTTGTGGATCGTCTCACCGGAGGCGATGAGTCGGCCGCGCTCGTCCAGCAGCTCGCCGTGTACATGCACGATCGATCGGGACCGGACTGTAATGGTGGCTGTCGCGATCAGCGGTGCGTCCGCAGTGACCGCACGAACGAACCGGTACGCCGCGTGCATGTGCGGAGCCGCCGATTCCGCCGGTTGGGTGGAATGCGCGACGGTGGCGGTGATGCAGTCGAGCACGGCGGACAGGTAGCCGCCGTGCAGTCGGCCAGCCGCGTTGCAGAACTCGGGCCGTGGCACGACCTTCGCCTCGGCTGTGCCGTCGTCATCCACCCGTGTGAGTGAGAATCCGATCAGGGTCTGAAACGGCTGCCGCTCGATACGGCCCTCCGCGATCGCACGCTGGTACTCCAGACCGGAGGATTGGCCGAACCGCGGCGACGCCGCTTGCTCTTTGTTCATCAGTTCCCTTCGAACTCAGGTGATCGTCGCGCGGTGAACGAGGCGATCCCCTCCTTGAAATCGGCGGATCGGGTCGAGATGTCCTCCACGAGGCTCTCCCGGCGTAGTGCGGACTCAAACGAATCCGTCGAGGTCGCATCGAGCAGCCATTTCACGAGACCGATCGAGGTGGTCGCACCGGCGGCGAGCTCCTGGGCGAGCGCTTCTGCGTGCGCATCGAGCTCCTCGTCCGGCACCATCCGGCTCACGAGACCCCAGTCGATTGCCGTTGCGGCGTCGATCTGCCGACCGAGAATGAGCATCTCGCGCGCACGGGCGGCACCGACGAGTCGCGGGAGCAACCAGGTGCTCCCGGAGTCCGGAGTGAACCCGCGGGTGGCAAACGGCGTCGAGAATCGTGCCGTGGGACTCGTCACGCAGAAGTCCGCGACGAGTGCAAGGGCGCAGCCGAGGCCGGCCGCGTGGCCGCGGACGGCGGTCACCACGGGGACCTCGATACGGCTGAGTGCGAGAATCAGCCGGTGCGGGCCGACGTCGATGCTGCGATGCACGGCGGTCGGACGGGGCCTCGTGTCCGACGCACTGCGGTCACGGCGCAGGTCCATCCCCGCGCAGAAGTGCTCGCCCTCGGCGGTAATGAGGATCGCCCGGATCGCGTCGTCACGATTCATTTCGGTCAGGTGCTGGGATGCAGCCCGTGTGCTCTCCGACGTCAGTGCGTTCCGGCGATCGGGGCGGGTCAGCATGATCCGCAGCAGTGCTCCGTCGCGGGTGAACCGGATGCAGCCGAGGTCAAGCGATTCGTCGTCAGTCATCAGTGGCTCCTCGAAATGGGTGTGGACCGTTCGGTACGTTGGCGAGTCTAGCCGGGGTCGGACGGAAGGATCAGTCCCATGCCGAAGGCGTACGCGGTGCTCGCGCCGAGCGCGAGGGGCTCGACTATCCCTTCTGTCGATCGCAACGCGTCGAGTCCGACCAGCACGTCGGCACCCCCGAGATGCCCGAGTGTGCACCCGGTGAGAACCGTGCCATCGAGTCCGATCCCCACGCCATCGGCGATCATCTTGACGATCTGCGGCGAGATCTGATTGCACACGAGTCGGGCTGGCCGAACGCCGAAACGCCCCACCAGGCGATCGAAGGAGCGCCGGTAACCATTGAGATAGGTGTCCCGGATCTCGCCGCGGGGTCGATCGCTCACGACGCGGGTGTGGCCGTCCGTGCCCGCCGGCGGTAGGGCAGAACGGGTGCCGCCATGCGGGATCAAGACGTGCCCGTTGTAGTCGGCGCGGGTCGTGAACTCCGCTCCCGCGAACAGCGCAAAGCCGGGCCCTCGGCCGTCACCGACAACCGCGGCCGCGGCGCCGTCGGCCCATGCCCACATCCGACTCGCTGGATTGCGCGGGTCGACCGTCTGCGACCAGCGCTCCGCCGCCACGACAGCTGCGAGACCACCGCCCCGCGCGGAGAGCCAGCCTCGAATGAGATCGAGCGCGGAGAGCGACGCCGCGCAGCCCAGCGTGAGATCGAGCCCGACGCAGTCACCTGAGGCGCCGACCGAACCCATGATTTCGGTTGCTACCGACCATGACGGCGGGTAATCGCGGGAGACACCCGTGAAGATGACCATCTCAAGCTCTGCGGCAGCGACGCCGGAATCGTCGAGTGCTTTCCACAGCGCTTCCGCGCCGAGTGTGCTCGGGTGCTGGTCTTCGGTGGCATGGCAGGCGACTCGCCAGCTGCCGTATCCCGAAACGTCGACGCCGAGTTCGGCCGCCTCCGCCACGACGTCCACCGCAGGCGGGAGGGCTGAGCCGAGACCCAACAATGGCAGCGACGGCTCCGGGCTCATGTGAGCTCCGGCTGCGATGTTGAAGAGGCGCCGATCACAGTGTCACGCAGCGGCTCTCCATGCAGTGCCCGATGCAAGTTCGCGCAGAAGTGGGAAAGTCGACGTTCGAGCATGCCGTCCTGGGTGGGCGCCGAATGGAACGAAAGCCGCGCGTTGGGGGCTGTCCACAGCGCACTGGAACTCGGAAGTGGTTCCTCGATCGTGACGTCGAGGGCGGCGGCACCGAGGGTGCCGGAGATCAAGGCCTCCGCTACCGCATCCTCGTCGAGGAGTGCTCCACGGGCGACATTGACGAGGATCGCCCCGGGCGCCATCCCCTCGATCTCCGACCAGCCGACGAGTCCCGTGTTCTCCCGGTGATCGCTCGCGCAGATCACAACGGCGTCGGCGCCGGCCATCGCGGACCGCAGGTCGGTGGTTGTCGCGACCCCGTCGAGGGGAGCGACGTCGCGACGAACTGCTGCGATCACGAGCATCCCGAGGGCGACGGCGCGGGTCGCGACCGCGCGACCGATCCCGCCGAAACCGACGACGCACAGGCGCATCCCGGCGACGCGCCGACCGAAGCGAAGCGAAGAGTCGCGCCGACGCTGCGCGTCGGCGAGCTCGGGAAGCCGCTTTGTATGCTCCATGATTCGGGCGATTGCGAACTCGGCCACGCCTTCCGCATTCACTCCAGGGGAGTGCGTGACCGCAACCCCCGCGATCGGTAGCCCTGCGCCGGTGAGGTGGCTCGTGCCGGATGAGATCAGATGACACCAGCGGAGTCGGGGTGCTCTGATGGCGAGCGCCTCCGGCACATCGAGCGCGACGAGAACATCGGCCTCCGCGAACGCGGTGAGCTGAGCAGGGCTGAGTTTCGGTCCAGCGCCGGCTGCCCGATCGGCGGATCGTGCGAGCCGCCTGGAGGTGTCTTCGCGGTAGTGCTCGCGCACCACGCGCACTCCGGGCCCGACGGCCTCGATCGCATCCACCGCGGCGTCTCCGTCGAGATACTCCGTGGCGAGCAAGACGACGGGGCTCATGCGGGGAGATCGGCGAGAAGCTCGAGTGCCCGATCGGCGAGCATGCGGGCACGGTCCTCGATCTTGTCGGCGGTGATGTTCTGCATCGGGTGGGGCAAGAGTGCGAGCGGAATCGCGCGGTCTGTGCGCTGATAGGCCATAGCTCGGTCAACCTGTTCGCGGAAGGGTTCGGTGAGCACGGCTACGCCAGCGATGCCGCGGGCGTTCAGCATCACCGAGTCGACTGATGAGGAGGCCGAGCAGCTCCCGCAGTCCGAGACGCCGCAGAAGACCAGGCCTTCCTCGTTCGACAGCGAGTCGAGGATCGCGGGGCTCATGGGCGTGCCCGCTCCGGCCTTCTCGATCACGTCGGGAACGTCGACACCGGCCTGGCGCAACAGCTCGCCTGCTCTTGAGAGGATGGTATGCGAGTTTGGCTTCCGGTGATCGAGGAGCACCACGCGCCGCCGTTTCGGCATCGGGACGTCGAAGGGGTCGGGTGCTGGACGTGCGATCGGGTCGACGAGGAATTCGCAGGACAGGTCACCACAACTGGGCAGCCGTGTAGGGGGCAGGGTCGTCGGTGATGTCGTCATGGGCTCGTCTCCGTTCGTTCGCGGCGGTAGACCGGCTCAGTGTTCGATGCTGCGCCAGACATCGTTGCGACTGCCGGCCCAGGCTGGGATGACCGCCGAGAACTTCCCGCCCGGAGCGCCGGATTCGATGAAGTGAAACTTGCTGCTTGTGCGTACGGGGGGCCGCAGTTCGCCACGTACGACCGCGAGATCGCTCCGAGGGGCCGCGGGGATTCGTCCGACCCGGATGAGCTCGTCGGTCGGCTGAACGGCGTGCTCGGCGAGATACGCCTGCGCCTCGGCCCGGCTGAAGTCGCGAGTGACGAGCGCGGCGTGATCGGGGGCGAGCGTGATCACGTACGCGCCGTGCCGGTAGTAGATGTTCGTCGTGCCGAGGTGTGCGACGCAGCTCGCGATGGTGTCGAGGATGTCCGCCCCAGAGGTGCCGAAATGATTGTTGACACTGTTGGGTCCCTCGGCGGCCATCACCGAGACAGCCGATGCGCCGACTGGTGCGCCGACCTGACTGTGGAATCCCGGCCAGATCGGATCAGGGTGTTCGGCGATGAGGAACGAGAGGCGACCAGGATGCCCGACCGTGCCGTGGCTCTGCAGCGCACCGCCGCCTCGTCCGCAGAACAGTCGGACCAACTGTGCGAATCGACCGATCGTGGCATTCGCTCGAGCGTTGGCTCCGAGCGCGTTCGCTTCGTGGACAAGGCCGATCCGGTCCACGATCGGGCCGCTGACGAGGACGAGGGCGGCGACTCCGCCGGTGGTCACCTCGACGCCGCTGAGATTGACGGCCGGATCGAGCAGACATTCGGCCAAGGGGCGAAGCAGCGGGGCGTACGCGGTGGTGCAACCGGCCATGACGGCGGCGGCCGCGAGGTGCTCACCGCGCACTTCGATGGACTGGCTCGGGATGCCGCCGACGACCTCCGTCGCGCCCCAATGGAGCGCGTTGAGCATACTGTCGACGAGTGATTGATAGGGGGGAATGACCGGCAATCCGTCGGACCAGCCTGCTTTGAAGCAGTTTTCGATGTCTTCGATGGCGCCCGTGCTCATGAGTCTCCCTCCGCCGAACCGCGGGCGCTCGTTCGCGACCGCGTTTCGGCGAACCTTGGTTGCGAACCTAGCGTGTACCGATCGGTTGACACAAGAGATGAGAGAGCGTCCGGTCAGACGCCTCGGCAGTCTGGTCCTACCGCTTGATCGTTGCAGGACTACGTACTGGTCGGTACACTATTGTCGTGCCAGCAGATGAGCCGCTCCCCGAGAGCATCCGATATGAGGTTGACGCCGCGATCGCGACAATCACCCTGAATCGGCCCGACCGCTTGAACGCGTTCGCCGGGGACATGGCCTCTCGGTATCTCGCAGCGCTGCAGCGGGCGGATGACGATCCCGACGTGCGTGCCGTCATCGTCACCGGCAACGGGCGCGGATTCTGCGCGGGGGCAGACTTCTCGCGGCTCGAAGAACTCGATCTCGACGAGGTGCGGGAGCGTTCGGTGCGTGAACCGCGGGATGTCGCCATGCGGATCGGCACGCCGGTCATCGCGGCGGTCAACGGGGCCACGGCCGGAATCGGATTCGCGCACGCGCTCATGGCCGATGTGCGGTTCACGGTGCCAGAGGCCACCTGGACGACCGCGTTCGCCAAGATCGGGCTGGTCGCGGAACTCGGCATCTCATGGAATCTCGCGCAGCTCGTCGGCACCGGCCGAGCCCTCGATCTGCTCCTCAGTGCGCGACGGTTCACGGGCGCTGAGGCTTACGAATACGGGATCGCTCAGTTCTTGGTCGAGCCGGAGGAACTCATGCCCGCGGCGCGCGCGTACGCAACTCAGATCGTGGCGAACGACGCCGATTCGCTCGAGCACATGCGCCAGCAGGTCCGCCTGGACGCGGGCCGGCCATTCGATCAAGCCTGGACAGACGGCTATCAACGGGTGTTCGCCGCACTCGAGCGCGGGCGATTCCGGGACGCCGGTGACCGTCACCGTGGGAGCGCCTCGTGACGCGCGCGCGTGAGTTGGTCTCGGGGCTGCGGATACCGGTGTTGTGTGCTCCTATGTTCCTGGTCTCGGGGCCGGAGCTTGCGGCCGCCGCCTGTATGAACGGGATCGCGGCCGGCCTGCCGCGGCAGAACGCCAGGAGTCTCGCAGAGTTCGACGGCTGGCTCGGCCAGGTTCGGGCGCAACTCGACCGCATCCGGGAAGACGATCCGTCGCGCCCGGTCGGACCGCTGGCGGTGAACATCTCGAGAGCGATCATGCGTGACGCGCTCGACGAGCACCTCGACGTGCTCGAGCGACACGGCGTCGAACTTGTCATCTCGGCGCAGGGCGACCCGACGGCACTCACACGGCGAGTACACGACTGGGGCGGCGTGGTGTTCCACGACGCGACAACCGTCCGATTCGCCGAGAAAGCGGTTGAAGCCGGTGTCGATGGGATCGTCTGCATCGGCGCCGGCGGCGGCGGGCACTCCGGGCTCGTCTCGCCGTTCGTGCTCATCCCCCGTGTGCGGGAGATGTTCGATGGAGTGGTGATCGCCGCCGGGGCCATCGCGGACGGTCGTGCGATCCTCGCTGCGCAGGCCCTCGGCGCCGACCTCGTCTCCATCGGGACGCGATTCATCGCGACCCGCGAATCGCTCGCACCGAACGACTACAAGCGGATGATCGTCGAGGCGCAGACGACCGATCTTGACTTCTCCGCCGACGTCTCCGGGTTGCCCGTGAACTGGCTCGTGCCGTCATACCGCCGGGCGGGTCTCGACCCGGCGAACCTTCCGCGGGCCGCGGCGATCCGCGACTATGCGCATCTCCCCGATGGTGTGCGCCCGTGGAAGGACATTTGGTCGGCAGGGCAAGCGGTCGACCTGATCGATGACATCCCGACGGTCGGCGAGTTGATCGCCCGTCTCGAACACGAATATCGCACCACGCTCGCAGGGTTGAGCGCGGCAGCACCGATGACACCACACCTCGCCCAGGAAAGCAGGAGCATATGACCACGGCAGCACAGAGCCGCGCCTTCGAGGATGCCACTGACGCCGACTTCGACGAGCGGGACATCGACCTCGATCGAGCCGCCGTCGGCGAGGTCGCCGCAGTGCGCGACCTCGCTTTCCTCGGTACCGCGACGCCAGAGGCGATCCGGAACTTCGCGTTCTCCTACGGCGACGACAACCGGCTTTTCGTCGAGCCCGACTACGGCACCACCACTCGGTGGGGCGGGCAGATCGCCCCGCAGATCCTCGCGGCGATCCTGAACACGCCCTTGCGCGGTGATCGCCTTCCGCGCGAGTTGCGCGGCGGTGCCTATCGGGGTATTCACGCCTTCGTCTCCGGCGGCACGTGGGAGTGGTACCGCCCGATCCACGCCGGCGACCGGCTGTACTCGTTCAAGGGACTCGACTCAGTCGAGGTGAAGTCATCCGAATTCGCGGGTCGGTCGGTCATTCGGGTCAATCGAGAGGTGAAGTTCAACCAACGGGGCGAGGTGGTCGGGGTCTACCGGACTCTCATCATCCTCACGCCGCGCAAGAAGGCTCGCGAAACCGGCAAGTACAAGGATGTTCCGGAACCCTCCTACACGGCGGATGACATCGCGCGCCTCGACGAGGTATTCGCCGCTGAACAGGTCCGAGGGGCGGAGACGCGGTACTTCGAGGACGTCGCCGTCGGCGATTCGCTCGGCACGATGGCGAAGGGGCCACTCACTACGACCGACATGATCGTGTTCCACGCTGGCGGGTACGGGTTCGTCCCGTACGGGTTGAAAACGTCTCGGCTGAACTGGCGGAACCGCCAGCGGATCCCCGCGTTCTATGTCGAGAATGAGTTCGGAGTTCCCGACGTGGCGCAGCGCGTGCATTGGGACTCCGATTGGGCGAAGGCGATCGGCAACCCGCGCGCATACGACTATGGCGTCCTGCGCGAATGCTGGCTCCACCACTATCTGACCGACTGGATGGGCGACGACGGCTTCGTGGTGCGCCAGCACGACGAAATCCGAAAGTTCAACTATCAGGGGGACATCCAGTACCTCACCGGCGAGGTGGTCGGTACACGGCGCGACGGCGGCGCGAACCTCGTGGACGTGACGATTCGAGCGACGAACCAGCGTGGCGAGGAGACAGCGCGAGGAGAGGCGACCATCTCGTTGCGCAGCCGCGAGACCGGGCTGTCCCTGTTTCCTCCTGTGCCCGCGGAGTTGCAGGCGAAAGCGCTCGAGATGCTCGATCGGCACGGCGAACTCTTGCGCGAGTCCTCCGCCGGCTGATCCGCGGTACG
This sequence comes from Microbacterium sp. NPDC055357, assembly GCF_053644835.1. Taxonomy (NCBI): domain Bacteria; kingdom Bacillati; phylum Actinomycetota; class Actinomycetes; order Micrococcales; family Microbacteriaceae; genus Microbacterium; species Microbacterium sp. NPDC055357. The sequence continues at coordinate 65,911 of NZ_JBSHLZ010000003.1, read as the reverse complement.
GATCCTATGAAAGCAGTTCGACCGGGGGAGGGGCGATGGGTGGCCGACTCGAAGGCAAGGTCGCGGTCGTCACCGGTGCTGCCTCGCGCGGCGACGGGACCGGCAATGGCGCGGCAGTCGCCCTCCGGTTCGCGCGCGAAGGCGCCGCGGTCGTCCTCGTCAATCGCGACGCGGAGCGTGTAGGCCGCCTCGCGGAGGTTATCGCGGCCGAGGGCGGTCGCGCCGTGGCCGTCGCGGCTGACGTCACCGATCCGGAGCAGGTCGACGGACTGTTCACGGAAGTCACGGATCGCTTCGGGGGTCGACTCGACGTGCTGCACAACAATGTCGGCACCGCGCTGCCCGGCACGCCTGAAACCGTTTCGCTGGTGGACTGGCGATCGGTGCTCGACTCGAACCTCACGTCGGCGATGCTCTGCAGTGGCCGAGCGATTCCCGCGATGCGGTCCTCAGGTGGAGGGTCCATCGTCATGGTGTCCTCGATCTCTGGTTCAGTCGGTTACACCGGTGCGCCCGGGTCCGTGGCCTATGCAGCCGCGAACGCCGGCCTGCACGGCCTGACACGCAGCATCGCCGGCCAGTATGCGAGCGCCGGAATCCGCGCGAACTGCATCGTCGTGGGATCGGTCGACTCGCCGATGGTCGCTCATCTCGGTGCCGACGCGCGTGCTCGGCGCGCTGCAGCGGTGCCGCTGGGGACCGTGGGGACTGCCTGGGATATCGCCAGCGGTGCGGTGTATCTCGCCTCTGATGAGGCGCGGTGGGTGACCGGAGTCATCCTCCCCATCGACGGCGGCTTCACCGCAATCCGTGAGCGGCCGGCGTGATGACGGTGCTCGTTCGCGAGGACAGTGTCGGACTCGTCTCCGGACCCGTGCGCTGCTCGTGGACCCCGGACGACGCTGTGCTCTATGCGCTTGCCGTCGGACTCGGTCCGGACGCCCTCGAGTACACGACCTCCGATACCCCTGAGCTTCCTCAAGAAGTCCTTCCTACGTTTCTCGCGACCCGGCTGCGCGTGCCGGAGGTGATGACGCTGCTCGGCGTCGTCGCCGACGCGACCGTCGTTCACGCTGCGCAGCGCATCGAACTCTTCGAGCCGGTCGCGGCCGCCGGAGTGCTCGAAGCGACAGCCACGATCGTTTCTGTCGAGGTCGACCAGGCGGGTATTCGCGGCAAGGTCGAGATCGACATCGTAGGGCGTCGGCCGGTCGGCGGCGCGATCGTCGCAATTGCGCGCCGAACGCTCGTCGTGCGGGACCCTGCCCTCCTGCGTCGCGCCGGTGACGGGCCCACGCGTCCGCATCCGCGGATCCCCCACGGTGCGCATCAGCTTCGTCTGCCGACCCGGCCAGAGCAGGCCCTGCTCTTCCGGCTCTGCGGCGATCGGAACCTCATCCACAGCGCGCCATCGGCCGCTGTAGTGGCGGGGTTCGACAGGCCCATTCTCCACGGCATGTGCACTTTCGGCGCAGCCACAGCGCAGATCCTCGCCGCCGGTCTCGTGCCCGCGAGCACCGTTACGATCGTCGAGGCGGCGTTCTCTCGTCCGGTGCAGCCGGGGGACGCGCTGCGCATCGTCGCGGACCTGGTTGTCGATGGCGTCGAGTTCGTCGTGCTGGGCGACGCGGGCATCGTGCTCCGCGCCGGGCGGATCGGCACCCGCTCACGTGAGTGAATGCTGGGCGAGCCAGCGAGTGCGTACCGTCGCGCTCCGCGTGTAGTCACTCCCGACCCATCGAAGCCGGATCCGCTTGCGACGCCCGAGCCCGGGTGAGAAAGTCCTCGATCGACTCGCTTATGGACTGACTGAACGGTACACTCGTCGAGAACACCAATGTGGCTGTCCGTCGACCTGTCGGCGGCCGAATTTCGAGAGGGCCGGATGCGAACCGTTCTCACGCGATTGCTGACCGCGATCCCCCTCGTTCTGCTCGTCGTCTCGGGCACCTTCTTCTTGTCGATCGCCTCCAATGTGGATCCGGCTGAGGTCATCCTCGGAGGCGCGGCGACGCAGGCGCAGATCGATGAATTGCGGGACCAGCTTGGTCTCAACCGGCCACCGCTGGAGCAGTACTGGGCGTGGCTCACCGGGCTCTTCCGTGGGGACCTCGGGGTATCGCTTTATACAGGGACCCCGGTGACGACGATGTTCGCTAACGCGCTGCCCGTCACCCTCTCGCTCACGCTTGGCGCGCTGCTTGTCGGGATCGTGCTCGGCGTCGGCGCAGGCCTGCTCGCCTCGGTCGTGGCCGGCGGTTCGACTGACCGAACGATCATCCTGCTCTCTACTGTGGGACAGGCCGCGCCGAGCTTCCTCATCGGCATGCTGATCATCTACGTGTTCTCGCTTCAGCTCGGTTGGTTTCCCGCAACCGGCTACGTCCCGTTCGGCGCCGACCCACTCGGCTGGCTGGGGTCGCTTGTGCTGCCGTCCATCGCGCTCGGCGTGGGCGTCGCCGCGGCGCTGTCGCGTCAGACCCGCTCGAGCATGGTCCTCGCGCTGCAGCGCGACTTCACGCGGACCGCCCTGAGCAAGGGACTCTCCCGTCGCCGAGTCGTTCTCAAACACGCCGCGCGCAACGCCGCATCCCCGGTTGTCACCTCGATCTCGTTCCAGGTCGCGAGTCTGCTCGGCGGCGCGATCGTCATCGAACGGCTGTTCGCTCTCCCAGGACTCGGATCACTCACGATCGATGCGGTGCTCAAGTACGACCCTGCGGTGATCCAGGCGGTCGTGCTGTTCTCCGTCGTGATCGTCGTCCTCGTCAATCTTCTCGTCGACATCTCCTATGCCTGGATCAATCCGAAGGTGCGGGTCTCATGAGCGCGCAAGTCCCCGGAATCACGACGCCAGCTACGGCATCAATCGCCTCGCTGCAAGGCCGGCCCGGTCGCCGCGGCAACCGCTTCACCTCGCGGATCTTGCGGCAACGCACCCTGCTCGTCTGGAGCGGTGTGGTCATCCTGATCGCGTTGCTCAGCGTACTCGCCCCGGTGATCTCGCCGTATGATCCGAACGTCGGCGCCCTCGCCAGCACTCTTCAGCCCCCCTCGGCTGATCACTGGTTCGGTACGGACCGGTTCGGCCGCGACGTTCTCACGCGAGTCCTCTACGGTGGCCAGGTCGCGTTGCTGGCGGGCGTTCTCGCGGTCGCGATCGCGCTCATTGTGGGCGTCTCAGTCGGTCTCATCGTCGGCTACGTCGGTGGCTGGGTCGATCGCATCGTCATGCGCCTCGTCGACGGGGTCATGTCGGTGCCGTTCCTCGTGCTCGCGATCGCGGTCATCGCCGCGATCGGCACCGGATTGCAGAACGCGATGGCCGTGGTCGGCCTCGTCTACGCCATGTCGGTGATCCGTCTCGTCCGCGGCGAGATGCTCTCGGCCAAAGAAGAACTCTATGTCGACGGCCTCAAGGTGTCGGGCGCGCGCGGTGGGCGCATCGTGTTCCGGCACATCCTCGCGAACATCGCGCCGCCGATCATCGTTCAGGCGACGCTGATGTTCGCCACCGCGGTGATCGCCGAGGCCACGCTCTCGTATCTCGGACTCGGCGTCCCCGCTCCGACGGCGAGCTGGGGCTCGATGCTCGCAGACGCGCAATCGACCCTCCGGCAGCACTTCTACCTCGTGATCCCGCCGGGGCTCGCCATCTTCATCACCGTGCTCGCGATCAATCAGGTTGGCGAAGGATTGCGCGACGTGTTCAGCCGTGAGATCACCGTCGGCCGGCTCGGGCTCAATGTCGTTCGCAAGGCCCCGCCCGCGGCGGTGTCAGAACCGCACCCGGCGCCGGTGCTGCCGGACCGCCCGATCGCTCTCGAGGTCGAGGAGCTCACCGTGTCGTTCCCGAGCGCCGGGGGCCGCGTCGAGGTGGTCCAGCATCTCGATCTCCAGCTTCGACGTGGCGAAATGCTCTGTCTCGTCGGGGAATCGGGATCCGGGAAATCAGTCACCGCGATGTCGATGCTCGGCCTTGTCGCGAACCCGGGTCTCGTCGATGCCGCGAGCGTTCGGCTCGATGGGGAGGAGATCAGCGGGCTCGACTTCGCCGCGATGCGGTCGATTCGCGGAGCCCGCATCGGTGTCGTCTTCCAAGACCCGATCGGCAGTCTCAACCCGACCTTCACCGTCGGGAACCAGATGGTGGAGGCGATCCGCGAACACCTCGATCTCTCCCGCGCTGAGGCGAAGGCGAGGGTCATCGAGCTGTTCGACCTCGTCGGGATCCCCCGTCCGAAGGAACGGTTCGACGACTACCCGTTCCAGTTCTCCGGCGGTATGGCGCAGCGCGTCATGATCGCCATGGCGCTCTCCTGCGACCCGGCCGTCCTCGTCGCGGATGAGCCGACGACGGCTCTCGACGTCACCGTACAGAAGCAGATCCTCGAGCTGCTGCTACGGCTCCGCGACGATCGCGGACTCGCCGTGCTCCTGATCACCCACGACCTCGGCGTCGTGTCCGAGGTCGCCGACTCGGTTGCGGTCATGTATGCGGGGCAGATCATCGAGCGCGGTCCGGTCGCCGAGGTGTTCAGCCGACCCCTCCACCCATACACTCAGGGGCTGCTCGACTCGATCCCTCTCAACCGCGCGTCAGACGGTCCGCTGGCATCGATTCCCGGGGTTGTCCCGCAGCCAGCGGACTGGCCTGTCGGCTGCCACTTCGCCGATCGCTGCGCTTTCGCGGTCGACGCCTGCCGGACCGACCCGGTGCGGCTCGAGTTCGGCGCGGATCCGCGTCGAGTGGTCCGATGCATCCGAGCAGACGAACTGCGACTCAGCGGGATCGGCGAGCTCGAGAGGAGCATGTCATGACCGCAATCGCGCCAACATCGGATTCGGTGCTGTCGGTCGAGCATCTCTCCATCGACTTCAAGGGCGGTCGACCGAAATTCGGGGCCAAGCGCACCATAGTCAATGCCGTCATCGACGCGAGCCTGGCGGTCGCGGATGGTCGAACACTCGGGCTGGTCGGGGAATCCGGATCAGGCAAGACGACGATCGGGCGTGCCGTCCTGCGCTTGAACACCCCGAGCTCGGGTCGGATCGACGCGGCTGGCTTCCGGGTCGATCAGTTCGGCGCGAACGCGCCGTTGGCCTACCGTCGGGCGGTGCAGGCAGTCTTCCAGGACCCGCTCGGATCGCTCGACCCGCTGCTGGAGGTCCGCCAGCTGCTCGAGGAGCCGCTTCGGATCCATCTCGATCTCGATGCCGCAGCCAGGCGCGAACGGGTGGGCGATCTGCTCGAGATGGTCGGGCTCAGTCGAGCGCATCTGAGCCGGTACCCGTATGAGCTCTCCGGCGGCCAGCGGCAACGCGTCGCCATCGCGAAGGCGCTCGCGGTCGACCCGCGGCTCATCGTCCTGGATGAGCCGGTTAGCGCGCTTGACGTATCGGTGCAAAGCCAGATCATCAATCTGCTCGACGATATCCAGCGCACGAGCGGGGTTTCGTACCTCTTCATCGCGCATGACCTCGCGGTCGTGCGTCACGCCAGCCACGATGTGGCGGTGATGTACCGCGGTCGCATCATGGAACGGGGGCCGGCGGACCGAGTCTGCGGATCTCCCGCGCACCCGTACACCCGGCTGCTCTTCGATGCCGCCCCCGACCCGCGTCCACGTGATGACCGCGAGCACGAGACGACGAGCGCATTCCGAGGACCGCGGCCCGAACTCGGTCTCGAACCGACGCCGCAGGGCTGCCCGTTCTTCGCACGATGCGCACTGCGCCGCGTCGAGTGCGCCACAGCCTTCCCCGAACCCACGTCAGTGCCCGGTGGCGGCGAGATCGCGTGCTTCTCCGCTGCCGAGGCGATCGCTGGGCCGTACGACGCCGACCACCGTCCGGCAGTTCTCCCCACTGCTCCCCCTTTGATCACCGGGACATCGACGTCCCCTCTCTCGGAAGGAACACCATGAATCACCTACGACGCACGTCAGCGATCGGCGCGCTCGCGCTGAGCGCGGCGTTGTTCCTGACGGCATGCTCCGGCGGTAGCGGGGGCGCACCTACCAACGCGCCCGTCGACAAGAACCTCTTGGAACACACCAGTTACGAGGCGCTGCAGGCGATGATCGTCGCCGATGGCGCCCCGGCGGAGCCGACGGGAACCGTGCGGTACGGATCGTGGATCTCCAACAACGGATTCGACCCGCAGTCGCTCACCACCCACCAGGGCAGCAACCTGCAGCCTGGGTACGAGCCCCTCTTCCAGCTTGACGAGAAGCTCGAGCCGCTGCCGTGGCTCGTCTCTGAGTGGGACGAGGTCGACGAAACCAGCGTTCGTCTCACCCTCCAGGAGGGCGTCGTCTTCCACGATGGAGGGGAGTGGAACGCGGAGGCCCTGAAGGCCAACCTTGACCGCGCCGCCGCAACGACGACGAGCCCGAACTACAACATGTACCAGCTCGTCGAGTCAGTAGCGGTCGAGGATGACCTTGTCGCGCTCGTGACCTTCACGCAGCCATACCCGAACTTCTACTACAACTTCGCCACCACCGCCGGTTTCATGATCAGCCCCAAAGCGCTCGCTGAGGGGCGCGACCTATCCAGCACCCCCGCCGGCTCGGGCGGCTGGGTATTTCAGGAGGACGAGTTCGTCGAGGGCAGCAAACAGGTCTGGGAGGCGAATACCGACTACTGGAACCCCGATGCCGTCAAGATCGAGCGCATCGAGACCAACATCTACACGGATCCGACGGCTCGCCTGAACGCCTACTCATCGGGTCAGATCGACATCATTTCCTATGTCCCCGACGCGAATCTGGCGCTCGTCGAGACGGATGACTCGCGAGTCTTCTCCGATCTGACCATCGCGACCACGTTCCTGCTCCAGGACAGAGACGGCACGATAGTGCCCGCACTCGGCGATGAGAAGGTCCGGCAGGCGATCGGCCTTCTGATCGACCGGGAGGGATTCAACGCCGCCGTGCTCGGCAACAGCGGTCTGCCGTCGGGCGGTTTCTCATCCCCGGCACTGCCCTGGTTCAACCAGGAACTCGACGAGCGCGTGCGTGACGTCGAGGCGTCGAAAGAGCTGCTGGCCGAAGCGGGGTACCCTGACGGCTTCGAATTCGAAGTCTCGAGTGCGCCGTCGATCGCTCAGGCGGTCATCGCCGTGCAGCAGATGCTCGCCGAAGGTGGGATCACCATGAACATCGTCGACCTTCCGCCGACTGATCACACCGCGGCTCAGCGCCGCGGAGACTACGCCGCGACCTACATCATCCCCACCGCCGTCGACATCGATCAATGGTGGTCGCGGTCGATGTCGAACGAGGGCACGCTCAACCCGTTCGGGCTGGACGATCTGGCCGACCTCGAGGAGGAGTATGTGGATTCGCTCACGCTCCCCGAGGCCGACCGTGCTCCGGTGATGCAGATGCTGCAGGAGCAGGTCATCGAACGCGGCGTCGCGTTCCCGCTCAGCCTTCGCTCGCGGATCGCGGCGGCGACCGACGCGGTCGTCGCCGTGCAACAGCCGTTCTTCGCCCCCGAAGACTGGAGCCCGCGACCCTACTACCTCTGGCTCAACGACTAAGCACGCTCCCTCATCCACCTCAGATCCATCAAAGGAGAACACCACGTGTCGCTGACGACGTTGCTCGACCCGCAGTCGATCGCCGTGATCGGAGCATCGGGAAAGCCCGACTCTGTCGGCGGACGCATTCTTGCCCAGGTATCCAGCTCGTTCTCGGGGCCGATCTACCCGATCAACCCGAAGTATGACGAGATTGGCGGCCGGCAGGCGTATGCGACGATCGGCGACATCGGTCAGCCGGTCGAACTCGTCCTCGCGGCGGCGCCGAGCCGGTTCGTGGTCGAGGCGCTGCGTGACGGCGCAGCAGCCGGTGCGACAGCGGCAGTGGTGTTCTCCTCCGGCTTCGCGGAGATCGGTGGTGACGGGCCTGCCCTGCAGGCCGACCTCCGCGCTCTGGCCGACCAGACCGGCATGCGGATCATGGGCCCCAACTGTCTCGGATTCGCGAGCTTCCGGGGTGGGCCAACCGCCACCTTCACGCGCATTTCGTTCGAACCGAAGCCGGGCAACATCGGCGTTGTTGCCCAGAGCGGCTCGACGGGGATCGGTGCGGCCAGTCTGCTGCGCGATGACGGAGCCGGCATCGGGTTCTGGGCTGCGACGGGCAATGAACTCGATGTCACCGTCGGTGACATTTCGGCCGAGCTGCTGGGGAACCCGGACTTCGGGATCGATGTGATCGCGACGATCATCGAGACGGCGGTCAACGCCGAATCGCTACTGCGAGCCGGTCGGGACGCGGCGGAATCGGGTCAACGGATTGTCGCGCTCAAGGTTGGTAGCACCGACCGTGGACGGGCGGCCGCGCTCAGCCACACGGCGGCGATCACCGGGGACTACGCGACGTTCGCGGCTGCCTGCGAGCAGAACGGTATCGTGCTCGTCAAAACCATCCGTGAGCTGGTCGACACCGCGCGCGGGTTCGCGACGCGTCGATTGCCGAAGGGCCGCAGGGTCGCGGTGATCAGCAGCAGCGGCGGGCAGGGAGCCATCATGGCCGACGCGACCGAGCGCGCCGGGCTCGAGCTGCCGCCTCCCAGCCTCGCCATCCAGCAGCGACTCCGCGAGGCGCTGCCGTCGTTCGGGTCGGCAGCGAACCCGATCGACATCACCGGCAACCTCGTCAATGATCTCAGCGCCGTTGAGCGAGTGCTCACCGAAGTGGACCAGTCGGGGGAGTTCGACGCGATCGCCTACAGCACCGTCGCCCGCACGCTGCCTGACGAGCTTCGCGACATGGTCGGGCGCGCGGCGAGTGCCTCAACGCCGTTCTTCGCGGTCGCGCACCAGCCCGACATGGTCGCCCACATGGCCGACCGCGGGGTCACCTGCTTCGCCGATGGAACCGCGCTCATCAACGTCCTCGGCCGGATGGCGGCGGCATCATCCGCGACCCCGTACTTCAATGTCGAGCTGCCCGAAACCGGTATCTCGGCGTTGCCCGAGGTGAAACCCGGAGCGCTGCCCGAGTCCGCGTCGAAGCATGTGGTCTCGCACCATGGGATTCGCGTTCCGCGCGAATGGATCGCCCAATCGATAGCTGAGGCGATCGCCGCGGTCGATGCCGCAGGCACCGCCGTGATGAAGATCGACGCGCCGTGGCTGCCGCACAAGTCGGATGTCGGCGGCGTGATCCTCGGCGTCCAAGGCCGCGACGCCGCCGAGACCGCGTACGCCCGGCTCGTCGAAATCATCGAGCGACTTCGCCCGGACCCGGCAGCTTCGTCGCGGATCCTCGTTGCAGAGCAGATTCCCCCCGGTCTAGAGCTCATGATCGGGATGACCCGTGATGAGATATTCGGCCCGGTCATCACGGTCGCCGCAGGCGGCATCGGGACGGAGATCATGGCGCAATCCCAGGTTTCGGTCTCGCCGTTCAACCGGGCACGCGCGGAGGCGATGGTCGATCGGCTCTGGGACGGCCGTCTCGTGACGCACCGGCGGGGGATGAGCCCCGCGGCGCGTGACGGGCTCATCGATGCCCTCATGGCGCTGCAACGCCTTGCGATCTCGGAACCGTCGGTGACCGAAGTGGATGTGAACCCGCTGCTGGCCACCGCCGACGGCGTCGTGGCGGTCGATGCACTCGTGGTCGTCGGCTACGGAACCGACGCGGAACCGGTAGAAGGAGCGGCCGCGTGAGCGGCCGGACGAACTCGACGGTCGCGCGTCGCGTCGAGCATATTCTCGCGATCGATCCAGCATCCGCAGCACTGGAGTTCCGAGGTGCTTGGTACACATGGGGCGATCTCACTCAGATCGGCACGCAGATCCAGTCGATCCTCGACGCGGCAGGCATCGCCGAGGGGGCTGCCATCGCGGCGGTAATGCGGAATCGACCCGCGACCGTGGCGACCGTGTTCTCCGTGCTCGTGCACGGCCAGACCTTGGTCACGGTCTCGAGCATGCAGCCCGATGCCGCTCTCGCCGCGGAGATCGGGGGGCTGCCGGCCGCGGTCCTGCTCGCCGACCCGGAGGACTGGGCGAGGCCGGGTGTCCGTGAGGCAGCCGCCGTCGCGGGCACGCTCGCGATCTCCGTCGATGTGGGCGGCGCCGTGGTGCTTGAAGCGCTGCGGCGCGACGATGCGGAGGAGCACCGGTCGCCGGGCACCGCGGTGCTGATGCTCACGAGCGGGACGACGGGCCCCCCAAAGCGCGTGCCACTCGAATACGCCGCTTTCGACGCTGGCTACTCAGGTACTGCGCACTACGAGGGCGGCGAGTCGGTCCCGCGATTGCGTGACAGTGTGGCGCTCGTCATCGCGCCGCTGCTCCATGTGAGCGGGATCTTCACACTGCTTTTGAACGTGCAGGCCGGCCGCAAGATCGCGCTCCTCGAACGCTTCGTGGTCGAGGACTGGCTCGCACTCGTGACCGAGCACCGTCCGAAAGCGATCACGCTCCCGCCGACGGCATTGCGCATGGTGATGGCTGCGGGCGTCGAGCCCGAACTGCTGTCATTTGCTCGGAGCGTGCTCGTCGGAACCGCGCCGATCAGCCCCGAGGACCAGGCAGCGTGGGAAGAGCGGTACGGGATCCCGATCCTCGTGGTCTACGGCGCGACCGAGTTCGCCGGCGGGATCGCCGGATGGACCCTCGAGGATCATCGACGATTCATCCCGGACAAGCGAGGTTCGGTCGGGCGAGCACACCCCGGCGTCGACCTTCGAATCACGGATGAGTTCACGGGAGAGCCGGTGCCGACCGACGAGCCCGGCATCCTGGAGGTTCGCGCAGCCCAGCTTGGCGCGAAAGGACGCGATTGGGTACGCACTACCGACCGGGCGCGGCTCGATTCCGATGGGTTCCTTTGGGTACTCGGCAGAGCCGACGACGTGATCATCCGCGGCGGCTTCAAGATCTCCGCCGGCGCAGTCGTCGAGGCGCTCAAGCGGTGCCCGGCTGTCGTCGATGCCGGCGTCGTGGGCCTTGCCGACGCACGGCTCGGCGAGGTGCCGATCGCGGCCGTCGAACTCGCCACCGGGGCCGAGGTCACAGAAGACGACCTGCGGGATTACGTCAGGCAGCATCTCACGCCGTATCAAGTGCCCACCGAGATCCACATCGTCGAGCAACTCCCGCGTACCCCGTCGCTCAAGGTGAGCAGCCCGGGGCTCAGGACGCTCATCGCTGCGATCAAGGACGGGCAGGTGCGGCATGCGACTTGAGCTGAACGCCGACGAGCGCGAGTTTCGGGACCGTGCGAGGACATGGCTCCTCGAGAATATTCCGGAGGATCCGAGGCCGATCGAACCGATCGCGGCGGCCGAGTATGACCGCAGTTGGCAGCGGCGTCAGTTCGACGGCGGATGGGCTGGAGTCACGTGGCCCACCGAGTTCGGCGGTGCTGGGCTCTCGCTCACCGAACAGATCCTTTGGGTCGAGCAGTGCGCGCGACTCGACGCGCCCGAGGCAGGGCTCTTCAACATTGCCATGGGCCACGCCGGCCCTGTCATCATGACGCAAGGAGACGACGCGCAGCGAGCGCAGCACCTGGCCCCCATCCTCCGCGGTGAGTGCGCCTGGGCACAGGGGTTCTCCGAGCCGGAGTCTGGGTCGGATCTGGCGTCGATACGAACCAGGGCCGTCGTCGACGGGAACGACCTGGTGGTCACGGGGTCGAAGATCTGGACCACCAGGGGAGACGTGAGCGACTGGCAAGAGCTGCTCGTGCGCACCGACCCCGCCTCGGAACGGCACCGCGGGCTCTCATTCCTGCTCGTCGACCTTCGCAGCCCCGGCATCGAGATCGCTCCTATCGTCGGCATGGACGGCTCGGCACCGTTCTCTCAGGTGTTCTACGACGAGGTCCGGGTGCCGAAGTCGGGGCTTGTCGGTGAGCTCGGCGATGGATGGAGGGTCGCGATGGCCACACTCGGGTTCGAACGGGGGTCGATGACGTTCGGCTATGCCGTCAGGCTCATTCGGTTGCTGGATCGCGTCGCCCAGATCGCGCGCGATCGTGTGGACCGGCGCGGCCGCCCTGTGCTCGCCGACGATCGGGTCGCTGCCGATCTCGCTGATCTTGAATCCGAATGCATCGCGTTGCACGCGTTCGCGCTCACGGTCGTCTCGCAGACGGTGAAGACGGGCACGACAGGGCCGCAGGGCGCCATGCTCCGGCCCTTGTACGCGGAGACGGCGCAGCGGGTCAAACGATTCGCGTTCGAGATACTGGGGCGCGACGGGCTGGTGCTCGACCTCGACAGGGAGATCGTCACCGACTACCTCTACTCGGCGGCCCACACCATCGGCACCGGCACGAGCGAGGTGCAGCGCAATGTCATCGCCGAGCGCGTGCTCGGCCTCCCCCGAGCCTAAGACGGAAGAGAGTGCATCGTGGATCTGACGCTCAGTGACGAACATCTCGAACTTGCCGCCGCGGTACGGTCGTTCGTCAACGCGAATCTCATCACCGAAGACACCAGTGCGCCCAGCGATCAGCAGTGGCGTGCGGCGGCGGATCAGGGATGGCTCGCGATCGGCATTCCCGAGGATGCGGGTGGGTTCGGCGGCACGCTCGCGGACGAGGTGCAGGTGTTCGGGGAACTCGGCGCGCACTGCGCGCACGGCGGGTTCCTCGCCGCACTCATCGCGTCCCGCATGTCGGCGCTCGAAGGCGACGACGTGACCTTCGAGGCGATCGCCGGTGGATCCATGCGGGTCGCGCTCGCGTTCGCTGACGCACGCGCCCAGGATTCGCTCGTCGCGCTCGATACTGAGTCGGCCACCTGCCTCTTGTACGTCGACGAGGACGAACCCAGGATCGCGTTGTACGGACGGCAATCGTGGAGCATTCAACGAACGCTCGATCCAGTCGACCCTGCGACGACAGCGGCCGAAGTGGCGATTACTGCGGAGCCGCTCATCACGGTCAGCGGCGACGCGGCCGAGGAACTCATCACCCGGGCCGCGGTGCTCACGGCCGCGGCACTCGCTGGAATTGCCGACGCGGCCACCGGTATGTCGGTCGATTACGCGAAGGTCCGCATGCAGTTCGGCAGGCCGATCGGCTCCTTCCAGGCGGTCTCGCATCGCTGCGCAGATATGGCGATGCGCGCTGCCTCGGCAATCGCGGCGACCCGATTCGCGGCCGTCAGCGTCGACGAAGGTCACCCCGACGCTTCACGTCGTGCGGCCGCAGCACGTCGGGCCGCCGAACGGGCTGCGATCGAGAATGCCCGCGCGAGCATTCAAATCCACGGGGCCATCGGATTCACCTGGGAGCACCGTGCGCACCGGCTCATCAAGTATGCGCACCGGTTGGCATCCGGTTTCCAGGTCGAACAATTGCAGCGCGTCCGCCTCGTGCGCGCCACGGCCGCCGATAAGGAGCCCGCGCTGCTGCTCGATTGAGGCCGTGCGGCCGCACCCGTGTTGAGAACGATTCTCATTAGCTGTTAGAGTCTGCGAGTGACTTCGACGCGACGCATCCTGACCGCTGTGGCCCTGACCGCCACCCTCGCCCTCGCGGGCTGTTCGACCGGCGCCGAGGCCGAGGACGGTCGCATCTCGGTCGTCGCCTCGACGAACGTCTACGGGCAGATCGTCGAGGCGATCGGCGGCGACGCCGTGAGCGTCGTGTCGATCGTGTCGTCGGCCTCGCAGGATCCGCACTCGTTCGAGGCGAGCGCGCGCGACCAGCTCTCGGTGTCGCGCGCCGATCTCGTCGTGATGAACGGCGGCGGGTACGACGCGTTCATGGACGCCCTCGTCGACGGGGCGGGCGCGGTCCGGCCCGTCGTGCCCGCCGTCGAGTTCTCCGAGGCGACGCCCCCCGCCGACCACGGCGACCACGACCACGACCACGACCACGGCGACGACGACCACGATCACGACCACGACCACGACCACGGCGACGACGACCACGATCACGACCACGACCACGACCACTCGGTCAACGAGCACGTCTGGTACGACCCGCACGTCATGGCGCACCTGGCCGAGGCCATCTCGATGGAGCTGAGCGCGCTCGATCCCGACAACGCCGACGCGTTCGCGGCGAACCTGGCCGAGTTCACGAACGGCATCGACGAGATCGAGTCGACGCTCGGGACGCTGTCGACCGAATTCGGCGGCGCCGAGATCTTCGTGACCGAGCCCGTCTCGCTGTACCTGACCGAGGCGGCCGGCCTCGTCAACATCGCACCCGACGACTTCACGCACGCCGTCGAAGACGGGCGCGACGTGCCCGCGGCGACGCTGCTGGCCGCGACGAAGCTCCTGCAGTCCGGCCAGGTCGCCGCCGTCGTGGTCAACCGCCAGACCGGCGGGGCCGAGACGACCGCGATCGCCGACGACGCCGCGTCGCTCGGCATCCCGGTCGTCGAGTTCAGCGAGACGCTGCCCGAGGGCCAGACGTACCTCGAGTGGATGCAGGCCAACGTCACCCTGCTCGGCGAGGCGCTGCGCGGATGACCCACCCGCTCGTCATCCGCGACGCGTCGCTGCACCGCGGCGACCGTGAACTGTGGTCGGGTCTCGACCTCGACGTCGCGCCCGGCGAGCTCATCGCGGTGCTCGGGCCGAGCGGAACCGGCAAGACGACCCTCCTGCGCGCCATCCTCGGGCTCGAGCCGCTCAGCGGCGGTGGGATCGAGGTGTTCGGCCAGCGCGTGCACCGCCGCGGCAACCGCGGCGTCGGATACATCCCGCAGCAGCGACCGCTGCCGCCCGAGACGTCGCTGCGCGGCCGCGACCTCGTCGCCCTCGGCGTCGACGGGCACCGCTTCGGCCTGCCCTTCCCGCGTCGCGGCGATCGCGCCCGCATCGACGCGCTCGTCGACGCCGTCGGCGCGCGCGCGTTCGCCGACCGGCCCGTGGGCCTGCTGTCGGGGGGCGAGCAGCAGCGCCTGCGTGTCGGCCAGGCGCTCGCCGACGATCCGCGACTGCTGTTGTGCGACGAGCCGCTGACGAGTCTGGACCTCGCCAATCAGCAAGCCGTCATCGGGCTCATCGACCGCCACCGCCGCGACGCCGGTGCCGCCGTCCTGCTGGTCACGCACGACATCAACCCGCTCCTGGGCAAGGTGGATCGCATCCTGTACATCGCGAACGGCCGGTTCATGCTCGGCACACCCGGCGAGGTGCTGCGCTCCGACGTGCTCACCGACCTGTACGGCGCACACGTGTTCGTGCTGCGCGCGGGCGACCGGCTCGTCGTCGTCGGGGCCCCCGACGCCGAGAGCGCTCACCACCACCACGACGGAGAGCACGAATGAGCTGGTCCGACATCGCCGACGCCATGTTCGGGGGCCTGGGCGACTACGCCGAGATCCTCGGGATCGTGTCGAACTCCGTCATCGCGGGCGCCGTCCTCGGCCTCGTCGGAGGTCTTGTCGGAGTCTTCGTCATGCAGCGCGACATGGCCTTCGCCGTGCACGGCATCAGCGAGCTGTCGTTCGCGGGCGCCGCCGCGGCCCTGCTCATCGGCGTCGACGTCGTGACGGGCTCGATCGTCGGATCGGTGCTCGCTGCCGCGATCGTCGGCTGGCTGGGCGCCCGCGCGCGCGACCGCAACTCGATCATCGGCGTGCTCATGCCGTTCGGTCTGGGGCTCGGCATCCTCTTCCTCTCGCTCTACGACGGCCGCAGCGCCAACCGCTTCAGTCTGCTGACGGGCCAGATCGTGTCGGTGCAGACCGGTGAGCTCGGCTGGCTCATCGGCATCAGCGTCTTCGTGCTGGTCGGGATGCTGCTCATCTGGCGGCCCCTGCGCTTCGACTCGCTCGACCCGCAGTCCGCCGCCGCACGCGGAGTGCCGACGACAGCGGTGTCGCTCGCGTTCATGCTGCTGCTGGGCCTCATGGTCGCCGTCGCGGTGCACATCATCGGCGCCCTGCTCGTCATGGCGCTCCTGGTGACTCCCGCCGCCGCCGCGATGCGCGTCGCGACGGGACCGGTCGCCGTGCCCGTGCTCGCCGCCGTCTTCGGGTTCGTCTCGGCCGTGGGCGGCATCCTGCTCGCGATCATGGGCACGCTCCCCGTCAGCCCCTACATCACGACGATCTCGTTCGCGATCTACCTCGTGTGCCGGTTCCGCGGCTCCCGGGCACCGCTCAGAGCCCGCGGGTAGACTCCCCGGCATGGCCCAGCGGAACACGTGGCAGCGCGAGCGCGTGCGCGAAGCCCTCGCCGACACCCCGGGTTTCGTGAGCGCGCAGACGCTGCACGCGACGCTCCGCGAAGACAACACCGGCATCGGTCTGGCGACCGTCTACCGGGCTCTGGCGGGTCTCGCCGCGCAGGGCGAAGCGGATTCGCTGCAGAGCCCCGAGGGCGAAGCCCTCTACCGCGCGTGCACGACGACGGCGCACCATCATCACCTGATCTGCCGTTCGTGCGGACTCACGGTCGAGATCGAGGCGTCCGACGTCGAGCAGTGGGCCCGCCGCACCGCCGAGAGCCACGGCTTCGCCGAGGCCGAGCACGTCGTCGACATCTTCGGGCTGTGCGCGACCTGCGCGCGGTCGCGGACGAGCGAGCGTGTCGCGGGCTGATTTCGCGCTGCGCCCCGGCGGTTCGACGGATCGCCCGCGCGCAGGACGCCTTCTCGTCCCCCTCGTCATCGGCGCCGCCGTCGTCGTGGGCCTGTTCGCGATCGACCTCTTCGTGCCCGAGCTCTTCCCGGCGCGCCTGCCTGCCCGCGCGCAGGACGGCCTGACCCTCGCGATCAGCGTCCTGATCGAGTCGCTCCCGTTCGTCGCGCTCGGCGTCGTGCTCTCGATCGTCGTGCAGGTGTGGATCCCGCCCGGTGCGATCGAGCGATGGATGCCGCGGCGCGCGTGGGCGCGACGGGCTGTGCTGTCGCTTCTGGGCATGGTCGTGCCGGTGTGCGAGTGCGGCAACGTGCCGTTCGCGCGCGGACTGATGATGCGCGGCTTCACGGTGCCCGAGACGCTGACGTTCCTGATCGCGGCGCCCATCGTGAACCCGATCGTCATCATCACGACGCACCAGGCGTTCGGCTACTCCGACGGCATCCTCGTCGTCCGGCTCGTCGGCGGATTCCTCATCGCGAACCTCATCGGCTGGCTGTATTCGCGGCATCCGTCGCCGGACGGACTGCTCACGGACCGCTTCCGCAGCACGTGCGCCCGCCAGCACGCACACGCGCACGGCGCGGCCGAGCGAGGCCGTCGCACCCTCAGCCAGTTCATCGTCGAGCTGCGCGCCGTCATGCCCGCCCTCGTCATCGGCTCGGCGCTCGCCGGCGCCGTGCAGGTGCTCATCCCGCGCGAAACGCTCCTGGCCATCGGGTCGAATCCGGCGCTGTCGATCGTCGCTATGATCGCGCTCGCGATGGTCGTGTCGATCTGCTCGAACGTCGACGCGTTCTTCGCGCTGTCGTTCGCGTCGACCTTCACGCCGGGCTCGATCATCGCGTTCCTCCTCGTCGGGCCGCTCGTCGACGTCAAGATGCTCGCGCTGCTGCGCACGACCTTCACGACGCGCGCCCTCGCGGGGATCGTCGTCATCGTCGTGCTCGCGGCCTTCGCGATCGGGGCGGGGGTGAACCTCATTGGCTGACCCCTCTCGCGCGCTCCTGACCCGCTGGCTCGGCGTCGGCCTCGCCTCGGTGCTCGCGGTCGTCACGATCGCGCTCGCGGCGACCGATCGCCTGGCCCTGTATGTCAATCCCGATTCCGCGTGGTTCGCCGTCGGGATGGCGGTCATCGTGCTGATCGGCGCGGTCGCGAGCTTCGCGCTGCCGCTCGGCGCCGAAGACGACCACGGTCACGACCACGGTCACGACCACGGTCATCCGTCGTCCGCGCACCCGAAGAGACCCGCGCGGCAGCGCGCCGGTGCCGCCGCGGGGCGGGTCGCCATCGCGACAGGGGGCGTCGCGGCGTCGGGGGTCGTGCTGCTGACGCTCGTGCTGCCTCCCGCATCCCTCAGCGCCGAACTCGCGATGTCCCGCGACATCGGCGCGCCGCCGCTGTTCGCGGGAGCCGACGCCGTCACGCTCGCGGAGACGGGCGACACCTCGACGTTCGGGGTCGGGGAGTGGTCGGCGGTGTTCGCGACCGCGACGAACCCCGACGCGTTCGACGGCGACCCGGTCACCTTGACGGGCTTCGTCACCCCCGGCGACGACGGCTTCGATCTGACGCGCCTGGTCATCACGCACTGCGTCATCGATGCGCAGCCGGCGAATGTGCCGATCACGACCGGGAGCGTGCCGGACACGGGCCAGTGGGTCACCGTGACGGGCACGGTGAGAGCAACCGGCGACGGGCGGCTCGCGATCGCGGCGAGCGACGTGACGGCGATCGACGAACCCGGTGACCCCTATGAGTACTGACACGCGTCGGGGCCGCTCCCGCGCGCGGCGCGGCCGGGCGTTCCTGGTCTCGTTCGTCGCGGTCGTCGCGGCGCTCGCGGTCGCCGGTGCGGGAGCCGCGGCGATCGGCGTCGTGCAGGGTCCGCGCATCACGGACGTGCAGGTGGATCCGGCGGCCTCGGTGGCGGCATCCGGCTCGCGGATCATCGTGACGACGTCGCAGTCGCTCGCCGAGGTCGACCCCGCACAGGTCACCGTCACGCCCGAGACGCCGTTCGCCGTCGACACGTCCGGCCGCAGCGTGGGCGTGCGGTTCGGCGTGCCGCTGCGCGACGACACGGAGTACACCGTGACGATCGACGGGGTGCGGGGCCTCGGCGGCGGTCCCGACGGATCGATCGTCGAGACGTTCCGCACACCGCCCATCGCGGTGCACCTGCTGCAGCGCGGCGGCCCGAGCGACGACACCATCTTCCGCACCGACCTCACGGGCGATGAGGCGGTGCCGGTGTTCAGTCATCCCGACATCGAGGACTTCCGCGCGACGGCATCCCAGCTCGTCGTCTCGGTGCGCACGGCCGACGATCGCCCCGCGCTGCTGGTGACCGACCTCGACGGCTCGGGCGAGCGCGCGCTGCCGCTCCCCGGCGACGACGGCGTCGTGACGCACCTGCAGGCGGCCGACCGCGGCGATCTGATCGGCTTCACCTACTCGGATGCCACCCTCAGCGACGCGGGCGGCCTCGAGAGCGCCCTGTTCACGGTCGCGGGCGACACGCCCACCCGGATCGAGGTCGCCGGCACCGATGCGCGGATCGCGCAGTGGCGGTTCGTGCCCGAGACCGACAGCATCCTGCTGCTCACCTTCGACGGGAACCTGCTCCTCACGGGCGCGGAAGGCGGCGAGGCGACCTCGCTGGGCACCGCGATCTCGATCGACGGCGTCGCCGGCACCGAGGCGATCGTCGAGCGACTCGACGGCATCGTCGTGCTCGACCTCACCGACGGCACCCAGCGCCCGCTCGTCACGCCCGACGAGGAGCTCGGCCTCCTCGGCACGGCACTGCCCGTGCCCGGGGGCGGCACGCTGCGCTCGTCGGTCGTGCTCGACGAGACGGGCACGCGCTCGCTCGGCACGTCGGTCGCGCTCGTGGACGGCGACGGCGCGAGCCGCGGCATCGCCGACATCGGCCCCACCGATGCGCTCATGCAGACGTGCGTCTCGCCCAGTGGGCGCTATGCCGCCGTGACCGTCGCCCCCGACGCCGTCGACAACCCCTACGACGGCTACCTGCTGCCCCTGCCAGAGAGGCTCGAGACGCGGATCTTCCAACTCGACGATGCCGAGCCCGTCGTGTCGCTGGAGGGCTTCGCGCTCTCGTGGTGCCGGGTGCCGACCTCATGACGGCGGCGCTGCATCCCGCCGCTCGCGACGAGCTGGCCGCCCTTCCCCTCGCGGTCGCGCCGCGTCTGCTCGGCGGAGTGCTGCGCACGGTCGTCGAGGGCGAAGAGGTCGCCGTGCGCATCACCGAGGTCGAGGCCTACCACGGTCGCGGCACGGGCGACGTGCCCGATCCCGGCTCGCACGCGCGCATGGGGCGCACGGCGCGGAACGCGACCATGTGGGGCGAGCCCGGGCACCTCTACGTCTACCTGAGCCACGGCATCCATTCGTGCGTCAACGTCGTGTGCGGACCCGACGGCCTCGCCGGCGGAGTCCTGCTGCGCGGGGGAGAGGTGATCGACGGAGCGGATGCCGCATCCCGGCGTCGCCCCGCCGCGCGCGTCGCGCGCGACCTCGCCCGCGGTCCCGGCCGGCTCGGCGACGCCGTCGGCCTGCGGCATCCGCTGCATGACGGCATCGACGTCGTCACCGGCGCGGCGCTGCACGGAGCCGTTGCGCGCCTCGCTCTGCGCGACGAGCCCCTCGCCGAGGTCGCGACGGGGCCGCGCGTCGGCGTCGCGGGCGTCGCGGGCACGGCCGTCTTTCCGTGGCGCTTCTGGATCCCGGGGGACCCGACCGTGTCCGCCTTCCGGTGGGGGCGCGGCGCCGGCCCTGTGCTAGGCTGACTCTTTGTCTGCGTGCACTCCAGTACGCAGTACGTATCCTCACGAGGATGCAGACAAGGGATCTTGGGTGACACCGTCCGGTGTCACGGTACTAAGGAGACATCACTATGGCAGCAGTGTGCCAGGTGACTGGAGCAGTTCCCGGCTTCGGTCACAACATCTCGCACTCGCACCGCCGGACGAAGCGCCGCTTCGACCCGAACGTGCAGAGGAAGACCTACTTCGTGGCTTCGCTCGGCCGCAAGATCACCCTCAACGTGTCCGCTAAGGGCATGAAGGTGATCGATGCGCGCGGTATCGAGTCGGTTGTGAAGGACCTGATCGCGAAGGGTGTGAAGCTCTGATGGCCAAGAAGTCTCAGGACGTCCGTCCGATCATCAAGCTGCGTTCGACCGCCGGCACGGGGTACACCTACGTGACGCGCAAGAACCGCCGCAACAACCCCGACCGCATCGTGCTGAAGAAGTACGACCCTGTCGTGCGCAAGCACGTCGACTTCCGAGAGGAGCGCTGATCGCATGGCCAAGAAGAGCAAGATCGCGCGCAACCAGCAGCGCCAGGCGGTCGTCGACCGCTACGCCGCGAAGCGCGCCGAACTGAAGAAGGCGCTCGTTTCGCCGACCTCGACCGACGAAGAGCGCGAAGCCGCCCGCCTGGGTCTGCAGAAGCTGCCCCGCGACGCGTCGCCCGTGCGTCTGCGCTCGCGCGACGTCATCGACGGCCGCCCGCGCGGCATGCTGACGAAGTTCGGCATCTCACGTGTCCGCTTCCGCGACATGGCGCACCGTGGCGAGCTGCCCGGCGTGACCAAGTCGAGCTGGTAAGCACCACCGCAGCAGAAAGGCCCGGAGTCCGCTCCGGGCCTTTCGCCTTTCCCGGGGCGCGTCGTGGTCGAATGGACGCGTGCCGCTGGATCCCTTCTTCGCCGAGCGACTTCGAGTGCACCGCCGGTACCTGCTCGGTCAGGCGGTCGGTTCGGCGCGCTCGCGGCTGGCGGCGCTCTGGCCGTTCTCACGCCCACCGGCATCCTCGAGTCCGAAAGCGCCGCTGAGCCCGCGCGCGCGTCATCGCCGGGCCGCACTCGCGTGGGACCGCACCGAGCTGCGCACGGTCGGCACTTCCGGACCCGACCTGCCGACGAGCGAGCACGAGGTCGCGGCAGAGCCGTCGTTCCGTGTGCGCGTGTACCGGCCGACCCTCGCCGAGAACCCCCTGCCGGCGGTGCTCGCCTTCTTCGGCGGGGCGTTCCGCATCGGCGGCATCGACTATCCCACGACGGATGCCGCGTTCCGCCGCCGTGCGCAGGATGCGGGCGTCGTCATCGTCGCCGTCGACTACGCGCTCGCCCCCGAGCAGCGCTACCCCGTGCAGGTCGAGCAGGCCTATCGTGCGCTCGAGTGGCTCTTCGCGCAGGCCGACGACCTCGGCATCGACCGTGACCGGATCGCCGTCGCGGGCACGTCGGCCGGAGCGAACCTCGCCGCGGCGCTCACGCTCGTCAACCGTGACCGCGCCGCGATGCCGCTGCGGCTGCAGCTGCTCGAAGTGCCCGTCACCGACCTCACCGGACGGCACCTCGACCTGCGCGCGACCCGGGCGCTCGGCATCCCGAGCATCATCGCGCTGCGCGAACTGCGCTCGGTCGCCCGGACCTACCTGGGCGAGGCCGGGGACGCGCGCGAACCGTACGCCTCACCGCTGCGCGCACCGTCGCACGCGGGGCTGCCGCCCGCCGTCATCCTGACCGCCGAATACGACCCGCTGCGCGGCGACGGGGCGGCCTATGGCGCGGCGCTGCGCGCGGCCGGCGTCGACGCGAGCGTGGCGCAGTATCTCGGCGTGACCCACGACACTCCCCTCTTCACCGGTGTCCTCCCGGCCGCCCGTCGCTGGCACGACGACGTCGTCGCGGCGCTGCGCCGTCTCCACGCCGGAACCCCCGAAACGGTCGCCACAGCGGCCCCAACAGCCACAGAAGACCCCGACACGCCGTCACGAACGTCGAAAAGCGGCAGAAATCCGCGTGATTCCGCGGTTTCGTGACTATAGTCAAGGCGGTCGATCCGACCAGCCGGAAGGCGCTCGCCAACCGGTCCCAGCAATAGGGGCGGTGCTCAAGCCGCCTTGGAGGACAACCCAAATGGCTGACAAGTCCATCACCAAGACCGAACTCGTCGCGAGCATCGCCAGCGCGACCGGCCAGAGCCAGTCCGCCGTGTCGGGCATGCTCGACTCACTCTTCTCGACCGTCTCCGAGGCCGTCGCCAAGGGCAGCAAGGTCTCGATCCCGGGCTGGATCTCGTTCGAGCGCGTCGAGACGTCGGCACGTACGGGCCGCAACCCGCAGACCGGTGAAGAGATCAAGATCCCCGCGGGCCAGCGCGTCAAGGTCACGGCCGGCTCGAAGCTGAAGGCCGCCGTCAAGTAACCGCGATCCCGGGTCGACGCTGCCGCGGGCAGCGTCGAGGCGGATCGAGACCTCTGTCTCTCGAAGGGGGATGCCGAACGCTCGGCATCCCCCTTCTGCGCGCCTAGGCTGGGATCGTGACCCCCGCGCCTTCTTCCCACGTCGCTGCTGCGCCGCCCGGAGCCGCGCGGCGAGCGCGTCCGCGCAGCCTGCGCTCCGTCGGCCCGGCGATCCTCGTCGTGGCCGCGTTCGTCACCCTCGCCTGGGCGCTCGCCTTCGGTGGCGGCGCGGAGCCGCTCGCGATCGCCGACCCCGGTCCGATCGTGCGCTGGGGGCTTCCGATCTCGAAGCTGCTCGTCAACCTCTCCGCCGCGGGCGTCGTCGGGGTCCTCGTCACGGCGCTGTTCGCGCTCAAGGCGGGCGAGCGCCCCTTCGACACGGCGCTGGATGCGGCATCCGTCTCTGCCGCCGTCTTCACCGTGGCCGCGGGCGCGACGGGCTTCTTCACGTTCGTCGACGCGTTCAACCCGGCGATCAGCGCGAGCCCCGAATTCGGGGCCCAGCTGGGGCGCTTCTTCACCGAGACCGAAGTGGGCCGCACGTGGCTCATCACGACGGTCGCGGGAGCGCTGCTGACGGTGCTGACCTTCGCCGTCCGGTCGTGGACGGCGACGCTGCTCGTCGCGGCACTGTCGATCGCCACGCTCGTGCCGATGGGCACGCAGGGACACTCCGGCGAGGCGGCGTTCCACCACGAGGCGATGACGGCGATCATCATCCACATCATCGGCGCCGCCGTGTGGCTCGGCGGACTGATGCTCATGGTGTTCGTGCGGCCGCTCCTCGATCGCGACGGTGTCGCCACGGTGCTCGGCCGCTACTCGAGCATCGCGCTCGCGGCTTTCATCGTCGTCGCCGCGAGCGGCACGGTGCGGGCCATGATCGGGCTCGGCGAATGGTCGATGCTCGCCTCGGCCTACGGCGTCATCCTCATCGTCAAGATCGTCGCCCTCATCGCGATCGGCGCGCTCGGTGCCTGGTACCGGCAGCGGCTGATCGCACGGCTGCGCGAAGACGGCGCGTCACGGCGCTTCTGGGGGCTCATCGCCTTCGAGCTCGCCCTCATGGGCATCGCCAGCGGCGCCGCCGCGGCACTGGCACGCACGCCTCCGCCCGTCGAGCCCGTCATCCCCGCCGTGCCGACGCCGGCGCAGATCCTGACACTCGCTCCGCTGCCCCCGGAACTGACCCCCGAG
The DNA here is from genome assembly GCF_053644835.1 of Microbacterium sp. NPDC055357. Classification (NCBI taxonomy): domain Bacteria; kingdom Bacillati; phylum Actinomycetota; class Actinomycetes; order Micrococcales; family Microbacteriaceae; genus Microbacterium; species Microbacterium sp. NPDC055357. Next base: position 41,843 of record NZ_JBSHLZ010000003.1, on the reverse strand, counting down.
CGCTGGCTGACGTCGTGGAACCCCGACCTCATCTGGGTCTTCGCCGTCGCGTTCGGCCTCTTCTTCTACTGGGCGGGCGTGCGACGCCTGCACGTGCGCGGCGACCGCTGGCCGCTCCTGCGATCCGTGTCCTGGACGCTCGGACTGCTGCTGCTGTTCTGGGTGACGGCGGGACCCATCAACGTCTACCAGGACTACCTGTTCAGCGTGCACATGATCGGGCACATGCTGCTCGGGATGGCGATTCCCCTGCTGCTGGTCGTGGGCGCCCCCGTGACGCTCGCGGCGCGGGCGATCCGCAAGCGCGAGGACGGCACGCGAGGCGGCCGCGAGTGGATCCTGTGGGCCGTGCAGACGCCGGTGTCCCGCGTTCTGACGAACCCCTTCGTCGCCGCGGGCATCTTCGTCGTGTCGCTGTGGGTGTTCTACTACACCGACCTCTTCCGCTGGGCGCTGTACGACCACCTCGGCCACGAGTGGATGGTCGCGCACTTCCTCATCTCGGGCTACCTCTTCGTGCTGACGCTGATCGGCATCGACCCCGTGCCGTGGCGTCTGCCGTACCCCGGCCGCCTGCTGCTGCTCGTCGGCGTCATGGCGATGCACGCGTTCTTCGGCATCTCGATCATGATGCAGTCCGGGCTCATGGTCGCGGAATGGTACGGGTCGATGGGCCGCGAATGGGGTGCGACACCGCTCGAGGACCAGTACATCGGCGGTGGCGTCGCGTGGTCGGTCGGCGAGATCCCGACGCTCATCCTCGCCGTCACGGTCGCGATCCAGTGGTCGCGCTCCGACGCCCGGGTGCAGAAGCGCAGCGACCGGCACGCCGACCGCACGAATGACGCCGAGCTCGAGGCCTACAACGCGCAGCTGGCGCAGCTGGCCGAGCGCGACGCCCGCCGCAGCGTCAGGGAAGACCAGGCCCGCCGACGGTGATCGTCGCGGTGCCGTCGGGCAGCACCGTGATGAGCGCCGTCAGCACGAACGGCACGTCTTCGCTCACGGACCTGACCGATCCGTCGAAGAGCGAGCGGATGTCGACATCGATGTGCGCGATCGCCTCGGTGTCGGGGATCACCCACGCCGCGCCGTCGGGCACGAGCGTGATGACGGGCTGCGCGACGATCGACCACACCGGCTCCGACGCGATGCGCTCCTGCACATAGAACCCGAAGGGGCATGCCGTCGGCTGCAGCACCTGCTGCGTCGCGCACGACGTCAGGAACTCCTCGACGCGCTGCTGCACGACCGCCACGAACTCCTCGGTGGGCTCGGCCTGCACGTCGACCGCGACGGCCGAGAACGGGCTGTCCGAGAGCACTCCCACGCCGGCGGTCGACGAGATCGCGGTGTCGACCGACACCGAGTAGAACGCGGGAGAGAAGACCAGCAGCGACACCGGCGCGAGGGGGTCGGCGTCGAGACCGTCGGGCGAGACCTGCCGCTTGTCGATCTCGAAGCCGTTGACGTCGAACGACATCGACCCGCGCACGACGAGGTCCATCACGGCCAGCGGGCTCTCGGCGAACCGCCACGTCGGGGCGACGCCGATCGTGCCGTCGCGCTCGATCGAGAAGGTCGTGCGTCCGTCGACGCCGCCCGCGCGGTAGGTCACCGCGACGCGCGAGACGCCGTCCTGCTCGGTCTCGGACACGACCTCGACATCGCTGAGCGAGGCCAGGGCGTCACGGCGCAGCAGGGCGTCCGACGCGGTGGGCGGAAGACCGGCGCCTTCGAGGTCGGGGGTGTCGACGGCGACGCCCGGAAGAGCCAGCGCCTCGGCGGCGTGGCCGTCGGCGAGGAGGGAGAGGTAGCGCTCCACGAACGCCGTCGGCGAGTAGAACTCGCGGTACAGCGTCGCGACGCCCGCCGCGACCGCCGCGACGAGGAGCACCCCGACCAGACCGAGCAGCGTGAGGTCGACCGCGAGGCGGTTGCGGGATCGCCGCGCTCGTGTGCTGCCGGCCGCTTCGTTCACGACACCCAGTCTAGGAAGAGTGCTTTCCCCCGCGGAATCTGTGCACAGATGAGCGGCTGCCGGGCCGGGGTGCGGCATCCGATGGCTACCATGAATCGGTGACCACGCCGCCCCTGTCTGCCGAACAAGAGGCGCTGTTCCGTCTGATCGAAGACACGAACGAGCACGTGTTCGTGACGGGCCGCGCCGGGACGGGCAAATCGACGCTCCTGCAGCACCTGGCATGGAACACGTCGAAGCAGATCGCGGTCTGTGCGCCGACGGGCGTCGCCGCGCTCAACGTCGAAGGGCAGACGATCCACTCGCTCTTCCGGCTGCCGATCGGCCTGATCGGGTCGAGCGACGAGAAGCAGACGGATGCCACGCGCAAGATCCTCAACGCCATCGAGACGCTCGTCATCGACGAGATCTCGATGGTCAACGCCGACCTCATGGACGCGATCGACCGGTCGCTGCGCCTCGCGCGGGGGCGCCGGCACGAGCCGTTCGGCGGGGTGCAGATCGTCATGTTCGGCGACCCGTACCAGCTGGCTCCCGTGCCGCCGCGCGGCGACGAGCTGCGCTATGTGCGCGATCACTACCGGTCGTTCTGGTTCTTCGACGCGCACGTGTGGGCGGGTGCTTCGACAGGCTCAGCAACCGGTGAGGGATTCGACGGGCTCATCGATCTCGGCAGGCACGGCGCCGAGCTGCACATCCGCGAGCTGGTCGACATCCACCGGCAGTCCGATGACGGGTTCAAGGCGATGCTCAACGCCGTCCGGCACGGCGTCGTGACAGCCGACATCGCGCAGGCGCTCAACGACACGGGGGCCCGCAGACCGCCGGATCCCTCGGACGACGAGCCCCCCATCATCACGCTCGCCACCCGCAACGAAATCGTCAACAACATCAACCGCCGGCACCTCGCCGAACTGCGCGGCCGCGAGCAGACGGCACAGGCCGACGTGAGCGGCGACTTCGGTCGGGGCGAGGCCGGATACCCCGCCGACCCCGAGCTGAAGCTCAAGGTGGGCGCGCAGGTGATGTTCCTGCGCAACGACCGCGGCGCCTTCCCCGACCCGCCGCGGTGGGTCAACGGCACGATCGGGCGGGTCACCCGGATCGCGGGCGGCACGGTGCGCGTCGACGTCGACGGCGACGAGGTCGAGGTCGAGCCGGCGGTGTGGGAGAAGTACCGCTACGCGTACGACCCCGGATCGAAGGCGCTCACGCGCGAGATCGTCGCCGAGTTCACGCAGTTCCCGCTGCGCCTGGCGTGGGCGGTCACGATCCACAAGTCGCAGGGAAAGACGTACGACCGCGCGATCGTCGACCTCGGATCGGGGGCGTTCGCTCCGGGCCAGACGTACGTCGCGCTGTCACGGCTGACGTCGCTCGAGGGCCTCTATCTCACGCGGCCGCTGCGCCCGAGCGACATCCGGGTCGACCCGGATGTGCGGCGTTTCATCGCCGGCGCCCGGCGCCAGGCATCGACGCCGACGCTCCCCGCCGGTCCCTGAGCCTGTCGCGGTCCCTGAGCCTGTCGCGGTCCCTGAGCCTGTCGAAGGGGGGGTCAGGCGACGGCGGTCGACTTGGCGGCGCCGAGGTCTTCGAACAGCTCGGTGTTGAATCGGTATGCCAGCAGCACCTCGTCGATGACGCGCTCCTGCTCGGCGGCATCCCAGGGCGCCTGGTCCATCTGCTCGCGGTAGACGTCCTTGAAGGCGGCGGGGTCGGCGATGTCGTCGAAGACGTAGAAGCCGATGCCGTTCGTCCCGAAGCCGAAGCGCCGGGCCATGAGGCGTCCGATGAACTGGCCGCCCGACAGGTCGCCGAGGTAGCGCGTGTAGTGGTGCGCGACGAAACCGCCCGCCCACGTCGCACCGACCTCGTTGATGCGGTCGACGTAGCGCTTCGTGGCGGGAAGCGGTTCGATCTGGTCGCGCCAGTCGCTGCCGACGAGGAACTCGAGGTCGGCTTCGAGGGCGGGCAGGCGCGTCAGCTTGTCGCTGATGAAGACGGATGCCACGGGGTCGTTGCGCATCTGCGCTGCGGTGCGCTCGAGGGCCTCGTAGATGAACCAGTGCTGCGCGACGAGGGCCGTGTAGTCCTCGCGGGTGCCGTCGCCCTTGAGCAGGTCGGCCATGAAGCCGGAGTGCTCGCTTCCCGAGTGTGCGCTCGTGGAGCGTTCCCAGAGTGTTTTCGAGAAGGGGATGACGTCGCTCATGCTCCCCAGTCTAGGCCGGTGAGGCGTGCCTAACCTACTCGGAGGGCTCGGGATGATACTCCCGCGGTCACGCGTGCGGACGCGGTTCGATGCCCAGGCGCTCGCACGCGGCGTCGTACAGTGCGACGATCTCGCGCCGCACTTCGGGGCGCTCGCTGATGGCGCCGCCGGGCCACGGCACGCGGAAGGAGACCTCGGTGCCGTCGGCGAGCCGGGCGATCCACTCGCCTCCGTCGCCGTCGAGACCCGTCATGGTCGCCGAGGCGGGGTCACCTGCCGGTCCGAACGCGCGGGCGATGAGCAGGTTGTCGTCGCTGTGGTCGTCGTTCATGTGGTGGAGCACCGCAGTGCGCACGGAATCGTCGAAGGTGTGCGTCATGCGTCACAGCCTACGGATCGGCGTGACATCCTCGTGACCTGGGTGTGTTTGAATCTCTTGTCGGGGGTGGCCATGCGGGCAGTCAGGAAACCGCGGCGCGCCGCGGGTGCGGTCGCGGCCGCGCTCGTGCTCGCCGTCGCGTTCAGCGGCTGCTCCGCGCCCGAACCGACCGTCGAGCTTCCCACGCAGGTCGAAGGGGCCTTCGCCGACGAGACGCAGCAGCTGCTCAGCGATGCCGTCACTCACGCGATGGGCACGATCGGCGCGACCGGCGCCGTCGTCGGCGTGTGGGCGCCGTGGAGCGGCTCATGGGTCAGCGGAGTCGGCACCCAGACCCCCGGGGGCGCGGCCGTCACGACCGACATGCCCTTCCGCATCGGGCAGCTAACGCGGCCCATGACGTGCGATCTGCTGTACTCCGCCGTCGATGACGGGCTCGTCGAACTCGACGCATCCGTCTCTCAGTACGTCTCGGGCGTCGCCGACCTGAAGGACGTGACCCTCGAGCAGCTGTGCGACGGGACGTCGGGCATCGGCTCGTACGCGGGCAAGCTGCGACCCGTGTGGACGAAGAACCCGCAGCGCGTGTGGAACGCGCGTGAGCTGGCCAGCTACGGCCTGGGCCAGCCGCGGTCGACGGAACCGGGCGAGAAGTTCGTCAGCTCCGACGCCAACTACGTTCTGCTCGGGCTCGCGATGGAGCGGGTGATGGGCGGCTCCGCCCGTGCCCTGCTTCAGGAGCACGTCGCCGAACCGCTCGATCTCACGGCGACTCGCCTGCCGGCGGGTGCTGCTGCTCCGGTCGCGGGCGGCATGACGGGTCTCACCCTCGAGAAGGACGAAGCCGGCGCCTGGATGTGCGCCGAGCCGGTCGACGTCTCGACGATTTCCGCGAGCATCGGGTTCACCGACGCGGGTGCCGTGTCGACGGTCGATGACATGCGTCAGTACGTGCAGGCCCTCGCGACGGGCGCGCTGCTGTCCGAGCAGCTCGCCGAGAGCCGCTTCGCCGACGCCAAGCCGCTCAGCGACTCGGCGCCCTCGTGGCTCACGACGGCCGGCGGCGCGGTGATCGCCGGATCGCTCGTCGGCAACTACGGCTCGATGCCCGGGTACGCCACGGCGGCGTTCGCCGATCCCGAAACGGGTCTCACGGTCGTCGTCGCGCTGAACAACTCGGTACGTGGCGCGGCACCTGCCCAGGAGCTCGCGTGGGAGCTCGCCGCGATCGCATCGAAAGCGCCCGCGGCATCCGGGGAAACCGCCCCCGAAGCGGGACTGCCGTGGACACCCGAGCAGTATCGCGAACAGCTCACCGCGAAGGCCGTCTGCGCGCCGCCCGCGGAGTGACACTCGCGCCCGAACGCGTCGGGCTCTAGGCTGGGCTCTACCCATGCACAGGGGGGCGTGGTCGGCTCGCCGGCCACCGGTTCCGGGGCGGTCCCCAACGCCGCGGGAGCGGAGCACCCGCTGTGCGTCGCCACTGGGTTCGTCGAAGGCAGGCCACGCCAATGGCCCAGTCCATCCCGTCACCGGCTTGGAGTCCACCGTCCGCCGTCGCGCTGCGTCGCGTACCGCTCCTCGTGCGTCCACGCTGGCTCGTCGCTGCCCTCATCGTCGCCGCCACGGCGGCCGGCGTGCTGTTCGTCGAGGTGGCCGAGCAGGATCTCGCCCGCCAACGCGACGCCCTCATCGCCGAGAGGATCCTGGTGCAGGACTCCCTCGCCGCGGCACGCAACGCGAACGCGCTCGCGCGAGTGCGCGAAGCCGACCTGCGCGTGCGCCTCGCCGAGCAGGGAAGGACGCTCGCCTCGACGTCGGGGTTCCTGAAGTGAGCCCCGCAACCCGTCGCTCGCTCGTGGTGCTGATGGCGTGCGCCGTCGTCGTCATGGGCGCGCAGATCGCCGATGGATCTGCCGTGCGGCACGAGCGGGATACGGTCGCCGCCGAGTTCGAGGCGCTGCAGACCGAGAGCGCCCTCGTACGCGGCGAAGCCGTCGTGCTCGCCGAGCGTGCGGGCGGTCTGCGTGCGACGTCGTCGACCTATGACGTGCTCATCGACGCGCGCGAGGGCTTCGTCGCTTCGCTCGAGAAGGCGGATGCCGCCCTGTCGGCCGCCGACGGCAAGCTCGAGACGGCGGCCGAGCGTGCCGGGATTCTGAAGCTGCAGCAGAAGGTGCTCGCCGAACGCACCGACGTCGCCGTCGTCGCCCGCGCCCGCGCCGACGTCGACGAGTACGCCGGCGATGTCACGAAGGCCGTCGAGGAGTACGACCGAGAACAGGCCCGCATCGCGGCCGAGCGGGCGGCGGCGGCATCGCGCGGCTACTCCGGGGGATCCGGCGGGGGCGGCGGGGGCGGGTATTCCGGTGGCGCCTCGGCGGGCGGGGGCGGCGGAGGCGGTGCCGCGCCGGTCGCGGGCGGCTACGCGCGCGTGCGCGCTGCGCTCAACAACGTCGGCGGCGGTCACGTGCGGCTCGAGGAGTTCGCCGGCGCATGCGGCGGCGGTGCCGCGGCTGCCTGCGCGTCGCCCGGGGTCATCCGCTTCACGCCGGGCCTCGCTTCGTGGTCGGACGGTCGCCTGCACTGGGCGATGGCGCACGAGCTCGCCCACACCTACCAGTTCAACGTCTGGGGCCCGCTCGTCGCATCGTCGGGGTACGCGTCGCTGTTCGGCGGCAACATCGAGCTGCTCGCCAACTGCATGGCCGCCCAGCGCGGCTACGGCAGCGGCAACGTCTCGTGCTCGGGTGCGCAGCTGCAGTGGGCGGGATCGATCTGGGGCGGCGTCGTCCCGGGGTGAAGCGCGGCTTGGGCGGGTTCACCGTGTGATTTCCGCGGGTTGCCTGCGCACCGAATCAGAGGTTCACACACTGTGTGAGTCGAGCCGGACGATCTGCTGGGACACGGCGACGTACTGACGCGCGACCTCATCTGGTGAGAGGGTGCCCCCAGCCGGCCGATACCACTGGGAGACGCCCGTGCACATCGTGATGATGGCGCGAGTCGTGGCCTTCACATCGACGGCGCGAAAGTCTCCCGACTTCACGCCTTCCGCAATTATCCTTTCGAGGAGCGCTTGCTGCCGGTCTCGAGTGGCGATATGCCGAGCTCGGGCGGCTGGCTGCATGCTCCGGATCTCGGTGGCGGCGATGAACGCGAGCTGTTGACGCTGCGCGTGAAACCGAACCAGGCATTCGATGTGCAGGGCGAAGCGTTCCTCGACGGTCGCGCCTTCGGCCAACGCGCCCAGGCTTCGTGCGTACAGGTCATCCATGGCGCGTCGCATGAGTTCGACGATGATGTCGTGCTTCGACGGATAGTGATGGTAGAGACCGGGGACGGACAAGCCCGCTGCTGCTGCCATGCTTCGGGTGGTGGTGCCGTGGTAGCCATGCTCGACGAAGCATCCCAGTGCCGCCGTGAGAATGGGAGGGAGAGGGTCGGAATCGAAGTCTCGCCAGTCGTCTCGTGCGACGGGGGATGTCGAATCCGGCATCGTCTCAGTCTGCCCCAACGGCATCGTCCATCAGAGCGGGCGAGACGACAAGTGGTGCTTCGGTGGCGTCGAGCACCTGTTGCACCATCACGCCTGGAGCCAATTCGATGAGTGTGAGCTCCGTGTTCGTGACGTCGATGACGGCGAGATCGGTGATGATCCGATTGACGACCCGTTTGCCGGTGAGAGGGAGCGTGCATTCGCGGAGGATCTTCGCTGAGCCGTCCTTGGCGACGTGGTCCATCACGACGACGACCCGATCCGCGCCGTAAACGAGGTCCATGCCGCCACCGGGTCCCTTGATCATCTTTCCTGGGACCATCCAGTTGGCGAGGTCTCCTTCAGCGGAGACCTGCATGCCGCCGAGAATGGCGAGCGAGATCTTTCCCCCGCGGATCATCGCAAAGCTCATCGCGGAATCGCAGAACGATGCGCCCGGGTTCAACGTGACCGTCTCCTTACCGGCGTTGATCAAGTCGGGATCGACCTGATCCTCCGTCGGGTACGCGCCGACGCCGAGGAATCCGTTCTCCGACTGCAACGTGACGGTGATGCCGTGAGGGACGTAGTTGGGCACGAGGGTCGGGATGCCGATGCCGAGGTTGACGTAGGCGCCGTCCTTGAGCTCCTGTGCTGCGCGCGCGGCCATCTCGTTACGTGTGCGTGCCATGGTCAGGCTCCTTCCTGTCGTAGCATGCGACGCTCGATCGGTTTTTCTATACGCGTTCCGACTTCGATCACGCGGTGCACGAAGACTCCGGGGAGATGGATGCTGTCCGGATCGAGCTCGCCGGGTTCGACGAGCGTTTCGACTTGTGCGATGCAGATTTGCCCGGCCATCGCAGCGAGCGGGTTGAAGTTGCGGGCGGACTTGTTGAAGATCAGGTTTCCGTGCCGGTCCCCGGTCTTCGCGTGGACGAACGCATAGTCGGTGACGATTCCCTCCTCGAGGACGTACTTCTCAGTCCGCCCGCTTCGTGTGAAGTCTTGGGTCGCTTTCTTCGGCGAGGCGACGACAACGCCGCCCCGACCGTCGAATCGCTGCGGCAACCCGCCCTCCTCGACTTGCGTGCCGACGCCGGTTCGTGTGAAGAACCCGCCGATTCCCGCCCCGCCAGCGCGCATCCGTTCTGCGAGAGTGCCCTGTGGCGTCAGTTCCACCTCGAGTTCGCCCGCGAAGAACTGTCGCTCGAACTCCTTGTTCTCACCAACGTAGGAGGACGTCATCTTGCGAATGCGGCGCGCAGCCAGCAGTACACCCAACCCCCAATCGTCCACACCGCAGTTGTTGCTGACGATCGATAGATCATCCGTGCCCGATTCGAGGAGTGCCTCGATCAGCTGCATCGGGTTGCCGCAGATCCCGAATCCGCCGACGGCGATCGAAGTGCCATCGGGGATGTCCTGGACGGCGGTTCGCGCATCCGGGAACGTCTTGTTCATCACCATGTACCGGGTACCTCCACTGGTAGTCCCGCAGTCCGCAAGTTGACACGGGAGTCGTCGCTGACTCACACTGAGCATACCGAGCGCTCGCTCGGGAGTCACAGTCTAAGGGGTCCGCGATGCTCGACGGTGAGAACGGGTCACATCGGCTGGTCGGGAAAACCGCGATCGTGACGGGCGGGAGCCGAGGCATCGGGCTCGGCATCGCGCGTCGTCTCGTCGCCGAAGGGGCACGAGTGGTGATCACGGCCCGCAAGCCCGAGGCGCTCGAGCAAGCGGCGTCAGAGTTTCCGGCCGGCTCGGTGATTCCGATTGCGGGCAAGGCTGATGATCCCGAGCACCGAACCGCCGTGCTCGACACCGTCGCACGGGAGTGGGGCGGACTCGACATCCTCGTCGCCAACGCGGGGATCAACCCCGTATACGGCCCGCTCGTGGACCTCGACCTGGATGCCGCGCGGAAGATCCTCGAAGTCAACGTCATCTCCACGCTCGCTTGGGTACAGGGCGCGGTGTCGCACCCGATGCTGAAGTTCCGCGACCGTCGCGGGAGCATCGTCGTGCTGTCGTCCGTCACCGGGCAGGTCCCCTCGGAGGGGATCGGCTGGTACGGGGTGAGCAAGGCGGCCAACGCGCACCTCACTCGCACGCTGGGCGTAGAGCTGGGACCGGAGATCCGAGTGAACGCCGTGGCGCCAGCAGTGGTCAAGACGCAGTTCGCGGCCGCCCTATACGAGGGGAAGGAAGCCGAGGTGGCAGGCGAATATCCGCTCGGTCGGCTGGGAACGCCGAAGGACATCGCCGGTGCCGTGGCGTTCCTGGTCTCTCCGGATGCGTTGTGGATCACGGGACAGGTCATCACCCTCGATGGCGGCCTGCTCAACGCGGGAGGAACGGCATGAGTGTCTCTGAAGCCGAGCTCGAGGAGCTTCGCCTGCGCACCGGCGAGTTCATCCGGGATGTGGTGATCCCCGCCGAACCCGCGACCGGGCAGAAGCTGTCAGGCCAGGAGCGGATGGCGCTCCAGGCCGCCGCTCGCGATGCAAAGGTCTTCGCGCCGCACGTGGCCCGTGAATTCGGCGGCCAGGGTCTGGGGATCGAACAGTGGTCTCCGATCTTCCAAGAGGCAGGGTATTCGCCGATCGGTCCCGTCGCACTGAACTGTATGGCCCCCGACGAGGGAAACATGCACATGCTCGAGCTGATTGCAACCCCGCGGCAGAAGGAGCGCTATCTTGCGCCCCTGGCATCGGGAGAAGTCCGCTCGAGCTTCGCCATGACCGAACCGCATCCGGGTGCCGGATCGGATCCGGCGGCCCTGACGACCGAGGCCGTCCGCACGGCTGGCGGCTGGCTGGTCAACGGTCATAAGCGCTTCATCAGTGGTGCGGACGGCGCTGGGTTCGCAATCGTGATGGCACGCAACGCGGAGTCGGAGGGTGTGCCCGCGGGTGCGACCATGCTGTTGGTGGACTTCGACAACCCGGGGATCCGGCTCGGTGGCCAGATTCACGCCATCGACACCACGATCGCTGGCGGCCACCCGCATGTGCACTTCACAGACTGCGTCGTGCCGGAGTCCGCGGTGCTCGGCGAGCCCGGCCTCGGCTTCCGCTACGCGCAGGTGCGACTGGGCCCGGCACGACTCACGCACTGCATGCGCTGGTTGGGACTTGCGCGTCGCGCGCTGGACACGGCGCTGGACAGGGTCGAGCACCGCGAGATGTTCGGCTCGAAGATGAAGGACCTCGGTCTGGCGCAAGACCTGATCGCACGATCGATCATCGACATCGAGACATCCGACGCGATCATCACGAAGACCGCCCAACTACTGCAGGCTGATCCGAAGGCGGGCTCGGCGATGTCGTCTGTGGCGAAGGTGCATGTCTCGGACGCCGTCTTCAACGTCATCGACCGTGCCATGCAGTTGTGCGGCGGCGACGGTGTCTCCGACCAGCTTCCGCTCGCGCAATACCTGAATGAAGTGCGTCCATTCCGGATCTACGACGGCTCCAACGAAACCCACAAATGGGCGATTTCGCGACGCGCCAGCGCTCGTCGCGCCCGGGCGGTCGCTGTCGGTGCTTCGCGGCTCGATCTGGTGGCGGGTGAACGTCCGTGACGTCGACCCCGGACGGTATCGAGGTCGTCGCGACCCAGGCTGAGGCTCGCCGGCTCAACGTCCCCCCGCTGCTGATCATCGATAACGTCCGTGCCTTCCTCGACGCTCACGGTCTTGGCCGGGGTGACCTCGATTGGCAACGCATCGGCGACGGACAGTCCAACATCACGTACCGCATCACCCGCGGAAACGACGTGATGGTGCTGCGCCGAGGCCCGCGACCCCCGCACCCGACCTCCGCGCACGACATGCTCCGCGAAGCACGCCTCCAGCAGGCGCTCCGCGAAGCGGGGGTCATGGTGCCTCGAGTCCTCGCGACGTGCGACGACGACACTCTCCTAGGGGTTCCCTTCTACGTCATGGAGTTCCTCGATGGCATCGTGATCGCCGACGAGGCCCCGCCGGCGCTCTCCTCCGCCGAGCAGCGTCGCGACACTGTGTTCGCCGCAGTGGACGCGCTCGTCGCACTGCACAGCATCGATGTGACCGGAGGCCCGCTCGCCGGGTTCGGGCGGCCTGCGGGCTACCTTCAACGGCAGGTGAGGCTGTTCTCCTCGCTCTGGGAGCAGAACACTCAACGCGACATCCCCCAAGTGGTCGAACTGGGCAACTGGCTCGCAGCGCATGTGCCCGACAGTCAGGAGGTCTCCGTCGTGCATGGAGATTTCCGTCTCGGCAACCTCATGTATGCGACCACTGCGCCCGCGAAAGTCGCCGCGATACTCGACTGGGAGATGGCAACTCTCGGCGACCCGCTCGCCGACCTCGGCTACTTCACGGCGACCTATGCGGAGCAGAACTCCACCCCGACCGTCATGGAGCTCACGTCGGTCACACGCGAGCCCGGCTACCCTTCGAAGACAGAGATCCTGGATCGGTATCAGTCTCGATTGTCGCTCGACTTCGGAGCGCTGCCCTGGTACCAAGCGCTCGCGCTGTGGAAGTCCGCAGTCTTCTGTGAGGCCATGTACACGAGGTGGGTCAACGGCGAACGACCCGGTGACAGCTTCGCCCCCTCGCTCGAGATGGGCGTGCCGCAATTGGTCGACACCGCCGCGGCGTTCGTGCGCTAGCCGAGAGGCGCTCACTCCCCGCCGCGCGGTATCCAGCGCCCGGGCTCACTCACGCCTGCCTTGGCCGATGCCCGACGGCGTCGCGGGGCCGGAGTCATGCCGTACTCGAATGCGCACGTCGACTCGTCGTCGCGCCGTGGCATGCAGTTGACATTGGTACGCCATGAGTTCTACTCTTTGAGCAGATATAGAACCGCTGTCAACAAATAATGCAACGAGGTAGCGTGAGCGCGGCAGAATCAACGGATGTTCCGATCGACGTTGCGATCGTCGGAGCCGGCCCCGCGGGCCTCATGACGGCGAACCTGCTCGGCAGGTATGGGCTGAGAGTCCGTGTCTTCGAGGCGGGTGCGGACTTGATCGACTTCCCGCGAGGGGTCGGCATGGACGACGAGACGCTTCGGACGTTCCAGGCCACCGGGCTCGTCGACCGCGTGCTCCCGCACACGATTCCACATCAGCTGCTGGCGTTCGTCGACCGCAAGTGGCGCGATCTCGCTCGTCTAGCCCCTTCGACGGGTGAGTTCGGCTGGCCCCGTCGCAACGGCTTCGTCCAGCCGCTCGCCGATCGCGTGCTCCTCGAGGGTCTTGACCGCTTCGACGACGTGACGGTCGAGTGGTCCTCGACCGTCGAAGACATCACCTCGGATGACGACGGTGCCACGTTGCGCATCGCGACGCTGCATGGGGTTCGCAGTGTCCGTGCGGGATACATCGTCGGGGCAGACGGAGGGCGCAGTTCGGTGCGCAAATCGCTAGGCCTCGCGTTCGAAGGACGCACGGCGTCGGAGAATTGGCTCGTCGTGGATCTCCGAAACGATCCGCTGGGTCGTCCGGGCGCATACGTGTGCGCGGATCCCGCCCGACCGTTCGTCTGTCTCAGCATTCCGCACGGCATTCGCCGGTTCGAGTTCATGATGCTCCCGGGCGAGACCGAGGAGGAGGCCATGGCGGAGGGGTTCGTCGAGGATCTCCTCAGACCGTACGTCGGGCCGGCGACCCGGATCGAAGTGATCCGGCGTCGCGTGTACACACACAGTTCCCGTCTGGCCGCGCGCTTCCGGAAGGGTCGCGTGTTCCTCATCGGAGACGCCGCGCACGTGATGCCGGTCTGGCAGGGGCAAGGGTACAACAGCGGCATTCGCGACGCCCTCAACCTGTCGTGGAAGCTCGCCATGGCCGTCAGGGGTCACTCGAGTGACTCGCTGCTCGAAAGCTACGAAGTCGAACGCCGCGATCATGTGCAGGCGATGGTCGACCTCTCTCGGAAGGTCGGCACCGTCGTGTCGATCCGCAACAGGTTTGTCGCCTGGCTGCGGGACCTGTTCTTCCGCTCCATCACCGTTATCCCGAGGGTCAAGAGCTATATCGTCCAGATGCGTTTCAAGCCGATGCCGACGATGGACCGCGGTGCGCTCACGCACGTCGGCGTGCAGTCTCGACCCAGCCCCGTCGGCCGGATCTTCCCGCAGCCGACGGTCGCGACCCGACAGTCGCCGTCCGTCAAGCTCGACGACGCACTGGGACCCTGGTTCGCGCTCATCGCGTGGAACAACGACCCCCACGCACTTCTCGATCTTGATGCGCAGGACATCCTGCAGCGCCTAGGAGCGAGGCTTGTCACAGCGCGGCCTGCTGTTCAGCTGAATTGGGACGACGGGTCGCTTGCAGATGACGTGACCGTCGTCGGCGACCTCGATGGACAAGTCAAGGCCTGGTTCGACGCGCACCCCGAGTCGGTTCTGCTCATTCGCCCTGACCGCATCGTCGGTGGTGCTGCGCCCGCGTTCAGTGCATCCGACATGGTTCGTGACTTCGCCCGCTCCGTTGGTCTCTCGGCGGAGGGCGCCAACGTCGGGTCCACGGTGGACAAAGTGCGTTCCCACGCGGAGGCTCCGCGCGGGAACGAGAAGCTCAAGGAGGCATCATGACGCTGTGGACGGAACTGGCAGGGCTCGATTACACAATCCGCCATATCGATGTCGCCGACTGGTCGACGCGCGTGCTGGAGACAGGTGAGGGCGAGCCGCTCCTCTTCATGCACGGTACCGGCGGACACCTCGAAGCCTTCGTCCGCAACGTGCGAGCGCTCGGATCGGCGCATCGCGTCATTGCATATGACTTTCCCGGTCATGGATGGTCGACGCTCGCGACGCAGAACCTCGAGATCGATGTCTACGTCGACCATCTGCTCGGCCTCATCGACGCCCTTGGCCTCGAGCGCGTGCACCTCAGCGGTGAGTCGCTGGGTGGATGGGTCGCGGTCAAGTTCGCAGCGCGCCATCCGGAGCGAGTCGGGCGCATGATCCTCAACACGCCTGGTGGCACGATGGCGACGCCGGAGGTCATGGAGCGGATCCGCTCGCTCAGTCAGGCCGCTGCCGACGATCCTTCGTACGAGCGGATCCGCGCTCGCCTGGAATGGCTCATGGCGGACCCGTCGTCGGTGACGGACGAACTCGTCGAAGTGCGCCGCGGGATATATGCCCGCCCAGGCTTCCGTGACTCCATGCGTCATATTCTGTGCCTGCAGGATCCCGATGTGCGTCGTCGGAATCTCGTGACGGATGATGAGCTTGCCGCGGTGCAAGCGCCCACCGTTGTCGTGTGGACGAGCGACGATCCCTCCGGTCCCGCGAAAGCGGGCAGGGACATGGCACAGCGGATCCCGGGCGCACGCTTCGCCTTCATCGATGAGGCTGGGCACTGGCCCCAGTGGGAGCAGCGCGAGACCTTCGATCGCCTTGCGCTCGAGTTCCTGAGCGCCTCATGAGCGGGATGGAAGCGGCATCCGTCGCGGCGGATCGCCTTGAGAGGGCGTCGCGCACCGGCATCCCGTGCGATCCCGTGCGTGATCTCCTGGGCCCGGATGACATCGATCTCGCGTACCGCACACAGAGCATCCTCACAGGCCGAAGACTCGCGACGGGTGCTCGCATCGTCGGGCGCAAGATCGGTCTCACCTCTCCCGCCGTGCAACGGCAGATCGGTGTGGATCGACCCGACTTCGGGGTGTTGTTCGACGACATGCAGTTCGAGTCCGGTGACGTGATTCCGATGAGACGGCTGCTCCAGCCGAAGGCCGAGGCCGAGATCGCTTTCGTGCTCGCCGCGGATATCACTGATGCCTCGGATGCCGACCGCGTGCGCGCCAGCGTCGCGTACGCGCTTCCCGCGTTGGAGATCGTCGACAGTCGAATCGCCGAGTGGCGCATCGGAATCACTGACACAGTCGCCGACAACGCGTCGTCGGGTGTCTTCGCCCTCGGTCACGAAAGGACTTCCCTTGCGGAGGCGTCGCCCATCGACGCGCGGATGTCGATGCATCGTGGTGGCGAGATCGTGTCCGAAGGCGATGGGCGCGCCTGCTTGGGCGATCCGCTCAACGCACTTGCGTGGCTCGCGGCCACGGCGATCGACCTTCGCGCGCCACTGCAAGCGGGTGACATCGTGCTCTCGGGGGCACTGGGGCCCATGGTCACGGTGCGCCCAGGCGACGTGTTCACGGCGGACATCTCGGGCTTCGGCTCGGTGACCGCGCAGTTCTCGAAGGGAAATGATGAGTGATGAATGACAAGACAGGTGTCGCGATCGTCGGCTCCGGGAACATAGGCACCGATTTGATGTTCAAGATCCTGCGTGGATCGGATTCGCTTCGAGTCGCGGCGATGGTGGGCATCGATCCGGACTCGGATGGTCTCGCGCGCGCCCAGCGCCTCGGCATTCCGACGACGGCGGAAGGAGTCGCGGGCCTGATCACCATGCCGGAATTCTCCGATGTGAAGATCGTGCTGGATGCCACGAGTGCCGCGGCGCACATCGCGAACGTCGAATTGCTCGAGCCGTACAACAAGCGTCTCGTCGATCTCACTCCTGCGGCGATAGGTCCCTTCGTCATCCCGCCCGTGAATCTCGACGAACACCTCGACGCACCGAACATCAACATGGTCACGTGCGGGGGGCAGGCGACTATTCCGATCGTGGCGGCAATCCGGCGTGCCACCGCAGTGCCGTATGCCGAGATCGTGGCATCCGTCTCCTCGCGGTCGGCGGGGCCCGGCACGCGCGCGAACATCGATGAGTTCACCGAGACGACCGCGCACGCTATCGAGAGGGTCGGGGGTGCCGGGCGCGGAAAGGCGATCATCATCCTTAATCCGGCGGAGCCGCCGCTGATCATGCGTGACACGGTGTATTGCCTCATCGGCGACGCGGACCAGGATGAGGTGCGCTCTTCGATCGAGCAGATGGTGGCCGACGTCGCCACGTATGTGCCTGGCTATCGGCTCGTGCAGCAGGTGCAGTTCACACCCGTGGAACCGGAGACCGTCGCGACTCTGCTGCCTGAGGGATCCGATCCCGTGACGACGAAGGTGACGGTGTTCCTCGAGGTCGAAGGCGCCGCACACTACCTCCCTGCATACGCGGGGAATCTGGACATCATGACCTCCGCGGCGATGCGTGCCGCCGAGAAGGTTGCGGAACGCGAACGGACGGCGGTGTGACATGACGACAGAGATCTATGTGCAGGATGTGACCCTGCGCGACGGTATGCATGCCATCCGTCACACGATCACCCCCGCGAAGGTGGGCGAGATCGTGGCTGCACTCGATGCGGCCGGGGTTCCTGCGATCGAGGTGACCCATGGCGACGGACTTGCCGGATCCAGTCTCAACTACGGACCGGGCAGCAACACCGATTGGGAGTGGATCGAGGCCGCCGTCGCGAACTCGAAGCAGGCGATCATCACGACGCTCTTGTTGCCGGGGGTTGGCACGATAAAGGAATTGCGACGCGCCTCGGATCTGGGCGTCGGCTCGGTACGCGTCGCGACGCACTGTACCGAAGCAGATGTCGCGGCGCAGCACATCGCGGAGGCTCGCACGCTCGGGATGGATGTCTCGGGATTCCTCATGATGGCTCACATGCTGCCCCCAGCGGAGCTCGCACAGCAGGCGAAGCTCATGGAATCGTACGGTGCGAGATGCATCTACATCACGGACTCGGCAGGGCGTCTCACGACCGGTGAGGTCCGTGATCGGGTCCGCGCGTACCGGGATGTTCTCAGGCCGGAGACGCAGATCGGCATTCACGCCCACGAAAACCTGTCGCTCTCCGTCGCGAACTCCGTCGCGGCCGTCGAGGAGGGCGCGTATCGTGTCGACGCTTCGCTCGCGGGGCAGGGCGCGGCGGCCGGAAATGCGCCTATCGAGCCGTTGATCGCGGTGGCGAATCTCCTCGGTTGGGAGACCGGCTGCGATCTGCTCGCGCTGGAGGACGCAGCGGACGACCTCGCACGACCTCTCCAAGACCGGCCTGTGCGTGTCGATCGTGAGACGCTCACGATCGGCTACGCGGGCGTATACGGGAGCTTCCTCCGTCACGCTGAGATCGCCGCCGACCTGTACGGCGTCGACGCCAGGCAGATCCTCCTCGAAGCGGGGCGCCGCAAACTCGTCGGAGGTCAAGAAGACATGCTCACCGACATCGCGCTCACCCTGCAGACGCAGGCGAGCTGATCACACCACGACAGGAAGCACACCGATATGACGATGTACGACCCGGGTCCGCGGATCGCGCACGCCGGCAGCATCAATCTGGGAACGACCGACCTTGAGCGCTCGCTATGGTTCTTCCGCGACCTCTTCGGGATGGAAGAGGTCGCGCGCACCGACGACGGTGTCGCTTATCTACGCGGCTACCAGGAACTCGTGCACCATTCGCTCGTGCTGACTCAGCAGGACGAGTCGCGTGTTAATTCGTACAGCTTTCGGGTGCAGCGCCCACAGGATGTCGAGCTCTTTCGCGATCAGCTGGTGGAGCAGCAGATCGAGGCCATCGAGGTGCCATCCGGAACGGAGCTCGGACGCGGAACCGCGGTGCGATTCCTAACGCCCTTCAGCGATCATCCCTTCGAGTTCTATTACGACATCGAGAAGCCGCTCGCCCCGGAGCCGCTGCGCTCGCGTCTGCCCACAAACAGCTCCAAGCGTCGTGGGCTGGGAGTTCGACGGCTCGATCATTTCAACATCCAGACGAGCCCGGGCACGATGAACCAGGCGGAGCGATGGCTGCAGGATGCCATGGGACTCAAGCGCCGCGAGTACATCATGATGCCCGACCATCCCACGACGCTCATGGCCTCGTGGATGTCTGTGACGAATCAGATGCACGATGTCGCCCTCGGCGTCAACCGTCTCGAGCAGACGGCGCAGCTGCACCATGTTGCATTCAATCTGGAGAACTACCACGACATGCTGACTGCTGCCGATCAGATCCGCGATCTCGACGTCGAGTGGGGTGTCGGTCCAGGGAAGCACGGCGTGGGCCAGGCCATGTACCTGTACGTGCATGATCCGGGCTCGGGCCACCGCGTCGAGTTGTACTCAGGCGGGTACCACGTCTTCGACCCGGACTGGGAGCCAGTGCTGTGGGAAACGGACAACATCCCGCACGGCGTCACTTGGTACGGCGAGGCGATCGATGTGACGCCGGGAAGCCGTGGTCGCGCTACAACGTCCTCCGCAGGTCTGCACCTCTGACTCCGACACGGTGCGCTGGCGTTTCTGCAGACCCGTGTCGAGCGTGGCCTCGCGATGAGGGGCGTGGCTGGAGTCGCCGTGACACTGGAGCAGAGCCTCAGGAGGGGCGCGCGATGATGCAGGCGGAGTGCGCGGGCTCCCGAGTCACTGTAAGCGCGCACACTATGCTTATGGGCGAACGGAGGGGCTGTGAAGGCAGGTTCGACTGCGCGGGACGGTAACCAGACGTTGGCGCGCGGGCTGCGAGTATTCCTTGCAATCGCCGATTCCGAGCATGGGCTCTCCGTGCAGCAGGTCGCAGATCTGCTCGATGTTCATCGCTCGATCGCTTATCGGCTCCTTCAGACTCTTGTGGACCATCGGCTCGTCGCACGCAGTCGCGACGGCATATACCTTCCAGGAGATCAGCTCGCGGCACTCTCCGACTCGTATCTTCCGGACGTCCGCGCTCTCGCCGCTCCTATCATTCGACCTCTTGCCGATCAGTTGCAGTCGACCGTCTCGCTCTTCGTAGAACAGGGAGACGAAGCAGTAGCGCTCTCGATGGTGGAGCCGAGCACGGCGACGCACCACATCGCTTTCCGGCCCGGCATGAGGACCTCGATGGATCGGGGGGCCGCGGCTTACGCGCTGCGTGCGATAGAGTCCGCGACCGTCGGTGAGCCGGAGGCAGTCACGCTTGCCCGCGAGCGAGGCTGGGCCTTCAGTCATGGCGAGGTGGAATCGACGGCATACGCTGTAGCTGCCGGCATCGCTCTGCCCGCGGATGAACCACGCGTGTGCCTGAATCTCATCACCTATCGAGCCGACGTCGCAGAAACAGCGGGTGAAGTCATGCGCAAGGCGGCCGCGACGATTTCGAAACGCGTGCGCGACTATCGGAGCGCACTCCCCGCCGCGATTGCCCGGGGTGGGGAACGCGTGGCACCGTTGGTTCCGCAACCCGCAGCGGGGAGCCAGACGCTCAGCCGGGGTCTCACAGCATTCATGGCCGTCATCTCCTCGGAGAAGGGCATGTCTGTTCAGGACGTGAGCGAGCAGCTAGGCGTGCATCGCACGATCGCATATCGCCTGTTGCAGACACTGCTCGACTTCGCGCTCGTCACCCGCACAAAGGCCGGTCAGTACGTCGGGGGTGCTCGGCTGGCGACATTGGCGGACGCGTATGTTCCCCGACTCCAAGATGTCGCCCTGCCCGTCATGCGTAAGTTGGCGGACGAACTCGCCGCGACCGTGTTGCTGTTCGTGGAGCAGAACGGTGAAGCGGTGGCGGTCGCTTTGTGCGAGCCGACGACCGCTCTTCACCACATCGCCTTCCGGGCCGGGATGCGGACCCCTCTCAACGAAGGCGCAGCCGCCTTCGCGCTGAGAGCGAGTCGTCCCGCACGACCCGACGAGAAGCAGGAGATTTCGCGCGCGCGGGAGTCCGGGGTCGCGCGGAGCTTTTCTGCCGTGCTTCCGGGAGCTCACGGCGTTGCGGCAGCCATCCCTCTGCCTGAGGGGTCACCGCCCGCGTCCCTCACTCTCGTCACATACGTCGGTTCTGTGGCCGACGCGGCGGGGGACCCGCTTCGCGCTGCCGCGTCCGAGATCGGACAGCTTCTCGCTTCGAGCATCTGACGAGCGATACGGCTACCCGCTCACTTGTGAGCAGATGAACCATGCTGACGCAATCGAGTGCATCTATTGACTTGCTTTATCTCGTTATGTGTATTCTTGGAGAAGTAGTAGCTTCGGCAGGAAGAGGATTCGTCATGACTCCCGAATTTCGTGTCGGCGTCGCCTACCCGCAGAGTGAGCTGAAGGGCGATCCGACCGCGTATCGCCAATTCGGGATCGCGGCCGAAGAGCTGAACTTCGACCACCTCATGATGTTCGATCACCCCGTCAACGCCGTGCACGGCATCGATCGCGATCTTCCTTTGCCGGTTCGCGCCTACAACGAGCGAGACCCCTTCCACGACCCGTTCGTCGCCTTCAGTCACCTCGCGGCATTGACGGAGCGCATCGAGTTCGTGACGGGAATCCTCGTCCTTCCTCAGCGACAGACCGCGCTCGTTGCCCGGCAGGCCGCGGATCTAGCGCTTTTCTCCGGTGGCCGCCTTCGGCTCGGCGTCGGGATCGGATACAACCCCGTCGAGTACCAGGCTCTCGGCCAGGACTTCCGGCGTCGAGGTCGGCGCATCGACGAGCAGATCCCCTATCTGCGCCAGCTGTGGACGGGAGATCCGACGACCTTTCAGGGGGAGTTCGACCAGATCGTCGAGGCAGCGGTCTTCCCCGGACCGGGATCGAAAATCCCGATCTGGCTCGGCGGCTCCTCCGATATCGCGTTCCGCAGAGCCGCACGACTCGCGGATGGCTTCATCTTCGGGTACGGATTCTCGTCGCCAGCTCTGGAGTCATGGAGCCGGGTCCGTGAACTGCTGCGGGAGGAGGGTCGCGAGGAGGATGACTTCCGAGCAGTCTTCAGCCTCCTGCCGACCGATGAGGGCAGCCACACGATCGATGACATCGCCGATGTGCTTCCGCGGCTTCGCGACGCGGGTGCCACCGATATCACGGTCGCGACGGCGCGACATGGTCTGACGACGCTCACGCGGCACATCGACCTCCTCGCCGAGATTCGCGATCGGGCGGACGCTGCGCTCGCGTGATGGCGCAAGGGAAAACAGGCCGAGGAATGAAGGAGCAGCCGATGGATATCGAAGAACGACTGAGTCACCTCGAAGGACGACTGCGCAAGGCAGAGGACCATCTTGCGATCCTCAATCTGCTGAACGCCTATGGACCACTTGCCGACAGCGGAAGCGCGACCGCAACCGCTGATCTGTGGGTCAAAGGTGGCGGATACTCCTTCTCTGGTGGAGTGGGGGATGGAAGCAGAGTCGAAGCGCCCGCCGGGCTCATCGGAGTGTACGAGGCCGACTGGCACCAGGAGCTCATCCATACGGGCTCCGCACACCTCACCGCGACACCTACCGTGCACATCACGGATGACGATGCGGACGCGCTCGCATACTCCTTCGTCATCCGGCGGGAGGATGAGAGGTGGATCCTCCTCCGCGCGGCGATCAATCACTGGACTCTTCGTCGAACCGACGCCGGTTGGCGCGTCGTCGATCGGGTGAACCGGCTTCTGGACGGGTCACCTGCATCGCACGACCTCATGAGTCTCGCGCACCCGTAGAAATGGGCATGGCAGTGACGATGCTCGATACGGTGATCGTGGGTGCCGGCCACGCCGGTGTTCACGTCGCGGAGTCTCTTCGCCAGGTCGGCTACGTTGGATCGATCAAGCTCCTTGGCGATGAACCTCATATGCCGTATGAACGACCTCCCCTGTCGAAAGGCTTCCTCCGGGGCGAACAGGAAGCCGAGTCGCTGCTGCTGCGGTCGGACGACCATTGGGACTCCCTGGACATCTCGCTCGATCTGGGCGAGCGCGTCGTTCGGGTAGACCCCATCGCTAGGCAGGTTCGCACGGAGAGAGGCGCCGTGTACGGCTACGCGAACCTCGTCTGGACGGCGGGCGGCTCCGCGCGCCGGCTCCCGATCCAGGGAGGCGCTCTAAAGGGCGTGCATCGCCTGCGCGATCTCGATGATGCGATTGCGCTACAGCACCGGGCCCGCACGGCCTCCTCCGCAGTGATCGTCGGCGGAGGATACATCGGATTGGAGGTCGCCGCAGCGCTTCGCAGCCGGGGAATCCAGGTGACACTGATCGAGGCGACGGATCGTCTTTTGGCAAGAGTGACCAGCCCCGTTGTGTCCGACTACTTTCTCCGACTCCACCGCGAACGAGGAGTTGACGTCCGGCTCGCCACAGGGGTTCGCGAGATCGTTGGGGCGGGGACAGCGACGGAGGTCATCCTGGTGGATGGCGAGCGGCTTGCTGCCGATCTCATCGCCGTCGGAGTGGGTATCGCGCCGAATGTAGACGTGCTCGCTGCGGCCGGTGTGGAGTGCTCCAACGGTGTCGTGGTGGACTCCTCCGGTCGGACGAACATGTCCGGGATCTATGCCGCGGGAGACTGTGCATTCGCGGAGAACGCCTTCGCCGAGGCGAAGGCGGCGCGATTGGAGTCGGTGCCCAACGCCACCGCGCAGGCGCGGGCGGTTGCGTCGGCGATCGTCGGCGCGCCCCCTGTCCGTGTCGCGGCGCCGTGGTTCTGGTCTCATCAGTACGATACGAAGTTGCAGACGGCAGGACTCATGGCACCGGGTGACGAGGCCGTGGTGCGAGGCGATCCCGAGAGCAGCGCATTCGCGGTCGTGTACCTGCGGGGCGGCCGCGTAGCGGCGCTGGACAGCATCAACTCTGTGCGCGACTTCACACGCGGGCGGCGTCTCGTGGAGGCTTCGAGCACGGTGACGGCGACGGAAATCGCCGAGGCCGAGGATCTTGCCTCACTGCTCGCGTGATCTTTACGGGTGGCTCACCGAAGTCGGTCGCTGAGGACTTCCGGGTCCCCCCGTTCCCAGGCCGTCACGAGATGGATTCGGGTGAGACGCCACCTCGACTCG
Organism: Microbacterium sp. NPDC055357; assembly: GCF_053644835.1. Lineage (NCBI taxonomy): Bacteria > Bacillati > Actinomycetota > Actinomycetes > Micrococcales > Microbacteriaceae > Microbacterium > Microbacterium sp. NPDC055357. The sequence continues at coordinate 18,064 of NZ_JBSHLZ010000003.1, read as the reverse complement.
GCTCGCTCGAGTGCCAGGGTGTAGAACCCTCCGACGGTGTACTCGGGCGACGGTGCGCCTCGGCGGAAATGGGTCGCCTGAAGATGCGCCGCGACCGTGGCGCGGGCACCGTCAGTGTCCACGCGCACGTTGGTGATCTGATGGTGCGTCCCCGCGAGTCCGTCAAAGATGCGCGCATACTGCGTCGCGATGCCGGCTGCGGTGAATTGACGCGGCGGCAGGGAGAGCGGTCCGAGCGTCTCTTGATCCTGCGCGAGGACCGACACCTCAACGTCGTCAGCGAGAACGGATGCCAGCAGCGGGAGGTCGCGGCCGTCCAGCGCGGCCGCGTAGTCATATACGGTTCGCTCGACGGCCATCTCGTTACTCAGGTTGCTCGGAGCAGCGGCCATCGGTCACTCTTGTCTCTCATGCGATGGGCATATATGGCACCACTGATAGCATTATATGCATGACCGACGAAGCGGATGTCCGGCGCCTCGCATTCGATTACGCCGACGCGATCGATCGGCGGGACTGGGTCCGCTACCGGTCATTGCTGAGCGACCGGGTAGATGTTGCACTCCGCCCGGGTGATGGAGTCGGATTCGTGGGGCTGGGAGCGCAGCGCGTGCCGATGTTGGCTGACGTGCTCACCGACCGGAACAGAACGCTGTTCGCCGGCATCGCTCGAACGTCACACAAAGTGGCGAACGTGAGAGTGGATGTCGAAGGAGATCTGGCCGTCTATCGCGCCATCCAGGAGGCGACGAACTTCGTCGCCGATGCGGGGGAGAGCGAGTGCACGGTCGGGGAAACCTATGTCAACCATGCGAGACGGACTCGATCAGGATGGAAGATTTTCGTCATCGACCTCACTGTCAACTGGGAGCGCGGTGACTCGCGCCTCTTCGAGGAAGCGCGTCAGATCGGTCGCCGTGCGCTCGCGGTCAATACTCGGTCGAGCGACGGATCTCAGGGTTGATGAAGAAGGGCGTATCAGCGCCGACACCGCCGTCGACGACGATCGTCTGCCCCGTGATGTAGGAGCTCGCATCGCTGAGGAGGAATATGAGGGCAGACGCGATCTCGTGAGGTTCGGCGAATCGTTCGAGCGGGATCTTCGAGACCTGACGCTCGTAGAGCGACCGGTCGTCACTCGTGACGCTGGTGGAGCGGATACGCTCCGTCAACGTGACGCCGGGCGCAACCGCGTTCACCCTCACGCCACTGTGGGCGAACTCCATCGCGGCAGAACGGACGAGCGACACGAGCGCCGCTTTGGACGCTCCGTAGGCGGAATGATCCGGTGCGCCGTGCAGGCCGGATACCGACGACACGAATGCCATCGCTCCGCCGGAGTTGGCTTTGAGGAGCGGATAGGAGTGCTGCATCACGTAGCGGGCCTGATGTAGATTGAGTGCCAGCTGCCGCTCCCACACCTCGTACGATGGCTCCATGATCGGGTGGAACGCGGAGCCACCGACAAGATCGACGACACCATTGATCCTGCCGCCGGTGTTCTCAGCGACTTCGGTGAAGAGTTGCGAAACAGCATCGGGCTCCGTGAGGTCGGCGACGTAATACTCGCTTCCGACTTCTCGTGCGACGGCGGACGCGAGCTCCTCCGAGCGGTCGACGCACAGAGCGCGTCCTCCCAAAGCCACGACACCGCGTGCGGTCTGCCGACCTATGCCCTGGCCCGCGCCGAGCACCACGATCACCTTGCCCGCAAGCGTGTGGAGTGCGGTGAAATCCACAGGCTGGTCTTCGGGAAGCGGTGACATCTGGTGTCTCCTCACGTGGGATGGATGCTTGTCGGCTTGTAGGCGGTGGCATACTATCGATCGTAGTGCAATATAAGATCGCCTGTCTCCGTTATATGCACTACGCACGAGGAAGTGAGTGATTATGACTGACTGGTCGGACATCGACGACCGTCTTCTGGACCCCATGTGGTACAAGACCGGGGAGATCCATGAGACGTTCAGGCAGCTGCGCGACGAGGACCCGGTCCACTGGACCCACGATCGCAACTATGGCAAGGACTACTGGGCTCTCACCCGCTACGACGATGTCAAGGAGTACCTGAACTCGCCAGACAAGTTCAGCTCGCGGTGGGATACGCGAGTTCCGAGGGCACCTAAGCGGCGTACGCCCGAGGAGCGCCATGCCCAGGGTTGGGACGTTCAAGTAGCCACCAATGACGACCCGATGCACGACCTGTATCGCCGCCCCATGAACAAGCACTTCGCACTTCCGGCGATGTCGCGTCTGTCGCATCAAGTCGACCAGATCGTCGATGAGGTGCTCGACGAGATCGCCGAACGGGGCGAATGCGAGCTCGTGGAAGACGTGGCCGCGCGAGTGCCCGCCATGGTCGTGCTGAGAATGCTCGGCGTGCCGCCGGAGGACTGGGACTATCTCGCGGAGGCCTCGTGGCAGTTCCTTTCGGCGGCGGACCCGCGTTACATGATCGACGATGACGAGGTCACGACATCTCTCACGGGACATAAAAAGCTTCTCGACTACTGTGCAGATCTGGCGATGCAGCGCCGCAAGGACCCGCGCGACGACTTCGCCACGATCATCGGCAAGATGGAGGTCGACGGCGACCTGCTCAGCATCCATGAGTTGAAGGTCTGGTTCACGACCATGATCGCGGGCGGGTTGGACACGACTCGGAATGCGATCGCGGTCGGTACACTCCTCTTTCTCGAGAACCCGGATCAGGCGCGACTTCTGCTTGATGACCCGGGCGTCGCAAAGGGTGCGGTCGAGGAGGTGCTGCGTGCCGCCTCGCCGGCGAAGACGAGACTTCGTGTGGCGACGCGCGACTTTGACTTCGGAGGACAGCGAGTGAGGTCGGGAGACTGGGTCGTGGGGTTCCAGATCTCGGCAAACCGGGACGAGCGGCAGTTCACCGAGCCGGAGCGGTTCGACATCACTCGCACGCCTAACGATCACCTGTCATTCGGGTCGGGGGTCCATCTGTGCCTCGGCCGCTTTCTCGCGCGGCTGGAGCTGGCGACCTTCTTTCCCAGGCTTTTGGAACGGTTCCCCGACCTCGAAGTCGTCGACGATGATCGCGATTGGATCGCGGACAGGGGGTCTCACGGACTCAACACCTTGCGTGTGCGCTACACGCCCAGCGCGCGCAGCAGCACCTTGATCGGGTCTGCGTCATGACGACTATCCGCTACGTACTCCGGGATGGCTCGGTCCGGACGGTCGATGCCTCGGACGGCGAGTCACTCATGCGTGTCGCGGTCTTCAACGGCATCTCCGACATCGTCGGGGAGTGTGGGGGTGAGCTGTCCTGTGCGACATGCCACGTCTACGTGCCGTCTGACGTTCAGGAGTTGCTCCCGCCACCATCCGCCGACGAAGCCGATTTGCTCGAGTCGACGATGGGCGATTATCGATCATGTAGCCGGCTCGGTTGCCAGATCATCGTCAGCGACGGCCTGGCTGACGCGGAGATCGTCATCGCACCCGCACCCTAAGGCTGCGACACGCGAGAGGTTGCCTCGGGCGTTCGTCGGCCGAGGCAACCTCTCTTGCATCAGTCTGTGAAGCGTGGGAGGTATTCGCGAGCGTATTCGTCCAGGCGTATGCGAACGTCATCGAGTCCCGCGAACGGAAGATGCAAGATGGCGCGGTGCGCTCCTGCTTCGCGCAACCCCTCGAGCAGTTGCACGGAACGGTTGGGTGCCATCGCGTGTATGAGGAGAGACTCGGGGTCCCGGCCCGCATCTTCGGCCTTCGCCTTCAGTCGCGCAACATCGGTCGCGAAGGCTGCGGTGTCCTCCCGTACAGACGGGATCCACCCGTGGCCGTACTCCACGACGTGATCGAACACCCGATCGGTGCCCTTGGCGCCGATCAATATAGGGACGCGGGACAAGGAGTCAGGCTTGGGCCAGTTCCATGCGGGAGGGAAGTTCACGAACTCTCCAGAGTAGGACGCCTCATCCTCCGACCAGATCGCCTGGACCGCGAGCAGCTTCTCTCGGGCCACAGCGCGCCGCCGCTTGGGGTCGACGCCATGATCGATCATCTCCTGTTCGCTCCACCCGAAGCCGGCTCCGTAGACGATGCGGCCTTTCGACAGATGGTCCAAGGATGCGAGAGTCTTCGCGAGGATGATGGGGTCATGCTCGCCGGGGAGCGCGACGGCGGTGCCGATGGAGAGCGTGGTCGTCCGTGCCGCCGCCCACGCCATTGCGACGAACGGATTGAAGATGCGTCGATAGTGCATCATCCGGTCCTCCGTCCCGGAGTATGGTGCGAGGCCGTGCTCGACCGGCATATGAGTGTGCTCGGGAAAGACGATCCCGTCGAATCCGCGGATCTCCGCTTCGTAGGCCACCTGGCCGGGGTCGGCGGTCAGATCGTGAGCACCGAAGTGCACGGCGAGTTTCATGACGTGGCTCCTTCATGGGATGAGCCTCACAGTGCCCGGCCCGGGATCGATTATGGAAGAGTTCAGTCGCGCCTGCAAGCATCTATGGAACATCTATGTGCAGAATTTGCATTAAACTTCTCGAATACCTCTTGAAGATCAGATAGCGAACTCGTATTATCAAATAGCGCTCTCGATTTGAACTGTGAATCGAGGAGTAACCCAGCCAAATCACTCGAATCAAGGATGCTTCGGGCACATTGGATGAAGTCGTCCAAAGCTCAGTGTCGTGACACCGTGGAGGTCTCATCACATGGAATTCTCGTCTTCACGAGCGCGCCGGAGGGTGCTCGCGCCGCTCGCGGTCGGGCTCACGCTCGGACTCACGCTCCTCGCAGGCTGCTCAGGGCAGACAGAGCCCGGTGATGGTTCGTCGGAACCCGGCGAGACGGTCGGCTGGGATGAGATCGATCCGATCGTCATTCGCCACGCTGACTTTCTTGGTGAGAAGGAGGTGTTCGGCCAGACGACACTTGCGTTCCAGGAGTACGTCACTGAACACACCGAGGGCAAGGTCACGTTTGAGAACTACTGGTCGGGATCGCTGATCGCTGCGCAGGATGTGCTCCCCAGCCTCCGTGACGGCATCGCCGACATGGGCTCGCTCCACCCGGCGAACTTCCCGCAGGAGCTTCCCGTCTCCAACTGGGTCGCCGACTTCGGCTTCGGAGTGATCGGTTCCCCGGTCCAGGACATCGCGGCCGGTGCGGTCGCGAGCTACGAACTCACGGTGGATTTCGAGCCCATCACGGACGAGTTCGCCGCAAATGGCCTGAAGCCGATCTGGTACACCGCGTCACCGACGACGATGGCGCTGTGCACCGAGCCCATTGAGACGGTCAGCGAGATGCAGGGTGTGCCGATCCGCGCGAGCGGTGCGGCGCAGACGCTTGTCGTCGAGGCGCTGGGCGCCGTCCCCGTTACCGTCGCCTACGGCGAGTCGTACGAAGCGATCCAGCGCGGCGTCGTCGACTGCCACCTCGCGCCGGTGGGTGCGTGGCCTCCGCTCAGCCTCCACGAGGTCGCGCAAGACTTCCTGCCGCTCGCGATCACGCAGCCGTTCTTCTCCGGCGTCGCCATGAACCTCGAGTTCTGGGAGTCACTGCCATTCCAAGTGCAGCAGGTGATTCATGAGGCCGGCGGCTACGCGATCTACCAGAGCGTGCTCGCCAACTTCCGAAACGAAGCGGCGTTCGGCGACCTCCTGGCAGATGGCACGGTGACGGTGACCGATGTGACTCAGCTGGCCCCGGTCGTGGAAGAAGCACGCGAAGTCGGCTTCGCGGACATGGTCACCAGCGCACCCGCCAGCGTCGGCGACCCTGTCGCTGCCATCGACGAGGTGACGGGCACCCGTACGGAGTGGGTCAAGATCCTGGAGGAACTCGGATACCCTGTCGCAGAGTCCGACCCCGATGCGCTCGCAAGTTCGTTCGTGGAGCTTCGCGATCTGACGCTCGAGGACTTCTACGAGCGGTTCCGGGAGGAATGGGTCGTGCCGACAATGCCGAAGAGCTGATGCATCCCTCGGCGCTCGTGTTCGCATGCCGGACCCGGGCGCCGAGTGTGTGGCTCGACTGGTCCTCGAGGAAGAGAGCATTGGAATGACAACGACATCAGTCGAAGAGTTCGCGTGGCTGCGTTGGATCGACAGGCTGAGCACTGGTCTCGGCGTAGTCGGAGGAGTCGCGTCGATGCTCCTTATGGTGAACGTCGTTGCGGACGTCGTCGGCAGAATGTTCTTCCGTCCCTTGCCGGGGACGATCGACCTCGTCCAGTTCGCGTGGATGCCGACCATCGCGTCGCTCGGCCTCGGCTATGCGCTCCTGAAAGGCCAGCACATCCGAGTCGGTTTGCTGACGAGTGGTGGTAGCCCGCGATTGCAGCGCATCGTCGAGATCGTCGGAATGACCCTCACGCTCGGCACGGTCGCAGCCTTGGCGTGGTTCGGGATGGAACGCGCGATTACGAGTGCAGGACTCCTCGAGCACCCGATCACCTCTCCCTGGCTGCCGACCTGGCTCTTCCGATGGGTTCTCGTCGTGGGCCTCATCGGACTCACGCTTCAGGTCATCGCGCAGCTGGTGCGGGCGGCCACGGTGCCCGAGTTCCATCCGGACGACGAGGACGAAGTGCTGGCATACATCGAGGAGCAGGACGAAGACATCGTTCCGACGGGGCTCCGAAGCGACGTCGCCGAAGCCAGCACGAGCGGAGGGCGAGTATGACGCTCAACATCGGAGTCATCGTTCCCCGACCGCACCCACGCGCCCAGCGCGCGCGGATCGGTGTGATCATCACGGCGGCGATCACTGTCGCCATGATCATCGTGCTGCTCATCCCCGGCCTCGATCGCCTCCTTATCGGCGCATTCACCGTGCTGATCATGCTCGGGCTTATGCTGCTGCGCGTACCCATCGGGGTCGCCATGACGCTGCCCGCGTTCCTCGGACTCTTTCTCCTCGTCGGTCCGCGAGGACTCGCCGGAACGCTGCAAGACATGGTGTGGTCGACGTTCGCATCGTGGTCGTTCAGTGTCATCCCCATGTTCGTGCTCATGGGCATCGCGATGAGCAAGAGCGGACTGATGGGGCATGCGTTCAACACCGCGAGGCATTGGCTGGGCTGGCTGCCAGGAGGCTTGGCGATATCGACGAATTTCGCGGGCGCGGGCCTGGCGGCGACGAGCGGAAGCTCGATCGGCATCGCCTACACGCTCGGGCGTGTTGCCATTCCCGAGATGATCCGCGAGCGGTACTCGCCGAGACTCGCCGCCGGCTCGGTGGCGGCAGCGGGTTCACTCGGCCAGCTCATCCCGCCCAGCATCCTGCTGGTGATCTATGCGGGCGTTGCACAGACATCGACGGGTCAGCAGCTCATCGCCGGGATCATCCCCGGACTGATCCTCGCGACGTTCTTCACGATCGTCGTCGTCATCTGGGCTCTTTTCGGCAAGAACGCCGCACCGCGGGACAATCGCCACTACACGTGGCTGGAGAGATTCGCCTCGTTGCCGGGTCTTCTCCCGATCCTCGTCGTCGCTATCATCGTGCTCGGCGGCATCTACTTCGGAGTGTTCACAGCGACGGAGGCGGGTGCGTTCGGAGCGCTCGCGACACTCGCGCTCGGCACAGGGGCGATCCTCCTGCGACGACGGCAGGACCGTCGTCTAGCGGCGGGAGCTGCCGATGCACCGCGTCGACGCGGTGCAGGCCGCGAGCTTGCGGACTTCTACGGTGGCACGGCATTGGAGACGATTGGTGCAGTCGCGGCGATCCTGTTCCTGATCGTCGGCGTCATGATCCTCACTCGGGTGATGGCACTGAGTGGACTTGCGCAGGCATTCGCGGATGCTGTCATCGACATGGGCCTGGAACGGGTGGGCTTCCTTCTGCTCCTGATCCCCGTCTATCTGTTCCTCGGGATCTTCCTCGAGTCGCTCCCCATGATGCTGCTCACGGTGCCGCTGCTGATCGAACCGCTCGAAGCCCTGGACATCGATCTGATCTGGTTCGGCATATTCTTCATCATCATCGCCGAGATCGACATCATCGCGCCGCCACTGGGTCTGCTCAACTTCATCGTCCTCTCGATCGCGAAGTCGAGCACGAAAGGTATGGGCGTGAACATGACGATCGGAGACGTCTATCGTGGAGTGCTGCCGTTCATCGGCGCGTGCCTCGTCTTCATCGTGTTGCTCATTCTCTTCCCGGAGATCGCAACATGGCTGCCGGAAGTGTCGTTGGGTGGTTAGCCGGCGGTGGGCGCCGTGGACGAGAACTCGTCGACGACGAACGTGCGCGTGAGGCTGCGGTCGAAGAGCCTCTCCTCATCCGCGCTGATGACAGCGGCCGTGCTGGCGTCGGAGAGTGCATCGACGGCACGTCGGTACCCCGTCTCATCCGAGAAGGTCATCTCCGTGATGACGTCGACCGACGTATCGAGCGCTCGCTCTGTCGGCTGGTGTGCCGTCCGGTGCGATTGATCGACGACATAATTGCGCCGGTAATCGACCCAGCCGGGCACCAATCGGGTGATGAGCGGCACATGGACGGTCTCGTAGTAGGTGCGGAACTCATCCCTCGTCATGCCCTCGCGGCGTCGCATCAACGAGACGATCTTCTTCATCTCGGCCTCTTTTCTCCAGACGAATCAGCCGAGGCCATCGGTGGCGGCGGCTTTGCCGGCATTCATGCCCCACACGCCGGCGACCACCAGCGTTCCGCCGGCGCCCCCGTAGACCATTCCCGACGGGCTCGCCGCTGCGTTGCCCGCGGCGTATAGGCCGGGGATGATGTGTCCATCGACATGGCGCACGCGACCTGAGGCATCGGTGCGGGGGCCACCCTTCGTGCCAAGCGCGGAGCTATAGATCTCGGTGCCGTAGAAGGGCCCTGTCTCAAGGGGGCCGAGTGTGGAGTGGGGTGAGTCCGGATCGAGCATGCGACCGCCGGGAAAGCGGTCGTAGGCGCTCTGGCCGCGGGAGAAGTCGGGATCGACGCCTCTCCGTGCGTGGGCGTTGAAATCGGTCACCGTGGCCGCGAGTTCGGCGGCATCCACCCCCAATGCCACGGCCAGCTCCTCAAGGGTGTCGGCGCGCGTCATCCAGTCGGGCACCGGCGCTCCCGGCGCCTGACCGAGCACACCGAAGCGGTCCACCGTGGACTGGTCGAAGAGGAGGAACGCAGGCAGATTGGGATAGCTCAGCCGCGATTCGTCGAGGTGGTGAAAAGCGCCTCCGAAGGCGTTGTAGTTGGCCGCTTCATTCGCGAAGCGGCGACCGGCGCGATTGACGATGATGGAACCGGGCAGCGCCCGCTCTCGCGCGACGAGGAGACCGTTCTCGCCACCGTCGCGGCGCTCGCCGGGGACTGCGATGACGGGTGACCACCATGCTTCACGCATATTGCCGAGTTCGGCACCGAGGCGCATAGCCATGCGCAGTCCGTCCCCCGTGTTGGAGGGCACTCCGACACGTCGTGTGATCGGACCGCGAAGGAAGGCGCGCACAAGATCGCGATCGTATTCGAAGCCTCCCGTCGCGATAATGACGGCTCGGGCGCTGATGGTGCGGGTGCCGCTCTCCGACTCGATCTCGACTCCCGTCACCGCGCCGTTCGTCGTCGCGAGACGACTCCCTTTCACACCGGTGAAGACATCGCCGCCGCGTGCCAAAAAACCCTTGAGGAGCCCACCGATGAGTGCGCGACCGAGCCCTTCCTGGTGGTGTTCCTCGCGCGCTGTGACCACGTCGGGGGGAATGACTCCTGTGCCGCCGCCGAGCGGCATCTCCACGAGCGTTGCACGGCGGACGTCGCCACCGATACGGTCGATCCAAGCCTCCATACCGGTGAACGAGAACAGCCCGGGTTCGAGGGTGCGTCCGCCTCCGGGGAGCGCGCCGGGGTGCTCCGTGTGGTAGTCCGGATAGCCCTCGACCAGCTGCATCACGAGGTCGGTTTCGGACTCGAGGAAGTCGATGAACTCGGGACCGCCACGGAGCAGAGCCTCGGCGAGTTCGGGAAGGATCATGTCGTTCGAGAGGCTGAGCAGGTATTCGAGCCCCAGCTCGACCGAATCCTCGACTCCTGCGTCTCTCGCCCGATGGTTCCCGGGAACCCAGATGCCCGCGCCGGACAGTGCAGTGGTGCCGCCGAGCAGATCCGCCTTTTCCAGCACGGCGACGCGTGCGTCCATGGCCGCCGCGGCGAGTGCCGCCGTCAGTCCGGCGGCGCCGGAACCGAGAACAACCACATCGTAAGAGTCGTCCATGTCACATACTTTCTCGTGGGAATTCAGATCGGTCGATAACGTTCAGCATTCCGCGGAGCGATCGTGCAGTGCTCGTCGAAGCGCACCGTAGACGTCGCGGAGGAACCGTCGGGTGCCCTCGGTGACGGGGCGCGGCACGAAGCCGCCATGGATGACACCCGGGTACACGTGCACCTCGGTGGTGACACCGGCGGCGATCAGCTTTTTGGCATAGAGCAGATTCGAGTCGACCAGTGCGTCCACGTCGCCGACCCCGATGAACGCGGGGGCGAGTCCTACGAGCTGCGCACGAGTCGCCCGTCCGGGCACAGCGGTTGCCGGAGGTGTGTCGGCACTTGCCAGGTCGCCCAGATAGGCGGCCCAGGCAAGCCGCTCCGCGCGTAGCGGCCAAAGGCCCCAGTGGCCGGCGCCCCCCTCCAGAGCGCGTACGGACGCGTGCTCGTGATCGTCGAGCATGGGATAGACCAGCACCTGGAGGCATGGCTGACGCTCGCCGCGCTCCCTCAACCGAATGCACAGGGCAGCGGCGAGGCCTGCTCCGGCGCTGGACCCGGCGAGGGCGATGCGTCGGGCATCGATACCGAAGTCGGCAGCTCGAGCGCGGATGGCGCGCCAGGCGGCCGCTGCGTCATCCAGGGCCGCAGGATACGGATGTTCCGGAGCGAGGCGGTAGTCGACGGAGACGACGACACAGTCGAGTTCGAGTGCGAGCTGGTCGAGTCGATCGTCATTCTCATTGATCGTGCCCATGATGTAGCCGCCGCCATGGAGATACACGACGGCGGGGAGCGGCCCCGCCGCTTGTGTCGGGCGGTGAATCCGCAGGGGAATCTCCCACGACGCGTCGGCGCTCGTGATTGTGATGTCGACACGGGTGATCTGGTCCGCGGGTGGAACGGTGGGCCGGGGGAGCGCACCGTACGCGCGTCGAATCGTCGCAATGCTCGTGGCGTCCCAGCGCGCGAGATGATCGAGGAACTTCCGGGTCGCGGGCTCGACTCGGCAGTCGATGTCGAGCGCGGGGGGAGGCGGGGCCGCCGCACCCGAAGCGATGCGTTCGTGGTCAAGGGCATCGAGCGAAGAGCGGATCTGTCGGGCAAGCGCCTTGCTCTCTTGATCGCCCGAGACCGCGAGGGCGCCGGTGGCGTCGTCGGCGACGACGAGTGCGTGTCCTGCGCTCTCGGAGCCGGCCGTCACGTGCAGGGTGAACTCGCGAGTGCCTCGAGCGCGCACTCGCTCCACGAGCGCGGTCGTGATCTGCGCGCCCGCGCCCTCGCCGACGATGGCGACGCGTGCCGGGTCAGTGCCGAGGCGTTCGTGGTTGCTGCGCACCCACTGGAGTATCCGGTCCGCGTCATCGATCGGGGTCTGCCCCGTTCTCTCCCATCGGATGTCGGCGACCACGACGACGGCGTTCGCGACCGATGCGAGTTCCGTCGCGAACTCCGAGGATGGCTTGGGATCCGCGCCGGTGACGATCAGCGCGATGGGCCTGGACGCACCTTGCTCACGTGGAGGCATATAGCATCGCACGGCCACGCCATCGAGAAGGCTATGAGTCAGGATCTCGACGGTCATTCGTGCTCCGGCCTAACCCGCCATATAGGCGCCAGCGTCGCAGTTGATCGACTGTCCGGTGATCGTGCGACTCTCGTCGCTGCTCAGGAAGAGCGCGAGATTCGCGATGTCCTCTGGCTTGGAGATCGTGCGCAAGGGATATCCCTGGACCATCTCGGTCTGCACGGCGTCGTACTCCTCGCCGCGCTCCGCCGCCATGCGAGCGATCCAATTGCGCCACAGCTCTGTGTCGATGGCCCCGGGAACAATGCAGTTGCATCGGATGCCGGAGGGACCGACTTCGTTCGCGGTGCTCTTGGTGAGCGCACGGAGAGCAGCCTTGGCCGCAACGTAGTGGGACTTCCGGGGTGCCGCAGTCCAGCCGGCGATCGACGAGAAGTTAACGATCGATCCGCTCCCACGCTCGAGCATGGAGCGCTTGAGGACCTCTCGAGTGCACAGCATCGCCGCGGTCAGGTCGACCGCGATCGTCTCGTTCCAGTTGTCGAGCTCCTGCTCCCAGATGAATTTGTCCACGCCTGGAACAGCGGCGTTGTTGAGGAGGATGTCCACCTGTCCGAAAGTCTCGAGCGTCCGATCGACCATACGTGCGACGTCGGCTTCCTCGGTGACGTCTGCGCGAACGGCGATCGCAGCATCGCCGATCGACTCCGCGACTTCGGCGACCAGATTCTCGCGTCGAGCGGCCAACACGACCCTGGCCCCTTCGGCTGCAAACGTCCGCGCCATCACGGGACCGCAACCGGTGCTCGCACCGGTGATGATCGCGACCCTGCCGGCGAGCCTTCCTCGCGACAGAACGTCGTCATTTCCCACGTCGAGCCTCCTCGGTCAGTTTCGTGAGCGCCATGGAATTCACCTGGATGGCACTATTCAGACCGTAACAGGTGGTCAGTTATCGCGCAAGCGCGTTCTATATATGAACGCAACGTCGACCGAGGTTGGCTATCACTCGTGCGCGACGTGGGTCATGGACCACTCGCGGACAGCAGGCATGACTTCCTTCGAGAACAGACTGGCACCTCTCTCGCCGTCGTTATAGAAGCCCGGTCCGAAGATGACGAATCGGTGAAGTCCCAGTTCTGCAAGCGCGGTGAGTCGCGCCGTGCACTGGTCCGGTGTGCCGATGATCGCGAAGCGACGGACGAAGTCGAGGTCAAGGTTCTGGTCTACGAGCTTCTCGGACTCGAAATCGCTGTGCTTGGTCATCGCGTAGCCGCGCCGCACGGCCGCATAAGCATCGGTGTCATCCTCAGGGCCTTGCGCACGACCCTGCAGCACCTGGAATCGTGCGAGCGGAAGAACCAGTCGAGCGGCGGCATCCACGACTTCGTCGGGACGTGCGTGACAGACGACGACAACCTGTGCACCAAGCGAGGGGGCTGTTGCTGCATGCTCGGACGACTTGTGGGCGACCTCGATCGCCCACGACACACGCTTCGGCATCGCGCCGACGCTGATCGTGACGCGCTCGGCGAGGCGTGCAGCGATCTCGATGACCCGCGGGCCTGTCGCTGCGACGTCCAGCGGCACCTTGGGAAGGTTGTCGGGGAGCCATGTCAGGCGGGCGGCGGTGGGGCGATCTCCAAGCGCGAGCCTGTCCGAGGAAGCAACCTGAGCACGCAGGTCGTCGCCGCCGAAGGCAACCTCACCGCCGCCGAGCAGGGTTTGTATCCGGTCGAGGGTCCGCTCGAACCGCCGCACGGGAGCGGGCGAGTACCCGAGATACGCGAGCGCGGAGTCGCCCCGACCGATACCCAGGACGGCCCGGCCGTTCGACAGCATCTGCGTCGTCGCTGCGGAAGCCGCCGTGACCGCAGGGTGACGCGTCAGCGGATTGGTCACACCCGGTGCGAGTTGAAGCCTCTGCGTGCGTGCCGCCCAGAACCCCATCAGAGCGTATGGATCTGCGCCGAGTGATTGGGAGTCCATGAACATCTGGCCGTCCCAGCCCTCCGCTTCAACGGATCCCGGATCGAGGCTGATCGTGTCTCGCCCGCCTGCCCGCCAAAGCTCCACGCGCGTCAGTCTGCGTCGTCGAGGGGACGTGCGGGATCGATCGGCTCGAGTCCTTCTTCAATCGCCTTGATGAGGAGCGTCGTGAACGGCGTATAGAAGCGCGCCATCCGGATGAATCCCGTCGCGAACCAGAGACCAGGCTGGCTCGACCGGCGCCATGTGTTGGCGTATTCACCGTCCGCGGCGCGACCGTACGCCTTGTCGATCTTGTCGGCCATCTTGCCCAGGGCCGGTTTGATGTGGCCCCAGAACTGGTGATACCCGGTTGCGAAAACGATGAGGTCAACATCCTCCAGTTCGGAACCGTCGCTGAAGACGACCGTCTTGCCGTCCCTGATCTCTGTGACCTCCACGCCCTGTTTCAGGCGGATGCGGCCGTCAGCCACCAGTTGGGATGCGCCGATGTCGATCTGGTAGCTGTCCTTGCCTGACATGTGGTTGCCGAGAATGCCGGTGCCGTTGATTCCCCAGTTGAGTTTGAAGCCGGCGGACTCGAGCTTCTCCAGCAGCTCCCGATCGTCTTCCTTCGCCAACTGCACGAGTTCCTTGTTGATCTCGTCGGAGCGTTCATTGGGCAGGGCGTACGTGATCTGATCAGCGAGGTCTGGTGTGAGCGGCATGTCCTCGTGAAAGAGCGAAGCCCAGTGCTTGTGGTAAGTGTCGTACGTGACGACGTACGTCGAAGAGCGCTGCACCATGGTCGTCTCGGCGCCTTGCTCCCACAGGTCGTGCGCCAGTTCGTGGCCACTCACGCCCGCGCCGATCACGAGGGCGCGCTTGCCTGTGAACGACGCGGCATCCTGGAATAGGTCCGAGTGCACGGCGAGACCCGTAAAGTCCTCGAGCCCGGGGATCTCGGGGATCTTCGGTGAGCCGAACAGGCCGCCCGCGACGATGAAGTGACGCGGGTGCAGTATCTGGATCGTGCCGTTTCCGCGGCGGAGGCGGATCGTCCAGCGCTGAGTGACCTCATCATAGAAACCACTGAGGAATGTCGTGCTCGTCCAAACATTCAGATCCAGCAACGTCGCGTACGACTCGAGCCAGTCCGCGACCTTGTCCTTGGGCACGTGGGCCGGCCACGTAGGCGGCAGTGAGATGTAGGGGAGGTGATCGCCGTGAACGCTGCTGTGCAACGCCAGTGCTGCGTAGCGCTTGCGCCAGGTGTCTCCGATTCGCGCCTCCTTGTCGATCACGAGGGTCGGGACATCCAGCGCGCTAAGTCGCGCGGCCAACGCCAGGCCGTTGTGTCCTGCGCCGAGGACGAGCACTGCCGGATCTTCGTCGTCGAAGCGGGCCTCCCGGGCGCGGTCGTCTGCCCAGCGGGTGCGGCCCGGCACGATGCCGTAGACCTTTCCTTCGGGACGGAGATGCCCGGAGCGCTCCGGGAAGTCCTGGAGGCCGACGACCTGAGTCTGCAGCACTGAAGCGACCCAGCCGCGCGCGGAGGGGACAAGCCGTACATACCCGCGGTCGTTGCGGTGCAGCGTTGTGAAATCGAAGAAGCCGTTGACCATACCGGCCGACTCGAACGGTCCCTGTTCGCCGTGGGGCTGGAAGCCTGCCGCGTGCCAGCCTCGCGTGTACTCGGTGAGACGGGATGCCGTCTCCTCCTGACCGATCGTGTGATGAAAGTCCCACGGGAATGCCATGAAGTCGCGCCACGTCACGTCATCGGCCAGGAGGGGAGCGAGCTTGGTGGCGTCGCCGCTTTCAAGCGCCTGGGTGAACGATGCGAGCCATGAGGTGAAAACGACGTCGATGTCATCCTCGGCGCGCTGAGTCGAAGCGGGGAGCGTGTAGGTCATGAGTGTCCTTGTGTGCAGTGCTGCGTCGGCATACTTCGACGGTGTCGTGCATATGACGCACAGCGTGCGTCTATATACGCACAGATTAGATTGACTAATCCTCCTCCGTCAAGGGTACGTTGCGTAAACTGTGTAAATAACGAGACGCCACGTCGCTTTATATGTGCAAGATGCGTCGAACATGCGCTAGCGTCATGCCACGACGAGGAGGTTGGAATGTCTGGAACGGATGCCTACGACATTGTTGTGCTCGGCAGCGGCGCAACGGGACTCACCGCAGCACTTACCGCTGCGATTGAAGGGTCGCGAGTCGCGCTCTTCGAGAAGAACGATCGTGTGGGTGGGACGAGTGCATGGTCAGGCGGACACGTGTGGATTCCAGCGAACCCTCATATCGCGGAGCATGGCATCGAGGACAGCGTCGAAAACGGCGTGACGTACTTGCTCGCCGTCGGCAGAGGTCTCGTCGACGAAAGGCTGATCCGCGCATTCGTGGAGAACGGTCATCGGATGGTGACCTATCTGGAGCAGAATGCCGACCTCGAGTTCTATTCGGTCCCCGGTCTCCCCGACTACCATCCTGAGCACCCCGGGGGGAAACCCGAGGGTGGCCGCACACTGGGGACGCCGCTGTTCCCCTTCGCCGAGCTCGGCCTCTGGCAGGATCGAGTTGAGGTCACACCGTACTACTCCCCACACTTCCGCATGGACGAGACGGGGATCGGCGCGGGTGTGCCGAAGCCGCCGAGCACCGAAGAACTGGAGCGGCGTGCGGCGGACGATGAGCGCGGTCAGGGTGGGAGCCTCATCGGCTTCCTGCTTCGAGCAGCGCTCGCGGCGGGAGTGCATATCGAGACGTCGACGGCGGGCGTGGAGCTCGTTGTCGACGAGGGTCGTGTAAGCGGTGCCGTCGTCGAAGGCGGAGACGGCCGACGCGTCGTGCGCGCGACTCGCGGTGTCATTCTCGCCACGGGTGGGTTCGAGTGGAACGAGGAGTACCGCACGGCATTCTTGCGCGGCGCGGTGCACAAGCCGGCTTCGATTCCGACCAACACCGGCGATGGACTTCGCATGGCGATGAAGGTCGGCGCGGCGCTGCAGAACATGCGGGAGGCCTGGTGGATCCCGATCGCGATCCTTCCGCCCGGCATCAACGACATGGATCTTGACATGATCAACGGCGACCGCACGCGTCCGCGGAGCATCATGGTTAATCGACGAGGTCGTCGGTTCGCGAACGAGGCCGCCAATTACAACGCCTTCGGAGGCGCATTCCACCAGGAGGACGTCGCAGCGTTCGGCTACGCGAACATTCCGGCGTGGATCATCCATGATCACACCTATCTGAAAAAGTACGGTTCGCGAGGCGTCCTGTACGACGGCACTGTTCCGCCTTGGTTGACCAGCGCTCCGACGTTGAGACAGCTCGCCGAGAACCTCGGCATCGATGCGGGTGAGCTCGACCGCACAGTCAGGGATTGGAACGAGGCCGTCGCGAAGGGGGAGGACCCCGAATTCCACCGCGGGCAGAGCGCACACGATCGCTGGTGGGGCGACCCGTGGAACAAGGGCACCGCTGCATCCACTCTTGGTCCTCTCACCGACGGTCCCTTCTATGCGATGGAGCTGCGACCAGGCACGATCGGCACGAAGGGCGGGCCCAAAGTCGATGTTCATTCGCGGGTGATTGATCACGATGGCGATGTGATCGAAGGCTTGTATGCCGCCGGGAACACGTCGTCACCGACAGGCACCGGATATGGGGGACCTGGTGGGACTCTCGGGCCAAACATGACCTTCGCATGGCTCGCGGCGAAACACGCTGCGTCCAAGCCGACGGGCTGAGCGTCCCCTGGTCGTTCACGGATCGCCAGAAGGCTACGAAGCGGGCTGTCGGTCCAGAGGCGGGTGTCGCTGGAACGGATCCAGCGAGTGGCTGACATGCGTCGAGGCGACGATCGCCCATGCTGGGTCAGCAGTCGCATCGCGAGTGAGGCGCTCACTGCGTCTGCCACGGGATGAAGCTCGCCTCGTCGAACTCGCGAGGGGCGTGAACCTCACTCATGGCACGCCCGGAGGCTATCGACGAGGGTGCCGCACGGACGAGTCGTGCCCGAACTCGGGTCTTGGAATGCAGACCTGCAGACTGGCGCAGCGTGCGTACCTGTCGGGATACGCCGCTCGCCGGAAGCAGGGGATCGGGATATCGATCCAACACGGCACGCGCAGGGGCTACTCTGCCGGATGTCGCAGCAGGACGGAGTGCCCAGGCGACGCACAGGGCCGCTCGTGCGTGGAGGCCTCCCGCATTTACTCACGTGACTGGGCGCGACGACGGCGAGGCTCGAGGTGACGTCCCCTGGAGTGGTGGAGGATTCGGCAGGGTTGTCTTCGTCGTAGACGTTGGTGAGCCATCGTGCGAGGGTCAGTGAGAACCGATCAA